>CAMWUI010000034.1 GCA_947177395.1 uncultured Paraprevotella sp.
ATATTTTAATTGTCATGGATATTCAATATAACAATTATCTTCTCCGAACAGGATGACTGAATGATTCTCTGCATTATCTTTGCCTAATACTAGTAAACCGAACTGCCATTGTAAAACTACCAACCATGCCTATTTAAACACCCATTCCACGCAAAATACAACAACATATTAAGAATAAACATTTTATATCCGTCCAGCTCAGATCAAAAGCAGCTGGACAGTTCGTTTTCTTCCATACGTTTTTAGGTGGACACTCTGTACAATGCCTGCTGTACAGGTTGTACAGAGCCTGTTGTACAGAATGTACAGTAACTATTGTACGGAGTGTACAGTAACTATTGTACTGGCTGTACACAATCTATGGAACCATCTCCCGTCCCGGACTTTTCACCCTCTGCCTCCAGCATAAAAAGAAAGAGGTGGCCTAAACTTGTCAGGCGACCTCTCTTACTTAATATATACAGAACAAACGTTACTTCAGACGGGAAGCTACAACCGACCAGTCGACGAGATTCCATAGGGCATTCACGTGGTCGGCACGGCGGTTCTGATAATCCACATAGTAGGCGTGCTCCCACACGTCGAAGCCCAACAACGGAACCATGCCGTGGCGCACAGGATTGTCTGCATTAGGGCATTTCAGTATCACCAGCTTACCATCTTTCTGCTGAGCCAGCCAGGCCCAACCGGCACCGAACAACGTGGTGGAAGCGGTATTCATCTGTTTCTTGAACTCATCGAAACTGCCAAAAGCCTCATTGATGGCTGCGGCCAGTTTCCCTTCCGGCTGCTGCGCCGTACTGGACGTGGACGGATGGAACTGATGGAAATACAAGGTATGGTTCAACACTTGGCCCGCATTGTTGAAAATCGGTCCTTCCGGAGCCTTCTCAACCAGCTCTTCCAAATTCATTCCTTCATACTCGGTACCCTGTATAAGGGTGTTCAACTGGGTCACATAAGTCTGCAGATGTTTGCCGTAATGAAGTTCTACGGTCTCCTTGCTGATGACCGGGGCAAGGGCATCCGTCGCATAAGGCAGATTAGGCATAGAAAACAGTCCTGTCATAGTCGTAATTATTAAAGGTGTCAATGTCATAACCGTATGTTTTTAAAGAGTTGATATTTTGTTTTCGACACTGCAAATATACACGGCCGACATGAATCCGCAAGCAACCGGCCGCACAATTTTCCCGATATTGTTTTTATTTAAAATTCATGCTTATTTTTTAGATTAAACTTAATCAATTTCAACACGACAATGGTTAACTTTGTAATTCATTAACGAGTTTTTAAAACTAAACATACTCATGAATTTCAGAGAACTTTGTGAAGCGCGCCATTCCGTGCGTGCCTACAGGCCGGACAGTATCCCGACCGAAAAACTGGAGTATATAAAGGACTGCGTGCGCAACGCACCGTCCGCCGTCAACAAACAACCCTGGCTGTTCCGGTTGATTACGTCGGAAGAGAACCGCAAAAAGCTACAGGCGTGTTACGACAGGGAATGGTTTACCGAAGCGCCGGCTTATATACTGGTATGCAAAAACGAGGCGGAAGCCTGGACCCGGCGATACGACAACAGGAACCATGCGGACATTGACATCGCCATCGCCGTGGAACACCTGTGCCTGGCTGCCGCAGAACAGGGACTGGGCACTTGCTGGGTGTGCAACTTCCGCGTGCAACTGTGCAAGGAACTGATGGAACTGCCGGAGGGCATCGAACCGTGCGTCATCATCCCCATCGGTTTCCCAGCAACGACGGAACCGGCTCCCAAGAACCGGAAACCGATGGAGGAAATCTGGACTGAAGACTAAAAAACAGGAAACACCTTACAAGGCGGATGCATCCGCGCTTCCGTCCGAAACGGACTGCACGGCCGGTATCCGCTTTATCTTATACCCCGTGGCCGCGACAATGAGGGTCATGACGGGACTGAGGTAATTGAAGAAACAATAGGGCAGATAGATCAAAGTGGACACACCCAGCACCATGGACTGCGTCATGCCGCATGAATTCCAGGGAATCAGTACCGAAGTCACCGTCACGGCATCTTCCGACGTACGGCTCAGCAACCGGCTTTCATACCCCATCCGCCGATATACATCCTTGAACATGTTGCCGGTCAGTATCAACGACAGATACTGGTCGGCGCACACTATATTCATGAACAGCCCCACACCTACGGTGGAACCGACCAAAGAGAACGTACTGCGGGCACGGCGGACAAACATCCGCATGATGCTTTCTATCATGCCGGACGCACTCATCGATGCGCCGAATATCATGGCACAGAATATCAGCCACACCGTACTCATCATCCCGGCCATACCGTGCGTGGCCACCAGTTCGTTCAGCGCCGGCACTCCCGTCTCCAAGCTCGTACTGCCGTAGACAAGTATCATCACTCCGCGAAAACGATTCAGCCACATCCCGTACTCCCCTCCGGATATATGGTCTATCAGGTCCGTCTGCACCAATACCGCCGCCGCGCAGGCCAGCAGGGTGGCACAGAACAGAATGACGACAGCCGGCAGACGGCGGGCAATCATGACTCCTGTGACCAGAGGAACCGCCATCAGCCAGGGAGACAACACGAACACACGTCCCAGTCCTTCGGAAAACACTTCCACTGTCTGCGCCGAAGCGGTAGGAGCCGTCAGACCGGCCACCGTGAAAACAACCAGTCCTGTGACAAAAGCGGGAATCGTGGTATAAGTCATATAACGGATGTGAGTGAACAGCGCTGTCCCCGTTACGGAGGAAGCCAGTACCGTGGTCTCGCTCATCGGGGAAATCTTATCACCGAAATAGGCACCGGAAATAATAGCTCCGGCAATCCATCCTTCCCCGAATCCCTGTGCCTTACCGATGCCCAGCAAGGCGATGCCGATGGTGGCAATCGTTGTCCAGGAACTGCCCGTGATGACGGAGACGACGGCGCAAATCAGACAGGAAGAAACCAGAAACCAACGGGGATCAATAATCTGCATCCCATAGTAAATCATCGTGGGTACGATGCCGCTCACCATCCACGAACCGCCCACAGCTCCGATCAGCAACAGGATGAGTATCGCCTGGGAAACGCCGCTCACATTCCTGCTCACGGCCTGTTCAAAATCCTCCCAGTGCATCGTCTTCACCGCCATACCGAGCAGAATACAACAGGCTGAGGTCACCAGCAGGGCTATCTGGCTGGCACCAGACAGAGCATCGCTACCAAAAGCGGAGATGACACAAACAAGCAGAGCCACAAGAATCAGCAACGGGACGAAAGCCAGTCCCACAGGCGGCAGTTTCTTTTCTTCCATATATTATATAAGGTATAAGGGAACAGACTGTTTTTAGAAAAAGCGCCGCTTCCCGACAGGGGACAACGGCGCTTTTTATTTATTTCATTAAATAGTGACATCAGGCCACCTTCTCAAGACGTTTCATCATGGCAAACATGAAGAAAGCGGAAAGCACACAAAGAGCGGCAAACACACCCCATGTCACCAACAAAGGAAGATCACCCCAAAGGAAGCCACCAACCATAACCAACTGATTTCCGATAGCACATGCCACAAACCATCCTCCCATCATCATCCCCTTATATTTCGGAGGTGCCACTTTAGACACAAAGGATATACCGATAGGAGACAGCAACAATTCACCAAACGTAAGCACAAGATATGTAGTGATAAGCACGTTTGGCGATACAAACATTGCTGTACCGGCTTTTACAGCCTCCGCCTGTTCGTTGGGAGTAGGCAACCCATTGGATCCCAGCATCATCACCAAATACCCACAGGCTGCAACTAACATTCCCAATGCAATCTTTCTTGGTGAAGAAGGTTCCTTGCCGATACGTCCCAACCAACCGAACAGCGCAATGGACACCGGCGTAAGAGCCACAACAAAACAAGGATTAAACTGCTGGAAAATAGGAGCGTTCACCTCTACCGATTCCGGCAATACCGTATATTTGTAATACAAACCGGCACCGGCCGCCACAAATACAAGTGACGCCATAAGTTTACCCTGCACGGTCTTATTCTGGAACAATCCAAACACACAGTATACCATCACAATACCAAGCACCAGATTCGTCACATCAAACATCATGCTTTCAAATCCAGTCGACTGATGCTCCGTAAACTCATCTGCAAAGAATGTCAGTGTCAATCCGTTCTGATGGAAAGACATCCAAAAGAAAAGCACTACCGCAAACACTAGACAGAGAGCCACCATACGGGCTTTCGTTTCTGCCGGTGTCAACTCTTCAACAGGCGCATCCATCTTTGCCGCTACGGTCTGTTTTCCACCTTCTGCATGACGGAACGTCGAACGGAATGCATAATATATAGCAATAGACACAATTAGAGACAAACAAGCTACACCAAAAGCAAAATGATAAGAGTCCGCCTTTGACACCCCGAGCACCTCCTGCGCGTAACGCATCATCTCCACTGCTGCTGTAGGCGCAAACATGGCACCGATATTAATCGCCATATAGAACAATGAAAACGCCGAGTCGCGCTTGTTCTGCAATTCAGGCGCATCATAAAGATTACCTACCATCACCTGCAAATTCCCTTTGAAAAAACCTGTGCCCGCAGCAACAAGCAACAAAGCGGCAAAAATGCAAACCCAAGCTATCGTACCGGCCCCCAAAGGCAAAGACAACAGTAAATAACCGGCAAACATTATAAGAATACCCAAAGTAACCATCTTACCATATCCCAGTTTGTCCGCCATAATACCGCCCACCAAAGGCAGAAAATAAGTAAGCATCAGGAACGAACTATAAATCGTACCTGCCACACCAGCTGACAATCCGAAATTTTCCCGTAAAAACAATGCAAACACTGCCAACATGGTGTAATAGCCGAACCGCTCCCCCGTATTGGCCAAAGCAAGAGCGTATAGCCCTTTAGGTTGTCCTTCAAACATAGATTAAAGTTTTTTAGAATTAAATGTTTTTTATATTTGTGCACAAAGATAGTGCAAATCGAGCGGAAAAGAAATAAGCTTGCTTAATTTATTTTCCTGAGATGCAGTCTATCTTATTTAAAGATACAAATAAACAGACTCATATCTGCCTTTTTCGATAGCGACAAAAAGGCGAACATATAAACCTTTGCAGGGGAGCCGGCAGACAAAAAAAGACACGGTGAAACATCTCCCCGCAACATTCTTTTTAATGTTTATTAGGCTTTTATATGGTAATTTTATAACTTTGCACCTCCTTAGAAAAAGGTATATCAAACAACATATCATACACACATGAACCAGTTTACATTCAAGCCCAAGCTCTTCTCAGACTTGAAAGGCTATTCCAAACAGACGTTCGCCGCCGATGTCATGGCCGGCATCATCGTCGGAATCGTGGCACTGCCGCTGGCCATCGCCTTCGGTATCGCCTCCGGAGTGACACCGGAAAAGGGTATCATCACCGCCATCGTGGCCGGTCTGGCCATCTCCCTGTTCGGCGGAAGCCGCGTACAGATAGGCGGCCCTACGGGTGCTTTCATCGTCATCATCTACGGCATCATTCAGGAGTATGGCGAAACGGGACTCCTCATCGCCACCATCCTGGCAGGCGCTTTCCTTGTCCTGCTGGGCATATTCCATCTGGGCACCATCATCAAATACATCCCCTATCCTATTGTTGTCGGTTTCACCAGCGGCATCGCCGTCACCATCTTCACGACTCAAGTAAAAGATTTGTTCGGTCTGTCCATCGAACAGGTTCCGGCAGACTTTATCGAGAAGTGGATTGTCTATGTGCAGCATTTCGGCACCATCGAACCTTGGTCGGCCGGTGTGGGCATCCTGAGCGTCATCATCATTGCCATTTCTCCGCGCTTTTCGCGCGTGATACCCGGCTCCCTCATAGCCATCATACTCATGACTGTGGCCGCCTGGCTCTTGAAGCAATACGCCGGTGTGACCACCATTGAAACCATCGGCGACCGATTCCGCATCAACTCGGAACTGCCGGACCTGACAATGCCTTCCATCACATGGGAACAGGTAAAGAGCCTCATCTCGCCAGCCATCACGATAGCCGTGCTGGGAGCCATCGAATCCCTGCTTTCGGCTACGGTGGCCGACGGAGTCATCGGCGACCATCACGATTCCAACCAGGAATTGGTGGGCCAAGGCATCGCCAACATTCTGTCTCCCCTCTTCGGCGGCATCCCGGCCACCGGCGCCATCGCCCGCACGATGACTAATATCAACAACGGCGGACGTACGGCTGTTGCCGGAATCATCCACGCTATTGTCCTGCTGCTCATCTTCCTGTTCCTCATGCCGCTGGCACAGTACATCCCCATGGCCTGCCTGGCTGGTGTACTGGTCATCGTGAGCTATAACATGAGCGGCTGGCGCACGTTCCGCGAACTGATGAGTAATCCGAAATCTGACGTGACCGTGCTGCTCATCACGTTCCTTCTCACCGTCATCTTCGACCTGACCATCGCTATTGAAGTAGGTCTCGTGCTGGCCTGCCTGCTCTTCATGCGCCGTATGACAGAAACCACACAGGTGAGCATCATCACGGACGAAATCGACCCCAACAAGGAAAGCGACATCGCTCTCCACGAAGAGCACCTGATCATACCGGAAGGCGTGGAAGTGTACGAAATCAACGGACCTTACTTCTTCGGTATCGCCAACAAATTCGAGGAAGTGATGATAACCACGGAGAAACAGCCGCTCGTACGCGTCATCCGCATGCGCCGCGTACCGTTTATAGACTCCACCGGCATACACAATCTGACGAGCCTGTGCCGCATGAGCCAGAAAGAGGGCATCCATATCATATTGTCCGGTGTACAACCCAAAGTGCATACCGCACTTGAGAAGAGCGGCTTCAACGAAATTGTAGGCAAGGAATATATCTGCAGCAACATAAACGAAGCACTGGATACCGCCCGCCGCTTCCTGCAGACAAATGCGTAAGAAACAAGCACGGGGGCATACTGAAGACGGGGAGGAGCCGCATCTGTAGTTTCACAGAACGGCTCCTCCCCTTTTTCAAAAGTTACCCGACAGTCATACTACAGTCGTCATAGCAGTTATTCACCCAAAGCGGCAATAACGGTTCGGGGGGTACTACGCATGCAGTCGTACAAGCATGCCGCCAAGCAACCACCTGCCTCTGTCAGGCTTCCGATACAGCGGCCAACACCTGGTCACCGTGCGTCTTTGTCTTGATTTCTTTGGGCAGGAACACCTTCTCGATGATTCCCTCCTCATTAATGACAAACGTAGTGCGAAACGTACCCATATACTTGCGGCCGTACATGCTTTTCTCGCCCCAGACACCCATTTGCTGCACTAACTGTTTGTCGGTGTCAGCAACGAGCGAAAAAGGCAACGACTGCTTTTCGATGAACTTGCGATGCGAAGCCTGGCTGTCGACACTGACCCCGACAACCTCGCATCCCGCCGCCTGCAAATCGGCATAACGGTCGCGCAGACTGCATGCCTCCGCCGTACATCCCGACGTACTGTCCTTGGGATAAAAATACAATACCACCTTACGCCCCTTGTACCTGCTCAACAGGACCTGTTCTCCTTTTTCATCCAGTCCCAACACTTCTGGGGCTTTGTCTCCTACATTCATATTCTTATTATATATATCCTTTATTCCACGTCATCTATCGCCGTGTTCACGAAGTCCAGAAAAGGTTTCATCAGACGGAATATACGGTCGGTCTGCTCAAGCCAGTCTTCCCTGCGGAAGAAATCATCGTCCACATAATAAGCGACACTATAATCTTTCGGGCGCAAATAGTCGGGATAAGGAAAATCCTTGGGGAAACCCTTGGGAACGGTTTTCAGTCTTGACTCGCCGATAACAGGAAAATGTGACTTGAAATCGGCGTTCTCTACGATAGAACGGAATTCGCCAATACGTTCCTCCACCATCTCGCGCACGGCTTTCAGTAGCGGCGAAGGCAGACAATAAGAGCCTCCGGCCAGCATGCAGTTTCCCGGCTCGATATGGAAATAATATCCTCCGTGGAAGGACTTTTTCCCCTTAGCATTGATATAGGCTCCGAGGTGCCGCTTGTAGGGCGACTTGTCCGGCGAAAAGCGTGTATCCCGGTAGAAACGGTAAGTACAGTCCTTCACTGTCAGATGGGCCACGGTGGGGTCAAACAGCGTCACACGGTTGATTACCTGCTGCACACGGTCTTCAAACACGCTCCGTACCTCTTCATACCGGGCTTTGTTGTCAGCAAACCACTCACGGCTGTTGTGCGCCGCCACGTCCGCCAAAAAATCAAATATCTTGTCTGTCTGTACGAGTGTCTTCTTCATAAAATTATGGAATCACGAATCATACCCTATGATTTTCATTCGACACAAATATAGGAACAATCATTAAATTCCCCATGAATGGCTGTAACAAACCGAGTTCTTTTAACGTTTATTGTCTGTCCATCCCACTACCCGTATGCTCACTTCATACAGTAAATAAAGGGGGACGGAGACAAGGATAAGCGTCATCAAGTCCGGAGGCGTGATGACGGCCGCCACAAACATGATGACGAGGAGGGCATGTTTGCGGTAGGCGGAGAGCATGCCGGACGTGATTATTCCCAATTTGCCAAGGGCAAAGGCTATGACGGGCAACTGGAACACGACGCCTATGAGCAGTGTCAGCGTGGTGAACGTGGACACGTAACTGTCCAGCGTAATGGTGCTATGCACACGCTCCGCCACATTGTACGTACCGAGGAAACGGAACGAGATGGGGAAGAGCACATAGTAGCTCATCACTACACCGAGAAGAAAGAGCGCATAGACGACGATGACGGCCTGCACGGAATAACGCCGCTCGTTCTCATAGAGGGCGGGCGAGATGAAGCGGAACAACTCATATAAGATATAGGGTGAGGCACCGAGCAGGCCGAGACATATGGCTGTAGTAACGTGAGTCATGAACTGGCTCGACAGGTCGGTGGCAATAAGATCCACGTGATACTCTTCGAAACGGAAGCCGTTAAAACCTAACGCGTTCACCATCCATTCGATGCCACGATAGGTCACGAAGTCCCATTCGCCGGGAGCGAGGAGCAACTGCCACGTGGCGTCCTTAAAGCAGAACACAACCGCAGCTATTACTCCCGCCACAGCGAGAATGCGAAAGAGCATCCGGCGGAACACTTCCAAATGCCCGCCGAAGGTAAGGAGATTTCCGTCCTCCGTGCTATTTGCCATCTCCCGTTTCTTCTTTGGTGCCTTGTTCTTTTATTTGCGGACTTCCAGCCTCATCCGCACCATTCTCTTTGGAAGCCTCTTCTTCCAACGGGGCTTTCACCTCGTTCATCCCTTTCTTGAATTCTTTCACGCCCTGTCCAAGGCCGCGCATCATCTCCGGCAATTTCTTTCCGCCGAAGAGCAGTAGGGTCATGCCGCCAATGAGTAATAGTTCGGTGGTGCCGATGAACAGGGGCTGAATCGTCAATGTATCCATCATCCTCGTCTTTTCGTTATTCGTTAGTCACCAGATAAATCTCGCAGGTGTCGAAGTTTATCTCCCAGTTTCCGTTCGCAGTACCTTCCCATTGGTACTTCTCCGCCATGTGGTCCCACCAGCCCTGGAACTTCGCGCCCGTCTCGCCGAGGTCCTTCACCAGTTTCTCATACAGTTCGGCATTGTCTGCCGTGAGAATCTTTGCCAACTCATTAAGTCCGTTGCGCCGTTCGAACAGCGTCTGGATTTCGTTTTTCTCTTCAGGGGTTACCTGACCGATAAGTTTCTTTATTATCATTGTTCTTTAATATCAAAAGGGTCCAAATATGTGATTTCCTTAATTTCCTCCCGCTGCGGAAAGAATGTCCCATGCTTGCGGATGTTGTTCAGCAAGTCGCGTGAAGCATTGCGCTCCAGATGAGCCACCACACATTGCTCATGACTCGGTGTATTTACCTCGTATGTCGTTTTGCGGTTCAACCATACGCAACGTTTACACTGATAGGCATCACATTTACGACAAAGAGGAGCAAACTCCAATTTATATAGTTGAGGATTCTTGACGTCAAGGCCATTCTGCAAATCACCGATACTGTATTTTGCTTTACCCAAACCAAAGTCTTCGTCATCACCAGCCAAATAGAAGGCCGGACATACATAGAATTTCCCATCAGGGGCAAGCGTGATGTTCTCCCAACCGGCATTGCAGTTGTTCATCTTGTCAAGAAGCATACGGTCAGTGAGCTGGTTGAGTTGCGGCGATTTGCTCTCTATATAAAGTTTCTCCACCTCTTCGGATAAGGAAGCAAGAACCTTCTTGTAATCCTCAAAATCCTGTCCCGTAAATGTATCGACGTCTGTAATAACAACATTCAGTCGGGTTACAGTAGAAAGCACCGGTTTTAATAGCAAATACTTGTCCAACAGGTCGGCTTTCGTGGTGCGCAGGACGCAAACCGTAGCATCTTGGAAACCGTTTTGTTCCACTGACGCCCAACTATTGAACACTACGACATCCGCTTTCTCTCTGAGACTCATATCTTCGCATGAAGATGAAACAATATCGTTATGGTCGATACTGTTGATGGCATCCTTGTATTCCTGGGGAAGCACATAATCAGGATAAACGAATTGAATCATCAGGTTCTCTTTCATAGCAAAAAGGATACCTGCCTTCAAATCCTCCAAAGCCATCAAACGACGTTCCATCTTTCCATTCTCGTAATGGCAATACGACGTACTCGTATCATCCAATTGTATAATCAGATATTGCAGCATGGTTATTAACAGATTTCATGGTTAGACATCTTAACGTGTTTCTCCGCTTCCTCTTTAGCTATACCTTCGAGTTCCAGTTTGCGGTAAAGCTTGTTCCAATAGTAGTTATTGGCTCTCACTCTCGCCTTGTGCATCTTGCAGATGGCGGTGGCACGCTGATAAGCTGTTGGTGTATCGGCAGCGTCATAATTTTCGCCTTGACACCAAGCGCAACCACTTGCAACCTCACAATCTATACACTCAGCGTTGCTTTGTGTACATCTGTCCAAAGTTAGAAATGGACGTGTTTTGTTCTTATCAATACCATCATGTATATTACCTATAATCCAAGCTTTCTTTTCCCGTAATGAATACTGAGCAAAACGAGTGCATGGATAAAAATTTCCTGCTGCATCAATGGACAACATTTTACCAGCACCACACCAATTCATATTATCTTTTACCCTATCCATCGGTTTCCCCAATTCTTCCCAAAAGAAAGAGCAATTGTTCTCTTCGTATAATTTGTGTTCTATGATTTCATCTGCTAATTTTATTAGTTCATTTTCTAAAAGAATGTCATCCCCCTCTTTCCATACATTCTCAAACACACAATTAATATTAACATCATGAATTCCCAAACTATATAAATGAAGTACGCTTTCTGTTATGTAAGGAATGTTATCACTTGCTATTGTTACCTTAGTTGCTCCTTCTGGAAATTGACTGAGCCATAGAGGTATGTTTTTAACGACATCTTTATAAGAGCCTTTGCATGAATTCTTATATATCCTATTCATGTCATGCAATAGTTCTGTGCCATCAATTGTAATTCCTATACTTAAATGACTACGATTCTTCTTTATGAAATTTTGTACTTTCACATCATGATAGTTAATTCCATTGGTTGCAAAACTAAATCGGTAAGAATTAAACCAATGATGATTTTTCCTAAACATCTCTATTTTAATATAGTCACATATTTTGTCTATAAGCTCTATTTCAAGGAATGGTTCTCCGCCAATAAAATCCCACACGACAGACTCTTCACGAAATTCTTCCTCTTTATCAAGGATGTAATCTATTGTTTTTTTTGCAACATCCCATGACATGCGCTCTTTAGTATTCTTTCCTACTAAATAACAATATTTACAAGCCAATTGACAATCCTTGGTAACAATAAACGTAATTTCTTTGGCATTGCCAGCTTTCCATACGTTGTCACTACTTTTTATTGGTAACTTTTCCATCATTTTTATAAATAAAAGCAGAAGAGGAGGATTTTTATAAAATAACCTCTTCTGCATTCAATTAATTTTTAGCAACACCTTTACAAGCATAATGCTTGCAACCACCGGAGCAGGTTGTTGAACAACCGCCGCTACATGTGCTGCGACAGGAACCTGTACAAGTACCACAACCATAACGTGTGCACCCCATCGGTTCTGATGGCTCTGCTGCATTTACAATCGCTGGAGCACCCGCCAACACAACAGCACCAAGAATTGGCAACGCACCTTTGGCTGCTTTTTTGAAGAATTCACGTCTTGACTGCAATTCTTCGTTTTGATTCTTTTTCTCCATAATCTTATAAAGATTTAGAATGCCTGTGACCTCCCAACTTCGGCTAAATAAATGATTGATGTAACTATACAAAAAAAGCGTGGAGATCGTACCTGTTACTCGTTCCACTGCTTGAGGCCTTCGCATTGCCCGGTGATGTTGAACGAGCAACGCGAAACCCACGCCGATGAGTTTATATAATTCTCCCTATACAACACACCTTATACCTTTATATAAGGAAACGAATGTGAAGATAGGGATGCTTTATAAAAACATCCCATGAGCATCTACTGTTGCAGTGTCCAAGACATCACCAAAAGTTTGCGAAGTTTCAAGCAGTCAAGAACAAAGCGCATTGTAAACGCTTTCCTATATATAGCAGCCCTCCTCCCACCACATTCCGCCTTGGTTTTATTCGCTTTAATGAACATTACCTTAGCTTCGGCATGGTATTCCTTTTCTGTAAAGCGTTATCTCCCGGACACTTCCGGCTACCGCTCACAAAGTCGGGAATTCGAGAACTAAGCGCAAAGATAGTGTATTTATTTTATTACACCACGTAATCCTATAGTTTTTTATTTATAATCGACGGAGAACCGCATAAATGCGTTTTGTCGGTTATAAACGGAGAAAATCATAAATTTGTATCGGTTATAACCGATAGATATGGAAAAAGAACTCTTTAAACGACTGATTCTGGAATATCAGCAGCTGGTCATCAATGTAGAATTGACTCCATGCGATGTTACCCTTTCCGATAACTTCAACTATGTATTGCCGTGCAGGAAAGTGGATGGCCTATGCAAACTTGCCCGTCGATATAACATAAATAGGATGTTATCATAACAAAAGCCGAGGAAGACACGATTGAAACTAACGGACACACCATTGAAGTAATACCTATCTGGAAATGGCTGTTAGAATAGATTTAAAACAAGGACCAACTCCCGTTTACAGGAACCAGCCCCTGCTCTCTTATTGCATGTTAGAAATAAATACTCAGAAATGGTAAAACACTCCCAGGGACAACGTATTGGACAGACTTACTCCAAACCCGGGCCTGTAGCCTCCGGCCACACGACCGTCATTGGCTGAAAATCCCAGGAAACCGAGCGAAGCCTGCATGCCCCAATGAGGACAGATCCGGTAAGCCACGCCGGGGCGCAAACCGACGGCAAAGGCAACATCACTGTTGCTGGCCCCACTACCGGCCTGCAAATCTGATTCCGTAGCATTGCCGGCCGCAATATTCATCAATCCATCGCAATAAAGCGACAGTTTGCCGGTACGATAAAACGTATAACGCCCATAGGGAGTGACTGAAAATGCCAGAGCGTTATCCCGTCCGGTCTCATTGGCTCCGGCTACAGCAATACCCAACTGGCCACCGACTTCCCACTTCTCGTTCAACTCGTAAGCCAGTTCCGGCGCCAGTGTAAAGGACGTTATGTCCGGCCCGTCGCCATTCTCATACCAGAAACTTACGCTACCGCCAACGCGAAACTGAGCCTGTGCGGCTGTAGTCATGGCCAAAACGGCCAGCAAGGTCATCACAATCTTTTTCATACTTCCTAAACATTAGATTAAACAATTGGGTTTTAGTTTCTGCTACAAATGTATGAAAAAAGAGATTGCCGCGTGCTGCCGATAAGTTCTTTTAGGATTCTGTCATAAAGTTTTTATAACTGGCAACTTCTCATCGGGCTATAATGTTAAATTTATCAATTGTTTCCTGTCCACGGTTTCTCACCGTACACAAGTTCATCCATGACGAAACCAAAGGAAGTCCATTCCGTCAAATACAAACCCATCCATAATCCGCGGACTATGGATGGGTTTTCGTACTTAGAGTATTACACGTTTTTACTGACGGTAACTGTCAAGCTGGGCAGAGTCGAACTTGCGGATAAAGTTGAAATGCTTCTCCACTTCGCTCTCTGCGTAATTAACAAATACGTTCAGGCTCTTTCCGAACAGATCGGGACGGTTCGTGGCATCCTGAATCAGGAGGTGACACATGATGACATCGGCCGCCATCTCCATCAGGCGACGCGCTACAATGTCCAGAAGTTCCTGATCGTTCGCTTCCTTCACGGCATTCGTACAAGCATCAAACTTGTTCGCCATTTCCTTGATACGGTTCATGTAACCTTCGTATTCTGGCAATACCGGCACAGACTCAAACTCTCGGATCGTGGCAATATAAGAACCGTTGGTCACATAACGGATAGCCGCAACAGTCTGCAACTGGGTCGTACCTTCATAAATGGAAGTGATACGGGCATCGCGGTACAGACGCTGGCAGGCATATTCGAGCATGAAACCGGAACCGCCGTGCACCTGGATACAGTCGTATGAGTTCTGGTTGGCATACTCGGAGTTCATACCCTTCGCCAGAGGCGTGAAAGCATCCGCCAGTTTCGCGAACTTCTTCTGTTCCGCACGTTCTTCCGGAGTGAGTTTGCGTTCACGGGCGATATCGTCGAGTGCCTTGTAGATGTCTACGTAACGGGCAGTCTGATACAGCAGGGCACGACCGGCGTCGAGCTTTGCCTTTATCGTTGCCAGCATATCGTAAACGGCCGGGAAGTTAATGATTTCCTTACCGAACTGCTGACGGTCTTTCGCATACGCCAAAGCCTCGTTGTAGGCAGCCTGGCTGATGCCGACAGACTGGGCGGCAATACCCAGACGAGCACCGTTCATCAATGCCATGACGTATTTGATCAATCCCATCTTGCGGCTGCCGCAGAGCTCTGCCCGGGCATTTTTGTATACCAGCTCGCAGGTAGGCGAACCGTGAATACCCATCTTATTCTCAATACGGCGCACATCCACACCGCCGTCACGCTTGTCATAGATGAACATCGACAGACCGCGGCCGTCCCTCGTACCTTCCTCCGAACGTGCCAGCACCAGATGGATGTCCGAGTCGCCGTTCGTAATGAAACGCTTCACACCGTTCAGACGCCAGCAGTTGTTTTCCTCATCGAAAGTGGCTTTCAACATCACGCTTTGGAGGTCGGAACCGGCATCCGGCTCTGTCAGGTCCATAGACATGGTCTCACCTGCGCAGACACGGGGGATGAATCGCTTGTGCTGATCTTCGTCACCAAATTCATACAGCGTTTCTATACAGTCCTGAAGCGACCAGATGTTTTCAAAACCGGCATCACCGGCAGATACCATTTCATTGGCAATCGTGTACACGACATTCGGCAAGTTCAGGCCATTGTACTTGCGGGGCATGGTCATACCGTTCATACCGGCTTTGATCATCGTTTCGAGATTCTCTTTCGTTCCGCTTGCATATGTCACACGACCGTTTTCGCAATGAGGGCCTTCCGCATCCACACCTTCCGCATTCGGTGCAATCACATTTGCCGTAATATCACCTACGATATCCAACACCTTGTCGTATGAATCCATTGCATCGGCATAATCCACCGGTGCATAATCAAATTCGTCCTTGTCTCTGAAGTCGCGCTCTTTCAATTCAACGATGCGCTTCATCATAGGATTGTTCAAGTGATACTTGAGTTCCTCTATATCTGAATAATAATTTGCCATGACCTTACTTGCTGTTTTGTTTGTAATATTTAATGAGCTTCGGCACCACTTCCTCCACCGTTCCATTGATGACATAGTCGGCGATGGTGTTGATCGGCGCATTGGGATCGCTGTTGATGGAAATGATGATACCGCTTTCCTTCATACCTGCAATATGCTGGATGGCACCTGAAATACCGCAGGCAATGTATACTTTCGGACGCACGGTCACGCCGGTCTGTCCGATCTGCAGGTCATGGTCGCAGAAACCGGCATCAACCGCAGCGCGGCTTCCACCCACTTCGCCATGGATTTCCTTTGCCAGTTCGAACAGCATGTCGAAGCCTTCCTTGCTGCCCATTCCGTAACCTCCCGCTATCACGATGGGAGCTCCTTTCAGATTGTTTTTCGCCTTCTCCACATGGCGGTCGAGAACCTTCACCACATAATCGGTTTCGGGAACATATTTCGCCACATCATGTACAATGACTTCGCCCTTATAATCGGGATCAAGCACTTCCGCCTTCATCACACCACTGCGGACGGTAGCCATCTGCGGTCGGTTTTCCGGATTCACGATGGTGGCAACGATATTACCGCCGAACGCAGGACGAATCTGATAGAGCAGACTTTCGTATGTCTTGCCGGCCTTCTTGTCCTCGTGAGGACCGATTTCAAGGGCCGTACAGTCGGCGGTCAAACCGGAGTGGAGAGCCGATGACACACGCGGTCCCAAATCACGGCCGACAACATCCGCTCCCATCAGACAGATCTGAGGTTGCTCTTCTTTAAAGAGGTTCACCATGACCGACGTATGAGGCAACGACGTGTAAGGAGCCAGTCCCGGCGCGTCGAATATATGCAATTTGTCCACTCCATACGGAAGAATCTGCTTCTCTATGTTTCCTGTAATACCGCTACCGGCAGCCACAGCTTCGAGCTGCACGCCCAGCGTATTGGCTAACTTACGGCCTTTTGTCAACAATTCCTGGCTTACTTCGGCAACGACTGTGCCTTCAAGCTCACAATATACAAATACGTTATTCATAAAAACTATCCGATTGTATGGTTAGCCAATAATTCTTGTATCAATCCCTCGACATCTGCATCGGAAGACGTAAGCACCTTGTTTTCCTTTGCCTTGAACACGATGTTCTGCACAGCCTTCACTTTGGTGGGAGAACCGCTCAGACCGCACTGCTGCAGGTCGGCTTCCACATCGGCCGTGTTCAGCTGTCCCAAAGTCAGGTATGGCTTCTTCCCGTACTCCTCGGCATAGGGCAGACCTTCCGCCGGTTTTTCCAGGGGCACCATCGCACGTTTGTACTTCATCACCAGTTTGGCATTGCGCGGACGACAGGGAGCGGCACTTCCGTTTACGGTCAGCACCACGGGCAACGGGGCTTCCACAGTTTCCACTCCACCGTCGATATGACGCTTCACGGTAATCTTACCTTCGGCACACTTCAGGATTTCCTCCACGTATGTCACTTGGGGCAGGTCGAGTTTCTGCGCCACCTGAGGACCCACTTGCGCCGTATCGCCGTCAATAGCCTGGCGACCGCCCAGAATCACATCTGGCACACCGATTTTCTTGATTGTCGTCGCCAAGGCATAACTGGTTGCCAGCGTATCTGCACCGGCAAAGGCGCGGTCTGTCAACAGATAACCGTTGTCGGCACCACGGTAAAGACTCTCGCGGATTACATCGGCAGCACGCGGAGGTCCCATCGTTACAACGGTCACCGTAGAACCGGGATTCTGATCTTTCAATCTCAAGGCCTGCTCCAAAGCATTCAAATCTTCGGGATTGAATATGGCAGGCAGGGCGGAACGATTGACGGTGCCTTCGGGTGTCATGGCATCCGGTCCGACGTTTCGCGTGTCGGGAACTTGCTTGGCAAGTACAATGATTTTTAAACTCATAACATTAACTGTCTTATGATTTAGATATGTTTTTGTTTTTCATGTTTTACTTTACAGTAATCAACAAATATAAGGAAATCCGCCAAAGCCCCCAAAAAAAAGGAAAAGAAAATTAATCTTTTCCCCAATATCGCCCGTTTTAGGGCCGTATTCAACGAAACAATGCACAACTTACTCCCTTTTATTCGCCCGTTCCGGTGTTTTTCCATAAATTTGCAATCACATACCATACAAAACCATGAACATCACCCGCTACCCGTTTTTACGCGAACGCTACGGACAAACATTTCTGCGTCTTCTGTTCCTTATATATATGGCTGGTATCCGGCTCTCTTCCGTCCCGGCACAGAATGGTCAGCTGGCGGCCATGCGCAACACAGTGAAGGACAGCTATAATTTCTGGCTATACGCACCTAAGGAATACGTGGCCGAACACCGGAAAGTGCCTGTCATCATATTCCTGCACGGAGCCAGCCTGTGCGGAAATAACCTGCAGCGCGTGCGCCGCTACGGTCTGTTGCACGCCATCGAGAAAGGTCGTTACTATCCGGCCATGGTCGTCGCCCCACAGAATCCCGGAGGAGCATGGAATCCGCAAAAGATTGCGAAGATACTGGACTGGGTGGAGACCCACCACAATGTGGATTCTACACGGGTATATGTCATCGGCATGAGTCTCGGCAGTTATGGCACATTGGATTTCGCCGGCACTTATCCGGAAAGGATTGCCGCCGCCATGGCTTTATGCGGCGGGAGTACCCTGAAAGATGTGTCGGGACTGGGAAAGGTTCCACTATGGATTCTCCACGGAACGGCCGACCGTGCCGTACCGGTATCCGCCTCTCAAAAGGTTGTAAAGGCCATGCAGGACTCCGGAAATGACAGCCTGCTGCGGTACGACTGGCTGAAAGGTGCCTCGCACGGCGACCTTGCGCGTATTCTTTATCTGAAACAGACGTACGACTGGCTGTTTTCGCATTCGTTGAAAGATACGCCGAGAATACTGGACAGGGATATTCCCATCTCCCTACAGGACATGAAAGAAGCATACGAATATTTGTCGCCTGAAGAGACGCGGTTCGACATCGTCAGTAAAATCAAAGGGCAGTAGCAAACCAATAGGGGAATTATTGGCACGGCAAAAAAATATCCCCTATACACAAATGTTTGCGGAAAAATGCTTCAATGGTTCAGACTCACTGAGTATCAATGAGTAATGGTTCAGGATGATTCACAAAAGGTTCAGCAATGGTTCAGACTCACTGGGAATCAACGAGTAATGGTTCAAGAATTGCCGGTTGGGGCGCGCCGCGGCGGCCGTCCGCTGAACCATTGGGCGGAAAAACTGAAGGACGGCTGAACCTTTTATCACTGGAAATCAAACAGTTTGAACCATTGAAGCATTTTTCCGCAAACATCTGTGTAGGGAGGGAGAAGGCTGAAGGATGGATGAACCATTTATCACTGGGAATCAAATAGTTTGAACCATTGAAGCATTTTTCCACAAACATCTGTGTAGGGAGGAGGACGGCCTTTCCTTCCGCAGGCGGTTCCCGTGTCGAGCCATATGCTATCCACTTGTCGAGTGGAGTGCTGTTCACTGGGGGGTGTGAAGCGCTGTTCACTGGGGGTAGTGAAGCGCTGTCCACTTGAGGTAGTGAAACGCTGTCCACTTGAGGTAGTGAAGCGCTGTCCACTCGGTGAGTGGAATGCATTCCTTACCTCCTTAGGATAGTATTCCTTACACCCTTAAAAACGTATTCCTTAGCACCTTACGATTGTATTCGTTGGACTCTAAGGATAGTATTCCTAAGGATTTCCTGAATCCCACTGATTTTCTACTGTCCCCAAATCAGTCTGTTGCCTTGCATTACCGGGTCAGGGAGAAACGGAGACTGAAACCGAAATCCTGTGTAATGGTGGGATAGGCATTCGATGACAACAACGGCTGGTTGCGTTGCCTGTCGTAATACAGACTCAGCGTCATGTACCGGCTCATCGTATAGTCTGCACTGAAAGAAGTCTTGATGGCCTTGTTTCCGCTGGTTGCCTCCGACAAGTCGGTCTGTATATTCCGGCTGATGGCATCCTGATTGCGGAAAGAGAGGTCGAAGCGCATATTCAGGTCGTGGCTGAATGTATTCCTGTTGCTTTTCTTTTCCGTCTTCGCATCCTTACCTAAGGCCGAACGGCTCTGGCGCTCTTTCCGCTTGCCTCCGCCGAAGAGATTGGAAAACTTGAAATCATTGATTTTATATCCCCAACCGATAACGAAATCATTACTGCTGGCTTCATTCAACTGTACGGAAGTCATGCTCAGGGTCAGCACACGGGTACGCTTGTATTCCGCTTTCACGGTCATATTGTTGTTCAGCGTGACATTCAGCCCTACAAGCGGCGAGAACGCCTCGTTGACAGACACCGTGCTGACATCGTACATCGTACTGGGTACCAGGTTGCCCGACACCGTGTTTTCCACGAATCCCAGGTCGCCCATATACTGCATCCAGCTACTGAATGTATTGTACGCCCCCACGGAATAAATACTCTTGTAACCGTGTGTCAGGGTCACGCTCTTGAAATGGTCGCGCAACCACGGCAACTGCCCCAGTCCTTTATAAGAGACGGACCAGTTGGGCAACATCCTGGCCAGCGACGGGAATATGTCTAACGGAGAACGTTCACCGCCCCCGGTATAAGCAGCCAGGAAAGCCGGTATCATCACATCCGACGAATACATATCCACCGTTCCGTTTTCCGGATTAAAGTCTCCTTTCAGCCCCGAGCCTACCGGATAAGACGCACCTGCGTATTGTGCTTCGACCCGATTGCGGAACGCATGGAGATAGCCGCGGAAACGCTCGAACGTCTTGCTGCTGTAACCATTATCCGCATTCCCGCGGCTCTCGAAAGAAGAACCGATGGATATCGTTGTCATAGTAAAGCTACCGGTCTGCGTTGTCGGAGCACCTGCATACATATATTGTATGCTCTTGCTTTTGTTCACCGTACGGCTGGCATTCAAATCTATCTTCAAATCGGCTATAGGCTCCAGCGTCGCCTTAATCTGCAAGTCTTCCACAAGATTCGTGGCGGCCGGTGTACTGATACTGTCTGTCATCAGCAGCCAGCCCCGCTCCGCGGCCTTGTCTATATAACTGTCATCCATGAAACCGAAAGCGAAATCCAGTCCCGGCTTCAAACCTCCGCCCGTACCTTGCCCCAGCATGTCTCCCACACCGGGCAGGAAACCCGGCAGGTTCATGCCGTAGGTATTCCGATAGCTGACACTGACATTGCGCACCATCATCAGGAACCGGGACGCTCCCTGCAGATAGGGATACCATTTCTTTTCCGATGCCTTGGGCAGAGCCACGACATTCAGACGGAGTTTCGTCGTATCCATATTCAGAATACGTATATGGTTAGCATCTATCTTTTTAAATTTAAGCGGATAATGCTTACCTTCGGCCGTAAGCGCCGTCACCCGTATCTTCTTGCTCTTCTGATTGTGCTTCACCGTCAGGGTCGTATCGGGCTTCAGGGCAATCTCCTGCGCAAATCCCTTAAACTTGGAAGGCGCCTGCTTGGCATTGGCCACTCCCCGGTCGTTGCCCAGTTCTGCCATCTCTTTATCGCTCAACAAAGGTTTGCCGTTCTCGTCCACCCTTCCTTCGGCCACGGCCTTGTCTTGCGCGGCTTTCAACTTGGCTTCCTGCTCCTGTTTGGCTTTCTCCTTTTTCGTCTTCTCGGCTTTTTTCTTATCCGCTTCTTTCTTTCGTCCGCTGGCGGAAAAACGCCGGTTCGCTTCCTTCAGGAACGGAGCATGGTTATACAGCGTTTCCATATTGAACCGACCGCTGACGTTTACCGTACGCTGTGTATTGACGGTATTTCCCATCGTCGAACCATCTTCGAGTTTCGTTCCGCGCAACCAGGAATAATCGGCCGTATACGTACCGTTGGCCGTTATCCAGTCGAAACACGGGATTTTGTCGATCGGCAATTTATAGGAGGCGTTGAATGTCTGCTGGTAATCCAGCGGGGTACCCCACCCCTTGATACTCTGCCATACAGAATCTTTCCATGCATGATAACTGTCCGGATACAGGTCTTTGTTCACCGGAGTATACGGTTCCACGATTTCAGCATGCGTAGCCGAACTGAAAGTGAGGTGCAACGCCTTGGTCAGATCCCAACGAAGCGTAAATTCCCTGTTCCACAGAAACTCTTGTGAGAAAGAAAGGGGCAGCGAATTGGGATTGTCCAGATTATCCATATCCCGTTCCTGCAACTCATAATACGTGCGGGATATATCCGTATTGAACGCCAGATTCTGGGGCAGATAATTCAGATTTACATCCTTCAGAATATTAAACCACTTGCTTTTGCTCTTTATCTTCTTTTTCAGCGGCTCATAGGATTTGTATACAGGCGAATAACTGTAATTCATACCTCCTCGCCACACGTCTTCCGTCTCTCTGACGGTCGTCTCGCCCGACTTACGTGAATGGCTATGCGAATAATTGAAAGAAAAGTTCGCGGGGTCATAAGGCATCGGATGTTTCGGTGTGGCGACATTCACCTTGACATTGCTCAGGCTCAGATTCTTATTGACAGTCCGTGTTGTGGTCAGGGTCTCCAGCGAGTCACGTTCATGTTCTGTCGTACAAGCTTCGAGAGCATCTTTTAGCAACAAGTCGGTATCCAGCGGATTATACTTGGGCTTTATCACTTCCTTACTATATGAATAGTAAAGAGGCATGGACAACTTGGCTTTCTCCGGCAGCAATTTGCCGAGTTCCATACTGGTCGTGATGTTATAGTCGTATGTATCCTCGTTGTTACGTTCCATCACGGTCTGCTCTATTCCGCCAAAGCCGGCTGTCTCCATGTGCCCCTGCAGATTCACACTGCCGATATCGGACAACTGGACGTTGAGCGTCCCTTGTGCCGCCCATCCTCCGTCGTTGCTATATTCCTGCAAACGCAATTCATTCACCCAAACTTCGGCCGACTTGACAGCGCGGGAATTGTTGCGCACACCGATCATTATCGTCTTCACCTCACCCAGAGTCGGGTTACCCATCACGCTGATTTTATTATTGGGACGCTTCGCATCGTATTCGGAGAAAAGACTGTTGAATGTAACTTTGCCCAAACTCTTCGCCTGGTTGCGCCTCCGCTTCAAATCCGTAAAGACTGACAAATCCACATCCAGCATGTTCTCTTCCGGCCACACGGCCTGACATCCGGCTGCCGAATAAGTATCATAGAACCCTTCGGGAGTCAGCCGCAAAGGTATCTCGTATTCATAGAAGTTATTCTTATAGTCAGAGCCCAGACGGATGAACACGCTCATCTCATTGTCTTCCAACTCGGTCACATTCTCCGGCAAAGCATTGGCATGCACAAACATCTGCAAATGCTTATACTGGCGCATATCGATGTTGCAGTTCTTATACACTGCCCGCGCATCGCCTGTGGCCAGGTCCTTGGCTGTGAGAGACAATGCCTGCTCGTTCGCCTCGCTCAACTGGGTCTGGGAGGGATCCACCACCCGGCTGATTCCGGGAGGCAAGACATAGTTTACCGGCGTCTTGTCGTTGTTCTCTTCTATATTGACGGCAGAAACTTCCAATGTTCCCCCGGAAGGGGCTTCGCCCACATACAGAGACTGTTTGTAAGGGCGCCACTCTCCTTTTACCAAATCAAGCGTAGCAAAACGCAATATCACCGGTTCTTCAAAACCGGTCAGGAACATACGCATGAAACGGATGCTCGTGAAGTCGTTGATGTTTCCCACCCTTTTTTGATAGTTTTCCAAAGGTATACGAAACTGATACCAATTGACTTCCTCCGTATTTCCATTGCGCAACGGCACGCTCGCCGTACGCTTGTCCACGATATAGTTCTCACCCACCTTCAGGTCTTCCGGACGGATGCTCACCTTGTACTGGAAATACTTCTCATATTCATTCAGCGTATAATCCTGATTGATGTCTTCCACATCCGGCGTGGTCTTGTATGAAGTATCGTACGCCTCCGGCGAATTGTCCGATGAACGGGAGTTGCCCTCCGGCATATTGATACGTTTATAACGGTCCAGAATGCTCAACTGAACGGCATCATAGTCGGAACCGCGGTAATAATGATAATCGTCACCGGCGGGGTCTGCCCAAATGGAATCGAACACGGCCGGATTGACCTTACCCTGTATCTCCGTCAGATATTTCTGGTAAGCACCGTACGTACGCTCCTCTGTACTGTTCAGACCGTTCAGTCCCACGTCCTGACGGTCACGTGCGCCGCTCTGATTGTTGAAGGCATACGTCACGCTCGTCGTGTTCGGCACACGTCCCCAGGCTGTCTCAGTATAATAGGCCGGATTTCCGTCTATGGGCATACCGCTCTCGTAAAATTTCTTTCCGTCCCTCAGGATGTCTTCACTCACTTCTCCCAAGTTGATATAAAAATCACCTCCGTAATTGCCGGGTTTCTCACGTGTATAAATAAAAGGATCCAACATCCAGAACTCGATATACTCAATGTTGGCCGTTTCGAAGTCATTGGTATCCAACCGCCGCATCATACCTCCCCAATTATCCGCCGGAAGCATCAGACGGCCGGCCGACGTAACGTTCGGGTTCAAATTATAGGCACCGCGTTCCGTCGGATAATAAGCCAGATTGAGTACCGAGAGGGAAGCCGTCGCGTTGTAGCTGTTCTGTGCCTTGTTGGGATATAGTTCCACTTCATATACCTCGCGCACATAATGATTGGAGAGCTGGTTGAGGTCGCTCTTGATATGGGAAGGGGTCAATGTAGAACTACGGCGAGTGAATATCGGATCCACATAATACCAGCTCAATAAGGCCCGATGGTAGCCCCCGCTGACATCATCGATCCGTTTGCTGTCTTCAAAATCGGACGGTACGCTCGACATCATCCAACTGACAGGTTGCATCACACTGATACCGTTCTTCGTATTTTCAAAATCGTCCAGATAAGAGGCTCCTCCCTGTACTTTCTTGTTCTGTCCGGCAAGCAACTGGGCGAACTCTCCCGTAAAACTGATATGGGAAGGAGCCGTGCAATTGACAAGCGGTATCTTGTCCAGCATCTTTGTCAGCCATTGACTTTCCCGTTTCCAAGACATGTTAAGCCCCCACAGCGTATTGCGCAAAGGTTCCTCGCCCATATTCACTTTACTGGTCAGGGGCTGTTCGTTCAGGAACATGAACGTGCCGCCCATCGTAAAGTTCTTCGAGAAATCATACTGAAGATTCAATCCGACCATCGTCTTGCGCTGCATCCCATAGTTCTCATTACTCTCCAGACTTACGTTTACCTTGGTTCCCGCATCCAGAATGCCCTGATTGATAATCGTAACACGTCCCATGGAATAATCCACGGTATAGTCCGTGTTTTCCACCAGTGTCACACCTCCAGCCGTCACCACCACCGACCCCTGAGGGATATTCATCGCCCCCAGATCGATTTCCGAACCATTGTTTCCCTTGTATTCACCACTAAGCAGGAATTTGTCTTTTTCTGCAATTTGCCTGGCTACGGTTTTGGTCGAATCATACAATTCATCAAAACAGAATTCATCCGCCAGCGCGTCATCGCCTATAACCTTTCGCAGATGGCTGCCAAACGGTTCCACAACCGGAAATATAATACGGCCTTTGCTAATCGTATATCCTTCTATATAATCGAATTGTCCATTGGGATTGGGCCTGTTTTTCGCATCCAGACGGTCCAGGTTCATCACACGCAGCAACGGTTTGTCTTTCAGATGAGCCACAGGCAGATAAGTGAGAGCCACGCCAGTGGAATCACTCTGATAAGATATCGTCAGCTTAAACTTATCGCTTTGCGTACTGGTGGCTCCCAGGCTATACACATTCTTCATCATCAGATGCCATGTACCGGACTGGGGGGAATTGGATGTGCTTTTTAATGTTTTTAGGAAAAGTGCCTGCTGATTGTCCGTTATATCCGAGGAAAACTCTCCCACCTGGTATGTCACTCCGTTATATGTATATTCATAGGCAACCGCCAACACTTCGTCCGATTGTAAGGTAAAATTCAATGAGACATATCCCAGAGCATTATTGACAACATATTCACTGGTCGAAAGTTTACGGGCACTCTGCAGTTTTTCATAATCAGTGCCTCCTTCAAAACCGGGTATCTGATCCAACACCGATGTTGTTTGACTGATGTCCCGGGCCGCCAGATAGTCCGCCTGTAAAGTCGCATAAAGCGTATTTGAACGGTTTCCCGGAACTTTTAATCCCGTTGAAGCCCACAATCCGGGACGGCTGATATGTTCGCCTTCGCCTAAGTCCGTAAATCCGACAATATTTCTGTTATTCTCGTTGCTTCCGTTTTTATTCGTCACCCACAGCTCGATACGTTTGATTGTTATGCCCGAAGCTACCGTGGGAAGATTGCGCAGATTATTGTCATAAGTGTCACGAAAATAATAAGCAAGAAAAAAGTGGCGGTTTTCCTCGTAATTAGTTGCGGAGAATTCGTAAGAATTCAATTGTGTGCCTCCTTTAGAGGATACTGTTTTGGAGGATGATTTCTTCTGGGACACGACAGTCTGCATATTCAGTTTGCCGAACTGCAAATCCGTACGGAAGCCAAACAGAGAAGAAGCGCCCCGAATCAGGGATGAATTGGTCGGCAACGACACATTACCCGCTTCCACCAGTTTGACGATTTCGTCTTCCTTGCCTTCATATTTCAATTTTAACTGCTGTGTGTCAAAATCAAACGTGGCATCCGTATTATAGTTCAGGTTCATGTTGACTTTGTCACCCACCTGCCCGTTCATGCTCAGGTTTATTTTTTCGTCAAAGTCGAATCCGAACGTTTTCCGTTTGCTTACCGCCAGACTGGGATTATCAATCTTTTTTGTATTGCCCCCGATTTTCAGTTCAGCTGTTCCCTGTGTCTTGATACGCACGCCTCCCGGCCCGAAAATCTTTTCCGCAGGCCCCAAGTCAAACTGCATATCCGTAAAGTCAAACTTATTCTTGCCCGCATTAGCAAAAGCCTCCTCGTTTCTTTGGCGATAATAGTTCTGCAGAGACTGCCGGAGTGTCCATTGCTGATACTCTTCCGGTGTCATCAATATGGGAGCATTCAGATAACCGTCACCGAACTTCGTACCCACGGTATACATATTCGTTTTCTCATCATATACCGCTTCCGTCTGCAAATTCTCAGGATCCCTCAGGTCCGCCGATTTTTTCGCCAAATCCTTCTCCGTCTGCGGAGCGGTCCGCTTCACGGTATAGCGAGGCTTGCGTACGGTATCCGGAGGCAGGGACGCCGCGATAGCATCCTTTGCGGTCCACTCGGCTCCGGTCTTCAACATTCCCGACAACCATAAGGCATTCGTACCGCCCCCAAAGGCAGCCCATGTATTCACACTTATCACGGTGAACAAGACAACCATCAGTCTATATACGGGATGTTTCATGCCTTTGATTTTTCCGAATAGAGACTATCTGTTTACAACCGTTTTAAAGCCAATTTAATAACCCGCTCAACCGGTGCGGACGGTTCTTCCTTCAATATAGCAACAGCCACCTTATGAGACGGAGCCGACGGGAATCCCAACATCGTAAGTGCCGCAACAGCTTCGTCCAAAACTTCCGGACTTTCTGCGACGGAAGACTTCACCGAAACAGAACCGTCTCTTCCATCCATAACCGTACTTATTTTGTCTTTCAAGTCTACGATGATACGCTGGGCCGTTTTCAGGCCGATTCCCTTCACCGCTTTCAGCACTTTCTCATTTCCGGTTCCAATCACGTCACACAATTCCGCCGGAGTCAGGGCAGACAAAATCATCCGGGCCGTATTTCCCCCGATACCCGACACGCTTACAAGCAACAGAAACAACTCACGCTCTCTTTTTTCAGAAAATCCGTAAAGAACATGGGCATCCTCACGAATGCTTTCATACACAAAAAGTTTCACGTCTTTCCGTTCCTGCAGAGCCGAATAAGTATTCAACGAAATATTGAGTCCATAACCCACTCCACAACACTCTACAACAGCCTGGGCCGGTGTCAACTCCGCAAGCGTGCCTTTAATATATTCAATCATAGTAGCAATCGTACAAGTCTATACTTAAAAGAACGCTTCGAATGCTTACTTTATTGTTTTGTCCGATGACAAAATAAGGTCTTATTTCACAGGTTTCAGCCCCATCTTCTCCGCACGTTCCAAAATATAGCGCAACGCCGCATCGTGTTCGTTCGGCACCACTCCGTCCAGGATGGCGTCCTTCAAAGAAGCTTTCAGACTTCCCACCTCACGACAGGGCGGCAAACCAAACATTTCCATAATCTCGGCACCGCCCACAGGAGGCTGAAAATTGCGTATATGGTCGCGGATTTCCAAATCTTCCAATTTCCGGCGCACCAATTTGAAATTATCGAGAAAGCGCTGTTTGCGCTGTGCATTCTTCGACGTTATGTCCGCCTCGCACAACGTCATCAGATCGTCTATATCGTCCCCGGCCTCGAACAACAGCCTGCGCACAGCCGAGTCCGTCACTTCTTCGTCCGCTATCACGATAGGGCGCATGTGCAAGCCTACCAGTTTCTGCACATACTTCATCTTTTCGTTCATCGGCAACTTCATCTTCCGGAATATCTCCGGTACCATTTTCTCACCCAGATAGTTATGATTGTGAAAGGTCCAACCTATCTTCGGCTCGAAACGCTTGCTCCGGGGCTTGCCGATATCATGCAACAACGCAGCCCAGCGCAACCACAGATTATCGCTCACGCGACAGATATTGTCCAACACTTCCAAGGTATGATAGAAGTTGTCTTTATGAGCACGCCCCTTCATGAGTTCCACTCCTTCCAAAGCGGCCAGTTCCGGGAAAATGAGAGGCAACAGTCCGCAGCGGGACAACTCCACAAATCCCTTAGACGGCGTATCAGTCATCATGATTTTGTTCAGTTCATCCGCAATACGTTCGCGGGAAATAATATGGATACGTTCCTTGTTCCGTTCCAACGCCGCGAATGTTTCTTCTTCGATATAAAAATTCAACTGCGTGGCAAAGCGTATGCACCGCATCATACGCAACGGATCGTCACTGAAAGTAATATCCGGATCAAGAGGAGTACGTATCATACGGTCTTCCATATCCCACACTCCGTCAAACGGATCCACCAATTCTCCGAAACGGGCTTCATTCAGACAAACAGCCAAAGCGTTTATCGTAAAATCACGACGGTTCTGATCATCCTCCAGTGTCCCGTCCTCCACCACGGGCTTCCTGGAATCATGGCTATAACTTTCTTTCCGCGCTCCAACAAACTCCACCTCCGTATTTTTATAATGCAACTGGGCCGTACCGAAGTTACGATACACGTTCACACGGGCACCATGCCCCAGCCGTTTGCCCACAGCTTCCGCCAGACCAATGCCGCTACCCACTACCACTACATCTATATCTTTAGACGGACGTTCCAAGAAAAGGTCACGCACATAACCGCCCACGACATAGCATTCCACACCCAGTTCATCTGCCGCTTTACCAATCAGATGAAATACCGGCTTATCCAGCAGTTTCTCAAAATCCGCACGAGAAAGTTGTTTCATAACAATGCTTTAACAGTATTTGATGCAAAATTACTATTTTTTTACCCGTACAACGCGTTTATGAAAGTAAAAAAACGTATTTTTGCTCATAGAACAACGATAAACGACTACATGAAAAACATTATCACCTGCGTTGTACTGGCCTTATTTGCCACGTCCTGCCAGCAAGACAAAGATAATCCCGAACAGGCGGCACTTCCTCTTTTAAATGCCGCGCGTACAGAAATGACCAAAAAGGACTATCAGGCCGCCCGCGACAGTATTATCCGTTTAAGACAATCATTCCCCACTGCATTCCAGTCCCGCATGGCTGCCATCCTGTTAATGGACAGTATCGAGCTGTCTGAAGCGAAAGATTCTCTCGCTATACAGGATGCCCGACTGCAAGAGGAACGTGACAAACTGGAAGCCATCAAAAGCCGGCAAGATGCCTTAAAGCAGGATGAATACTACGAACAGAAGAACAAGGTGTTCTATATGGAACAGCACCTGGACGAAGTCGCGGCCAAGGTGAAATTTTACATCCGTAAAATAGATATCGACAAAAAAAAGAATCAGGCACAGGCTGGTTGACCAAACCGACACGGATCTACCAAAACTTATTTGCGGAAGGATTGTATTCAAATCCTGCCGCCGCCAATGCACTTTCCAGTTCCTCGCGGTCAATATGCAAGTCTTCGCACAATCTGTCCAATGAGGGATAAAAATCCCGCAACTTCTGGTTCACGACGCTCATCAACATAAACGGTTCTTTCGGCAGTTCATCCATTTCCTTATATACCTTATTTTTACTAAATACAGATGCACATGTGCGGAATGAATTAAATCCTATTCTACAGTATCACGCCTATTGTATCATCACCTTACGTTTTCCCACCAGATATAGACCTTTTGAGAAACCGTTCAGACTAGTCGTGCCCGCACCGACGGACTCACGACGGACAATCCGTCCGCTGGCATCGCAGACAACCACTTCCTGCGGATATCCGGCAACCAGCACCATCTCGCCACGGGCACCGGCATATACCTGCAACGACGAGGGCATGCCCGGTTCTTCAATGCCATCCGGAAGCAAATCCGGCAAGGCCCCGATATTCCACTGCTGATCCACATAAGCCATGCGTTTTGTGAACCAATCGTTCAGATACTCCATTTCCTCATCCAGATCAATGGTCCCTACATCCGTGTTCGTCCAACGCAACTTCTCCCGTTCCGACACACCGCAACGGTCAAAACGTTCTTTATAAACCTGAAAACGGGCCAGAATACTATCCGTATGCAAAGCTCCTTTTCTCAATTCCTTGTAACGGTAACGGACCGAATCGTTGAAGTTGTTCACATTGCACAATTTCAGCCGGCGAAACAGGTTAAAGTCCCCGTGTTCGTTGTGTGTGATATAATTCGTATAATTCTGCTCCGGATTAATAGGCGAGGCGTCCCACCGCCGCCCGCAGGTGGAATCCAAGTCCCACAGTGCAGGTGTCAGGCGTTTGTCCATATTCCTGTTGTAAATGCCCCAATACATATTTTTCCCGTGATTATCCGCACTTAAGATAATCTCCATCAGAATATAATAATCCATCAGGGCCGGGTAGTCAAAATAATCACACACCTGCGCCCTAAAGGTCGTATTTTTGACCGTACTTACAAAATTCACCGCATTATACAAATCTCCCCAGTCTATCGCTTCCTCGTCATCCATATCGGGATACTTCATCTCATATCCGTCCCACGTCTCCGACTGATTGGAATATGCCCCCGGACTGGTCATCGGGTAAGACTGACTGTTGAAATTGTGCCCCATAAAAACACTGTAACTCCAATCGGATGCCTTATACAACAGACCTGTAATACTGTGTTCTCCCATTTGCGGAGCATATTTCTTCAGCTTCATCTGCTTCCGGTCTATTTTCTCCGTCATACAATACAGACCGATGTAACTGCCGTTGAGAAACAATTCTACATATTGCCCACGGGTTCCGGTCAGTGCCTTCGGTTCCTTTTCTATATAATAAGGTTTACGGGCATAGTTATTCCACAGATCCGTCACGACTCTGTTCCGCATCCTGGCCTTGTCTACCACCATACCATCCAAAATCCAGTTGTTATCCGAACGCAAACCGAAGAAAGAAACATCCCGCGGCTCTCCGTTCTCATCATACAGTTTCACGGCATACTGCTTCTTGTTACGGTAACGCGTCGTAGCTCCCCTCCATCTGATACGTGCGCGAATCATCGTATCGGCTCCACATACATCCGGCTCCGTCACCCGGATTGTTGCATCCTTATATCCTTCGTCAAAATCCCCGTATATCTGCACAAGAGGCAACGAAGTAAAAACCAGCATCGCCTCCATCTCCTCCGTGCCTGTACGAAACGTCATCGTCTGAGCCCGGCCACCGGCAATAGAAGTAAACGTATGCTCTTCTCCGGGAACAAGTCGAGTGTCTTCGAGGAACAATTCGGCATTGGAATCTTTCAGCTCAAAGTCCAGACGCCCGGTATAACTGTCTGACTTCAAACATTCATCCGGTACGGTACAATAGTAGACAGAAGACATCCTGTCATAAACAAGAGCATGCCCTCCTATCGACAGTCCTTCCACCCCGGTAGCAAATGAAGACGCAAACGCAGTCACTTGTTCCCCAGCCTTATTATAAAAACAGAACTTCTGATTATAGGCAGGCGAACCGGCATTCGCATACGTGCCCAATACGTAAGAGTCAACCCGGAGATCCATCAGATGGGACGGTTCATACACATTGCGGATCATCCAACTGTTATCAGCCAGCAGTGACAATGTCCATCGAGAACTGTCGCCCCGCAACTGCTCGGTGAGATCCACATAACGACGGGTATAACTCCCGTCTTCACGTTGATTATCCCACGTAAGATAGTGGCCAGTCTTTTCGTTGCGCAAGGTATATTGCCCGTTAGCAACCTTGCGGACCTCCCAATAAGCAGAACCGTCCGACGGCATCCCGGAAGCATAAAACAAAGGAGTACTGGCTCCTGCCACGCTGCCCGGCACCCAAGCGCCGGATGTCTGCACATGCAGAGAAGCTATCCGGAACGCTCCCATATAAACTCCGGTCTCCTCAACCGGTTCAGATGCGTTGACCGGCATATAGGCTACCAGCACCAGCATACATACAAACTTACGCAAAAAACGATTCATTAAAGATACTCTTTTATGCAGTTTACATTCAAGAAACAGGCTAATCCACAGGAAAGCCCCAATAACAGAACTCCCCCGGCCACATAGTTTCCGGGGGAGATTCACATTAAAAAACGAGGCGGCGACCTACTCTCCCACTTTCGCAGTACCATCGGCGCACA
>CAMWUI010000035.1 GCA_947177395.1 uncultured Paraprevotella sp.
CCCCCCCCCCCCCCCCCCCCCCCCCCCCCCCCCCCCCCCCCCCCCCCCCCCCCGTATTTTAACAATACTCCTCTTTGTTTTTATACTATTATATGGTATACAATTAACAAACAAATATGTACATTATCCAAACATCCTGACTGCAGCCTATGAACCTGTTGTTTCTTATATATTCCCTTTTCTTGTATTGGGATTTATGCAAAGATTCTCCATTAAACGATTTGATATGATATGGATTTTCTTCCAAAAACACTCTTTGCAGATCTATTTAACCCATGGTATTGTAATGTATAAAATAATAGAATGGGGAAAATTGCCAACCGAATTGTCCGTATTTGTAATCTTTGGAATCACAATCGTTTTGGCTATAATCATGTACCGTATGACAAACTTTATTATAAGAATCGTGAATCAATGAAACAAATATTCAGTAATCTTTGGAAATACATAAAGGCCATATGGAGAAGTAAGTACAAATGGATTGTTTTACTTTTCTTTTTATGGTCATATCGTGTAGGCTATATGCCAAACAGTGAAGATGGATTTGCCCGTGCATTGCAAATTGGTTGTTTGGTCGGCATGACTTTTTTATTTAATAAATATAAATCCGGCATATTCGATTTTACACTAAATAAAACGAATCTGCCAATCAAATCAATTTATATCCTCTACATTTATGCTATCCTCAGCGCAATCTGGTCTATCATGCCGATGTTTTCGGCATATCTGGCGTTTCAAAATATCGTTCTCTTATGCGGCTTGACATGGCTATATACAAGAAGCCAGACTTTCATAGGAACAGAGCGCATATTCTTATATTTTACCTTGATGATTATATTATTTGATGCCGTATGTAGACGAATCTTCATTGAATACGGTGCCATTTTTACTCATCACCTGACCAATGGTTCTACATCGGCGATGTTAACTTCTTATTGTGCAGCAGAACTGTGGGGCATGCAAGAAAAAGATTCTTCAAGAAAGAATCTGCTTAGAGGGATGCTGATTATTGCTCTTGTTTTTCTAATAACCTCAACAAGCAGTGGAGCGAATGCGTCGGCCGTCTTCGGCATAGCTGTCGCAGCATTCCTGTCCGGCAAAACATTCTTATATATTATTTTATTTTCCGGAGCCATATTCTTGCTCTTGTTTAAAGAATACATAGATTCACTCATGTTAATGATTATGCCTGGAAAAAATAAAGAAGCGATAGAAACGGCAACGGGCCGAACAGATCTTTGGGATATTATGCTGGATTTAGCCTCCCAAAAGCCTTGGTTTGGCTGGGGATATGCCTGCATTGAACGTGCAGCGACCATAACAGGAGAAATAGAATCCCCGGATGCTCATAACAATTATCTGGGATTTTACGGTAGTCTAGGCTATGTGGGCAGCGCCATTGCCTATATTAGTTTTTTCATTACATTATTTAATTCCTGGAAACGTAGACTGAAACCCGGTTATAAAGGAATTATTGCGGCTTTCTGTTGTGCCTTATTAAATGGATACTCGTATGGATTTCTTACAGGAAAGGCGTGTAATATTACTGTTGCTTTCTTCTCTCTGATTGTTCTGACTTATTGCTACTCCCGCACTAACATTTATCATGAAAGTTCAACTAAGCGCTAAAATAAAAGCATTGTCTTTGATAGCGGCCATAATGGTTGTATATCGCCACTCATTGAATTATCTTGCATTCTTCGGTTCTTGGAAAGGCACAGGGATAAATGGGTTCGTACAAGACGGTTGTATGGTATTGACTCAGGTTGCAGTCCCATATTTCTTCCTTGTATCAGGCTTTTTCTTTTTTAAAAGGGACTATTATAATAGCCAAGAATACAAAAGAATGCTCATAAAAAAAAGTAAGACATTGCTCATTCCATTCTTAATCTGGAATATTGTTGGACTTTCATGCCTCATTATGACAGGCCAATACACACAGGCACTTTCTATTAGTGATTTTTTTTCCGGATTTATTAGTAGCCGTTACTATGGTCCTTTATGGTATGTCCGCGATTTGATATCGCTGATGGTGATAGCTCCACTTTACCAATGGATTTACAGATGGAATAAAGGGGTAATCTATGTAGTTGTATCCGTTGCATTATATTATTACTGGATTCCAATAGACTGCGGATGGATTTCAAGTGAGGGGATTTTCTTTTTCTTTCTTGCCGGAATACTACAGAAACATCCGGATTTTCTTTATAAACGTGTGCCGGGCAAAATAGTATGGCTAATGTTTGCTGTTTGGATGGTGTTATGTTTTACGACACCATTTTTCCAGTACCTGCATAAATTATGTACCATCTTAGGAATTGTCACGTTTTGGACAATAGCAGACCATATCCCGTTCTTCCACAACAAGAGGATGATGGAACTTACCCAATATTCATTCCTAATTTATGTATTACATTTTTATCCTATAAAAGTCATGAAAGTAATATTGGGCAAATATTTCTTCGGATATGAATGGATTTCATTAGTGGCTTATTTGATATTGCCGATTATTACATGTGTTATTGTTGTGATAATTGGATGTATTATGAAACGGTATATGCCTAAATTGTATAACTTGTCGACAGGGAATCGATGACACAAGAACATAATGATATATATCTGAATCGGAAGTATTCTGATACTATCAAGGGCATTTTGATTATTCTAATAGTAATAGGGCATAACCATATCCTTTGTCCGAACACAGAAGCCGGAGGCATCATGGAATATCTGTATATGTTTCACGTTGCCGGATTTTTCATTTTGCCGTTTTTTTATAATACACGGACAAGTATAACCTGGGATGGTATTTCCCAGATAATCATACGTTGTTGGGTTCCTTATTTTTGGATATGCTTTCTATGCTTTATAGTTTTGTGCATCATGAGGCATCAATTTGATTTTAACCGAGAACATATATATGCCTTTTTTCAAGGGACGCAAAGTCCGATACGGAAATATTTTGGATTTGTATTCCCCTGGTTTTTACCCACTTATTGTAGTTTCTCCATCATGTTATCATTTGCTCGGAAATACAGATGGTTGTATGGCCTATTCTTCATATTGGGTATGTGTACGTTATTTATGACATGGGAACAGTTTTACATTTTCAAAAACAGCGTACCTTTGGGAATCGGGTTGGCATTAAGCTATTTCGGTGTAGGTGTAATTGCTTTCGAACTTAACAAATGTTCTGTTTGGGCAAAATATATCGGAGCTATATTGTTCATAGTACTTTCTGTATGCTGGTGGATGAACATACCTACAGAAATATTATGGAAATTACTACCATCCATATTTTTTCTAACATTACTCTGTATTGTTCCTTATATAGATTATAAATGGTTACAGCTATTAGGTAGGTTTTCTTTGGGGATTTATCTATTCCATGTATTTTTTGTAAATGCAACTTATATACTTCTCCCTCATACGGTATTATGGGGATGGATTGGTTTTGTGATAAGCCTGATTATTCCATTGTTAATGACAATTGGAATATATAGAGTGACATATTTACGTAAATTGTTATTTCCACGGTCGTGGACTGAATTTATACATATAAAATAAGGTTAATTATATATCATCATTAAAAATGAAAGTGTTGTATTGTAATCCTTTATTTTTGGATTACCGGCTTCCTTTTTATAAAAAATTGAACGAATTGTTCAATGGGGATTTTCATGTCATGTATTCTGTTTGCAGATATAAAGGTCGTTATGATCATCTGTTAAAACAAATATCAGTAGTAATGGGTAGCAATGCACATCCTTTTAATGGAGAAAGGCTATTTAATACCCATGAGATGTCATTTAAGTATAATATTGAAAAAGGAAAAAAGATACCTCTTACATGGGGATTGTTGGCAGCAATGCGAAAAGTAAACCCTGATGTATTGGTTACAGAAGGTTTTTTTCAATGGACACCTTTGGTGGTGCTTTATTCTATACTGTTTAGGAAACCAATATTCATTGGATATGAACGTACTCCGTGGACGGAACGGAATAATGGAAAATTGAAAACTTGGCATCGTAAGCTGACGGACAAATTCATAACGGGATATTTGGTGAATGGAAGTGAGACAAAAAAATACTTAATGTCTATTGGTGTGAAGGAAAATAAAATCCATATTGGGGGCATGAGTGCTGATGGTGAGGGACTCAGAACAGATATTATGAAATTCAAAAGTTCAAACCAATATCAAGCATATCATAAGAAATACCATAATGGAAATGGATTAATGTATCTTTTTTCCGGGCAGATTGTAGAAAGAAAAGGTGTAAAATACTTGCTTTCCGCTTGGATGGAACATATAAATTCGTATCCCAATGATATGCTTATAGTTGTTGGCGGAGGAGATCAGTATAATGAATTGAAAAATAAGTACTCAGAAGAACCAAGTATCATGATGGAGGGGCGTGTGAACTATTTGGATATTCATAAATATTATGCTGTGGCTGATGCCTTTATACTTCCGACTATTGAAGACAATTGGAGTTTGGTGATACCGGAGGCTATGTCTTGCGGTCTTCCTGTGTCTACTTCCATATACAATGGTTGCCATCCGGAATTGGTAAAGAAAGATGTGAACGGTATTACATTTGATTCGTTCAAGCAAGAAAGTATTCTTGAAGCCCTTGATTATTTTCATCATGTGGATTTAAAGGCTTTTAGCCGGAATTCTATCGAATTGGAAAAAGAGTACAATACGGAGAACAGTGCAAGGCGTGAGTATGAAGGTATCATGAAAGGTTTGTTGCGGAAATGAAAATGGAATTCAGAATGCCCCTTGTTACATGGGCAGCATGGCGAAAGGATGAGGCGGCAAGGGCAAAAAGTTCTTCAGGAGGAATGGCTGCCGCTATATCGGAGGCATGGATAAGGAAGGGCGGTATCGTATATGGTGCGGTCTTTATGAGACCGTTCGACTTTCAGCATATCCGTTGCACGACTAAGGAAGAACTGGTACGGCTTAGAGGATCTAAATATGTACAAAGTTCGATAGCCGGCATATACAAACAGATTGAGGCGGATTTGAAGAATGGGCTTGAGATATTGTTTATAGGCACTTCGTGCCAAATTGCCACGATAAGGAATCGCTTTAAAGAATATGATTCATGGCTATACACCGTGGATGTTATTTGTCACGGTACACCAAAGGTGGAAACATTAAAGGCATCGATTCCTAAAAGTGTCTTACAAATGGATTATGACAATGTGGAGTTCAGAGAAAACTGTGATTATAAGATTGCTTTCAAGAAAGCGGGTGAAACAATTTGGAGCAGTCCTTTAACACATAACCTTTATATGAAAGGGTTCTTCAAGGCTTTATTCAATCGTGAGTGTTGCTATAAGTGTATGTTTGCCAAACCAGAACGCATTAGTGATATGACATTAGGGGACTTTTGGGGATTGGATATGGCCCGTGTCAACACTACAATGGATAAGGGTATATCATTGGTCTTGGTTAATTCAAATAAAGGAAGAAAGCTATTGGAAATGGTAAAAGACGATATAGAAATGATAGCACGTCCTTTGGAGGAGGCGATTGTTGGAAATGCCCCATTACGTCACCCTATGCCCCGGACGTGGAGATATCATATCTATAAGAAATTATATCCAAAAGTAGGCTTTCGTTTGGCTGCTATTGCTGCTATGCCCGATATTATACTGAAAAATCTGTTTAAATGAAAATAAAGACCATTACCACTTGGGCTGATTATAATTATGGTGCCTCTTTGCAGGCATACGCCTTATTGACGTACCTACAAAGGCAAGGGCATGATGTGGAGCTGATAAAATTCCTGCCACATTACCAGACCCGCATGTATAACTATATGTGGGTGAATCCTGAATCCAAAGCATCCCGTTATTGGATTACACGCTGGATATATAGGATTGCCAAATTTACACAACGATTAACAACTCTCAAGCGAAAAAAAATATTTGACGAGTTTAACTTTAAAACGCTCAATACGACAACTGCGACCTATCGTTCCTATGAAGAACTTTGTGCGAATCCTCCGGAGGCTAATTTGTATATCGTTGGCAGTGACCAAGTATGGAATGTGCTTTATGACGCCGGACGTGACCCTGCATTCTATCTGGAATTCGTGAAGAGCGGCCGGAAAGTGTCCTACGCTGCAAGTTTTTCTTATCTGAATGTGGATAAAACGAACAGGGAGCGCATTGCGTCATCGCTAAGTAAATTCGACGGAGTGGCTGTCAGGGAGTATCAAGGCAGAGACTTACTTCAGGATATGGGTATTAAAAGTACATGGGTACTTGACCCTGTTTTCCTGCTTCCGCTGTCTGAATGGAACAGATTGGCCGCGGCAACAAATGATGCCGTGTATGCTTCATCGGAGAAATATGTGCTGGTATATGACTTTGAAAGAAATGATCATTTGAAATCTTTCGCGCAAGAATATGCCCGCAGGCATAATTTGAAAATTTATGCCATAACAGACAAATATCCCTTAAAATACGCTCATAAAAATTTCAAAAAGGCAGGACCGAAAGAATTTGTAAGAATGATCTCCGGATGTGAGGCTTTCATCAGCAACAGTTTCCACGGAACTGCTTTTTCCATCATGTACCACAAACCTGTATTTGTGTTCAGCCGCAAACGGCACAAAGTGAATTCTCGTATGGAAAGCCTGCTTACGCTGTTTGAATTGAAAGATTGCATTGTGGACGATAATACAGACCACAACCGGCTCTTGAACAGATATTTTGATTGGGAAAGAACAGAAAATATCCGGAGGGAGCAACTGGAAGTGTCCATCGGATTCCTAAAGAAAACAGGAGTGTAAAGGGAGCTGGATATACAAGAGTTGAAAGTGCTTCTGTAAATTGAACGCTTCTTCTCGTTTGAGGCTTTTACTTCTCGCACTGAAGTTTTTTCTGCAACTAAACACATTTTCGTTCTATAACCATACTTATATATTAACAGAATATCAATGGATCTATCAATTATTATTCCTGTCTATAATGCGGCTGCATTGATAGACAGGTGTCTCGACTCCATTTTCGGCCAGACCACGCAATATTCATACGAAGTAATCTGTGTGGACGATGGAAGTACGGACCGTTCCGTGGAACTCATCGAGGCAAGGAAAGAAGCGAACATACGGCTCTACCGGCAGTTGAATGCCGGACCGGCCATGGCACGCAACAAGGCACTGGCCGAAGCCAAAGGTAAATATGTGTGCTATATAGATGCGGATGATTATTGGGAGGATACGTTCTTTGAAAAAACAATCGTTTTTTTAGAAACACATCCGGAGTGTATCGCAGTTTCAGTGGGGCAACGACATCTGACTGTATCAGGCAATCACATCGCCCCTGCTTGCATAAACAAATACAATACATCAATCGTACTGGAAGATTTCTTTTCTTTCTGGGCTGAATGGATGCATGTATGCACCGGCAGTATCATGATACGTACCGAATATGCAAAAAAAGCCGGAGGACAACGGACTGAGCTCCGTATCACTGAGGATTTGGAATATTGGGCTTTGCTGGCTACATACGGCAAGTTCGGAATGCTCCCGGAAGTACTTTTTACCAGTGATGGAACGGATTTAATAAAAGGCGACGGATGGCTGAAAAAGATGAAAATCAGATGGCGCAATGCTCCAAGCATTGCCGACTGGGAGAAACGAATCATCGCTGCTAAACCGGAATTATGCGATAATGAAGGTTACAAAAATGCCCGAGGGCGCATCTCCCGCAACCTCACTTACTGCCAGTTGCTTTCGGGCAGAACAACCCTGAGCCGACAGGAAGCGTTGAAGTATGGGAAGTATTTCACAAAAGATCCTATCGGGCGACTGATGAATCTGGCAAAATATACGCCCGTCACTTGGTGGATGCTGGCAAAATTCCTGCGGTACAGGGAATATCACCGAAAATGAATAGGGACAAGAATAAATATGAGTACTATGAACGGATGTTTATAGCCCATCCGTCCATAGTAATTTGAAGAAGTCAAGGACATAAATGCATTCGATGTTTCCGATACGCCTGCTGAATGGATCCATGCTTACAATGATTGTACGGCTTTCCTGATAATCTTCAGCAAAGGCTTTCAGACCTTTTAGATGGCGAGGTAAGACCTCTTCCACTGATTTTATTTCAATTGCCACACGTGCATCGCCGATGACAGCATCCACCTCAAGCCCGGTATATGTACGCCAATAACTTAATTGCTCATTGCTTTCAGAATAAGCTAACCAAGCTTTCAATTCCTGAATAACAAGATGTTCAAAGGCATGTCCATATTCTACAGTCCCGCGGATGAGTTCCTTGCGATGCAACAAATGGTTGACAATGCCCACGTCGAAATAGTAGAAGCGTGGAGCTTGTACCAAACGGCGTTTCAAGACTTTTGCGAATGCAGGTATCCGATAGCCAATCAATGTGTCTTCAAGTATATCGAAATAGCTGATAACGGTATTTGAACTTATTCCACAATCTTGGGCTATGTTGTTGTAATTAACGATTTCACCATCTGTAAGAGCAGCCACTTCCAGAAACCGTTGGAAGGCTGAAAGGTTGCGCACCAATGCCTCTTCCTTTATTTCTTCTTTTAGATATACATCTATATAAGCTGATAATTTGCGGGATGGATTTTTAGCAAGGTAATGCGGAGGAAGCATCCCGTATAAAATGGCATGATTAAGGTTGAAATCAGGTATTTCCGCACTGACAAAAGGATAAAGGTATAGAGGATAAGCCCTGCCACCGAGAGTATTGTAACCTTTGCGTTTTAGTTTGCGGGCACTTGAACCGCATAATATGAAAAGCAACCTTTTTTCAGATATAAGACGGTGTATCTCATTAAGTAACTCCGGTACTTCTTGTATCTCGTCTATAATGACAAGTGTGTCGCGGAGCTTGTCGCATAATGTCTCATAAAGAAGCGATGGACGACGCTTGAAACGTGCCTTTACCGATGTGTCCAGCAGGTCGATATATATGCTATTGGGAAATTGTGTCCTCAATATAGTACTTTTCCCGGTCTGGCGGGCTCCAAACAAGAATATACTATCTTCTATTATATCATTTATCTTGCAAATACGTTTGAACATAATCTTATCACCTATTTATTATACTTCAGATTTTCATTGAAAATATGCAGTACTACTTCAGATTTTTAACGAAAATATGCAGTAAAGGTACCAAAAATATCTGAATAGCAATACAAAATGATGGATAAACATACTCCTTTTACTGTTCTTTTCATCATGCACATGCCCCCGCCTGTGCACGGTGCTTCCATGGTGGGAAAGTATATACATGATTCTAAGATTATTAACGGGGCGTTTGACTGCCATTATATAAATCTGACTACGGCTGATACCCTTTCGGACATAGGGAAGGTTGGGGTCAGGAAGTGCGTGTCGTTCGCAAAGTTGCTGAATAAAATAACGAAAGAAATAAAACGACTGAAGCCTAACATCGTATATATCACACCCAACGCGGCCGGAGGAGCCTTTTACAAGGATTTTATCGTGGTGGAGACTGTCAAACGATTGATGAGAAAGACGAAAGGCAAGGCCGGACGTGTGGTGCTGCACTTCCACAACAAAGGGGTGAGCACGAGGCAGGAACGATGGTTAGATAACAGACTCTACCGCCGATTTTTCAACCATGTCAATGTCATGTTGCTGGCGGAATCGCTTTACGGAGATGTGGCCAAATACGTGACACGCGGGAAGGTCGTCATCTGCGGCAACGGGATACCGGACTTTCCAACAGACGTATCTACCGAAAACAAGCCCTACAAGGATGCGCCGCATCTGCTTTTCCTAAGCAACATGATGGCGGCAAAAGGCGTATGGGAACTGCTCGACGCCTTATGTATTCTCCGGAAGAAAAGGCTGAATTTCGCCTGTGATTTCGTCGGAGGGTGGAAAGACATACAGCCGGAGGAGTTTCATGCACGTGTACATGCATACGGACTTTCGGACTGCGTACATGCTCACGGGGCACAATACGGGATGGACAAGGAGGAATTCTTCAACAAAGCGGATATTTTTGTATTCCCTACATATTATCACAACGAATGCTTCCCGCTGGTTCTCCTGGAGGCTATGATGCACGGTATTGCATGCGTCAGCACCAACGAAGGAGGAATATCTAACATTATCAAGAACGAGGAAACCGGAATTATTGTTGAAAGAAATAATCCCCGGAAACTGGCAGAAGCGTTGGAATCCCTATTGAACAATCGGGAAAAGTGCAAAGCCATGGGACAAGAGGGATGGAAACGATACAAGCAGGAATTTACCCTGCAACGTTTCGAAGAAAGGTTCCGCACGTGTATGCAAGCATTTGCCGAGGACAGTTCCGGTTCGGTGACACCTTAAGAAAAACAGAACGAGAATATGTTAAGATTGAAACATTTATGCCTTGTGGAGAACCGCAAGGCTTTGTCTTTATTGCCTGAAGGAAAACTGCTTATCAATACGATAAACGCGCACTCGTACAATACGGCGCAGAAAGACGCGTTGTTTGCTGAGGCATTGATGAAAGGAGACTATCTCATACCCGACGGTTCCAGCATCGTCAAAGCCTGCGGGTGGATTGGAGCGAAGTCGAGACCGACGGAACGGATTGCCGGATGGGACTTGTTTGAAACGGAAATGGAACGGCTCAACGCCCGCGGAGGACGGTGTATGTTCATGGGGTCGAGCGAAAAAGTATTGCAGCTGATCAGGGAAAAGGCAGCCGGAGGATATCCCCGTATCGAGGTGGTGACGTATTCCCCACCCTACAAGCCGGAGTTTTCCGCAGAAGATAACGCCGCTATCATACAGGCCATCAATGAGGCAGCTCCGGACTTGTTGTGGATTGGCATGACGGCTCCGAAACAGGAGAAATGGACCTATTCCAATTGGAAGAAACTGGACATACACTGCCATGTCGGCACCATCGGGGCCGTGTTCGACTTCTACGCCGGTACGGCCAAACGGGCTCCTCTGTGGTGGCAGCGTCATTCGTTGGAATGGCTGTACCGACTGTTATCAGAACCCAAACGCATGTGGCGGCGGTATGTCATCGGGAATCCGCTGTTCCTATGGAACATCGCAAAGGAGAAATTCTCCGCCGACTGAACCTGACGCAACAATCTTATCATCTTTTTCATACAGCGAGGGTGCGCTTCCGTCATGTGAAGCGCACCCTCGTTGCATGTATAGGCCCGGACAGGCCTGTTATCTGACACTGACCTTGCGGTTACCTACGACATAAATGCCCTGAGGCAATCCTTCGGTGGCGTCTGCTTCGGATACGCCACGGCGCAACGTGACGCCGGACAGCGTACACACGTCCACCTTGTCCGAACTCTTTGCCATACAGACCGGGGCCACACCATCGGCAATATCGCCTCCCTTGCGAAACAAGCGTATGTTATCCAAATAGATACGGGCGTTATTAGCCACACCGACCTGAGCCGTCGACTTCAGTCCTAGACTTACCTTCACAGCCGTTTCCGACGAGAGCGTAAAAGGAATTTCCATCTTCTCCCAGCTACGCGCAACCGAGGGATAGACATACAGTTCCGTCTCGCCGAAGGAAACACCGCACAGGGAATAACATTCGTTGCCAACTGTAGAAATACAGTTGCCTGCCTTGCGCATTTCATTCGGACAGACATAGTTCATTAGAAAAGTCAATCTGTACTCCCCCTCCGGCAGTACACAATCCTGTGAGACACGATTCACGCCTTCGTTCCAGGAATTGAGAAAAGAAAGGCAGCGCGTCTCACAGTCGTCCCAGCGGGCAGGCTCCGACATGATGGAAGCAGAATTGCCCACGTTGGAGGGAGACACACAATAGTGCGTGTCGCTGTAAGGCATGGAGTAACGTACGGCGTAGTTGTAGTTGGATGCAGCACAGGTCAGCGTATTCTCCGGTTCCCAGCCTGCGACGGGAAGTATCTGCTTCCAGTTGCGGTGTACCGGCGACACATCGTTCACATAACAGGGGTTATAAGTCACGCCATTCAGTGTGACACTGCTCACCTTACCGTATGTCTTGTCCTCCTCGAAGCCCGTATTTTGGAGAAACCGGGCTGTGATATCCACATATTCATCCTCCTTTCCGACCGGTTCCACGGTGGAAGAAGCCACGGTCCCGTCGTCCGACGGACTCACCCGCAAAGTCGTTCCGGCTTCCACCGTCACTTCGGCTACGTTCTTCCGCCCGTCGGCCCAGATTACGACCCGTGCCAGGCGGGCCGTCTCACCCGCGTTGTGCAGACAGGCACTGCAGGAATCCTCCGGAAGCTGCCATGCGGTCAGTCCGTCTCCCGCCACGAACACCCGAAGCACATCACCTGCGCTATGGTGTACATCGCAATCGAATGTGGCCTCGGAGCCTTCCGCTGTAATCCGGGTAGGAACACTGAACACCGGCGCACCGTCTTCCGTAAGAATACCCTTGAGCGTGCAGGAAGAGGTCTCCCCCTCGAAACGGGACAGCAACAGATAGCGGGCGCTGTCCGGATCGGCGACCATCACGCCGTTCCATCCGGCGGGAACCATGTCGGTCAGCGTCTGCGCCCGGCTGCAGAGAACGGCCGTCGCCAGCGAATCCACATTGCTGTAATAAATGATATGGCGACGGTCCACCACATCGCCCGCCTTGAACACACGGCTTTGGGCGGAATAGGACGGATATATCCGGGACATATAGATGGAATTGATCTGGGCACGGTCGCCGAAAGCCATCCGGTTGGCAGCATCAGGCACCACGATACCCACCGAATTGTCTATGTTCACCCACGGGCTCTCAAATTCGGTAAACTGACTGCCATCCGTCTGCTTGCGACCGCCCTTATAATATAAGGTACGCTTTTCCCGAGTGAAGGGATCGGTGCTGATGGCCATCAGACCGCCCTGTTCACGAGTAATCGTACCCGCCGCATTGCCGGTCACATAGTCCATATAGATGAATGCGTTGCCTGGAGTGGCATACAGGGCGAAACTGTTTCTGAGCGTATTGTCGTTTGTCAGCAGCGAACCGTTCATCGTATAACTGTTACCGCGCAGGTTGTAGATACCGTTCACATCCGGAGCCGCATTCGTTCCCTTCCCGTTCACAGTATACCAGCCCAGGATGTTACCCGTATTGTTGGCCTTATAGGGAGCGATAATCTTGTTCCGGTCGGGATTATTGGCGGCGATGTAACCGGTGTAGCTCTTCAGTCCGTCGCTCCAGGAGAATACCGTGAAACGGTCTTTCGTGTTGGAACGTACGATGTTCTGCGAGGTGAACAGGCGCGCAGCCTCGTAACGGCGGCTGAAGTCTTCCCACGAAGTCGGCCGCAGGTCGGCCGTCGACGCAGCCTCGTGCATCAGGTAAGTCATCATCACACGGTGCCCCTGCACACCCATACGGCGCGGACCTATATCGCTGTTAAGCAGCCAGCTTCCGTCCGCCGTCGTCGTCTGGCGGGCCTTCACATATTTGTAGGCAAGGTTTTCCAGCATCAGCGCATTGGGGTCGCGCAGGAAACAGGCGGCCGTGGCATAGGAAGCGATCTGGTCGTAGAGGAACATGCTCCAGTCGTTGCCGTTAGGCATGGCCAGTTCGCCGTCGGCCAGTGCCAACCAGCACAGCACCTCGTCCATCACCTTCTGATTGTTGTGCATCAGCGCACGGGTCGTCCACTTAGGATTCTTGCCCTGGAAGAGCAGCATGGCCAGATGAGCCTCGCCGAGTTCCTGCATCACGACATTCTGGTAGGACGTATGGAAGTAATTATGGTTCTGCAACGTGTAATCATCATAGAGGTTCTTGCCTTTGAACAAGTCCTTCACCGTCTTATCGTCATAATCGGCATCTATGACCGTGTCGTCCCCTGCATCGTCGGCCTGCGAATAGCTGTTGACGGCAAACTCACGCAAACGGGCATACCAGCGCGGCGCCAGCGCATCGTCGGGATACAGTCCCAGGGCACAAGCCAGGATATCGGCCTCCCAGCCGTTTTCCTCCGCCTTCGTATCGCCCGCATAACCGGTAGGTATCATGCGTCCCAGTTCATAGTTGCACTCCGCCTTTATCATGTTGTAAATGTATCCCTTCTGCGTTTCCGTCAGTTCATCGCGCAGGAAATAAGAAGAATAAGCCAGCGACATGGCCCACAAGGAACTTTCCCAGACATAATCGCCCGTGCTCACCGACCCCCAGTAGGCATTGTTCGATGTTACCTTGAACTTATTGGCTTTGTGGGTGGAATAGCCGAAGACGAGCGACTTCACGGCCATGTCTTTCACGCCATCCCATGTAAGTCCCTCGGGCAACGTCACCTTACCTTGTGCATATTTGTACAGGAAAGCGCATATCATCGAGAAGTCCGCGTTCGTGCGCACACCGTCCTCGTTACTGTTACCGGCACTGTTGGCCTTGAAATATCCACAGGCCTCCCCCTTGTCGTTGGGAGCCGAACAGTTGTACCAGATATTGGCAGCATAACGGGTGGAATTTGCCAGCATCTGCAACAGGTCCTGCATCATCTCGGCCTCCTCCACAAAACGGTGAGTAATGACTCCCTCCGTCGGAGAGGCAACCTCGTCTTCCCGTCCTCCACTGATATCGGGCACGATGTAACCGGCCGGATACTGCTTCAGCCGGAAGTCATCGTAAGCGATGCAACTTCCTCCGTTTCCCCAGGTCATTTCCGAAGTCAGGGCAACCGCCGTGGCTTCTGTCACACTGAACTTGACCGTATAAGTGCTCCAGTCCTCGCGGGTCATGCTGCCGGCCGACCCGCCCGCACAACTGAACGACGTGCTTCCCAGAACAGCGTCATTACCGTCCGTAACCTTGACAAAAGCGGAAGTGGAAGCCCCATTCACGGCGAAAGCCTTGGCTTGGAAAGTAAGTACATATTCTCCGGCAGGCAATTCGCCATTGAGCGTCTGGCTCAGCACGGAAGCGGCCGAGCCCCAGCCGAAGCGCTGATAATAGGCAAACTGTCCGTCAGCCATCGCCGTCTTACCGAGATTGTTGTCCGTAAAGCAGTTCGCATCGATGAGCAGCGACACGCCGGGAGAGGTGATGTTCCATCCCTGCGGGTTGACCGACCAGCCGCGCTGTCCGTCCCCGCTGTTCGTCACCAGCGACGAGGCTCCCTGGACGCAGGAAGCCGCATCGGCCTCGAAAGAAGGATTGTTCAAGAATGTTTCTGTCACGTCTGTCTGAGCCGCCACAGGAAAGGCCCACCCGCCCAGCAACCACAAGCCGGACAGAAAGAGTTGTCGTCTTCGCATAGATATTAATAGATTAGTTTGTTTTATTTCAGTTTGTATAGCGGACAAAAATAAGAAATAAAATACAAAACGCACAAAAAAACACCGAAATTCCAACCGTCGGACTGCATTTTTCCCTTCAAGGCGGAAAAGCCGGACGGAATGGGCCACGCAATTTGTTTCGCATCAATTAATTTAGTACATTTACACCATAATACAATCACCATAAAAGAACAGACACATGGATTTAACAGAGCGTTTTCTCACATACGTCAGCTTTGACACGCAGTCTGACGAGGAAGGACAGAAATGTCCCAGTACGGACAAGCAAATGGTATTTGCCCGCTACCTGAAAAATGAACTGGAATCGCTGGGACTGGAAGAGGTCAGTCTGGACGAACACGGCTATCTCTTCGCCACCCTGCCGGCCAATACGGACAAACAGGTACCGGTCATCGGCTTCATCGCCCACATGGACACGTCGCCCGACTGCAGCGGCAAGGATGTCCGGCCCCGCATCGTACGCCAATATGACGGAGGCGACATCGTCCTGTGCGAGAGCGAGGGCATCGTCACGTCCCCCGGCATGTTTCCCGAACTGCTCGACCACGTAGGCGAAGACCTGATTGTAACCGACGGCCATACATTGCTCGGCGCCGACGACAAGGCCGGCATCGCCGAAATTGTACAGGCCATGGTTTACCTGCAGCAACATCCCGAGATAGAGCATGGAAAGATCCGTGTGGGCTTCAATCCCGACGAGGAAATCGGTATGGGCGCCCATCTGTTCGACGTGAAACGTTTCGGCTGCGAATGGGGATATACCATGGACGGAAGCGAAACCGGCGAAATAGAGTTCGAGAACTTCAACGCCGCGTCGGCCAAAGTCACCGTCAAGGGACTGAACGTGCATCCGGGATATGCCAAAGGAAAGATGCGCAACGCCAACCTCATCGCCGCCGCTTTCGCCCAGGCCATGCCGGCCGGCGAGACACCGGAGACCACCGAAGGATACGAAGGATTCTATCATCTGATGGGCATAAAATCGTCGGTAGAGGAAGCCACGCTTTCTTACATTATCCGCGACCACGACCGCAACCGCTTTGAGGAGCGGAAGGCATTCGTAGCCCGCATGGCCGACACATTCAACGAGCGTTACGGAGCCGGAACGGTGACAGCCGAAATCAAGGACCAGTACTACAACATGCGCGAACAGGTGGAGCCGGTGATGCACGTGGTGGACATTGCCGTCGAGGCCATCCGCCAGTGTGGCATGGAGTGCAAGGTGCGCGCCATCCGCGGAGGCACGGACGGAGCCCAGCTGTCGTTCAAAGGACTGCCCTGCCCCAACATCTTTGCCGGTGGACTGAACTTCCACGGACGCCACGAGTTCGTGCCCGTCCAGAGCATGGAGAAAGCCATGATGACGGTGGTGAAAATAGCGGAACTCACCGCCAAACGGGCCACAGCACACGAATGACGCGGAACAATAAAAACGGCCTCCCCCGGTAGAGATACAAAGGGGGAGGCTCGTCGTGCACGAACCCGCGCGAAAACCAGCATGGCATTCCCGGGGACAAAAGGACTGTTGCCGGGACGGTCGTACGACCGCATACGCCGGCACTCCAGAACCGTCATTGCCACAGCAAGGGCACAACTGATGCGACGGTCGTATGATGACTGTTGCGACAGTCGTATGATAACTGATGCGACGGTCGTATGATGACTGTTGCGACGGCCGTATGATGACTGTTGACACGGTCGTATCATAGCTGTTGACACAACCTTATCATAGCTGTCGGGAGAACTTCCGGATTGCAGTGGCGGGGACTTGTCTGCCGGACGGCTGTGAAAGTGAAGGACATGGCAGAAAAAGGAAAGGATGACCATCCGCCCGCATGGGGGATAATCATCCTTTTCTTTTATCGGTTTATGCCCCCGCCCCGGCAGAGGCGGTAAGCTTTAGCCCGCCAATCAGAACAGTTTGGCAGGATATACGCCTTCGTCCACCAACGACTGAATTTTGGCTACCACGGCGTCACGGTCGGCGGCGTATGTCACACCGAACCACTTGCTGGTCGTATCGAGCACCTTCACTGTGGCCGTGCCGTCGTTGATGAGTTTGTCCACCATCAGCGGGATGAAAAATTCCGCCTTGAGGTTCTCCATGTTCTTCGGGTCGCTGAGGAACTGCTTGAAGAACTCCTGGCTGTACTCAAAATAATCCGGCGTGAAGCCCCACATGTTCATGGAAACGGGAACGTTCTCGCCGCCGACGGGAACCCATTCGCCCTTCTCGTCCTTGTAACAGATTTCGCCGTCCACACGCATGATTTCCGTGCGTTCCACCACATCCGTCAAGTTGCCATTCTCGTCCTTTCCACAGACACCGCGTGCCACGGAACCGTTCTCCGACAAGGTGTTGCCAATGCGGAAACCAACCATGGCATAATCGTTCTTAGCGCCTTCCGGCAGTTCGCTCAGGAACTTGCCGATAGCCATGAACGCATCGCGATTGTAGAAATCATCGCAGTTGATGACACAGAAAGGTTCCTGGATGGCATCTTTACCCATCAGCACCGCGTGGTTCGTCCCCCAGGGTTTCACACGGCCTTCGGGACACGTGAAGCCTTCGGGCAGATCATCCAGCGCCTGGAACACCAGTTCGCACGGGATGTGGCCTTCGTACTTGCTGATAATCTTATCACGGAAATCCTGTTCAAAATCCTTGCGGATAACAAAGACCAACTTGCCGAAACCGGCCTGAATGGCATCGTAAATGGAATAGTCCATAATCGTTTCACCATTGGGGCCGAGGCTGTCCAACTGCTTCAGACCGCCGTAACGGCTTCCCATACCTGCGGCCAGAAGAAATAATGTAGGTTTCATGCTATATATTTTTTTAAAAGTTTAGGTAAGTGTTGCAAAACTACAAAATATAATTCAAAACCGCCAAATTTCTTCCCTCTTTTATACAGGGGCTACAAGGTTTTCTGTGGACAAAAGCAGGCAGCCGTTCCACACGCCGGACAACACGGCGGGATTAGAACGGATAACCCACCGCCAGATGGTAGCCCAGACTGTCGCGGAAGCGGGGCATGTTGTAATAACCGCTCTTTCCCGTATCGAACGGAGCATGCAGTCCCACACCCACATCGAAACGGAGCACAAGGAAATCCAGATCATAACGTAGACCGACTCCCGTCCCCAGAGCCAGGTCACGGCCAAACGTGGACAGGCGGAGCGCACCGTCGGAACGGTCGCTGTCGGGGTTCATCAGCCAGACGTTGCCGGCATCCAGAAACACGGCTCCGTAAAGCGATGATATGATGGGGAAACGGTATTCCACATTGGCCTCCATCTTAATGTCTCCCATCTGGTCTATATAGGAATAGGCGGAATTTCCGGGGTGGTAACCGCCGGGGCCCACGCCGCGCACGGCAAAGGCCCGGATGCTGTTGGCTCCACCGACGGCAAACAGGTCGTTGTAGGGAGCCGTGGTCGAGTTTCCATAGCTGTAGACGATGCCCCCGCCGATGCGCGTGGCTATCGTCTGCCGCGCCGTAAGACGGAAGGCCTCCCGAAACTCTGCCGTGAATTTGACAAACTGTGCAAACGGAACACCGAATATTTTTTTATCCAGCCGGTTGAAAGGCTTGCCGCATGCGGCGAAAATGCCGGAAGTGACATTGCCGGCTTCCTTCACCTCCAGAATAAGCGAACGGGGATTGTGCGCCCGGCGACGGCTGGAATACGTGAACGTGTAGCGCATGGAGGGGACAAACTGGTCGCGCATGCTGACATACAGGGCCTGGTTGGTATTCATGATGGAATCGAACCGGGCTGTCGTGTGAAGCAGTTCATCATAGTCCAGACGGAAAGGCACGAATTCATGCTTGATGGTCGGCCGGGCCTGGTAGGTGTAGCCCACACGGGCTCCCAGCGAGACCATATTGAAATAGTTGGCCCTGTTGAGCCAGTTGGCATCGAGCATGAAAGAGGTGGTGTTATGCGCACGTATGGACAATTTCTTCGCCCCGGGAAACACGAGACGCGGATAGTCCAGCGACAACGACGCGCCGTATTCATAGGAATTGATGGCCGAACCGCGCTTTTCCACCGTGGCTCCGGTCTGCCACTCGTATGAACCATGCACTTCGAACTTCAGCCTCTCGGCTCCGCGGAAAGCATTACGCTTGGACAGGCCGAAGGACACGCCCGGCCCTACCTGTCCGTTGCTTTTGGAAGTGACTTTGGTCTCGAACTCCCCGTCGAAAGGTTTGTCGAGCATTGCAGATATCCTGACATCCAGCGTCGTATTGTCCGGCGTCGTGTCCCGCGGCACGTATTTGACATTGACCTGACTGAACACTCCCATTCCGTTCAGTTGCTCCACCATCAGCTCATGCAGCCGCTGGCGATACATATCACCTTTCTTATAGAACAGATAGCGGCGCAACGGACCGAAGCGCAAAGGCGGCTTGTGGTTCCTGCAAGCATAAATCAGGGTGTAATCGCGCAACCGGACGGTATCCGTCCCGATATTCCCCCGGGGATCGTATATTTCAATCTGTGTGGTTCCGAGGAAATAGCGGTTGCACACGTTGAGCGGGATTTCCGGCGACGGCACGACCTGCAGCTGTACGCGCTGCGGTACCTGCACCGTGTCGGCCCGGTAAGTGATGTATTCCGGCCGGAAATAATAGAACCCGTTGTTGCGGAACAGCGTGCTCAGCCGTGTCCGTTCGCCATCCAGATTCGGCACGCTGAACGCATCGCCCTTACGCAACAGCGACTGGGGCATGGAACGACGAACCAGAGAATCCGCATAGTCCGGAAAGTTCAGGTACTCAATAGCATCCAGACGAAACAGGGCGCGCGGCGTCACGGTGTAGGCCACCTTTGCCTGACGGAGTTTTTTCTGAGGCAATATGTCGTAATCCACCGTCCCGCGGAAGAAGCCGTAGTTGCGTAATGTGTTCTGTGCCACGAGCGCCCTCGTCTTCGGGTTGACCATATTGATGGTAACCGGTGTGGAGGCAAAGGTGTTGAAGATCCATTTCCCGAACTTGTTCTTCGAATTGACGAAACTGTTGTATGTCCACAGCCCGATGGGGAACGGAATGCGGTAGGAAGAGCTGCCGAGCAGGGCATTGTTTGGCTTGTAGGCCAGCGCACCCCCCACTTCGTCGGTCATCGTTTCGTATGCCTCTTCTATCAGTTCCGTTTCCGCCTTGACGGAGTCACGCTGTTCCTTGGTCAGTCCTTCCAGGTCCTGCTTATCGGCCAGATTCTGCATACCCGACACATTCTTGCCGGTAATCAGGTCGTCCACAGCCTTGTAGGCATCCGCGATGGAGGCTATCACCCCTTCTTCCCCGGCGCGTTTTTTCGCTTTCAGTTTATGTCCGTAAGTGATTTTCTTGATACCTGTATACAGCGTCTCTCCCTCCGGCAGGTTGGCCGTGGTGGAACACCCTCCCAAAAGCAGCAGGCCTGTCGTTCCCGTCATCAGTAGTATCCGTTTCATCTGTTCTCCTTTATTAATATCCGTCATCCGGTTGTGTCTCGGTATTCTTCCTGTTGCGGAAGATGAAAAGTTCTCCCAGCCTGTCCATTTTCTTACGAAGCACCAGACCGGCTCCCATCTCCGTGATCTCGCCCTCCAGCATGGACTCGTAGTTCTTGTCATAGAACAGTTTCACATAGCGGGTGGCGCTCTTGTCGAGCCTGTATTCCAGCGACACATTGTCGATCAGGGTCTGTCCCGTATTCTCCACATCCTCTCCCGTAGAAACCTTTCCTCCCACGATTATGCTGATACGGTTGCCCCAGAAACGCTTGGCAAACCGGAACGAATAGTCCGTCTGCGTGCCACCGTCGGCGGAGGTGCTGTTTTCCATTCCCACGGAAAGGTCGATGGTACGCAAGGCTTTTCCGGCAATACTGTTGATTTCACTCTGCAAAAGCGAGTTCAATGCATTCTGGGTGGAGAATCCGCCGCCACCGCCGGAATTGTTTTCATTCAGATACATCCCCGTCGCCAGCATTGTCACGGCCAACCGCCCGCGCTGCTCGGACGACATGGATGCCAGTTCGTTGCGCACGTTCATGTCCTCCGGGGCATCCAGCGTGAACTCCAGTCCCATGTTCGCAAGGTTCTGGGTAATGGAGAGCCCCACATCGAAAGCCACCGTGCGCGGCACGTCGTTTTCCGTGACCGTAGCCCGGACACGTTCCGACGCGGATATATTCAGCCCCGGATTGGCTACGTCCCCGGTAAACTCTATGTAACTGCCGTTTTTCAGCGTAAATGTTTTCAAGGGTATCACAGGCAGCGAATACTTCATCTCGCCGCTCAACACCGTATAGCGTCCGCTAAGCTGCAGGTCGCCCTCGGGAGAATAAGTCAGGGTCAGATTTCCCCCGCCCTCGATTTCCACGTAATTGGACTGGTCGGCGCTCAGGATGCAATACACCTGAGCCGCCTGGTCGATGCCGAGACGTACCACCATGTCCAGATTGAGCGGAGCGGCCTTCCCTGCATCCGCCACTCCGGTCGTATCCGAGAAATCCACAAAAGTCACAAGGTCGCTCAAGCGATCCTCCACCGTCAGCGGAGAATCTTTCAGCACATAAGTGACGTCCGTATTTCCCAGCACATTCAACTGCCCCCTGACAGAGATATTGTCCGGATTCCCTTGTATGCGGGTGTCGACATCCACGTACACCTTACCGTAGGCCGATGCCTGTTGCGTTCTCGGTGCGTTGATAAGTTCATAGTTCTTTGCCGTGACACGCGTATCGAACGTCACGTTGTCAAACCGGCGGAAATCCACCCGGCCGTCCACCAGCAACGGGTTGTTGTTCAGGGAATATATCTTCAGTCTGTTCAGCAACAGACGGCTGTCGTCTATCCGTATCGAATCATCCGCCACCCGAAGGTTCAGACTGTATTCCGCCGATTTCACACGCACCGAATCCAGTCCGAATCCCCCGTTGACACTCAGCCGGTCCGTCGGTCCCACCGCCGTCAGGCTTCCGTCTATGCTGCCCGCCAGGGACACCAGTCCGGGAGACACGAACCCATTGGCCAGCGTAAGCGGGAAACCGTTCAGTTCCACCCCGGCATCCAAAGTGCCGCTCTTCTTGTCATCCGTATACGTACCGGACAGCATCAGCACCTCGTCCTCGAAATACAGCACTCTGGCATCCACGAAATGCGAGCCGTCCTCGTTGGGCAGATACACGGCATTCACCCCCACCTGTCCCAACGGCGCTTCTTCGTACGTCATGTCATCCACCGTCATATCCGCCATGACGGAAAGATTATCCGCCGTCTGCACCAGATGGGCATCCCCGCGCAGGAAGCCCGTAATACGGGGAGCATAAGGCAATACATTGGTCAGTTCATCCAGATTCAGACGGTTCAGAGACAGGGATATGTCCTGCAGGGCTGCTTCGTTGGGTATCGTGTATATCTTCACGCCCGTCCCGTCGTCGGCGAGCAGGTCGATATCGGCTTTCACCCGGCGGTCATTGCCAAGAAAGAGGTAATTGTTTTCGTTCAGACGGAAAGTCCGGTAAGCGATTACGGGGTCCAGGGGATCGAACGACACGCGCACTCCGTCCTCTTCCAGATCCGCCCGTAATCCGACGTTTACTCCCCTGCGTCCCTGACCGTCCACATAAGTCAGCCGGCAGCCGGCTCCGGCGGAAAGGATATACGAATCCAGCGTGGCATCAAACACAAACTGTTTGTTTTTCGGCCCGTTGCATACACGACTGGCCATCTTTACGCCCGTGGAATCCTGAAAGACATGCCACTGGATTGTATCGAGCAGGATACCGTCCGCATCCAACGTATGCACATATCCTTTTCCGTTCAGCCCCACTTCCGGGTCCGAAGCCAGATCGAGCGACAGGTCTCTGAACTGGAAACCCTGTGCCGCCAGCGTATTGCTGACCGGATTGTGACGTCCCGAGCGGATTCTGGCGTTCAGTCTGGGCAGAAAAGCCTTCAATGCCTCCTGATCAATGCGTCGGCCGGCGGCCTGGCGGTTCAGTTCCTCTATGAAAAGCCCCGCCTGCTTCACAATCTGTTCCAACGATCCCTGCCCGCTGGCATTCACCAGCAAATCGCCGGACCTCACATCCGCATACAAAGTGTCCGGCCTCAACAATACGTCCAGCGAAAGTGCCGCAGGACGAAACAAGGTGTCGGGCAAAATGAGCGACAAGTCGGATAGTTCTCCCTGCACGGCATGGCTGTCCTTCAGGTTCGTGCTTCCGTCCAGATGCAGACACATGGAAGTGGCAAAGGGTTTCGGGGTAAGCCGCAACGCATACCAGTCGGCTTTCTTCATATCCACACTGAGTGTCATATCTATATTCCTGCGGGAAACAAGCGCATCCATACGGGAGCGGACCGCCAGCATATCATTGTCGCTGTTCAGTTCCAGCATTGCTTTTCCTTTCTGCAGCGACGCTTCAAGCGTAGTCCCGGTCACATCCAGACTGTCATATTGCAGACGCTCCAGTTCGGCACGGACCTGCAGCGCCGTGGCGTGCGACATGGGGTCGAAACCGACTCCGCCGGCAGCGACTTTGGCCGAAAGCAAATACAGGGAATCCTGCGGAAGGAAATCATGCAGCTGCAGATTGTCCACATGCAGGGCCGCATCATACGCCATACGACCGGCGTCGAACCGTGCCCGCAATCCCACTCGTCCCTTTCTTTCACTCAGAATCAAATCCGTCTGGTATTTATCTCCCGTCATTCCGGCCTTGCCCGTTAATGCCATCGGGGGCAGAGCCACTCCGGGCAGTCCGCCGGGACCGGCCAGCCATTTTACAAAAGCTACATCACGCGTAGTCGCGTTCACATCCAGCCGCGCCTGTCTCCGCTTATCATCCAGCAAACGGGTGAATGTACCGCCCACCCTGACCGCAAAGGCACGGTCCAATGCCAGTTCCAGTCCGTGCAATGTCAAGGAATCGACATTACCGTCCGCCGACAAGAACAGGGAGAGTGGTTTGTTGGGATATCGCCTCACAAAACCGTCGGGCATATCTCCGGCAAAGAACATGACATCCTGCTTCCCTATCTCGGCCTGCAACCGTACCGACAGGCTACCGCCGCCTCTGGCCGTCACCGAAGAGAAATCCATATCCGCCAGTGCCTGCAGATGCGAGTCCGGCGTCTCGAGCACCAAACCGGCTACATGCACCGACTTTTCATCCATCCGCAACCGGGCAGTCAGACGCTCCACCTCCAACCCGCTTTTCTCATGCAGAGCCAGACGCTCCAGTCCGAGGGAAAGCTGCAGGGGAGACTGCACGAAACGTACGCTGTCCACCTGCAAATCCACAGCACTCAACAGGAGATGGTTCACATCCAGCCCTGCTGTTGCCGGCTGATTCGTCAAATCATACCGGAGAGTATCGGCCTGCAGGCTCAGTCGCCGGACATCATACTCACCCCGTCCTAAATCAATCCGTCCGCCCGTGAGCAACGCCTGCCGGACATCGACACCCACCGACATGGAATCCGGCAGCATATTCAGCCGCACACGGGCAGACTGCAACGCAACCCGGCCAAGTTCTATCCGCCAGTCCGCAGACGAAGTGGCCGTATCCGAGGCGGTCGTATCGTTCAACAGGATATTTACATCCGCATCATCCAGCGATACGTTGTCGAGCATCACCCTGCGGGCGGGTAAATCGACTCCATGGGAATCCAGAAAGAAGCGCTCCAGCCGACCGTTTACCGTCAGGCCGTCTATCAACGTACCCGTATCTACCGTCGCCCGCCGTATCTCAAAGGCGTCCACATCGATTTCTCCCCGAAAAAGCCTCCATAGATTCAAGTCTACAATCAGATCCCCGACCAGCATCTCCATGGCTTCTTTCCTATCGGAGACACGCACATGCTGCAAATCCAAGTCGAGCGGAAAGGACAGCCGCAACCGTTCTACCGAAATGTCCATTCCGGTCGCCCCGGCCACATAGGCGGTTGCTTTCCTTACCACGAAGTCCTGTACCGGAGGAACATATAACAACAATGAAAGAAGAAGGAACAATGCCACCGGAGCCAACAGCACGGCCACTATCCATTTCAGAACTTTCTTCATAAACAGGGGTATTCTTTATTCAAACACAAAGGAAAGGCTTTTTTCTTTATTTAAACGCAGAATTTCTCTAAAAAGCTTGAACATAAATCCGAATTAACTAATTTTGCAAATCATAGGTTTTTCTTTATACGATAAAAAAGATGAAAGCAAGTCACATAGCGTCAATATTGCTGTGCCTGGCGGTTTGTATCAGTTGCAGACACAACTCCCCGGACACAAAGGAAAAAGAAATAAAGGTGCGCATAGAAACCTCCATAGGCGAACTGGAAGTGAAACTTTACAACGAGACCCCGATACATCGGGATAACTTTCTGAAACTGGTACGGGACGGCGTATATGACAATGTTCTGTTCCACCGCATCATACGCGATTTTATGGTACAGGCCGGCGATCCGGCCCAAAGAACGGAAGAGGCCACGGCCGCCGTGGATACGAACAAATTCCGTTACACCCTGCCGGCGGAAATCGTCTATCCCAGATATTACCATAAAAAAGGGGCGCTGGCCGCCGCACGCATGGGAGACGACGTCAATCCTCTCAGGGAATCAAGCGGCACGCAGTTCTACATCGTCACGGGAAAAGTGTTCACCACCGACCAATTGTCCGAACTGAAAACCGCCGTCTACCAGAGCAAAGTGGATGCCTGTTACGAAAGTCTCTGCCAAGAACATGCGGAAGAAATGAACCGGATGTCCCGGCGGAAAGACACGGAAACATTGCAGGCGCTCAGGGACTCGCTGCTATACGAAGCCGAATCGCGCATAGCGGCCAACCCGCCCGCCCCGTTCACGGACATACAGAAGAAAACCTATACGACTGTCGGCGGGGCGCCTCATCTGGACGGAGAATATACCGTATTCGGAGAAGTCACGGACGGAATGGCTGTGGTGGAAGCCTTGGAGAAAGTGCGCACCGATGAAAAGGACCATCCCGTCCGGGAGGTGTTTATCAGAAAAATGACCGTTATAGACGATAAGTAACCCGGCACGTCCCGCCGGTCTTTCACGCGAAATCAAGCAGAAAGACAGTGTTCCATCCACGGGTTCCGGACGGAAGCAGCGTGATGCTTCCGTTGGACTGCAACATAATCTGCCGGGAAACCGACAACCCGATGCCACTGCCTCCTTGCTTCGTCGTATAGAACGGAACAAACAATTGTTCGGCGTCTTCTTGTATTGCAGGGCCGTCATTGGACACATAGATGAGGACATGCTCGTTCTCCGTCAACTCGGAAGTCATATCAATCCGCCCCGGCTTTTCTCCAATCGCCTGCACGGCATTGCACAACAGGTTTATAAGCACCTGACGAATCAGATGCCTGTCGGCATACACCATCACATCGTCCGGAAGAATCCGCACCGTCAGTCGGATGTGAGGAGGAAGTAACTGCAAAGAACCTACCTCGTTCAGCAAATCCTTCACATAAAAGATATCGGGACACGGCTTGGGTAAAGACGTAAATCTCCTGTAGTTTTCCACAAATGCAAGCAATCCCTGCGATGTGGCATGAATGGCCGCAAGTCCGTCGTGCAACTGCTCTGCGGACAGGGAGGTTTTCTCCAGCATCGAGGAACTGAGCGAACACACCGGAGTCATTCCGTTCACAATCTCATGCACCAGCACACGCGTCAGTTTCACCCAGGCATCCATCTCGTGCTCGTCCAATATGTTGCGCACATCATTCAACGTAAACACACGCAACGGCACCTCATCCCGCACCAGTATCACAACTTTCACCATCAGCTGACGGACTCCCTGCCGGGTGTGCACGGCCAGCAGTTCATTTTCTCCCGGCTGCAAAGTCTTGAAACAGTCTCTTATGTCCTGTTTATCCTCCGGCAACTGACTCAGCAAAGCCAGACGAGGCACGTTCAGCAACCGGAGAGCCGTTTCGTTACGCAGCACCACCCTGTCGCAGTCTCCGTCCAGCACAACCACACCGGTGGATACATGCTCCAGGATGACTTCATAATATTTCTCACGTACCTCCAGCGCCAGCTTCTCTTCGGACAAAAAGTTCCCCATGCGGTTGGCCGCCGCATTAAACAGTTCCACGGAAGCGTTCCGGAGATGCCCGGAAGGCAAACGGAAGGTGTTATCTCCGTTCTCGACGGCCTCCATAATCAAATCAAGACTTTCACGCAGGCGACGCAACCTGCGGACAGACAGGAATCCGGCACCCGACAGCAGTAAGATTCCTCCCGCCAGACACTTCCAGTCCTGTCCCAGACAGGCGTACGTACAGCCAACGACTCCAATCGTATAAGACAAAAAAGTCGGGGAAAGAAAATAGCGGAACTTACAAACCATAACGCTTCATTTTATTATACAACGTCTGCCGGGAAATCCCCAGACGGCTTGCCGCCAGAGAATAATTGCCCTTACACAGAGACACGGCTTCTTTCAGTGCCTCCATTTCCATCTGCTCCAGTGTGAGCACGCGTCTCTCTTCCGGAACATCTCCTTTTGTCATACGCGCGGACAAATCCAGATGCCCGGGATTCAGCCTATCCGACTCACAGAGGATGACGGCTTTTTCTACCGTGTGCTGCAACTCCCGGATGTTCCCGTACCAAGGGTACTGATTCATCAAACGTACCGCCTCTTCCGTGAATCCTGTCACCGGGCGCCGGTATTGTTCCGCATAACGTTTCAGGAACATCCGCGCCAGCGGCAGGATGTCCGGCCGACGCTCGCGCAGGGAAGGCAGATGCAGATGAATAGTATTGATGCGATAAAAAAGGTCCTCGCGGAACGCCGCCTGCTCCACCATCGCCTCCAGATGACAGTTGGTGGCGCATATCAGTCTGATATCCACGGAACGGGGCTGATTGCTCCCCACCCTCACGATTTGTTTCTGCTGGATGCATGTAAGCAGTTTGGCCTGCTGGTGCAACGGCAGATTCCCGATTTCATCCAAAAACAGCGTCCCGCCGTCCGCTGCCTCGAAACGTCCTTTCCGGTCTGCCCATGCCCCCGTAAAAGCGCCCTTTACATAACCGAACAGTTCGCTTTCGAACAAAGTCTCCGGTATGGCTCCCATATCGACAGCGACCATGGCTCCGTTGCAACGGTTCGATAAAGCATGTATCTCTCTCGCCAGCATTTCCTTGCCGGTACCGTTCTCACCGGTTATCAGTATATTGGCATCGGTCGTGCTGCACAACTTCACCCGTTCGCGCAGTTCCGCCATTTCGGCCGAGGTTCCCCATTCCATCACGGACGGAGGAACGGCTGGGGACGGCTGTTTCTCCTCGCACACGGCCTGCAACGTCTGTATCAGCTTTGCATTGTTCCAAGGCTTCACCACAAAATCCGCCGCTCCTTCCTTCACGCCTTTCACGGCCAGTTCTATATCGGCATAAGCGGTAAAAAGCACCACAGGGACATGGGGACGCATCTGTTTTATTTCACGCAACCAATACAATCCTTCGTTGCCGTTGTTCACGGCAGACGTGTAATTCATATCCAGCAACACCGCATCCACAGTCTCACTCCGCAACAGGGACGGCAGGCCGTTCGGAGAGGATATAGTAATGACACGTTCGAACACATCGCCGAGAAGAATCCGCAACGATGTCAGGATACTTTTATTATCATCGACGACAAGCAATGTTCCGTTCTTTACCATAGTATATACTTTTCCGTGAGGCAAAGATAAGACAAAACTCCCGGATAAACGAATAAAACAGTCCCGGCTGGGATGACCGGAATATGCCCGTACACACGCCCCGTTGCCCGATATGTCCAATTAATAGACAGAGTGTGTCTAATTATTGGACACTCTTCCTCCCTGCTGAATTATACAAATTCATAATAATCAAGCATATAAAAGAATTGGCACGGTTTTCGTACTATAACAGACAGAAATAATCGGATTATATGAAAAAAAAGATTTCCATCCTGCTTCTGCTGGCTGCCGTACTGCAGGCCGCAGGGCAGAGCATCCCCGATTCGTGGAGCATGGAAGACTGTATCAACTATGCCGTGGAGCACAACCGGAGCGTACTGGTTCAGTCGCGCACCAATAGGAACACCCACCTGAACACCATCGAATCCTATGCTGCCTTTTTGCCCAACATCAGTGCGGGAGCAGGAGCACAATTCAGTTTCGGACGCACAATCGACCCGGAAACAAATACATACAACACCATCTCCAACTTCAGCAACTCTTATTCGGTCAACGCTTCGCTTCCGCTGTTCAACTGCGGCGCGCTTGTCAATAACGTGCGCATAGCCCGCATACAGGAACAGATGGGGAAGAAATCGCTCGAACAGATACGCGACAATATAGCCATCGCTACGCTGGAGGCTTACATGAACGTACTTTACTACCGGGAACTGCACTGCTACCGCCAAAACAAAGCAGAAGAAAGCGAACGCCAGCTGAACAGACTGCATACACTGTATGAACTGGGACGGCGCAGCGCTGCCGAACTGGCTCTCGTGGAAGCGCAATGCGCCTCCGACAGACAGGGCCTGACAGAGACAAAGGCACAGTTGGAAACAGCCGTGCTTGCTTTGAGAAACAGCATGAACCTACCGGCCGACGCCGAACTGGATGCCTGGTGGCTCACCGTTCCGAAACATGCCGTCACATGCCATCCCGACAATACCGACGACTACGGAGAAGCTGACCGGATATTCTGCCGGGCCGAGACAATGATGCCCGCCACGGTCAACGCCCGCCACTCCATACAGATGAACCGCTACAGCCTGCAACAGAGCATCGGGAATCTGTTCCCGTCGCTGTCGCTTTCTGCCGGAGTGTCGAGCGGTTACTTCAAAACACTGGAACGGGGCTTGTTCGATCCTTTTCACAAGCAGCTCCGCAACAAACTGGGTTACTATGTGAGCATCAACATGAGCATCCCCGTCTTCGGGCGCCTCGGCCGGGTGTACGGCGTGAAGCGACAACGCAACCGACTATACAACGCCATCGATGACTACGAACAGCAGCGCGACAATCTACAACATACCATCCGCCAGGCGGTAATGGAACGCAATTCGGCCGCCCTTTCGGTCACGGCACTGGAAAAACAGCAGACCGCCGACTCACTGGCCTACACGCTTATCGCCCGCAAATTCGAAGAGGGTCTTTCGGACGCCATCGACCTGCAGACAGCTTCGACCAACCTGATTCGCTCGCAGGCCTTGCTGCTGCAAAGCCGCCTGACCTATCTCATCAAACAATTGCTTACCGACTATTACAACGGTCAGAAACTATATACCTTATAATATTATGGATATCATCAAAGAGCCTAAAAAAGGCATACGCAAGAAACACCTGCCCTGGATTGTCGGCGGCGGCGCGCTACTGGGATTCGTTCTTTGGCTGGTACTGGTTCCCCGCACCCGTACGTTTGCCGTCAACCGCCGCACACTGGTGACGGCTACGGTGAAGAACGAACTGTTCAACGATTACATTCATTTGGAAGGACAGGTACGTCCCATCTCCGTCGTACAGATTTCTCCCGAGGAGGGCGGCATCGTGCTGGAGAAAGTAAAGGAGGAAGGCGCCGCCGTGAAAAAGGGCGATGTGATTCTTCGCCTGGGAAATGCCAGCTTGGATGTTCAGATTCTGAACGCCGAGGCCGAACTGGCCGAGAAACAGAACCTGCTGCGCAACACGCAGGTAACGATGCAGCAGAACAAACTCAACAATGAAAACGAACGCCTGCAACTGGACGTGGACATACAGCGAAAACGCCGCGTATACGAACAGAACAGACGACTTTACCAGGAAGAACTCATCAGCCATGAGGAATTCCTGCAGGCCGAAGAGGATTTCCAGCTGGCACGCCGCAAGCATACTCTGGTAAACGAGCGCCTACGTCAGGACTCCATCTACCGCACCCTACAAATGGAGCAGATGGAGGACAATCTGACGAACATGCAGCGCAACGTACTGCTGATACGGGAACGCAAAAACAAACTGGAGGTAAAGTCGCCCATCGACGGCGAACTGGGACAGCTGAACGTGGAACTGGGGCAAAACATCGGCTCGGGAGCCATGATAGGCCAAGTGAACGATCTGTCGGACAACAAGGTGACGGCGTATATCGACGAAACGTACATCGAGCGGGTACACAAAGGACAGGAAGCCTTGTTCAAACGCGACTCCACCGACTATCGCCTCATCGTACACAAAGTGTACCCCGAAGTACGTTCGGGCAAGTTCCGTACCGATTTCTTTTTTGAAGGCGCACGCCCCGCACAGATACGCAGCGGACAGACGTATTACATCGATCTGCAACTGAGCCAGCCCACACATAGCCTGCAAATCCCCAAAGGGTCGTTCTTCCAAGTGACGGGCGGGCGCTGGATATTCGTGCTCAGTCCCGACGGAGGCACAGCCCACCGCCGCGAAATACGCATCAACCGGCAGAACCCGCAGAACTTCGAAGTGACGGAGGGACTGAACGAAGGCGAAACCGTCATCCTCAACGGCTATGAGCGTTTCAAAGACTTCGACGAACTGAACATCAGACAATAATCCGCCATGCACACACAACTTAAAAGTTTCATCAGCCTGCTGCGCCGCTATCCCCTGCCTATGATAGGAAACATATCGGGAGTGGCCGTGGCGCTGGCCGCTTTCCTTATCATTATGATGGAGGTACAGTTCCATCGGACTTACGACCGCAACGTTCCCGCCGGCGACCGCATCTTCCTGCTAACTCATTTCATCGACAGCACCTCGGTCTGGCCTACTACGAACCGCCAGTTAGCCGACCGGCTGAAAACCTTGTCGCCGTATATCGAGAAAACGGCTTACCGGAAGTGCTTCCTGAAAAAGAGCGAACGGATAAACGACACCGACATCGAGTGCCCGAACGTGAAAGTGTCCGGAAGTGATTTTTACGCCTTGTTCGGATTCGATTGGATTTGCTGCGACACCACACTGTTCACCGACCCGAACGTCTTGTTCTTGCCCGAGAGCATCGCCATGCAACAATTCGGGACCACCTGGCTCATGGGCCGTAACGCCAACCAGGAAACCGACGCCCTGCGCATCGGAGGAGTGTATCGGGATTTCCCCGAGAACTCATCGCTGCTGAATGCTGTCTACCGGCACATGGGCGACCAAGATC
>CAMWUI010000036.1 GCA_947177395.1 uncultured Paraprevotella sp.
CCGCGGCCGCGGAGAGGCCCACCCGCGACAGCCGCGCGAGCCGCTGGCCGGACAGACACATCAAGACTTTTTTTTTATCTTGCTAGACCCCGGCTCCGATATATCCTGCAGGCAGGTGGTGGAAGCATGGAACGGACGGTTGGACGTGCGTTATTACGAGAAACCGAATTCAGGTCCAGGGCAGACGAGGAACTACGGTGCGGAACGGGCGCGGGGTGAGTATTTGATTGTACTGGACTCGGACTGTGTGTTGCCGGAAGGCTATTTGCAGGCGGTGGAGGCGGAACTGAGGCGGAATCCGTGCGATGCTTTCGGAGGACCAGATTGCGCGCATGAGTCGTTTACCCCGGTGCAGAAGGCCATCAACTATTCCATGACCTCCTTCTTTACGACAGGAGGCATTCGTGGAGGCCGTAAGAAACTGGATAAATTCTATCCCCGGTCTTTTAATATGGGTATCCGGCGGGAGGTGTATCTCCGGCTGGGTGGGTTTTCGCCCATGCGTTTTGGCGAAGACATAGATTTCAGCATACGTATCTTTGCCGCCGGTTGTTCGTGCCGCCTTTTTCCGGAAGCATGGGTCTGGCACAAGCGCCGTACGGACTTACGGAAGTTTTTTAGGCAGGTGCACAATTCCGGTATAGCGCGCATAAATCTGCACAAACGTCATCCCGGTTCCCTGAAGGCCGTGCATCTGCTTCCGGCTGTGTTCACATTGGGGTGCGGAGTGTTGGTATTGGGCGCTTTGATCGGTATCCTGGCCGTGGCGGCCGGTGCGTCAGCATGGTTGCTGTGGGGCACCTTGTTGCCGTTGTTGCTGTTTGCTTTGCTGGTGGGCGCAGATGCCTCGTTGCGGAACAAGAGTCTGCGTATCGGATTGTTGTCCGTGGCAGCTTCGTATGTCCAGCTGATAGGATACGGTACCGGTTTCCTGCGGGCCTGGTGGTTGCGGTGTGTGAGAGGGAAGGATGAATTTTCTGCCTTTGAGAAGAATTTTTATAAGTGAACGTGATATGTCGTCCGGGAAGAAACTGAGCATTAACCGTTGGTCTGTGGAGGACCGTCCGCGGGAGAAGTTCGTGGCGAAAGGACCTGCGGCTTTGAGCAATGCGGAACTATTGGCTATCCTGATAGGGTCGGGCAGTACGGATGAGTCGGCTGTGGAACTGATGCGCCGGGTGCTGGCGGATTTCGGCAACAGTCTGAAGGCACTGGGACGCTTGTCTTTACACGATCTTGCTCCGGACGGGAAACATCCGAATCCGCCGCATCGTTATAAAGGACTGGGACCGGCCAAGGCGGTGACGTTGCTGGCGGCCTGTGAACTGGGACGACGCCGGATGGCGGAAGAAGCAGCTGTGCAGATACAGATTCGTAGCAGTGTGGACGTTTATAACTATTATTTGCCGCTGATGCAGGATTGTCGTCACGAGGAATTTCATGCTCTGCTGATGAATCAGGCTAACCGGGTGATGTCCGATGTGCTGGTGAGTCGGGGAGGACTGACGGAAACGGTGGTGGATATTCGTCTGCTGATGCGTGAAGTGTTGTTGCAGGGCGCCACGACGCTGGCCATCTGTCACAACCATCCTTCGGGCAACCTCCGTCCCAGCAGACAGGATGACAGTCTGACCGAGAAGGTGATGCAGGCCTGTCGGATGATGAATATCCGGTTGCTCGACCACGTGATACTGACGGACGGCGGATTCTATAGTTATTGCGAGGAAGGGCGCCTGAATGTGTGATATACCTTATTATAATAGATAATTAACGAAAGACATGCCAACAAAACTGGAAATAGAAGAAAAAGTGGTCGAGATGTTGAAGACGGTGTACGACCCGGAGATACCGGTCAATATCTATGATTTGGGACTGATATATAAAGTGGAGCTTTCCGATGAGGGAGAACTGGCAGTGGATATGACGCTCACTGCTCCCAACTGTCCGGCGGCGGACTTCATTATGGAGGACGTGCGGATGAAACTGGAGTCTGTGGAGGGAGTGAAGCATGCTGTGGTCAATCTGGTGTTCGAACCGGAGTGGGACAAGGATATGATGACCGAGGAAGCCAAGATGGAATTAGGATTTTTATAGCGGATGAAGAACGTTTATTTTATTTCCGACGCCCATTTGGGGAGTCGTGCCATACCGCACGGACGGATGCAGGAGCGTCGTCTGGTGCGTTTTCTCGATACCATCAAGCACAAGGCGTCGGCGGTCTACATGCTGGGCGACATGTTCGACTTTTGGTATGAATATCGGATGGTGGTGCCCAAGGGGTATACCCGTTTTCTGGGTAAGGTGAGCGAACTGACGGACTTGGGCGTGGAAGTTCATTTTTTTACCGGGAATCACGATATATGGTGTGGTGACTATCTGGAAAAGGAATGCGGAGTGGTGCTTCACCGGCAACCTCAGACTCTGGAAATCGGTGACAAGGTCTTCTTGTTGGCACATGGCGACGGTCTGGGCGATCCCGACCGGAAGTTCAAATTCCTTCGTGCAGTGTTTCATAACAGGATTTGCCAGTGTCTGTTCTCCTGCATTCATCCCCGTTGGGCCATGGATTTCGGCCTGATGTGGGCCAGACACAGCCGGTTGAAGCACGGTCTGGGAGGAGATCCCGGTTATTTGGGCGAGGATAAGGAATTCCTCGTGTTGTATGCCAAAGAATACCAGAAGACTCATCCGGATGTCAATTATTATATTTTCGGCCACCGCCATATTGAACTGGACCTGATGCTCAGCCATACCAGTCGCGTGCTTATCCTCGGCGACTGGATATCCCAGTTCACATACGCAGTGTTCGACGGCATGAACCTGTATCTGGAATCCTATGTGGAGGGGGATACGCAGCCGTAAGCCATTCATGCGGGCTTTTCTGTTTTGTTGGTGTACGGTATCTCAGGCTTCCCTCTGCAAACAGGGATAGTCCGCATTTCAGATGTTTACGGCGCGTTCGGCAGATTAATAAAAGTATCTGATACGAATATTTCTTGCATTCGATACCTTTACTCGGCATTTTATCGTATATTTGCCCATAGAACTATTTGTATCAAACTTTATAAAAACAAAATTATGAGAAAACACATCCTCTTGTTATTCTGTTTGTTGCTGTGCGGGTTCTGGAACCGCATACATGCACAGACCTTTCCCTCCGTCAGCAGCGGGACAAATGAACATTGGTATTATATCGTTTTCAATACTGCGGATGATGTAGTGGCTGCACAGGGCGAGGGAGAAATCGCCGTTGTTGCCATTCCGACCGGTCGGGCTTCCCAGCTCTGGAAAATAGAGGGCAGTTCCGCTATCGGCTACGTTCTTACATCGAAAACCGGACAACGGTTGTATGTGGATCCTCCTTCGTATAGCACGAATCTGCGCACGGCTGCCGTTCCGAAAACCGGTGTGCGTTTTAATATCACTCCCCGCGGCGAAGGGTATGAAATCATTCCGACCGGAGCGACGTCCCTTTCGATGAATCCGTGGGGAGGTAATTCCGTGGGGGCGTTGCTGGCGCTCTATTACAAGAACGACCCGAATGCCGTGGTGCATTTTGTCCCGGAGGCGGAACTGGCGGGCGGACCGGTGATTCCTGTCATTCCTTATCCGGCATCGGTGACACCGGCGGAGGGGCGCTTCGACCTGAAGACGCTGGCTTCGGTGGTCTGTTGTGACGACGAGACCCGGACGCTGGCCGGGAAACTGGCTGCCGATCTGCAGAGAACTGCCGGTATCAACGTGGCTGTGATGGATAATGCAGGGGCGGATGTAGGTATCCGCATGACGAAAGACGAAAGCCTGAAATCAGAGGCCTATAAACTGAGCGTAACTCCTGAAGGGGTGGATATCGTGGCCGCTGGCCGTGCAGGTTTCTTCTATGCTTTGCAGAGTCTGCGGCAGATGATGCCGGTTGCGGTTTTTGGCGGCGAGGCCGTACCGGACGCAGACTGGACTTTGCCTTGCGTATCAGTCGAAGACGAGCCGCTTCTGGGGCATCGAGGATTTCATCTGGATGTTTCGCGTCATTTCTTTGATAAGGAAGAGGTGAAGAAACTGCTGGATGTGGCGGCCATTTATAAATTTAACCGCTTTCACTGGCACCTGACGGACGACCAGGGCTGGCGAATCGAGATTCCGGAATATCCGAAACTTACGACGGTGGGAGCTGTCCGTAATCGTTCACTGACAATCAACGACCCGACGGGTGGCGTGGAGTTTTATGACGATACGGAATATGGTCGCGGTTGTTTCTATACGCTTGACGATCTGCGCGAAGTAGTGGCTTATGCCAAAGAACGCAATATTGAAATCATTCCCGAGGTGGACATGCCGGGGCACATGGTGGCGGCTATTGCCGCCTATCCGGAACTGAGCTGTGATCCGACCAAGACATACGAAGTGCGGGTGGCTAAAGGTATCTCTACGGACATCCTGAACATTGGTGATGATCATGTCATCGATTTCCTGAAATGCGTGCTCGACCATGTGTGCGAGGTATTTCCTTTCGGATTTGTCCATCTGGGCGGCGACGAGTGTCCCACGGGACAATGGAAGTCGAATGCCGATTGCCAGCGCCGTATCCAGACGGAAGGACTGGCGGGCGTAGAGGAGTTGCAGCCTTGGTTGCTTGAAACGCTCGGAACGTATCTGCAAGAGAAATACGGTAAGGAGATTATTGCCTGGAACGAACTGCAGGAACATTGGCGGAGCGACTACAAACTGAACCCCGTCATGATGGACTGGCTCTGTACGCCTGCGGCATCGGCGGCCAAGGGCTTCCGCAGCATTGCCGTGCCGACAAGTCCCATGTATTTTGACTTGTTGCAGGCTTCGGCAGACCGGATGGAAACGGACGCACCCTATATGGGAGGCTATGGCGACAACTCGGTCAACTCCATCGAGCGTGTGTATGCTTACAATCCTTTAGGCTCTTTGTCGCCCGACCAGTATCACTATTGTCTGGGTACGCAGGCCAACCTGTGGACCGAAAGTTGCTGTTCTGATGAAGAGGCCGAATACTGTTATTTCCCCCGTCTGCTGGCGTTGAGCGAGACGGCCTGGCTACCGGCCGCCAAGAAAAGCTATACGGACTTTTACAAGCGCCTACAGAAGCATGCGGATATACTTGACATTAAGCAGGTACGCTATGCCGGTTATGCCTTTGAACCGAAAGAACGGACGGCAGCCGAGGCGGCCGAGGCTGAAGCTGTGGAATTGCTGGAGGCTTCTCTGCCGGGTGCCGCAGGCTATCCGTCTCAGGACGCTTATGACGCGCTGGCCGGGGCACTGGCCGATTGGCGTCTACAGCCGGAAAGTGCTGATGCACTTGCTGCACTGCAGGCACGGATAGTAGCCTATAAGGCTTCCGAACCGACACAACCGGAGGCAGGCAAGTTCTATCAGATAGTGTCGGCTTCTACTTATTATAAAAATCGTTTCAACGGCTCTTCCTTGTATGAAAAGAACGGAAAACTCTTTTTCCATTACACGCCTCAACTCGAGCCCGAGGAAATATGGATCTTTGTGCCGCAGCCGGACGGCAGTTGTCTGTTGCGTCAGGCTGTAAGCGGGAATTATGTGGATATGCCGACTTACAATTCGGGCGTGACGCTTTCGGAGACTCCGGGATGTGCGTTGCGCATCGAGATTCCAGCCGCGGGGACATCTGCCTATATCCCGGGAGTGGTGACGATTTCAGATGCATCGTCCGGTACGGCTGACGTGAAACGTTTTTACGGTAATATGTCCGGGCAGGTAATCGCTTACGACAATAAGGCTTTTGGCTATCCGGGTACTTGGCGGCTGGTCGAAGTGACGGACTTCCGTGCGTTCCTGCAGAGCCTGGTGGATAAGTGTGAGCGTTTGCTTGCTACTGTCCGGGCGGGTGAGATGGGCGAGCCCTCGCAGGAAGCTGTTGATTTTCTGCGGCAGTTTGTTGTGGTCCCGGCCCAAGAGGCGCTTGAAGGAGACGTGACGAAAGAGGTGTATGAACACTACGCCGGTTTGTATCAGCAATATCTCGACATGCCCCGTTCCTCTTATGCCGACAACTTGCGCGAGGACTGTTATTATTATATCTCCAATGCTTACCATACCGCTAAATATGCGAAAGCCGATGCGCAGCAGGTGGTTCCGGCGGATCTTTCAACAGCCAATGCGGATGCTTTCCGCTGGCGTTTCAGGAAAAACCGGAACGGGACGGTGGCTATCATAAACAAGGCTACCGGCACTGGCGCATATATTGAAAGCGATGTGGTGAACCAGACGGTGAAACTGGGACGGGATTATGCCTGGACATTGCAGGAAGTAACCACAGACCTTGGCGCAACCGCCATTGCTATTATAGACGGCAGCGGGGCCAACAGCTGGTATACCAATCCTTCCGCATGGAATTATCTGCTGACGAAACCTTATGATTGGGGAGCGTCCATCTGGACACTGACGGCGATAGAGGACGATCCCACGGGTATCGCAAATGTGCAGAGTGAAACTGCACCGGTTGAACTTTACGACCTGAGCGGTCGCCGTGTGCAACATCCCCGTCGTGGTATCTATGTGACGAAAGACGGGAACAAGGTGGTGAAATAGCACTTGGGCTTCCAAACTGAAATGACATCTTTCTTATGCTGATATAGGTAGGCACATTTTGTTGTTTATAAATGTGTTTACCTATATTCGCATAAGACTGTACACTTCGTACAATAGTTACTGTACATTCTGTACAATAGTTGCTGTACACTCTGTACAATAGTTGCTGTACACTTCGTACAATAGTTACTGTACACTTCGTACAATAGTTACTGTACACTTCGTACAATAGTTATTGTACACTCCGTATAATGCTTGCTGTACAGATGAAATCGTACGGAAGAAAACAGACTGTCCAACTGTTTTTTGATTTATGCTGGACGAATATAAAATATTTGTTGAGACATTAAAATAACCAAGCAGGACTGACTCCTGCAATAAGGGATGGCCCTAATATATTGTGCTTCAATTAGTAATGGTTTAGGAGAACGACCGCTGGCCGCAGGGTGTCCCAGTAAAGAAGAAAAGCACTACCTAACTTGCTGTCTGCTTGTTTGGTAGTGCCTTTGATTTTGTCGGGATGACTGGATTCGAACCAGCGACCACTCGCCCCCCAGACGAGTACTCTAACCGGACTGAGCTACATCCCGTGCTGTTTTGCGAGTGCAAAAGTAGAGATTCTTTTTGAATTGTGCAAATAAATATCTACTTTTGTCCTTATTGAATACATATTTTTTGAACGATGCAGACAAGAGTGACGTCCGGAGGTTTGCGGAATGCACGGATTAATCTTCCGGCAAGCAAGAGCATAAGTAACAGGGCATTGATTATAAATGCCTTGTCGGGCAGTGATTTGCGGCTGGAAAATGTGTCTGCCTGTGATGACACTTTCGTGATGGAGAGGGCGTTGCGCGAGCAGTCGGAAGTGATAGACATCATGGCGGCGGGGACTGCCATGCGTTTTCTGTCGGCCTATTGTTCCGTGCAGCCCGGTGAACGGATTGTCACGGGAACCGAACGGATGAAACATCGTCCCATCGGGATATTGGTGGAGGCTTTGCGTACGTTGGGGGCCACGGTAGAATATGCGGGGGAAGAGGGCTTTCCTCCTTTGCGTATTGCCGGAGGGAAGCGCCGGGGAGGAAAGTTGGCTTTGCCCGGTCATGTCAGTTCGCAGTATATCTCTGCCTTACTGATGATCGGGCCGATGATGGAGCGGGGACTGACTCTGGAATTGCAGGGGAATATAGTATCCCGGCCTTACATAGACATGACACTGAAACTGATGACGGACTTCGGTGCCAAAGCCGGCTGGACGGGGGAAAGGACCATAGAAGTATGGCCGGAACCTTATCGTCCCATGCCTTATTATATAGAGAGTGACTGGAGCGCGGCTTCTTATTGGTACGAGATGGTCGCCCTGTCGCGCCGGCCGGATGCAGAGATTGTCTTGCCGGGACTGTTCCGTGAAAGCTGCCAGGGAGATAGTGCCGTGGGCAGGCTTTTTGCTGATCTGGGAGTGATGACGGAATTCGGCAGGGAGGGGAATCTGGAGGTTGTCCGCCTGAAGAAAGGAGGCCGTGTGGCAAAGCGTCTGGAGGTCGATTTCGTGAACCAGCCGGATCTGGCGCAGACGTTTGTCGTGACATGCGCGATGCTGGATGTGCCTTTCCGGTTCTCCGGATTGCAGAGCCTGAAGATTAAAGAGACAGACCGCATGGCTGCCTTGGTCTGTGAGTTGCGTAAACTGGGTATTCCGGTGGAAGAAGAGGGAGGTTCCGTCCTGAGTTGGGCAGGAGGACGTTGCGACATTGCAGAGGGGACCGCTGTCGACACCTATGAGGACCACCGCATGGCCATGGCTTTTGCCCCCTGTGCTTTGGTGTTGCCGGAGATACGGATTAACGACCCGGGAGTGGTCAGTAAGTCCTATCCCCGTTATTGGGAGGACTTGCGGTTAGCTGGTTTTGATTTGAGTATAAGATGATAGTTGTGTATATTTTGCTGGCTTTGCTGGCGGCCGGGCTTGTGGCCATGGCAGCCGGTTGGCTGAACAACCGCCGCCTGCGGCAGAAGGTGGAGCGGGGGGAACTGGAAGAGATGCCTTCCGTGGTGACGGTAGACCGTGAATGTTGCGGGCAGCACGAGGTGTGCGAGAAGGACAGTCTGCTGGCAGCCGTGAGCAAAAGGATTGAATATTACGATGATGAGGAACTGGACCGGTTCAGGGGGCGGGAGGAAGACGGATTTACGGAGGTGGAGATAGATGAATTCCGCGAAGTGTTTTATACGATGCGGGATGACGAAGTGGCCGGTTGGGTGCGCAGTTTGCAGTTGCGTGGCGTGCCGTTGCCGGATGAGTTGAAAGACGAGGTGTTTCTGATTATCGGAGAAAGGCGGATGGGATGATGGAGATATTCGGTTATACATTTTTTCAGTATGCGTTGCTGGCCGGTTTCCTGGCAAGTGTCCTTTGCGGCATGGTGGGAACTTATATCGTGACCCGCCGGCTGGTATTTATCAGCGGGGGCATCACCCATGCCTCGTTTGGAGGGATCGGTATCGGTTTGCTGACCGGGCTGCCTCCGGTGTTTCCGGCTACGGTGTTCGCCGTGTTGTCGGCGTGGGGCGTCCAGTGGTTCAGCCGTCGCCGCGGCATGCGCGAGGACTCTGCCATAGCCATGTTCTGGACGTTGGGGATGAGCGTGGGTATCATCTGCAGTTTTCTTGCTCCGGGCTACGCCGCCGATCTTTCTTCTTATCTGTTTGGCTCTATACTGACGGTGACGCCTTTGGATCTGGGATTGCTGCTCGTCCTCACGATAGGGGTCGGCGGGACGTTCGTGTTTTTGCTGAACCCTTTGGTCGCTATTTCCTTTGATGCGGAATTTGCCCGTTCCCAACGGTTGCCGGTGGATATGCTGGAATATCTGATGATGGCTTTCATCGCCCTTACCATTGTGGCCTGTCTGCGTATTGTCGGCATTGTGCTGGTGCTTTCCCTGCTTACGATACCTCAGGCGACGGCCAATCTGTTTACGACCCGTTACCGGACAATGATGTTCCTTTCCATGGGAATCGGATATGCCGGTTGCCTGGGAGGATTGTGGCTGTCCTATGTTTATAACATTCCTTCGGGGGCTTCCGTCATCCTTGTTTCTATCCTGCTGTACGGTCTGTGCCGGATTGCGAGGATGCCATTTGTGCGGAACAGAAGGCAATAAAAACCATGCTTTTCAGTTAAAAAGGATAGAATCGAACGTTGAAACACTGGTTGCGATATATGGTCTGGGGGCTGCTTGTGACGGTGGCCGGAGCTTGCTCGACGAAGAAGAACACGTCGGGTGCGCGCTTTTATCATGCCGTGACGGCCCGGTTTAATACCTATTATAACGGTTCGGTAGCGTATAAGGACGGGCTGCTGGCTCAGGAACAGGGGCACAAGGACGACTATACCCGCTTGCTGCCAATGTTTATCTCGGCAGACAAAGTCACCGGAGGACTGGGGAAAAGCAATTATGAAACGGCCATTACCAAATGTGAGAAGGCCATCAAGCGCCACTCCATCAAGCGGCGCCCGAAAGTGAATGTCAGCAAGCGGAAGTCGGAGAAAGACAAGGCTTATCTGGCCAGAAAAGAATTCAACCCTTTTTTGAAAAACGCATGGCTGTTGATGGGAAAGTCGCAGTTCCAGCAAGGGCAGTTCATCGAGGCGGCCTCTACGTTCAATTATATAGCCCGCCTGTATGCCACGCAGCCCGAAGTCCTTTCTGTGGCCCGTGCCTATCTGGCCCGTTGTTACGTAGAGTTGGACTGGCCCTATGATGCCGATGATGTGTTCAATAAGATGAAGCGGGACAGCATTACGGCCCGCGGGCGGGCAGAGCTGGAGGCTTCTTATGCGGATTATCTTATTCTGGTGAAGCAGTACAAGGACGCCATTCCTTATTTACAGAAAACCATTAAGAAGGAAAGGCGCAAAAAACAACGGGCCCGTTTGAATTATCTGTTGGGGCAACTGTATCAGATAACGGATGACAACCGGATGGCTTATAAGGCTTTCCAGACAGTGATACGGAGCAATCCGCCTTATGAACTCGAATTGAACGCCCGCGTGCAGCAGAGTCAGGTGATGGCGCAGGGGCAACATCGCAAGATGATAAAGAAACTCCTGCGGATGGCCCGTAACGATAAAAACAAGGATTATCAGGATTATCTTTATTATGCTATCGGAAATATTTATCTGGCACAGCATGATACGGTGCATTGTATCGGAGCTTATGAGACCGGCGCAGAAAAGAGCACGCAGAACGGTATCGCCAAGGCGGTGGTGTTGCTCCGCCTGGGACAGCTTTATTGGGAACAGGAAAACTATATAGAAGCGCAGCGTTGCTATGCGTTGCTGATGGGAATTCTGGACAAGGAGCATGAGGAATATGCTGAATCCGAACGGCGTTCCAAAATTCTGGATGAACTGGAGCCGCATCTCTCAGCCGTTAAGTTACAGGACAGTCTGCAGTGGCTGGCCCGTTTGCCGGAGGAACAGCGTAACGAGGCCATCGACCGTGTGATAGAGGCACTGAAGAAGAAAGAAAAGGAAGAAGCCAAAAAAGCGGCGGCCGAGGGGAACGGGGCTTCCGGCACGGACACAGGGCAGGCGGGGCAAGGTGCATCCACCGTATCCAATACGGTTCCGGTACAGGCTGCGGGGAAACAGGGAGCCTGGTATTTCTATAATCCGATGGTGGTGAACCAAGGCAAAACCGAATTCCGCAAACGCTGGGGTAAACGGCCGTTGGAGGATAACTGGCGGCGCAGTAACAAGGAAGTTGTCTCGGCGGAGGACTTCGGGGAATATAATTACGACGATGATAACGGGGAAAGTGCAGCCCGTCAGGATTCCATAGCCGCGGAAGCAGAAGCCGAGGCGGAGCGCCAACTGGAGGATTCGCTGGCCAACGACCCGCACGAACGGGCATATTACCTGCGGCAGATACCTTTTGAAGAAGATCAGTTGCAGGCTTCCCATCAGGTGTTGAGCGACGGGCTCTACCACGCTGGTGTCCTGGAGATGGAACGGCTCGAGAACTTTAGTTTGGCATACCGTACCTTCCTGCGCTTGCTGACGGATTATCCTGATTATGCGGAAATGGCGGATGTGTATTATCATCTCTTCCTGTTGAACGGGCGGTTCGGTAAAACGGAAGAGGCGGAACTCTACCGTCAGAAAGTGGTGGACGGTTTTCCGGATACGAAGCTGGCCCGTCTGTTGGGCAATCCCCGGTATGCCCAGTATGCCCGTCATGGCAAACATATAGAGGATTCCGTGTATGCCGCCACGTATGCGGCCTATCAGGAGAACCGTTACGATGAAGTGGAGCGCAACTATGAATATTCCTCGTCTGATTTTCCCGAAGGGATACACCGGCCGAAGTTTATGTTCATACATGCCATGAGCCGTTTGTACAGCGGTGACAGGGAGGGCTTCCTTGCGGCATTGAAAGAAGTTGTGGAGAAGTATCCGCAGAGTGAAGTGACGGAGATGGCCAATTATATTGTCAAGGGAATAAAAGAAGGCAAGCTGCTGAGTGACAGTAAATATGATGCCGGTGATGTCTGGGCGCGCCGTTCGATGGAGATGCAGGGGGATTCCACGGAACAGAAGCAGGCTTTAAGCCCGGAGCGTTATACGGATTTTGTATTCATGCTGGCTTATGTGGAAAACAGTATAGACGAAGACCAGCTTCTGTATGAGATGGCCCGGTATAATTTCACAAGTTTCTTGGTGCGCAACTTCGATATAGAGATTGTGAAAGACCATGGCTTGGGACAGTTGATTGTCCGTGGTTTTTTGAGCTTTGACGAAGTGCATGCCTATACCCAGAGACTCTTTTCCGACCCGCACATGGCCGAACTACTGAAAGGCATACGGGTGGTGCTGGTTTCAACGGAGAATATGGAATTGCTGGGGACCGCATTCAGTTATGATGATTACAAACAGTTCTTTGACGAGCATTTCGCACCGCTCGAAATATCGGATGAACTGTTGCTGGACGAGCCGGCGGAAATCAAGGAACAGCCGGACAGGAGACGGGAGGAAACGGAAGATGTCGGCGGGACGGAATATTCGGACGATGAACGTTTTCTTTTTGAGTAAGTAATAAATGTAAGGCGATGAGCAACGGGTTATTGTTATGGGTCGATGACGAAATCGAACAGTTGAGGTCTCATATCCTGTTTTTGCAGAAGAAAGGATACGAGGTAGAGAAAGTCTCCAACGGTCAGGATGCGCTGGATTTGTGTCGTGAGAAGACTTATGATTTGATATTGCTGGATGAGAACATGCCCGGTATCAGCGGACTGGAGACATTGGCCCGCATCAAGGAGATTTCTCCGGTGACACCGGTGGTTATGGTGACAAAGAGCGAGGAGGAGAACATCATGGACCAAGCCATTGGCTCCAAAATAGCGGATTACCTGATAAAGCCGGTCAACCCGACGCAGATATTGCTTACGTTGAAAAAAAACATCCACTGCAAGGAAATCGTGACCGAGGTGGCGCAGACGGCTTACCAGCAGAACTTTGGTAAAATCGGTATGCAGATAAATGATTCACTTACGCTGGATAACTGGGTGGTGGTGTACAAGCGGCTGGTATACTGGGAATTGGAATTATCCGGCACGGACAGCAACATGCATGAGATGCTGGCGATGCAAAAGGCGGAAGCCAACCAGATGTTCGGAAAGTTCATCAGGAAACACTATACCGGATGGATGGACGGTAGCGAGGAACGGCCGTTGATGAGCCCCGATTTGTTTAAGCAAAAGATATTCCCATATTTGGACAAGGGAGAGAAAGTATTCTTCATCGTGCTTGATAATTTCCGTTACGATCAGTGGAGGATGCTGAGCACGGAGCTGGCTGACTCGTTTTTTATAGAAGAGGATTTATATTGCAGCATTCTGCCTACGGCCACCCAGTATGCCCGTAATGCGATTTTTTCGGGACTGATGCCTTGCCAGATAGCAGAGATGTTTCCGGACTTGTGGGTGGATGAGGACGAGGAGGAAGGGAAGAACCAGAATGAAGAACCGCTTATCCGGACGCTGCTGGAGCGTTTCCGCCGCAAGCATACATTCAGCTATTATAAGGTGAATGATTCGGCGGCGGCGGAAAAACTCGTAGCACAGTTCCGGCAGTTGGAACGCTATGATTTGAACGTGGTGGTCCTTAACTTTATAGATATGCTTTCCCATGCCCGTACGGAGATGAAGATGGTGCGCGAACTGGCCTCGGATGAGGCTGCCTATCGCAGCATCACGCGTAGCTGGTTCCTGCATTCGCCGGTAAGAGAACTGTTCCGTCTGCTGGCAGCCGGCGGTTATCGTGTAGTGGTAACCACCGACCACGGCAGCATACGGGTGAATACGCCGGTCAAGGTAATCGGCGACAAGAACACGAATACCAATCTGCGCTATAAACTGGGGCGTAATCTGACTTATAATCCCAAGGAAGTCCTGGAAATCAGGAATCCTCGCAGTGTGCAGTTGCCGGCTCCCAATCTGAGTACGGCATATATCTTTGCTATGTCGGACGGTTTTTTTGCTTATCCGAACAATTATAATTATTACGTATCTTATTATAAGAACACTTTCCAGCACGGTGGTATCTCGATGGAGGAAATGTTGGTTCCGCTCATCACCCTGCAGGGACGTAAACGCAATTGAAATAAAGAGAAATATGGAATTGAGAATAGAGTCTACAGCAGCCCTGCATGAGGCAGCGCGTAAGTTTATCGATAATATGGGTGAGGGCACGGTGTTTGCCTTCTACGGTCACATGGGGGCGGGGAAGACCACTTTCATCAAGGCTGTCTGTGAATGCCTGGGGGTGGAAGATGTGATAAACTCTCCCACGTTTGCCATTGTCAACGAGTACCGTTCGGCTACGGGCGAACTGATTTATCACTTTGACTTCTATCGTATCAAGAAACTGGAAGAGGTGTACGATATGGGTTACGAGGATTATTTCTACAGTGGTGCCCTTTGTTTCATCGAATGGCCGGAACTGGTAGAGGAACTCTTGCCGGAAGATGCCGTCAAGGTGCGCATTGAAGAGGATGAAACGGGGTGCCGGCTACTGACGTGGTAAACAATATGCGGCTGATATAAGAAGAGGCCGCCTAAACTTGTTAGACAGCCTCATTGCTTTGATGTTGTGTCCGCGGGGGCGGGATGAATGGATTACTCTTCCTGATTGGAGGCGTATTCCAGTTCTGCCTCCACAACCCACAAAAGATCTTCCGCTTTGTATTTGTCGGGTGTTCCGTCTTTCTTTATTTCATGGAGAATGTAGTCCACTACTTTTTCCATATCGATGTCGATTTCACCGTTTTCGTCTCCGTCCTGTTCCAATATGCCACTCACGTTATAGTAGTCGACAATAATGTCCAGCAGGTAGAGCAGGTCTTCCTCCGAGAATATATCTTTTACTTCCTGTGGCAGATAATTCTTGATGAAAGCGACAGTGCGCATATCGTCTTCCGCGCTTTGCAGCAACTCCATTTCCAGATTGTCCATGGCACTTCCTGTTATGCTAAAATATTCTTGAGCTTTTCTTCCAGTGCGCTTTTAGAAGCGGCGCCTACCTGTTTGTCCACAACCTCGCCGTTTTTGATGAACAGTATAGTGGGGACATTGCGTATGCCGAAACGGGATGCCAAATCATCATTTTCTTCCACATCGCACTTACCGATAACGGCTTGTCCCTCATAGTCCTTAGCTAATTCTTCTATAATCGGGCCTACTTTCTTGCAGGGACCACACCAGGTTGCCCAGAAATCTATTACTACAGGCTTGCCGGAAGCCATCAATTCTTCGAAATTAGAGTCTGTGATTGCTAATGCCATATTCTGTCAATTTTAAATGTTGTTTCGGGCAAAGATACTAATTAATTTTGTAAGAGAGGGACGGGTGGTTCTCAATGTATGAAATTAAATCCTTTTTAACGGACACTTTCGCGCTTTTGGATTGCAGGGAGAGGTGGTTCTGTTGCTCTGCATCGGATATCTGGAAATACAGACTGGCCGTACCGGGGTTGTTCTTGATTAAGGTCGACAGGGACAACACCGTGTCGCTGTCGAGGGCTTCAAGTGCCATCGTGATGGTTATGCTTTCTATAATTTTATCTTTTATGTCCGCAAGGAATTCAATCTTTCCGATTCGGAATTCGAGTCTGCTGGGATCCCATTGTCGAGGCTGGCATTTGGCCGTTATATATATCGTATTCCCGACGTCCATGTAGCTGCCCCAGGTAGGCCAGTCCTGACCGAACAGAGGTATCTCAAAAGAACCGGAGAAGTCCTCGAGCGTGACGATGCCGTACGGCTTTCCCGATTTGGAGATACCTTTGCGCACGTTTGTGACCATGCCGCCCAGAGTCAGATCCATGTTGGCGAACTGGCTCAGGTCCTGCAGGTCGGCCATCTGGGCGTTGCATACGTTTTGCAGGATAATGGAATAGTCGTCAAGCGGATGGGCCGACAAGTAGATTCCTACAAGATCCCGTTCTTTGTTCAGACGTTCCAGGGAACTCCAGGGCGTAGCTTGCGGTACTTCGGGAGTAGCTATTTCCACTACGTCAAAGCCGCCGAAAAGGGAGTTCTGTGCTGCATCCTGATCTGTCTGGTAACGTGCGCCGTAGCGTGACAATGCGTCCAGAAAGACTTCTCCTTTGCTGTTTGTCGCAAAGAACTGTTCGCGACTGATGGTACCGAAACTGTCGAAGGCTCCGGACAGGACCAGGCTTTCCAGATTGTTGCGTTTGCAGGCGGATGCCGGTACGCGTTGCACGAAGTCGAATATTGATTTGAACGGCCCGTTCGTTTTGCGTTCCTTGATGATGGCGTCTACGGCAGCATCACCCATGCCCTTGATGGCTCCCAATCCGAAACGGATGTTTCCTTGTGCGTCTACGCTGAATTTATGCAGACTGACGTTAACGTCGGGACCCAGTGTGTCGATACCGATACTTTTGCACTCGCTCATGAGTTTGGTGATATCGCTTATGTTTGCCAAACTTCGGCTCATGACCGCGGCCATGTACTGTGCCGGATAATTGGCCTTCAGGAATGCTGTTTGATAGGCAACCCAGGAGTAGCATGTGGCATGGCTCTTGTTGAAAGCGTAAGAGGCGAACTTCTTCCAGTCGCTCCATATCTTTTCCAGCACTTTGGGATCATGACCGTTGATCTTACCGCCGGCAATGAATTTCGGATACATGTGATTCAGCTTGTCTATCAACTTCTTACCCATGGCCTTGCGGAGCGTGTCGCTTTCACCGCGGGTGAAGTTGGCCAGCTGGCGTGACAGAAGCATCACCTGCTCCTGATAGACCGTAATGCCGTATGTGTCTTTCAGATACTTCTCCATGCAGGGGATGTCGTATTCCACCGGTTTCCGTCCCTGTTTGCGGTCGATGAAATCGGGGATATAATCCATAGGCCCCGGGCGGTAGAGGGCGTTCATCGCAATGAGGTCCTCGAACGTGGACGGTTGCAACTCACGCAAATATTTCTGCATACCGGCCGATTCGAACTGGAATGTTCCGATGGTTCGTCCGTCGCAATACAAGTTGTATGTGGCCGGGTCCTCGATGTCCAGCAGGTCTACGTCTATTTCTATGCCGAGACTGTCACGGATGTTGGTCTGGCATTCCTTAATGATGGAGAGGGTTTTCAGGCCCAGAAAGTCCATTTTTATAAGTCCCGTGTCTTCGATGACTGAGCCTTCGTACTGTGTGCATCGGAGTTTCTCTCCCGTTTCCTTGTCTTCTGCCGTACTGATGGGCACCCAGTCCGAAACGTCGTCGCGGCAGATGATGACGCCGCAGGCATGAACCCCCGTGTTGCGTACATTGCCTTCCAGCATCCTGGCATACCGGAGCGTGTCGCGCAGGGTCGGGTCGGGGGACGCTTCGGCTTCCTGCAGTTCCGGGATACACGAAATCGCATTGGGCAGATTCATTTTCCGTGCCTTCCCGTTCTCGTCTTCCGGCAATTTATCCGGTATCAGTTTACAGAGTCTGTTCGATGTGTCCAAAGGAAGTTTCTGTACACGTGCCACGTCCTTGATGGCCAGTTTGGTGGCCATAGTTCCGTAGGTGATGATATGAGCCACTTTTTCAGCTCCGTATTTCTGTGTCACCCAACTCAGCACCTTTCCTCGGCCATCATCATCAAAGTCCACGTCAATATCGGGGAGGGATATACGGTCGGGATTTAGGAAACGTTCGAACAGCAGATCGTATTGAATAGGGTCTATTTTAGTGATGCCCAGGCAATAGGCTACGGCAGAACCGGCGGCAGAGCCACGTCCCGGACCTACGGAGACATTCAGCTCGTGACGGGCGGCATTGATGTAATCCTGCACGATAAGGAAGTATCCCGGGAAGCCCATCGTCTTCATGATATGAAGCTCGAAATTGAGTCGCTCCTTCACATGCGGTTCCAGCGGATCGCCGTATATGCGTCTGGCGCCTTCATAAGTAAGGGCGGCCAGATAGTCCGCTTCAAGTTTCAGGCGATAGAGCTTCTGCACACCGCCTAACTTCTGCACTTTGCTTTCTGCTTCTTCCCTACTTAATACGACTTCGCCGTTTTCGTTACGGGTGAACTCCTCGAATAGGTCTTCTTCCGTAAATTTCTCCCGGTAGGTGACCTCTGTGCCGAACTCTTCCGGAATGTCAAAGTTGGGCATGATGGGGGCATGATCGATACTATAGATTTCCACCTTGTCCAGTATCTCGCAGGTGTTGGCCAATGCTTCCGGAATGTCGGAGAATATGTCGTTCATTTCCTGTCGGGTCTTGAACCATTCCTGTTTGGAGTAAAGCATACGTTTCGGATCGTCCAGGTCGCGGTTGGTGCTCAGGCAGATCAGGCGGTCGTGTGCTTCTGCGTTTTCCTGTTCCACGAAATGGCAGTCGTTGGTGCAGACCAGTTTGATGTCATGTTTGCGTGCCAGTTCGATGAGAGCCGCGTTGGCGCGTTGCTGCAACGGGAATGTCTCCCGGTTGGCTCTCTGGCTCGGATCCTTCACTTCGTGGCGTTGCAGCTCCAGGTAATAATCTTCTCCGAATACCCGTTTGTACCACAGAGCAGCTTCTTCGGCTCCGGCCAGATCTCCAGCCAGTACTTTGTGAGGAACTTCGCCGGCGATGCAGGCCGAACATACAATCAGTCCCTCGCTGTGTGCCTCCAGTTCCACACGGTCCGTACGCGGGCGGCCATAGAAACCGTCGGTCCATGACTTGGACACCAATTTTACGAGGTTGTGGTATCCCGTCTCGTTTTTAGCCAGTATGATCAGGTGGTATCTCCTGTTGTCCCCCTGTTCCTTTTCCATATTGTAAAGGCGGCGGTGGGCCACATACATCTCACAGCCGAAGATGGGTTTGAATAAAGACGCCTTTGCCTTTGCCAGTTCTGTCCGGGCATTTTGCAACTGTTCTTCCATTGGCGGGAATACCGGCATTTCTTCCGGTATCGGTTCCATGCCTTCCGGGGGAATTGGCTCGTTGTTGGCAATCGCTTGTTCGCGTATGGCGCGGGCAGTGTCGGCTTTTTGCTTCTGTTCGGCTTCCCATGCAACTTTGGCGGCATCCTTACCTGATTCCAGCAATGCGATTTGTTTTTTCCATTTCTTTATCTCCCCTTGGGTCGGGCCGTTCTTTTTATTGGTATAGTTGAAAAATTCCTTGATACCCATCATGTTGCCATGGTCGGTGACAGCCATACCTCTCATGCCGTCTTTGATGGCTTTGTCCACGAGTCTCGGTATGCTTGCCTGACCGTCAAGAATAGAGTATTGGGTGTGTACGTGTAGATGGACGAAATCCTGCATAATGATGTTCCCTTGTGTCTTTACTGTGAATGAAAGTTTAAAGGTACGTTTCTTTTGCTAAAAGAACAAAGGCCGGTGGATAAAATTTCGCGGATATTTGCAGAATGTGATGTTTCTGTTGGCATTATACGAAAAGAGACCGTGATAATTTTGTATTTTATTTGATTATATCTATCTTTGCCAATCAATCCATAGGATTAACAGCATGGTACGCAGACTTAAAAAGCTAAAAAAAATAAGGCTTCACCGCGAGGGTACGCACACTTTGATATGGGGCGGACTGGCTCTGATTTTTATAAACCTTTGTCTCTACGCCGCCTTCGAATGTAAATTGCCTTTCTATATTGTTGCTTCCGTCAGCCTCTTTCTGTATTTGATGGTCGTGAACTTCTTCCGTTGCCCGATTCGTTTGTATGATGGAGATACGGAACGTGTTGTGGTTGCGCCGGCGGACGGAAAGGTGGTCGTGATAGAAGAAGTGGAGGAAAATGAATATTTCCATGACAAGAGATTGATGGTGTCTATCTTCATGAGTGTCGTGAACGTGCATGCCAACTGGATACCGGTGGATGGAACCGTGAAACTGGTAAGACATCATAACGGTAACTTTCACAAGGCATGGTTGCCTAAGGCCAGTACGGAGAACGAACGTTCCACAGTGGTCATCGAGACTCCGGAGGGCGTGGATATCATGGCCCGACAGATTGCGGGAGCTGTGGCGCGTCGTATTGTGACGTATGCCCGTGAGGGAGAGGAGTGTTACATCGACGAGCACATGGGATTCATAAAATTCGGTTCCCGGGTGGATGTCTATCTGCCGTTGGGAACGGAGGTCTGCGTCAAGATGGGGCAGCGGACGGTTGGCAATGAAACCTTGCTGGCGCGTTTGAAATAAAGAAGGAGCATTGGCAGATGGCAAATTTTATAACTAAGCAGATACCCAATAGTATAACCTGCTGTAATTTGATTTGCGGCTGTATGGCCACGGGAGCCGCCTTTCATTCTCATTACGAATGGGCTGTGGTGATGATCATCGCGGGAGCGGTGTTTGATTTTTTTGACGGGATGAGTGCCCGTTTGTTAGGAGTGTCTTCGCCGATCGGGAAAGAATTGGATTCTTTGGCTGATGTGGTTACATTCGGGGTAGCTCCTTCTGCCATGTTGTTCTCCTTGTTCGGCCACGTCGTTTATCCGGCAGTGCTGGAGCCGCTATCTCCCTATGTCCCTTACACCGCCTTTCTCATAGCAGCCTTTTCCGCGCTTCGACTGGCCAAATTCAATCTGGATATGCGTCAGACTTCCTCTTTTATCGGGTTGCCGACACCTGCTAATGCGCTATTCTGGAGTTCATTGATATTGGGGGAATATGGGTTCCTTGTTTCCGGGAAGTTCAATGCGGTGTTGCTTTTTCTGGTGATGTTGCTGTTCTGTTTCCTGATGGTAGCGGAAATTCCGTTGTTCGCCCTTAAGTTCAAGAACCTTTCTTGGCAGGACAATAAGGTGAAATACATATTTCTGTTGGGGTGCGTTCCGATGATTGTGGGGCTGGGATATAGTAGCCTTTCCGCCGTCATTGTGTGGTATGTGTTGCTTTCACTTGCGACACGGGGAAAGAATTGATTTTTGGGGCACGGTTCTTGCTGTTTGTCGGCTATACTTTTAATGTGATGAATACATGGGACAGGTAGGCTGTTTGTTATTGTGTTTGATTTTCGTATTGTTTCCCATCTTATATTTAGGAAGCTTTGTAGCCAAGGTATTGCGCCTATTGGGTTTGTGGCGTTGGTCTTCTTTGGCGGAAAACAGACGTAGAGGCCATGAGGGGGGAAACGGGGCGGCCCACCGGTCGGAAGCCGGTTCCCGCCGGAAATCATCTTCGTCAGATGCTGCTTCGAAGAAAAAAATCTTTTCGGATGATGACGGGGAGTATGTAGACTATGAGGAAGTGAAATAAGGGTGATAAACTCCTTTTGTATGGGCGGCCCCCCGTGTCAATCGTATGTTATCTTGTCTTTGACTTTCACGTTACGGCGTGAGGTAGATACGCTTGTCTCCCACCATTGGTTCGAGCATCTTTGACATTGAAAGTTCGAATGGGTATGGGTCTGGCGTGCATAATGTTCGGTTACTTTCTCATAATCGGCTATATGCGGATTATATTTGTTGTAAATTTCTCCTTTTTCTACGGTGGTACCTACATGTTCTTCACGTCCCACTTTGACGTATTTGTCGATAAGATGCAGTCGTGAACCGCCGCAATTAGGACAACGGTGCCTATAGCCAGCCATGAAGTAAATTACAAGGGTGGAGCTTACTAAATAGAGGGTGCGCATGAACCAATGGCTGTAATAACCAAAATGGAAAGTAATCCATAAGGATGCATAAAAGAAAAGAGGGTAAATTAAATGATTAGTACGGCAAACCATTCGTAGGTGGTGGAAGGCATGTCTCTTCGTTTGTGCCACATTTCGTAGAGTATGGCAAACGGTATCGCCATAATGAGAGGGATCAAAAAGAATATGAAAAACAAGCCGAATGCGAGCCGGAATACAGCGCGGATGAGCCACCATATATTCAGCCAGCCGTCAGCATAAAACCATTTCGGCATACAGCTCTGAAGTTTTTTGATAAAGTCCAGTATGGTTGTCATGACTGTGGCAAACCAGTTGCCGGGATGTAGTTCTCCATCTCTTATCATGTCATAAGAAGCATAATGATAGATGTAGAAAGCTAATATCAGTCCGGCAATACATTTCGTGATGCCTGATTCTATTTTCCATTCGCCTTGGGCAATGCGGTCGGTGATGGCGAAGAAAAAGAATGTGACCCATGCGGAGAACAGATGTTGTCCAGCTCTGACAGAACTTGCAACTGAGAATATACTAAAGAGATTCGCCGTGGCTCTGTCTCTTCCGAAAATGAGTATTGAAATACCGAGTGAAAGCAGGACACTCAGAATCAAACACAAAAGGGGATGCTTTGAACAGAAATGCTGAAGATAGTTCATAAGGTGGATTTAGCGATTGATACGATAGACCGTTGGACGGGTGTTGATGAATTGTTTCATACACATGCCGACACGGGCGTTGATATATGTCGGGTCGCATATTGTATAGCGCTTCCCGTTTATTTTAAGGCAGTTGCCATTCACTATCTGGTCGAAGCAGACCGCTGTGGCGAGGTGATTGGGATAGTGAAGCAGGATGATGTCCAGTCCGAGTAAATCCCTTATGAGGTGAGCGAAGAGAATGGAACGGTCTTCGCAGTCGCAGGCGGGGTAATAGAGGGTTTCTTCTCCGAAATTGTATTTTTCCTGGCCGAACTGTTCTTCGTCCGTCTGGTATTTGAATCCGGTCTGCACCAAGTTGAGCAGGATTTCAGCGGCTTCCAATTTGCTTTTGCCTGCGAGGCTCTCACGCAACTGAGCATAGGAACGGCTGATTATATCCTGGTTCAAAGGTTGTGCGGCATAGACGCCGAAGTCTTGCATCATTGGGTAATCGTTGTAAAAATCTATCAGGTTTTTGTTTGATTCGGCAGTCATGCAAACGTCGGGATAAGCTGTTGAACGAATGGTTCGTGTTTTTGCAGAACCGTTATGGGGCATAAACTTGGGTGATGAAGTCATCAACAGGTCGATTTTCCGGGTGGCATCTTTCATATTTTGTTTGTAGCTGCTGACTGTTCCGCCCCTCATGCTTTTGTCCCATACGTAGTAGTTCACTCCGTCTATCTGATAGTAAGGTGTGTTGCAGACAATTTGTTTGAAAGGAACTATCATACCCAGTTTGTTGCCTTGCTGACACAATCGCACGTCATAACCGAATTGAGTCATGATATAGGTTTGCAGAATTACGGCTTCGTTGCTTTTTCCCAAAGTCTGTTGTGCCACGGCCTCGGCCAACCGGAGAAGACCGAAATCTCCGAGCTTCAAATTCTTGTGCAGTTCGTGACAGTCAGCCAACAAGGGTGTGTAACTGTCACCGGACAGTAGTTTCCATATTTTGCCGACATTTTTTTCACTGATGCTTCCCAATGTGAAACGCATTTCGGGAGTGAAACATACTTCACAAGGCCATCCATAGAGCGTGATGCGGACTTTTGGTCTCTTGGGGGCTTCCGGTTCGACAGGGAAATCTATCGGTTTCGGTTCGACGGGTTTGGGTGTCGAAAGGACTTGCCCGAACGGAAGATCTATAGGTTTTGTCGGCTTTGTCTCTTGTTTGGGTGCAACGGTAGGGGTGACGGGGTCGGGTTGCTTGGGTTGCGGTCGCCCCTTGGATAAGTTATAGTTTCCCCATTTTTGAGAAAGGAAATCTGCAAATTCCTGGTTCTTCTTGGCACGGTAAGCTTCGAAAGCCTCTCGTTTGCTGTTCCTGTATCGGTCGAATTCCGCTCTTTTCTGTGCACGGTATTCATCAAACGTGTTTTGTGCAGTTGCTGGCAACTGCACAAAACAAATGATAATAGATATGCAAAGAATGTATTTGTTTATGATTGGAGAAACTATCCCTTTCATAGATTATTTTTTTAGAGTATAGATGGCCTTTACTTCTTGGGCATCAATGCAACGATTGTATATACGGACATTGTCGATTTTCATTGGGTCAGCCCAGTAGTCGAACTTACCATCGGCGTTGCCACCTATCTGCATCTTGTTACCTTCTGCTTTAACATAGTTGCTTGAAACCAAGACGTTGTCGGCCAGTTCCCCATCAATATACAAAGACAACAATTTGTCGTTGTTGTTTTCTGTGAGGCCAGCCGTTACAGCGAAGTGGTGCCAACCGGTTGCCTGATAATTGTCAATGGAAGCAGCACTGAATAGGCGGTAAAAACGACCGTCAGTGTAATATCCGCCGGTGTGAAGTACGATATATCCCGCTTGGCTAACTCTTACAGTGGGTGAATTATAGCTGTTTCCACATATCGTGGTTATAATGGTTCCTGCCCCGAAGTCCTTTGCCCAAAAAGCGACAGAGTATGTTTCTTTTCCAGAGACAGGACAATAGGGGATGTTTATATATTGTTCCTTGGTACTGTTTAGGAAGATAGCTTTGCCTTTTCCGCTGGGGGTGTCGGTTATGTATGTCGGACTGTTAATGGTCAGGCCATTATATGTACCTGCAACATCGTTTGCATTCTCATCATCAAAAGTGTAATATTGTACCAGGCCGTTATCTGTATTGACGTTAGATAATGAGGTGTTTTCATCTTCTTCACAGCTGATAAAAGAGAAAGGAATTGCGGATGCAATTATGTAAAATATGTATTTATTCATGGCTTATATTATTTTTCTGCGTTATATATTTGTTGTACTTCTTGTGCCGTAAGTGTAACTCCATAGATTCTGACGTTGTCTATCTTCATGGATGTTGCATATTCCATTCGTCCTTCGGCAGTGCCTCCTATTTGCATTTTATTTCCTTTCGCCTCAATATGACCGGAACCGTAGTTGACATTGTCAACCAATATACCGTCTATATAGAGATAAAGCATTTCGTTTGGGCCGCTTACGGTTACTACTACATGATGCCAGGCACTTGATTGTATAGATGAAATATCAGTCGAAAATCCTGAATAAAATCTGCCATCATCATAATATCCACCTGTATGGATGATGAACCTTCCGGATTGCGAAACTCTTAAGGTCGGTCCATTGTAATAATTCCCGTTGATTGTTGAAATGATGATACCGGATTCAAAGTCTTTAAGCCAGCAGGATAATGAAAAAGTGGTTTTCCCATTGACCGGACACATCGGAATATTTATATACTGTTCTTTGAGCTTGTTAAGGAATATTGCTTTTCCTCTTCCGTTCGGCGTTTCTGTAACGAATGAAGGTGAATTGTACAATTGTCCGTTTATCTCATTTTCGTATGAGTCATTCGCTGTTTCGTCGTCAAATGTGTAATAAGCCATAAGACCGCGGGACACGGCAATATTGTTTGATGTTCCGATGTTAGGGTTATCACCGCCGTTTCCTGTTTTGCTTGCAGTGACAGTCACGGGTACGGAGCCTCCGTCCGTGTTGACATTGATGAATGCCGTGAGATCGTCTTTCAGTTTGCTACGGTCCAAGGTTACGGTTACGGGAGTCGAATTGCCTATTGCAGTCACGCCTTGGCTGGGCGATACGCTGAGGCATGCCTCGGTAGGGGTGGAGATGTTCCAGATAAGGTCGCCGCCAGTGCCTGCGTTCCTTACGGAAAACTGCAGGGTCGTATATGCTGTTCCGAAGTTCAGTGTAGACGGGGTTATAACCATTTTGGATGTCAGATCCTGAGAATTGATGTTGATATAGACGGGATAGGAATCATTGCCCACGTTGACTGTCAATTGCGTGCTGGTATCAGATGTGATGGCACCCCGATTCACCTTTACGGTAATGGTTTGTTTCCCTTTAGCTGCTACTTGTGCGGAACTTGGCGTTACTGTCAGATAAGCCGGATAACCGGAAATGCTGTATTGCAGGGTACGGTTGCTGTGGTTCGTCAGAGTAAATGTGAGCGTTTCGTTGCTTGGGCCGAAACTGAGCGTCATCGGTTCAATCGTAATCGGTGTAGACGTGGCACCCAACTGAAAGTCTGCGGTAACAACTTGTCCTGCATAAACTGTGATGGATTTCGTATCTGTCTGGTAATTATTGGCACTTACGGAAATCGTATAAGTACCCGGTGTTATATCGGTAAATTCATACCTGCCGTTTGAGCCGGTAGTTTTAGACAGACCCAACGGACTGAGGGTTACGGTGGCTCCTGCAATGGCTGTGTTGGAGTTTGTCACGTCGCTAACCAAACCGCTGATGGTTCCAGTGGTAATTTCTTCGTCTTTTGCACAGTTGCTAAGGACAAGTAATCCTGCTATGCAGGAAATAATGGAAAGAATCTTTTTCATTGTAATTATATTACATTAAAATATGTTAGTGTTTAGAATTTCATGGACAAGGCCACTCCGGTATGTTCCATGTCAGCTATGGGGTATAGGGCAAACTGTGGGCGTGATTTTTTTACTACGACTCTTTTGGCTCCTTTTGCCGCGACTGCATCAATCAAGTTGTATACGTAAAGTGCGGCGGCGGCCCCGATACAGATGTTTCGCCCGTTTTCCCAGTTGTCAGATTTCGTGTTGTAGGTCTGTGCGAATTTGGGTTGCTCCAACATTTTCTTGTGATAGGAGGCCCGTTGGTTTTCGCATACGATGATTCCGGCCACGCACACGGCTTCTCCTGCGAGAATGCACGCACCTTTAGTCGTGCTACCCTTGTAGATCTGCCCCCATCCGGGAATGATGGAGCGTACGAGACCGTGTGCTCCATATGAGGTGGTGAGAGAGATACGGTCATCGTAACTTCCGGTATCTGTCATATTCTGGTTGGCTATGGTGTACAATACATGGCAGGTATATGTTCCTCCTTTGCATTCCCAGTACTCGTCGATTACCCGGCAGTTTATGGAGATGGTCTTTCCTTTTTCCGTGGCGGTCATGGAAAAATCCCGATGGCTGGTGTAACTATCACCTTGTGCGCTTCGGTGTTGTGTGGAACCGCTACTGACAGTGCTCGACACGACCAATCCTCGTTCATGTTCCAGACGGGTGGAGAGGTTGACCAAAGCCATTTGTCGCGCAGCCTCGAGTGAAGCTCCCATGCCCTCGGCATTGAGGAAAAAGTATGTCCCGGACTTGCTTTCGGGTAGTTTCTTTGTAAGCCATTGAGGTTTGATGTGTTCTGACTTTTGGGCTTGCGCCGTGTATGACAGCCCTGCCAGAATGCAGATAAGGCTGAATAAAAATTTTCGTATCATCCTGCGTTTGGCTTATTGTTGTTCCTTTTTTGTTCTGTAACGTGCAAGTTCTTCCTGATATGCTTTGCGGAATTGTTCGGCTTCGAACTGTACACCGGCTTTCTGATCGTCCGTCAGGACGGCGCCGCCTACCTCTTCTTCCATGGATTTAATCATACTGATGCATACGGAACATTCGTATCTCCCATCGGCTAATTTGTAACGTTTTGAGCAAATGACGGAAGTCCGTGTGATGACTTCTTCCGCAATGGATGTGATATCTTGCTGCGTATCGGAGCTTGATGTCTGCGTTTGGTCTTTTCTTGTTGTACCGCGATAGTTTTTCATTATGTTTGTTACGAGAGCCTGAATGTCTGAAGCCATTTGTGCTTTTGCGTTGGTGACGGCTATCTGCCGTGCAAAATCCTTGTCATAGTCGATGGCGGAACCGTATGCTCTCAGCAGGTCTCCTTCTATTTTCATGGATTCCTTTTCGCATTCATCGATTTCTTCTTCAACTCTTTGTTGTTGCCGTGGTGCAGCTGCAGAATTGGGCGATGTCGTGTAGTTGGGGTAAGGTTGGGCTATCGGTTGTTTGCTTTTGCATGATGTAAATGCAAGACTTCCGGAAAGCAACAGGATTGCAACCGAAAAGGATAAATTCTTCTTCATAACGAATCAAAAATTAAGTGTTATTAATGGATTTTTGCAAAGGTATGAAGAAATAGATAAAGAAAATTTGTAAAAGTGTTGTCGATAAATTGTCGGATTTGTCTCCTTTTTGGAGACAGTCCGGATGGATGTTGCTTTTTCCTGTTTTTGTATCGGAAATGTTTTTTCTTCTTAATTTATGGCTGGTGTTCGTTTGTTTGGTAGTCTTCCGACATCTTTTTGAAAAAGTCGTACTGCAGAATCTTGGAGATACGGTAGACCAAAACAGTATCCACACTTTCCTTTTGAAATAGTTTGTATACGTTGGGGCGCGTGCAACACAATTGGTTAGCAAACCAAGTGACGGAGCGGCCTTGTTCGCGGAGTATCTTTTGTAATGTCTTGCCGAAGTGCATGCTTTTCAGTGTTAGGTTTGGTCTGACCCTCTGACAAGTTTTTGTGTCTGTTTATGGATACGAAAAGACGTGGGTCTCTTACTTGTTGCCCGTTTAGACTTTCAGGCCTTCGCATTGCCCTCCCCAGTGAACGGACAACGCAGAAAGCCCACGCCGATATGTATGTGAAAACACCTGCTTCCATGAGGAAGCTGGTCGTGTATACATATCCCATGGACGTCTCGTTGCCATCTGTTCTGCTGAGTGGTCAAAGTTGCGAAGTTTGAAAGTCCAGCAACAGACGCTAAGTAAACGTCTTCCGAATATACCTTCCAATGCGTGCCGGGCACTCCCGACTTTCTACAAGAAGGTAATGCAAATATACGAAAAAAGGTCGGATGTCCGACCTTTTTTAAAAAACATTTTTGTCAAAGCGTTCCGTGGTTGTTCGTTAATCGTTTCTTTCTGAAAAAATCCTTCAGCAGTTTTTCCGCTTTGTCTGCTTCTATGCCGCCTGTTACTTCCGTCTTGGGGTGCAGGGCGTCGGGTGCCAGCAGATGGTAGCCTTTTTTCTCATCCATTGCCCCATAGACAAGGCGCCTGACTTGTGCCCATCCGATGGCTCCGGCACACATGGCGCAAGGTTCCAGCGTGACATATAATGTGCATTCCGTCAGATATTTCCCGCCCAAATAGTTGGCGGCGGCGGTGATTGCCTGCATTTCGGCATGGGCGGTGACGTCATTCAGTGTTTCCGTCAGATTGTGCCCCCGCGCGATGATGCGGTCTCCGCACACAACGACGGCTCCTACCGGAATCTCATCTTGCTCGTAAGCCCGTTGTGCTTCTTCTAAGGCTTTCTGCATGTAAAATGTGTCCTTCGTTTCCATTTCCTGTTTTTCGAAATTTCTGCAAAAATACGACAATCCTATCGTTCCGCTTCTCTTTTCCCATATAAATTTGCTGGGAGGGGCGGCGGTGACTTCCGCGGCCTTCCCTCCCGCAGGCGATTCCCGTGGCGCGCCGTATGCTGTCCATTATGGGTATGGAGCACTGTCCGCTTCCCCTAAGGATTGTATTCCTGATGATCTTATTTCAGTTAGAATGAACATGTCATTCCAGTTAGAATGGATATGCCATTCCAGTTAGAATGAACATGTCATTTTAGTTAGTATGACGACCTTACGACAACTGTAATAACAGCCTCCGGATAATTCTCTGTCTGAATTCCTGTTTATTAAACGGACAGCTCTGAATCCCCACAGATTTGCTATTGCCCTTAGATAATCTCATTTAATCAGCCGTATTAACGAAATTTAAGATTCGGGGGGGGTAAAATGCTAATGTATTCTTATATTTGCAACATATTGTGATTTTTTAATATTAAAAACATTTTTATATGAAAAAAAATTATCTATGTGCGACCCTGCTTCTGTTCTTTGGGGTGTGCGGTTTGTCACTGACGTCCTGCGGTGGCGATGATGAAGAGACGTTGTCTGAAGTTACCGTTCCGGGTACGGGGGATGATAAGGGGCAGGGTGATGAAAATGATGGCAACGATGATGGCAATGGCGAAGGCGAGGGGAAAGAAGATGAGGGGAATACCGGTACCACTGTTGTGAACGGTCATAAGGCTGTCGACCTCGGCCTGAGTGTGAAATGGGCTACCTGTAATGTGGGTGCAAGTTCTCCCGAAGAATACGGCGGTTACTACGCTTGGGGCGAGACGGAAGAGAAAAGCAATTACGATTTTAGTACTTACAAATACTGCAAGGGCTCAAATGACTCTATGACCAAATATTGCACGGAGAGTTATTCTGGTACAGTCGACAACAAGACCGTGTTGGAACCCGGAGACGATGTGGCCCATGTGAAATGGGGCGGTAGCTGGCGTATGCCGACTTCAAAAGAGCTCAACGAACTTATAAACAACTGCTTTTGGAGATGGACTACCCAAAACGGCGTGAAGGGTTATGTCGTTACTTCAGAGTCTAACGGTAATAGTATTTTCTTGCCCGCGGCTGGCAGCCGTTGGGACGAGATTGTCGACAGCAGTGGCTCGGTCGGTCTCTACTGGTCGGCTTCGTTGAACGAGAGCTACAGCAGCAGCGCTTACTACCTCGGCTTCGACGGCGGCAGCAGGTTCCTGCACAACATCGTTCGCTACTACGGTTTCTCTGTTCGGCCTGTCGCAGAATAAAGCGTAGCGCATCCGATTGATTTGATTATTTAGTGCGTCCCTCTCGGGGACGCACTAAAACCCGCCTTTTCCCGCTTGATACATAACAAATTCCGCCAATAAGAATGTGTTTTCAGAAATAACCGTTATCTTTGCCTTGTACATTAAAACCAAGGAACATGGCATTGCAGAATCTCCCCATCGGCATACAGAACTTCGAGAAAATCCGCAAGGACGGCTATCTTTACGTAGATAAGACTACCTTTGTGTACAAGCTCGCCACAACGGGCAGTTATTACTTCCTGTCTCGTCCTCGCCGCTTCGGCAAGAGCCTGTTGCTCTCCACGCTGCATGCCTACTTTGAGGGCAAGCGCGAACTGTTCGAGGGACTTGCCATCTCCGCATTAGAACAGAAATGGGAGGCGTATCCCATCCTGCACTTAGACCTGAACACCCGCAATTATAAGGATGCGGACGCGCTGCCCGGCATCCTGAACGAATATTTGGAAAAATGGGAGGCGGTTTACGGCGATGAGAAAAAAGACCGCGTGTTGGAGGAGCGATTCACATACGTGATAGAACAGGCTTTCGCCCGGACGGGCCAGCGCGTGGTCATCCTGATAGACGAATACGACAAACCGATGCTTCAGGCCATCGGCAACG
>CAMWUI010000037.1 GCA_947177395.1 uncultured Paraprevotella sp.
GCAATAACTTCCGATTATGAAAAATCTTTGTCCACACTAATTTTCGACTGAGCCGTAATCATCTCTACGGGAGTGAACCGCGTGACAGCGATCCATGACCCCACGGCCCATGCGGAAGTGAGTGCCATCCGGGAAGCCTGCCGCAAACTGGGGACATTCGACCTGAGCGGATGCGAAATCTATACGTCGTGCGAACCTTGCCCCATGTGCCTGGGAGCCATCTACTGGGCGCATCTGGACAGAATGTATTACGGCAACGACAAGAACGATGCCGCAGCCGCCGGTTTCGATGATTCGTTCATCTACAAAGAACTGGAACTGAAGCCCGACAAACGTCGCCTGCATTCCGAAACCCTGCTCGCCAGCGAAGCCCTGAAGGCTTTTCAGGATTGGACCGACAAGACGGACAAAGTAACATACTGAGAGTCACCGCTCGGTTTCTGTCTTCCGTCCTCAGGGTGTACATCATGCTCCCTACTCCGTATAAAAGCGGATGAAACGCTCGAGCGCACGTTGGCAAACGGGACAGAAAACGGGAGCTTCATTGATTTTCATACGACACTCCGGTGTCGGGCGGTAGACGCCTTTGCTCTGATAACCGGCTCCCTCGTAGACACCCAACGCCGTATAAGCGTCGCGCACCGGATCCACGGGCGTTGGAACGGGCGTTCCCTGCGGCAGCATATCCTGCCATTTGGAAGCGAAATCCTTGAGCGTCGTGATATTCTGTTCCCACGGTTCCGTGTCAGCGGGATACATTTCCTCATACTGGTCGTCGTAGAAGTATTCATCGGCCAGTCCGCCGAAACTATGACCGAACTCATGGACTACCACAGGCCGGAACGTGGCATGGCGGGAGGAAGTCAGCGTATAAGAATTGTAGATGCCGCCACCACCGTAGTTCTCTGTATTGGCCAGCACGATGATATGTTCATAAGGTATACCAGCCAGAAGGTTGTGCATGTCGACCAGGCGCGAAGTCGTCAGATAACGGTCGGAATAGAACGTGTTGAAATGCGACCCCACCGCCGTGCGTTTCCATACGCCTTTGCCGGGAATGCTCACACCGCAGTCTTCCGACGGAGCCGCCACGGCCACAAAATTGAAACGGTCGCGGAGAGATCGGAACGGTTCGTGGCTGAATATGGCTTCCACCGCCGTCTCGCAGTCGACATAAAAACGGTCCGTCTCGGATTCAGCATAACCTTCGGCCAGCAAGGCCACGTCGATGCAACGGTCCACCCCGCCTCCCTTGTGGATATATTTATGCGTCGTCGGACGATCGCCGATACGGCGGATGAGTATGTCTTCCGGGTTCACTCTGTGCACGAGCCTCGCGGTCTCGCGGTTGTGCGTATCCGTGAGCGTCACGGTGATATCCACCGGTTGCTTCGGCATGGGAACGAGGAAACAGTTCTCGAAGGAACGGCGCACCCGCGTCGCTTCCTCCGTCGACTGCCATTCCTGAAACAGGCTTGAGAAAGAATGACGGTACAGCGTGTCGCCCGTCGCCGCATCGCACACGACAATCTGACCGTTTCCCGTCAGCGGAAGCTCGTCCAGGCGGGTACGCCGGCCGGCCCAGCCGTCCTGCACGGTCAGGCCCAGAACGGAAAGTTCCTGCACGCGGTTCGTGCCCGCAAAAGCATAATCCAGCCGCAACGTACGGTCTGTGAAATACGTGTCGAAGTCCCGAGCTTGTGCTCCGCAAACTGCCAGCAGGTACAAAGCCCATGAAAGAATATTCTTCATATACAGGATATTTTGTTGGTTCTACGGGACAAATATACTCTTTTTTTCATTACTTTTGCGCCCATAACCCGGAAATATCTCATGACCAAGAAAGAATTATACAAGCATGTACTGAACTACTTCCAGACAAGCATGCCGGTGGCCGAAACCGAGTTGCATTACGAAAACCCGTTCCAACTGCTGGTGGCCGTCATACTGTCCGCCCAATGTACGGACAAACGAGTGAACCTTGTCACTCCCGCCCTGTTTGAAGCCTTTCCCACGCCTGAAACCATGGCGGAAGCCACCCCTGAGGCCCTGTTTGAATATATCCGTAGCGTGAGCTATCCCAACAACAAATCCAGGCATCTGGCCGGTATGGCTCGCATGCTGACAAAGGATTTCGGAGGGCAGATTCCGTCTACCCTGGAAGAACTCGTGCGACTGCCGGGCGTGGGGCGCAAGACCGCCAACGTCATCCAGTCCGTTGTTTTCGACAAGGCCGCCATGGCCGTGGACACGCATGTGTTCCGTGTAAGCCACCGGCTGGGACTGGTGTCCGACAACTGCACCACCCCGCTCAGCGTGGAGAAAGAACTGCTCCGCAACATCCCCGAAGCGCAGATTCCCATCGCCCACCACTGGCTGATCCTGCACGGACGATACACTTGTACCGCCCGTAACCCCAAATGCGACACATGCGGACTGCAGGTCTGGTGCAGACACCGCGTGAACCGGATGGTCCCTTGACTGTTTTTTTATTCTTCACTCTTAAATCGCTTGTCTTTTAAGACAAAAATTGTAACTTTGCAGCAATCAGAAAAAAGTGTTGTTACCTTTTAAAATTAAAACGAATATGACTATCGACAATTACAAGTTTGCCGGCAAAAAGGCAATCGTACGCGTGGATTTCAATGTACCTCTGGATGATAACGGAAAGATTACGGATGACACACGTATCCGTGGTGCCCTGCCTACATTGAAAAAGATTCTGGCCGACGGCGGCTCTCTCATCATCATGTCCCACATGGGCAAACCCAAAGGCAAGGTGAATGCCAAGTATTCCCTGAGCCAGATTGTAGACGCCGTATCGGAAAAGCTGGGTGTGACAGTGAAATTCGCTCCCGACTGCGCCAAAGCTGCCGAAGCTGCCGCTGCCCTGAAGGACGGTGAAGTGCTATTGCTGGAAAACCTGCGTTTTTATCCCGAAGAAGAAGGGAAGCCCGTCGGAATCGACAAGGAAGACCCTGCATACAACGAGGCCAAGAACGCCATGAAGGCTTCTCAGAAAGAGTTTGCCAAAACATTGGCTTCCTATGCGGACTGCTATGTGAACGATGCATTCGGAACAGCTCACCGCAAACATGCCTCCACAGCTGTCATCGCCGACTATTTCGATGCAGACAACAAGATGCTGGGCTATCTGATGGAGAAGGAAGTACAAGCCGTAGACAATGTATTGGGCAACATCAAGCGTCCGTTCACAGCCATCATGGGCGGTTCGAAGGTTTCTACAAAAATCGGTATTATCGAAAACCTGATGGACAAAGTGGACAACCTGATTCTGTGCGGCGGTATGACATATACGTTCGCCAAGGCACAGGGCGGTACGGTAGGTAAATCCATCTGCGAAGAGGACAAACTCGACCTGGCGCTGGACATCATTGCAAAGGCAAAGGCCAAAGGCGTGAATTTAGTATTGGGCATAGACTGCGTAGCTGCCGATGATTTCTCCAACGACGCTAATACGCAAATCGTTCCGGCCAACAACATTCCCGAAGGCTGGGAAGGCTTGGATGCCGGTCCCGAAACGCGCAAATTGTTCGCTGAAGCCATCAAGGACGCCAAGACCATCCTATGGAACGGTCCGGCCGGCGTGTTCGAATTCGACAACTTCACAGGTGGTTCCAAGGCCATTGCAGATGCCATTGCAGAAGCTACGGCTAACGGAGCGTTCTCTTTGATCGGCGGCGGCGACTCCGTAGCTTGCATCAACAAGTTCGGCATGGCAGACAAGGTGTCTTACATCTCAACCGGCGGCGGCGCCCTGCTGGAAGCCATCGAAGGTAAGGTCCTGCCCGGTATCGCAGCCATCAAAGGCTAATAATCCGAGTGACAAACAGCTGAAATAAAGATAAGGGCGACTTGTGAATACGGGTTGCCCTTATCGATTTATAAAGAAAACAAGCATGAAGAGATTGATTCTGCTGTTACTGGCCGGAACGATGGCGGCTTGTATGCCGGAAAAAGAGCAGACAACGCCGGACAACGAACAACAGTCCGTGCAAGATTCCACCTCCCTGAAGGTGGCTCTGATGCCGACGCTGGACTGCCTGCCGTTCTATTATGCTAAGGAACACGACATATACCAGACACTCGGGCTGGAAGTCAGATTGCTGACATTCAACTCGCAGATGGATTGCGATACGGCATTTCAAAGAGGCCATGCGGAACTATCTTATACAGATCTGGTCAAAGCAGCTGCCCTGCAAGGCGGCGGAACAGGTCTGTATGTGATAGCGCAGACAGACGGAGGCGACGAACTGATTACCAGCAAAAGTAAACGAATCAAAAAGCTGACACAGCTGAAAAACAGCATGATAGGAATTTCCCGCAACGGCTTGTGCGACTTTCTCACCGACCGTTTCTCCGACAGTCTGCATCTGGGCGGCATGGATGTGTTCAAACCGCAGGTAAATGACATTATACTGCGTACGAACATGTTGTGCAACGACATGCTGGACGCGGCTTTCCTACCCGAGCCATACGCAACGAGAGCGCGCATGGCCGGCCACCGGAGCATCTATGGAAGCCGACAGACAGGAATGAACCTGACCGGATTGATGATTACGTACCGGGCGGCCACAGACAGCAATCGCGCCGCACAGACGTGCCTGTTGCTTGAAGGGTATGACCGGGCTGTAGAGATGATGAACTCCGCACCCGCAGGCGATGACATACGCCGTCTGTTGTCTTCTGTCTGCCGTCTGCAGAACGAGGTGACAGACAGTCTGCACCCGTTGCAGTTGCATTTCCGCACCCTGAAACGCCCGTCCGAAGAACAGACTGATACCGTGGTCGCCTGGCTCCACCGCCGCAAGCTGGTAAACAAGAATTACACAGGAGATACTCTGTTTCTCAACACATTTATCACCCGACCTTAACCATGGACGCTGACACTTATTCAACCCTATACCGCGATGCACGGGAGGCACTCCTGCAAAGGAAGGTCTCCGATGCTCTGACCTGTATCAGGGCCATGCTTTATCTGGATACCCCCGCTCCTGACACGGCCGAGCTGGATAACCTGCAGACGGACTACCGCTTGTTGCTCGACTTCATGAGCCGCGGTGGAAACGACCCGCAGCGGCGGGAGATACACCGCCGCATCATTCTGCGCGCCTTCGCGTTGCTGGAACAGATTTATCGTTCCTCGCTTCTGAAATACGGCAACGGAATGATTGCCCCGCTACTGAGGCAGATGCAGAACGATCCCTTGCGCAACCACCCGGCCACCCTCGTCGCCGAGGCATCGGTACGTCTTGTCGAAATCGCCCAAAGTACCGGTAATAGCATGCCCGGCACAGGAGAGAGGGAACTGGAAAGCGAACGGGAGGAATGGCATATTCGGCTGTTCAACGCGTTTGCCACTGGAGAGTTCCTTCATACGGATGAAATGCAGGCGTTGGCCAAAGGGCTGGAACGGCTACCGGTGACAGCCGGTGAACTGACATTGTCCGCTCTGTTCCTCAGCCTATGGACATGTTTCGATGCGAATAAAGCGACCGTCCTTCTGCAACTGTGCGAATCGGAAATACCAGAACTGCGGGTGCGTGCGCTCACCGGTCTTGTATGGACTTGCATCGGTCACTCCCGCCAGCTGACTCTCCATAAGGAGTTGCTGAAAGGCATCTCGCTGCTGAAAGACAATCCCACCGTCAGGCACGAATTGACTCTCATCCAAAAGCAATGGTACATCAGTCTGGAAGCCGTACGGGCTGACAAGAAAATGAAGGAGGATATTCTTCCGGACCTGTTAGGAAGCAAACACTTCCAACGCACCCGAATGGGATTCGAGGAGGTGGATGCAGACCTCATGGATGCCCTGAACGGAAAAAGCGACGAACAGAGCCGGAAAGAGGAGGAGCGTCTGGCACGCAACATGCAGGAATTCATGAAGATGAGCGAGGAAGGCATAGACATCAATCTGGGCACATTCTCTTCCCTGAAAAAATTCCCGTTCTTCAGTCTGCCGGCTAACTGGTTCTGGCCTTTCGATGAACACAGACGGGAAGTGAGCCAGCTCTTTCAAGACAATAACGGATTCATGACCAGAAGCCTCAACGCCCTGTTGAGATATTCAGGCTACTGCAACTCGGACTGTTATTCCCTCAGCCTCATGTTACAACAGATGCCTCAACAACAGCGGGACCTGATTTTTACGCAGATAGCAGGAAAAATGGAAGAGAGCGGCCACACTGTAGAGGACATACCGCACTATAGGAAACTTCTTCCACCGGCCCGGCTGTACAAACGGTATTTCGAGGACATGTACCGCTTTTTCAAACTCCACCCACAACGCAAGGAGTTTACCGACGTGTTTTCGCTCGACCCGCTCTTCAGCAATTATCCGCCGCTGAAAGAACTGGTATGGAACACGGAATACATCCGAGAAATGGGAAACTTCCTGATGAAACTCGGTTACTACAAGGATGCGGCGGTTTACTGGGAAGAATACATAAAGACGGAATGCGTCACGGCCGAAGTGCTTTGCAAACTGGGATATTGCTACCAGAAAAACAAACAGCCGGAAAAGGCTCTGCTGAACTACCAGCAAGCCGACCTACTGGAACCCGACAGCAAATGGCTGTATAACCAACTGCGCTTGTGTTATGCTGACCTGAACCTGCCGGACAAGGAAATGGAATGCATGCTGAAACTGGAGAGCATGGAGCCCGACAACGTCAAGGTTCTACAGGAAACGGGACTGTGCATGATGCAGGCCGGACTCTTCGAAGAGGCGGCCAACCGTTTCTATAAACTGGAGTTCATGGGCGAGAAAGTGTGGGCGGCCTCCCGTGCCATAGCCTGGTGTCTCCTGAAACAGCACAAGACGGCACAGGCAGAAAAATACTACGCACGCATCATCGGAAACGGAAAAGCCCGGTGGGAAGACTATCTCAACGCCGGACACACGGCCTGGACATTGGGAAAGACGGAAGACGCCGTCGCATTTTACAGAAAATACATCGAGTTGTATAACGGCAATAGAAAGGAGTCCGGAAACGCGCTGATTCCGTTCTACAACGACCGGAAAGAACTGCTGGAATGGGGCATCGATGAAAATGACATCGACCTGATGGGAGACATCATATTCTTGGAATCGTAAACACGGGCTTCGCGGAACAATCCTCCGCAGACCGCCTCAAATAAACGGTGAGAGGAAATGGAACAGCCATCCCTTGAAGCGTTCCTTTCCTGTCCGCCGCTCTTTCCAGTTCTCACGAGTCAGACGCGTACAGTCCGCCCTATCACGTTCAAATATCCGTTGCAACTGCATCGTGGTCTCCCGGTCCATGACAAAGGCGTTCACCTCGTAGTCGTAGCTGAGACTGCGGCTGTTCAGATTGGCGGATCCCACTGTGCAGAACAGACCGTCCACCATCATCACTTTCGTGTGATGGAATCCCGTTTCGTAGAAATAAACTTCCGCCCCGCGCCTCATCAGCTTGTTCATCCGATAAGCCACGACATCCGGCGTCACGGGAATGTCCGACTTGGTGGACACCATAATCTCCACCCGCACGCCACGCCTTATGGCACGATAGAGAGCCTGCCGCACGCTCTTCACCAGCGTCAGATAGGGATTGACAATCTGTATATGCCGCGTGGCATTGTCTATGGCGGCCACATAGGCCTGCCGCATCACCTTGGGCTGCGTGAGAGGAATGCGGTCCACAACACCTATCAGCTTATGCCCCGCCGTGGCGCAGGTATCCTGTTTCAGTCCCTCGAACAACTGCAAAGCATCACGGCACCCGGGATAATACTCCGCCCCGTCCAACCATTCGCCCGTATTCAAAGCCCACATTTGCCGGAAGATACGCTCGTATTCCGTCACGGCATCCCCTTCGATACGCATGTGCATGTCCCTCCAGGGGCCGAACTCCGGTTTCCCGTGGATATAATAATCGGCTACATTCATCCCGCCGGTATACACCAATTCCCCGTCAACCACCACAATCTTGCGGTGGTCTCTGTGGTAAGCATGATTTATCCAGGGGAAAACCACAGGGTCGAAACCGTATATCTCCACACCGGCCTTCCGTATGGCTTTCAGATACCCATCGTCGACAGGTCTATTATTGCTGCTGTTCCCATAACCGTCGTACAAAGCGCGCACCTTCACTCCCTGCGCAGCTTTTTCCGCCAGCAGGCGGAACAATTCTCCTCCCACTGAATCGTTGCGGAAATTAAAGTATTCCAGATGCACAAACCGCTTAGCCTGACGGATGGCACGGAACATGTCTCCGAACTTTTCGCCCCCGCTCTCCAGCAACACCAACCGATTGTTGTCCGAAAAGCGTACGCCCAGCCTCCGCAAATCCCGCACCGTGGCCGAATCGCTCCGACATACCGGAACGCGCGCTCCGAAGGCAGACACCCTGACGGTTAAAAGAACCAGCAGACAGACACATCTGTTCAACGTCTTCATAAAGCCATGAATCCGGCAGTTTACAACATACAACTGAAATGATCCACTACCCCCAGCAACCGGTCGTTGCCGTCCTTGACCAGCACCGTATGGATTTTGTTCATGTGCATGATACGCTGTATCTGGTCTATCTTGGTCGCCGGCGACACGCACTTAGGAGCTTTCGTCATCACCTGCCGCACCGACACGTTGAAAAATTTGTCCTGCAAACTCTCCATAGCCCTGCGCACATCGCCGTCCGTTATCAATCCTGCTATCTTTCCATCCTCCACGGCCACACACAATCCCAACTTGCCCTTGCTCACATGAATAATGGCCTCGCCCAGACGCATGTCCGGCGAAATGACCGGCAGATCGGTACTACGCATAACATCCCGCGCGGTTGTCAGCAACCGTTTGCCTAAGGAACCGCCGGGGTGGAACTGTGCAAAGTTGATAGCCTGAAACTTCCGCACCTCCATGAGGGCACAGGCCAGCGCATCGCCCATGGCCAGCGTGGCCGTCGTGGACGAGGTGGGAGCCAAATTGAGCGGACAGGCCTCATGCGAGACACGGGTATTGAGATGATAAGTGGCATACTTGCCCAACAGCGAATCGGGATGCCCGGAAATACCTACCAGCGGTATACGGTGCTCCAACAGGTAGGGCACAAAACGCAGGAGTTCGTCCGTCTGGCCTGAATTGGATATGGCCACCACCACATCGTCGGGCGTCATGACTCCCAAGTCACCGTGAAAGACATCGAGAGGATTGACAAAGAAAGCCGGCGTCCCCGTGCTCGAAAGCGTGGCGGCCATCTTGGCCCCGATATGCCCGCTCTTACCAACTCCCGTGACAATCACCTTTCCCTTGCAGTTCCGTATCAATTCCACCGTATTGTCGAAATTCTCGTCCAGCAAGGGTATCAGATCCAGAATAGCCTGTGCCTCGTCTCTGAAACACTTCACAGCCACATCTCTTACCGTACTCATAACAACGAAGCAATTACTTTTTCCAAATCACTCAGATACAACATATTCGGCCCGTCGCTAAGAGCTTTGTCCGGCTCCGGATGCACTTCAAAGAAATAGCCCGTGGCACCAAAAGCCTTGGCGGCCAATGCCATGGCCGGAACAAAGGTGCGGTCGCCGCCCGTCTTGCCCCCGGCCGCTCCCGGCCGTTGCACCGAATGTGTGCAGTCCATGATGACCCTGTCCGTAAACAGCCGCATGTCCGACAGGTTGCGGAAGTCCACGGCCAGGTTGTTATACCCGTACACATTACCACGCTCCGTGAGCCATACGTCCGTACCGCCAGCCTCGCGTACCTTCTCCACAGGATACTGCATATCCAACCCCGACAGGAACTGGGCCTTCTTGATGTTCACCACCTTTCCCGTCCGGGCGGCCGCCACCAGCAAGTCTGTCTGCCGGCAGAGAAAAGCCGGAATCTGCAGCACGTCCACCACCTCGCCGGCCGGAGCCGCCTGCCCGCTCTCGTGGATGTCCGTCAGGAGTTTCAGCCCGTGACGGTCGCGCACGTCGGCCAGCATGGCCAGCCCTTTTTCCAGTCCCGGTCCCCGGTAAGAATGAATGGAAGTCCGGTTGGCTTTGTCAAAAGAGGATTTGAAGATAATCTCTACATTATATTTGTCTTTCAGGCGCACCAGCTCCCGCGCCACCTCGTCCAGCACATCGGCTGACTCTATCACGCAGGGACCGGCAATGAAAATAGGTTTCATATCCAAAACAACATTACATGGGTCAATGTACCTGCAAAGATAATGTTTTTCGCCGTACGACCGCAGCAACGGGACCAAAAAAGAAAGGGGGAAACGCCCCCGCACATGATAAAACCTCCGCCAAACATAGGTTTTCTAAAGGAAAAACCGTACTTTTGTCAGGAATATAATAACATAAATCACACACAATGGATAAGGTCATTATCAATTCCTACGAAGAATTCGAAAAATATGTAGGCCAGCAAATCGGAGTTTCAGACTATCTGAAGGTGGACCAGGAGCGCATCAACCTCTTTGCCGACGCCACGCTGGACCACCAGTGGATTCATGTGGACGCCGCCCGCGCCGCTGTCGAAAGCCCGTTCAAGAGCACCATCGCCCACGGCTATCTCACCCTCTCCCTGCTGCCGTACCTGTGGAACCAGATTATCGAGGTGAACAACCTGAAGATGATGATCAACTACGGTATCGACAAGATGAAGTTCGGCCAGCCGGTGCTGACGGGCAACAGCGTACGCCTCGTCACGAAGTTGCAGACACTGACCAACCTGCGCGGCGCCGTCAAGGCGGAAATCAAATTCTCCATCGAAATCGAAGAAACCGGCAAGAAAGCCTTGGAGGGCATCGCCATCTTCATTTACTACTTCAACAACTAAACCCGCACAAGGAGCCATATCCTCAACAGGGAATGCGGTAGCCTCAGCCCCGGAAGTTCCACATCCGACTTCCGGGCGATTTTTTTATGCCCCACTTTTTGCGCCCTTCTCCCCTCTCCCATTCTATACGGGAGGGAACGCTGCGGATAAAAGACGGCGAGGCTTCCTGCATGCGGACGAAAAAAAAGCGGCCGCCGTTCCCTGTTTGTTGCAGGAAATACTTATCTTTGCGTCCAAACCAACAACCTATTTGCCTATGCCGTAAAAGAACCGTATTTCACGAGAGACATATATAAAAGAGCGTTAGCTTTTTGCTTTTTTGGATTGAGAATCTGGACAATTCTTTGATTAAATGAGAGCAATAAGTCTATAACGCCCGCGCGATGAAGCGTGGGCTTGACTGTATTCCATTTAATCGGGTAGTCCAGAACCTTCAATTCAGGAATAAGAAAGTCGGCTCCACGCCTTTTTTATATCCCACCGGCAGCACCGCCGCCTCTCACCGCGACACAACCGACAATCTTCCCGTCCTCCGGAGCCTGTGCGGGCGATAAAGAAAACAATTCATTTATGAAAGAAATCAAGAAACGAGCCTTTGCGCTCATCACTCTCCTACTCTGCCTGCACCTCGCGGCAGTGGCGCAGGAATTTACATTCACCTACGAGAGGCAGACATTGAAGTACAACGTCCTTGACGAAGAGGCCAAGACCTGCGAGGTGGCAAGTGAACAATCTCAATCCATCTCCGGTGACGTAATCATTCCCGCCGAGGCGAACGGGTATACCGTAATTGCCATCGGGAGCAGGGCATTCGAGAATTGCAACGGGCTGAAAAGCGTCAACATTCCTAACTCGGTGACATCCATCGGAGACCAAGCATTCTCCTATTGCAGCGGACTGACAAGCGTTGACATTCCTAACTCGGTGACAAAAATCGGATACTATGCATTCTTGGATTGCCGCGGGCTAACAAGCATCAACATTTCTAACTCGGTGACGTCCATCGGAGACTTTGCATTTTCCGATTGCTTCGGACTGACAAGCATCAATATTCCCAACTCGGTGACAGTCATCGGAGATGGGGCATTTTCTTGGTGCAGCGGCCTGACAAGCATCAACATTCCTAACTCGGTGACTACTATCGGAGATGGGGCATTCAAGTACTGTCCTAAATTACAGGAGATAATGATTCTATCTTCGTCTTTAAAGAAATTAAGAGGTTTCGGCTATGGGAATAATCTTCAATACATTTATGCCCATAAACCCATGATAGACAAATGGGGAGGAGACATTCACAGCTGGCATAGCAACGTGCAATTGATAGAGCTGGCTCCCATCGGGACTATCGCCTATGCGTTGGAGAAGACAGACACCGAGCTGTCATTCCGCCTGAAACCGACGGCGGACGACGGTTCGGTGGTGCAGATGCTGTATTACGAAGGCAAGCCGATTGAGGCGGACGAAACGGGGACGTACCGCCTGACGGGGCTGTACCCCTATGTGGACATAGCCCTTTCGGCCGATGTGCTGCGAGACGGCGTGCTGGAACGCGCCGGGTTCTACCTCTATGCCCATTCGGAGGTACAGCCGGTGGAACTGCACATCACGGAGGCCGGCTTTGCCACCCTTATGCTGCCATACGACGCACCCCTGCCAGAGGGCGTGGAGGCGTATGCCACTTCGCAGGCGAAGGAGGCGACGGCCAACGGCAACCGCACGCTCATATTGGAAACATCCGACTGGCTGCAGGCCAACACGCCCTATATCATAAAGGGACAACCCGGGACGTACCGCTTCAGCGGTATCGCGACGAACGAGGGGGACACGTACACGGCCGGATGGCTGACGGGCACGTTTGCGCCGGTGCAGGCCGTCGCCGGGACGTATGTGCTGCAGAACAACGGCGGCGTGACCGGCTTCTACCGCGTGGCCGCAGGTAAGGAACCCTACGTGGGAGCCTACCGTGCCTGGCTGTCGGTGCCGGACGGGGAAAGCAGCGCCGCCGAAGTGACGGCTTTCGTATTCTCCGACAACGCGGCCACCGGCATCGAGGGTGCGACCGCGGATAGGCGGGTGGACGTCTACACGCAGGAGGGCGTGAAGGTGCGCTCGAACGTGCGCATGGCTGACGCCCTGAAGGAACTGCCACGCGGAATCTATGTGGTGGACGGTGCAAAGAAGGCCGTCAGATGACAACAAGTAATATTGTGAAACATGAAAAACAAAGGCATGATGAATAAGAAAACATACATTCGGCCGGTGGCGGAAATCCACCGCGTGGAGGTGGAGGCCATGCTGGCCCTCTCCATCATAGGAGGCACAGACGCCGACAAGGAAGGCGAGGTGCTGAGCTCGGAAGAAAGCAACTGGAACATCTGGGCGGATTAACGGAAAGGCTCCCCACGGCTCCCTGAAAACAGGAGCCGGTTGGAACAGAGGGTGCGTCGTAACCAAGGTTTATGGCGCACCCTCCAAACGTATCCCCCCTCTACACAGATGTTTGCGGAAAAAGGCTTCAATGGTTCAGACTCGCTGAATATCAATAAGTAATGGTTCACAAAAGGTTCAGCAATGGTTCAGACTCGCTGGAAATCAGCGAATAATGGTTCAGGGATTGCCGGTTGGGGCGCGCCACAGCAGCCGTCCGCTGAACCATTGGGCGGAAAAACTGAAGGATGGCTGAACTATTTATCGCTGACAATCAAATAGTTTGAAGCATTGAAGCCTTTTTCCGCAAACATCTGTGTAGGGAGGGGGAAAGACTGAAGGATGAATGAAGGAAAGCTGAAGGATGGCTGAACCATTTATCACTGGAAATCAAACAGTTTGAACCATTGAAGCATTTTTCGACAAACATCTGTGTAGGGGAGAGGACGACGCTGGCCGCAGGCGGCTTCCCTCCCGCAGGCGGTTCCCATGCCGAGCCGTGTGCTGTCCACTTGTCGAGTGGAGTGCTGTTCACTGGCCGAGTGGAGTGCTGTCCACTATAGGTAGTAAAGCGCTGTCCACTGGGGGTAGTGAAGTGCTGTCCTTAGGTGCCCAAGACAGTATTCCTGATGGTTTCATTTCAGTTGGAATGAATACATTATCGCAGTTAGGATGACGGTATTACGACAACTGCAATAACATTCTCCGGATAGTTCTATACTAACCGGCTTTCATACGCGAAAGATGTGAAGGCAGGAAAAAAGAACCAGCAACAGACCAGCCTTATAATGCCACAGCCCGGCAGGCGTGTTGGCACCTTCCACGGCCAAAAGCACCAGGCCAGACACTACGACAGCCAGGCAAACGAAAGAAAGGAAAAAGGTTACGAAGTTCTTCCTGCCAATACCTTTCCGGCACAAGTTCTTATACCATACCAAACGAGAGCGGATATGGAAAGCGACACCGGCAACAAACAGCGCACTCGCCAGTATGTGGATAGCCACCCAGCAGTGCCATGCCTCCACCCCGGCACCGTGGCCGGCAATATGCAGGGCAAGGCCACTGGCTGCTGATGCGACAAAGACCGCCGGCAACCACCTTTGCACTCGAAAGCCAAAAGTCTTTTCCCGGGAGGAGCGGGACTGCCCGGACAACTCCGAAAACACTCCGTTCGGACAGGTCCTGATACATCGTTTACAACCGATGCAAGCTCTGGCATCCTTGAAGGACACATGTCTGTGCCACAGAAATCCTACACGCCCGATTACTTTCTTCGGACATTTATCCACACATTTCCAACACGCGACACAACGGTGAGGGTCTATTGCCACATGCGCGGTCGACATTTCTTTCATAACTTATAGTCAATCTATACTACAAAACAAGCCCATATATTCAACGCGAAAGAAGTCACAAACGCCCCTTTTCGTCCAGATAGGAATCCTTGAAACCGAGGAAGTACAAGACACCGTCCAAACCGATGGTGTTGATAGACTGTTTGGCATTAGCCACCACACGGGGTTTAGCATGGAACGCGATACCCAATCCGGCCTCGGAAAGCATCGGCAAGTCGTTAGCCCCGTCGCCCACGGCGATGGTCTGTGCGATGTCCACTTTCTCCACCTGCGCTATCAACTTCAACAGTTCGGCCTTGCGGCGGCCGTCCACGACTTCGCCCACATATCGGCCGGTCAGTTTTCCGTCCACAATCTCCAGTTCGTTGGCATAGACATAGTCCAGGCCGTAGCGGCTCTTCAGGTACTCCCCGAAATAAGTGAACCCGCCGGAAAGAATGGCTATCTTGTAACCATAGCGCTTCAGCACGTACATCAGGCGGTCCACCCCCTCCGTTATCGGCAGGTTGTCGGCAATCTCTTTCATCACAGACTCATCCAGCCCCTTGAGCAAAGCGACCCGTTCGGTGAAACTCTCCTTGAAATCAATCTCCCCGCGCATGGCGCGTTCGGTAATGGCCTTCACCTGGTCCCCCACTCCGGCCCGCACGGCCAGTTCGTCTATGACCTCCGTTTCTATCAGGGTGGAGTCCATATCGAAACATATCAACCGGCGCATACGGCGGTACATCGTATCCTGTTGGAAAGAGAAATCCATCTCCAGTTCACCGGACAATTGCAACAAGCGGGCCTGCATGGCGGCACGGTCTTTAGGAGTACCCCGCACAGAGAATTCGATGCAGGCGCGTATGTTTGCTTTTTTCTCATCCAACGGTATGCGTCCCGTCAACCGGCGAATGGAATCGATGTTCAGCCCCTGTTCGGCCAGCACCGTGGACACGGCCTCAATCTGACGGGCCGACAATTTGCGACCCAGCAAAGTGAGGATATAACGGTTCTTTCCCTGCATGCCGACCCAGTGTTCATATTCCTCCACAGACACCGGATAAAAGCGGATGACGACTCCCAGTTCCGATGCCTTGAACAGAAGGTTCTTCATCACCAAACCGGAGCTTTCCTCCGTCAGACGAATCAACACGCCCAAAGAGAGCGTATTGTGAATGTCGGCCTGTCCGATGTCGAGAATCGTAACATCGTAACGCGCCAACACGCCCATCACGGAAGATGTCAAACCGGGACGGTCTTCTCCGGTGATGCGGATAAGGATAAGTTCTTCTGATTGTTCCATGTATACTGTCTGCTTTTTTAATAAACCAAACGTCTCCCCGCACGGTTCCCTGAGGATAACCGGCCGGGAGGCGGCGTATGCTGAAAAGCGTCCCTGCTCCCGCCGGACGTCAGGAATGCACCTCGTAGTCCCAGTCCTTCAGGGCATATCCCCAATGTTCGTTGACTAACTGGACTGTACGCGGCTTGTACTCGTATTTATTCTTCTTATATCCTTTCTTCTTGTCGACGTATGCCTGGATGGCGGCTTCGGCCTCGGCAAAACCAGGAATCCGAAGTTGCTGATAGATACGGCGCGTGGTTTCCATCGCATCCGTCTCGAAAGCTTCGAACTTCACCTCGAAAAGGTTTCCTTCGGGAATGAACTTCTTCTGTTCCTCGTAAGCACGGTAGAGTTTCGTGTAAGATTCGAGGATATTGCTTTCTATTTCCTCCGCACTGAAGTCCTGCAACTTCAACGGCTGGATGGTGTTGGTGTAGAAACTGCGCGTACTCTCGAACACGGTGTAAGGATTGCGCATCAGATAGACGAACTTGGCGTTGGGGAACAGTTCCACCAAAGCCTTCACATGGCCGGTGTGGGGCGGGTTTTTCGACAGATACTGTGTACCACCCGTGTTCCAAAGCGAAATCTTCACCAGCTTCAGGAACGTATCCTTGAACACCTGCAGTTCCTCCGGCGTAATCTTCTCGAACGTGAGATATTTGTCGCAGTATTCCTGCATACGCTTGGGAAAGAACCAAAAGTCATAATAGGAATAAGGCATCATGTTCGACAGGGCGAATTCCTCTTCCTGAGGCAGGTCGGGTGCCAGTTCCATGTTGTCGGTAGGCCGCTTGTCCGGCATCAGCCAGCCCATTGTCTTCTTGAACATTGGCTGTCCGAACATCATCAGGTGGGGAAACACCGTCTGATACGTAGTGGTATATCCGAAATGCTTATCCTGCGCAAAAATATTGTGTACGAAAGTCGTCCCGCTGCGCCAGTGGCCGAGGATGAAGACAGGGTCGTTCTCCAACGGCTTGCCGGCCAGCAGTTTCTCATAACGCCTGTTCTGGAAAGGTACCAGCAGACTGAGCAAACGGCATACACCTTTCGTCAAATAATACTTATTACGATACGTTGGGTCAATCTGCTGTCCGCGCGCCATCTCTCGAAACGTGTTCCAGTCGGCGCCCACAAGTGTATTCACCGGCAATTTGCTAAATTCCAATAGTCCCATGATTCTGTTGTGTGTATTATTCTTTTATTATCCGTACGGCCAATCCCTGACGCGACAAGTCCTTCACTGCCTTCTCGATAGCCTCGTAATGTTCCGGCCCGATGCCCAGTTTGGGCAAATTCAGTTCCGGAGTCTCCTCCGTCTGAGCTTCATTGTCGGAAATAGGCGCCACAATCATACCCACGGCACTGGTATTGTTCGTGATGGGGTCAATAAGGATAAACGATCCTGTGGCACGATTGTCCCGGTAGGCATCGAAAAAGAGAGTCTTGGCCGTCGTGATATGTACCAGCCCGATTTCATTCAGCCGGAATCCGTCGGCCGGTTTATGTTCCATCGTATTTACATCCACCTGATAACAGAGCGTATCGATGGTGGCACGCGTGGTGTTGGTGTTGTGCTTCAGGAAGAATTGCTTTTTCCTGTCCATCGGTTCTTCGTCCATCCACACGAGCATGGTTTCAAAATGGCGGTTCACATGCGGCAGGTTGTCCGGACGTACCAGCATCTCGCCGCGGGAAATGTCTATCTCATCCTCCAGCGTTATCGTCACGCACTGCGGACAAAACGCTTCGTCCAGTTCCCCGTCGTACGTCACGATACTCTTCACGCGCGATGTCTTGCGCGAAGGAAGGGCCATGATTTCATCTCCCTTGCGGATGACTCCGGAAGCAATCTTTCCACAAAAACCGCGAAAATCGAGGTTAGGACGCAACACATACTGCACCGGATAACGGAAGTCGTTCATATTACGGTCCGTATGAATAGGAACTGTCTCCAGGAAATCGAGCAGAGCCGGCCCTTCGTACCACGGAGTGCGGTCGGACTTTTCCACTACGTTGTCGCCGTCCAGCGCCGACAACGGGAAACAAGTCACATCCTCGATACCCAGACTGTCAGTCAAAGTCTTGTATTCATCCACGATGGTATCAAACACATGCCGGTCGAAATCCACCAAATCCATTTTATTCACGGCCAACACGATATGCTTGATACCGAGCAGAGACACAAGGAAGGTGTGACGGCGGGTCTGCGTAATGACTCCCGTACGGGCATCCACCAGGATTATAGCCAGGTTGGCCGTAGAACCGCCGGTAATCATATTACGGGTGTACTGTTCGTGACCCGGAGTGTCGGCAATGATAAATTTGCGCAGATTGGTGGAGAAATAGCGGTATGCCACATCGATGGTGATACCTTCCTCGCGCTCGGCCTTCAGTCCGTCCAGCAACAAAGCATAATCGATATGCTCCCCTGCATTGCCAACCCGCTTGCTGTCCCGTTCCAGAGCCTGTAGCTGATCTTCATACAGTTTCTTGCTGTCGAAAAGCAGACGACCGATGAGAGTGGATTTCCCGTCGTCCACAGAACCGGCCGTAAGCAGGCGCAGCAAGTCTTTTTTTTCGTCTTGGTCTAAAAACTCTTTTATATTCGTAGTTGCCATAGTGTTTCCTTTCATTTAGAAATAACCTTCACGCTTTTTCTGCTCCATAGATGCCTCCTGGTCAAAGTCTATCACACGAGTGGTACGTTCGCTCTTAGTCGTAGTCATCATTTCCTCCACAATCTCCTCGATAGTCGTGGCGTTGCTTTCCACCGCCCCGGTCAGCGGCCAACATCCTAACGTACGGAAACGTACCATGCGCATCTCCACCTGGTCGCGGTATTGTTCCGGCAAACGGTCATCGTCCGCCATAATCAGGTTACCGTCCATTTCCACGCAAGGGCGTTCCTTAGCATAATAAAGAGGTACGATAGGAATGTTCTCCAAACGGATATACTGCCAGATGTCCAGTTCCGTCCAGTTGCTGAGCGGAAAGACGCGAATACTTTCCCCTTTGTGGACACGACTGTTATAGGTGTCCCACAACTCAGGACGCTGGTTCTTGGGATCCCACTGCTGAAACTGGTCGCGAAAAGAGAAGATGCGTTCTTTCGCGCGGCTCTTTTCTTCGTCCCGGCGAGCTCCGCCGAAAGCGGCATCGAACTTGTATTTAGCCAAAGCATCCAGCAGCGCTTTTGTCTTCATCAGGTCCGTGTGCACTTTACTTCCATGTGTAAAGGGTCCCACCCCGGCATTGAATGCCTCCATGTTACTCTCCACAATCAGATTCCATCCGTACTTCCGGGCATATTCGTCGCGGAACTGTATCATTTCCTTGAATTTCCACTTGGAGTCGATGTGCATCAAAGGAAAAGGAACTTTACCCGGTGCAAATGCTTTCTCCGCCAGACGTACCATCACGGATGAGTCCTTACCTATGGAATACAGCATGACAGGGTTTTCAAACTCCGCCGCCACCTCACGGATGATGTGGATGGACTCAGCCTCAAGCTCCTGTAAATGACTCAACTTATAATCAGCCATACTGTTTTTATTTTATTTATTGTTTACTATCAATTCTACTACCCTGCGAACCGACTCTTCCAGCGAAAGCCGGGAAGTGTCGAGTTCCAAAGCCGGACTGGACGGAACTTCAAAGGGAGCGCTGATGCCTGTGAAGTCCTTTATTTCTCCCCTACGGGCACGCGCATACAATCCTTTCACATCCCGCTGCTCGCACACTTCAAGCGGAGTGCTCACATACACTTCCTTGAAATCGGCTTCCCCGATAATGCCGGCAGCCAGCGCACGCGCTTCATTCGTGGGACTGATGAAAGCAGCCAACGTGACAATGCCCGTGTCCACAAACAGTTTTCCGACCTCGGCTATACGCCGGATATTCTCAGTCCGCTCTTCGGCCGAAAATCCCAGATTCCGGTTAATACCGCTACGGATGTTGTCACCGTCCAGAATACGGCAAAGGATGCCGCGCTTGTGAAGTTCACGCTCCACTCCCAACGCCACCGTGCTCTTTCCCGAGCCGGACAATCCTGTGAACCAAATCATCACGCCACGCTGCCCGAGCAGACTTTCTTTGTCGGTGCGCGTCATCATGCGATCGTATATAGGATATATATTTGTTGCTTCTGCCATGTTTTTTTAGTTTAAAAAGCCCAGAACAAAGGTATCAGGAAGACTGACAGGAGAAAGACTATCACATTGAGCGGCAAGCCAATCCTCACGAAATCAGTAAATTTATATCCTCCCACACCTTGAACAATAAGATTTGTCTGATAACCGATAGGGGTAGAGAATGCTGCCGATGCCGCCATGCAGATGACCACGAAGAAAGGGGTGGGATCCACTCCCAGGCGTTCGGCCACAGCCAATGCGATGGGAAACGACAGAGCCGCAGCCGCGTTGTTGGTTATCAACTCCGTAAATAGATTCGTAATGATATAAATGACAGCCAGAAGCGCATACGGGCCCAAGCTATCCGTCATACCTATTATATAATCGGCTATCACCCCGGCAAACCCGGAATTACTCATACCCTTGCTGATGGCAAAGGCGCAGGCTATGGTGATAAGCACATCCCACGAAATGAATTTCGTGTATTTCTTGGGCGAAAACATTCCCGTCCAAGCCATAATAACCGTAGTGACACACACGAAAAAGAACATGTCGAACTTCATGCCGGGTACCGCTTCGCGCACTATTGGAAGTTCTCCCACTGTGGCACCCACAATCATCATCAGAAGCAGAACCATGGCAAAATAGCGTTTCCGACGTCCCATTTCCGGCTCGGCTCCCATCACGGACAACATCAGGAAAACACGGCTGTCTCCCCATGTCGGAATGAACGTACCGTCTGTCTCAAGCACCAGCGTATCATTCTCGCATAGGGGAACATCCAACCAGTCACCCGTCAGATTTTTTCCGTTCCGGCGCAGACTGATGACTTTGGCACCGTAATGGCGATAAAAATCAAAACGATGCAATGTCTTTCCATTGCCCGGAAAACGGGAACTCAGCACCGCCTCTACCCGTTTTCCACTACCGCCTGTTTCTTCGACATCTTCGTCTCTGGCACTATTGTCCGGCAACAGTCTCTTGGCAAAAACAACCAAATAAGCAATGCCGGCAACAGCAATAAAAAGCCCCACCTTTCCCAACTCGAAAATCGTGAATCCCCGATAGCCGGCTTCCTGTACCATGCCGTCTACCACCAGATTGGTAGATGTCCCTATCAATGTGCACATACCGCCGAGAATCGTCGCATACGAAAGGGGTATGAGAAACTTGGTCGGAGGAAGTTTCATCTTGCGGGCCCAGTTTTTGATCATCGGAGCAAAGATAACCACCACCGGCGTGTTATTGAGAAACGCCGAACTGAAAGCGATAACCGGCAGGACACGAAGATTCCCCCCCTCTACCGTACATTTCTTCTTCGGCAGCATATTGAATATCAACTGTTCCAGCACACCGCTCTTGCGGATGCCCTCGCTCACGAGAAACAGCAGAGCCACTGTAATCATCCCCTTGTTGGAGAATCCTTCCAGACACTCCTTTGGATTCAGGATGCCGGCACACAGGAAGAGCACCACCACCGAAAAAAGGACAATGCCCGGCCGCATACGGTCACTTATCAGTGTGGCAACCATACCGGCCAGACAAAAGAGAACAAACAGTATCTCAAAACTCATATATCATCGTATTTTATTTATACTCCGCCCAGCTCTTGATGGCCAGTTCTTCCGGTTTCATCTGACAGAAAGCATGAATGAACGCACTTGCCAATCGGGAATTGGTTATCAGGGGTATGTTCAAATCGACCGCAGCACGCCGGATCTTATATCCGTTGGTCAGTTCGCCGGCAGACAAGTCTTTGGGAATATTCACCACCATGTCTATCTCCCGGCCGTGCAACAGATCCAACGCTTGAGGCGTCCCGTCCTCACTTGGCCAGAATACCCGCGTGTTTTCGATGCCGTTTTCCGTGAGATACTTGCTCGTTCCGCCGGTTGCATACAGATTATACCCTTTGTCTTTTAATTGCTTGGCGGCATCCAACATTTCCGCTTTCTGCTTGGCTCCGCCGGTAGACAAAAGAATGTTTTTCTCCGGTATACGGTGACCGACAGACAGCATAGCCTTCAACAATGCACAAGAGGAGTCATCACCCAAACAACCGACTTCACCGGTCGAAGCCATATCAACGCCCAACACAGGATCGGCTTTCTGTAAACGGTTGAACGAGAATTGACTCGCCTTGATACCCACATAATCAAAGTCAAACAGACTCTTATTCGGTTTCTCCACCGGCAATCCCAGCATCACTTTCGTGGCCAGTTCAATCAGGTTTATTTTAAGCACCTTGCTCACAAACGGGAAACTGCGGGAGGCACGAAGATTACACTCGATAACCTTAATATCATTGTCACGGGCCAGAAACTGAATATTGAACGGACCGCTTATCTTCAGCTCACGCGCTATCTCTCCCGAAATACGTTTAATACGTCGTACGGTTTCCACATAAAGTTTCTGAGCGGGGAACTGAATGGTGGCATCACCGGAATGCACACCGGCAAATTCGATATGTTCACTGATGGCATAAGCGATAATTTCACCGTTCCGAGCTACCGCATCCATCTCCACTTCCTTCGCATTCAACAGGAACTTACTGATTACCACCGGATGTTTCTGCGACACATTGGCGGCCAGCTTCAGGAAACGTTCCAACTCTTCCTGATTGGAACAGACATTCATGGCTGCTCCCGACAAAACATACGACGGGCGTACCAATACGGGAAATCCCACTTTGTCGATGAAAGCATTCACATCCTCCATATTGGTCAGCGCACTCCACTCCGGCTGATCCACGCCGATACGGTTCAGCATGGCCGAGAACTTCTCACGATCCTCCGCATTATCGATGCTCTTGGCCGTCGTACCGAGAATGGGCACATGCTGTTCGTCCAGACGCATGGCCAGATTGTTGGGAATCTGACCACCCGTTGACACGATCACGCCGTGCGGATTTTCCATTTCCAATATATCCAGCACACGCTCGAAAGTCAACTCATCGAAATACAAGCGATCGCACATGTCATAGTCGGTAGAGACTGTCTCAGGATTGTAGTTTATCATAACGGAGCGGAATCCTTCCTTGCGGATGGTATTCAGTGCCTGCACCCCGCACCAGTCGAATTCCACCGAAGAACCGATGCGGTAGGCACCGGACCCCAGAACAACAATGCTGCGTTTGTCGTGCTTGTAATCCACATCGTTGGCCACTCCGCTGTACGTCAGATACAAATAATTCGTCTGGGCAGGATATTCGGCCGCCAGCGTATCAATCTGCTTCACGACCGGAACAATGCCGGCAGACTTGCGTCTGTTGCGGATTACCATGATGGCATCGTCTATATCCATTTCGTTCTCCAGTCCTACGGCTCTCGCCACCTGGAAATCAGTGAAGCCCTGTACCTTGGCCTTGCGAAGCAAAGCGTTGTCCAGAACATTGATGCTTTTGCAGGCTCTCAGTTCCTGAGATGTCACAATGATATTATGCAACTTTTGCAGGAACCATTTGTCTATCTTCGTCAGATCATGAATCTGGTCAATTGTATATCCTTGCTTCATCGCCTTCGAGATGACAAAAATACGTTTGTCGGTCGGCTCACGCAAAGCTGCATCCACATTGTCTATTTCCAGTTCCTTGTTTTCCACGAAGCCATGCATTCCCTGTCCTATCATACGCAGTCCTTTCTGAATAGCTTCCTCAAACGTACGGCCTATAGCCATGACTTCGCCCACCGATTTCATAGACGAACCCAACTCCCGGTCCACGCCACGGAACTTACCCAGATCCCAACGGGGAATCTTGCAGACCACGTAGTCCAGCGCCGGTTCGAAGAAAGCAGAAGTAGTGCGTGTCACCGAATTCTTTAAGTCAAACAGACCATACCCCAATCCCAGTTTGGCCGCCACAAAAGCCAGCGGATAACCGGTAGCTTTGGAAGCCAATGCTGACGAACGGCTCAGACGGGCGTTCACCTCGATGACCCGATAATCTTCGGACTCAGGATCAAAGGCATACTGCACGTTACATTCACCCACGATGCCGATATGCCGGATAATCTTGATGCTCAGCGCGCGCAACTTATGATACTCCGAGTTCGTCAGTGTCTGCGACGGAGCTATCACGATACTTTCTCCCGTATGAATGCCCAGAGGGTCGAAGTTCTCCATATTGCACACTGTAATGCAATTGTCGAAACGGTCACGCACGACTTCATACTCAATTTCCTTCCATCCTTTGAGGCTCTTTTCAACCAGCACCTGCGGAGAGAAAGAGAATGCCTTCTCGGCCAACTTGTTCAGTTCTCCCTCGTTATCACAGAATCCGGATCCCAGACCTCCCAGAGCATACGCTGCACGGATTATGACGGGGTAACCCAGATCAACCGCCGCCGCACGCGCTTCCTCAATTGTCTCGCAAGCCTGACTTTTGATTGTCTTCACGTCTATTTCATCCAACTTGCGTACAAACAGGTCGCGGTCCTCCGTGTCGATAATAGCCTGCACCGGTGTACCCAACACCTGCACACCATATTTCTCCAACACACCCTCTTTATACAGAGATACCCCGCAATTCAAAGCAGTTTGACCACCAAAAGCAAGTAAAATACCCTGAGGACGCTCCTTTTCAATAACCTTCTCCACGAAATACGGCGTCACCGGTAAGAAATAAATCTGGTCGGCCACTCCTTCGCTGGTCTGCACTGTCGCGATATTGGGATTTATCAAAACGGTTTCTATTCCCTCTTCCTTCAAGGCTTTCAGCGCCTGCGAACCAGAATAGTCAAACTCTCCAGCCTCACCTATCTTCAAGGCACCGGAACCAAGCAACAATACTTTCTTTATATTTTTGTCTATCATTGTATTCTTCAATTAAAGCAGTTTCACAAAATCGTCAAACAAAAACTCCGTATCCACCGGACCGCTACATGCTTCAGGATGGAACTGAGCACTGAACCAAGGATTTGTCTTATGCCGTATACCTTCGTTAGACCCGTCGTTCATGTTCACATAAAGCGGTTCCCAATCCGCGCCCAGCGTGTCATTGTCCACCGCGTAACCGTGGTTCTGGCTCGTGATGAAACACTGGTTTGTCCCCACCTTACGCACCGGCTGGTTGTGACTGCGATGACCGTATTTGAGTTTGTATATCTTGGCTCCGGCAGCTTTGCTCAACAACTGATTACCCATACAGATGCCCATACACGGCCGGACACGGGGATTGGCCAAAAACGTACGGATATTCACGACAGCGGCCTCGCACGTATCAGGATCACCGGGGCCGTTGGCCAAGAACAAACCATCAAATTCCATTTTGTTAAAGTCATAATTCCAGGGTACACGTATCACCTCTACCCCCCGGTTGATAAGACAACGGATGATATTGTGCTTCACGCCGCAATCCACCAGAACGACTTTCTTCGCTGCTCCTTCGTTATAACGAATCACCTCTTTGCAGGACACCATGTCTACAAAATTCACCCCACAATAATTGGCCGTCGGCACATTATCCGGCTCGTCATCGAAAACAATCTTGCCCATCATCACACCGTGTTCGCGCAACACTTTCGTCAGTTCACGCGTATCTATTCCCGTGATACCCGGCACTTGTTCACGTTTCAGCCAGTCCGCCAGACTTTCTTTGGCGTTCCAGTGACTGTATTCCATGCTGTAATCACTTACAATAATGGCCGATGCATGAATTTTCCCGCTCTCCATAAAAGTAGCCAACCCGTTTTCCTCCATCGTGAAAGAAGGTACTCCATAATTTCCCACCAAAGGATACGTGAGCGCCATCAACTGGCCGGCATAGGAGGGGTCGGTCAGGCTCTCCGGATACCCCGTCATCGCGGTGTTAAACACAACTTCACCTGCCACCGGCTTTTCATAGCCAAACGACTTGCCATGAAAACGGCTCCCGTCGTCGAGGATAAGTGTTACATTTCTCATTGCAGAAATCGCGTATTATTTAGATTTATTATTCTATCATTCCCGTAAGCCGCATTCCTTTTCTTCATCTGTCCTGACGGAACGGACAAAAAAAAGACCACTCGATTCGGTCTCATGCAACCGAAAAGTGGCCCGGCAATACCAGAAAAAGAGTTCCTTACAGACAAAAGCGGCAAATGCGCCTCCTCAAGTACATACTGTTCCTGAAAAGCACATCGAATGGTTCCACGCCCAAGCGGTACCGGACGGACGTCTGCCATACCGCCGCCACCTTGCCCATACTGTTCCATAGAAGAGGCCCTCTCTCAGTTATAGTTAAATTGTTTGCAAAGGTATGAAAAAAAAAGAATAACAGCAAGTTTATAAATAACAAACACATAAACCACCTACATCCGTATGAACAGCGACAGGTCTCCATACAAAAACATCCGTCCGCCAGCATCAATGCCAGCGGACGGATACTATCCCCGCTACTGGACGGAAATCTCCGGCCAGTTCATTTCCTGAACAGCTGTTTCTTTCCTTTATATATGTATATCCCATCCTTCAGCGGGCATTCCACCTGTCGGCCACCGAGATCGTAGAGCGGGGAATCCACCTGCTCCGCACGGACGTTTCCAATCCCCGTACCTGTGGAAGCATAGACCAGCGTGACCTCCACATTGCGGACCAGATCCTCCAGCACCTCCACATCGCCTTCCATCGCCTTATACTCATATCCGTCTATAACGGGAATATCCGGTGTGCAAACCGAACCGGCCGGTAGCAACTGTGCCATACGCTGCAATTCCGCACCGGCATCCGTACGACATACAACCGTCAACGTGAAGTATGGCTCCACGACATAAGAATAGAACACAAAAGGATGACCGTCGGACCATCCGGTGAACGTATGGTCGCTGTTACCGTTCCAATACAGCGAGTTCGTTCCTCTCACTGTCCACGACTGCCCGTCTTCATTAAGAGCAAACACGAACGCATCACCGACCGCTGCAGGACGCATGGCGCTTCCCCTGACCAATGTCGGAACATAGTACCTCAATCCATTGACCACCTTGTAACCACCACCGAACTTCTCCAGAGTCCACACCCATTCCGGCGCTCCTCCCTCCGGTCCGTTGACCGTCACGATATTCTGTGTCAGAGCAGGTGCTTTCAGAAAGCCGCTACGCGAAGCCTCGTTCTTTGTATTGCATATCAGGTAAGAGCGCCCGTTGACGAGTTCTGTCACAGGCTCTCCCACGGACTTAAAACCGCAAAGCCCCTCAGTCACATAAACTGCGGTAACGGTAATATCCTCTGTCGGGACAAACGTTTCTTCTCCGTTCCAATCGGTATAGGCAAACGTATAATACTTGAGTTCGGGAATGTCCAGCCTATATGGTTCCCCCACGGGACATGTGGCCATCATTTCCTGAATCAGCCCTCCCCGACTCTCGACACAACGCAAGGTTACGGTAAAAGCCTTACGACTATAGATCACCGTCACAATCTGATGCTCCGTAACTTCGTCAATAACCGGCGCGGAAGCCATACCGTCCTCTCCGTAGCCCACAACAGCCCAATTCTCTATTTCGGGCGCTACACATATGTATTCCTTTCCCAGCGGAGCGGACTGATAATAGGTTCCGATCAAACTACCGTCCTCGTCCCGACACTGATAAGTAATCTGCCGCACTTGCTCATACGTCCAAGCGGCCCCCTGCGGACGTACGCCGTTTACACTCACACTGCCCGGATTCTCATGATATGCCACGGGAATGGGAAAGACAGTCGCCGTACCGGCCAGAATCCGATAATCACCCGTCTCCGAGGTGTAAGAGAACTTATACGCCGCGGGGGCCTCGCCCAACAACAGCGGAGCATTCGTACCAGTCATACAACGGCCGGTAGCTAAGTTTCTCAACTTCACATTCCGTCCGTCCGCCGTAGCTTCCGACGATACAACCTCCCACACATCGGCAGCATAAGGTGCCACGCGGGCGGAAAGCATGGTACGCCCGTCGTCCATCAGTGTCACACCTGCAAAACGCTCCACTGCGTTTGTAATGCGAATGAAATCGCCCGCAACCGGATACTCGGCCTCGATTGGGTCGGAAGCCGCCATCAACTGAAATTCCCACACACCGGCGTTACTATCCGAAGGATCGTTCCACAAGTTGATGGAATAGTTCTGCCCGCCAGCTGCCATATTCATGAACATGCCCGGCGTCCGCTCACTGCGGATACTGTAGCAATAGTTACTTCCGTTTTGGGCATACACCAGATCGCCAAGAACAAAATCATAGTGGCGCTGCGTGTCGTCATAGTCCCACCTACCGGTATTGTTGGCTGCCGTTGGTGTGCCGCCAACCGACCCCTGCGGCCTTGCCTTGCATACAAGGGCATAGTGTCCGGCATTCGCCGGATCCTCCATCACAGCCCACTGCTGCCAGTCATCGGCTTCGTCACCGTCACCAGCCACAGTAGCACTCCACAATCTCCCGGCACGTGCATTGCCCGTACCGATAAGAGGCGATCCTTCGCGCAAAAGCTCGATGCACTTGCCGACCCGATTGGCATCCCCCGTGTTACGGGTGACGATACGGTACCATGTCTGCTCCGTATCAGTAGACACAACGGGCATCACCTTTCCCGTCTGCTCCGCCGGCCGCATAAAGTGGCGTCCGTAAGCATAATGATTATAGTTAAGTAACACGCTGTCGGCTGTGATACGATTACAGAAATCATCGAAATTCTTCTTTTCGGCAGGAGTCCATCCCGTCTCGGCAATAGCAATAAGACGCGGCAGGGCAAGATACTCGAGCAGATAGTCGCTCGATACATGCTCGCACCAAAACGTGCCCTGCACACCGCTATACAACGGACGCAACTCGGTCGGCACATCAGCCGGCACAGGCACATAACTGTACGTAGCACGCACATCGTCAGCCCCATTACCCGCCCCTTGCGGTTCACCCGGATCGGTACTCTGCTTGCGATTGATGTAATACGGTCCCCACGGCGTAATAACGGACTTCAGCCCCATGCGAGCAGCTTGAAGAGCTGTGGACTGCACCTTGCCTTGCTCCCAGCACATCATCATGCCTTCCGTACCCCGAATCTGCTCCGTATCGCTACCCGAAGCCGAAAGACTCTCGTTCCACATAATAACACGGCGACGGGAATTTCCCTCCTTCGCACTGACATGATCCGAAAGTTCGCGCACAAAGTGCGACTGTAATGCACGGTAGTTCGTACCCAACCCCAGTTCCTGCATCCGGGCAAGACATTGAGCATTGCCAGTCCAAGCGCTCGTCGGACATTCGTCACCACCGATATGTATCTGTTCATAAGGGAAGATATCAACAATTTCGTCGAGGATGTCTTTAGCGAACTGTACGGCATCGGGATTGCCCACATTCAGCACATCCGAAAAGATACCGCCATCTAACTGCACGCTGTGGCTGCCTTGCGGCGAACAACTGAACTCCGGATAGGCCGCCATGGCAGCACAGGCATGACCGGGAAACTCAATCTCCGGTATCACCTCTATATGACGCTCCCGGGCATAAGCCACCAGTTCGCGCGCTTCTTCCTGCGTGTAGAAGTACGGCCCGTAAGGCTCATACGTAAAATAGCGCCCATAGACAGGATCGACATCCCACGACCCCGCACGCACGCTACCCACCTCCGTAAGGCGGGGATACTTCTTGATTTCGATACGCCACCCCTGATCATCCGTCAAATGCCAGTGGAAACGGTTCATCTTGTAGTAAGACATAACGTCTATCATGCGTTTCAACTCGTCCATTGAAAAGAAATGTCGACTCACGTCGAGCATGAAGCCACGATACTCAAAGCGTGGCGCGTCAACGATACTCACCACAGGCAGAGCATACTCGGTTACAGACTCATCCCGCACACCAGCCATGACGCACGGCGGCAACATCTTTTTGAGACTCTGAAAGGCATAATAGAATCCCGTCGAGGTAAGTGCAGCGATATCCACTCCCGCAGATGTGACATCGAGCGTATACCCCTCGATGCCCAACCGCTCCGTTCCCTCATAACGCGAGAGACGAATGAGAGCGGCGTCGGCATCAGAAACAGAAACAGACATACCCGTAACACGGGACATATGTCCGGCGAAACGTACGGCTTCGCCAGACAGACTATCTGGAAGTCCTGCCACACGGATTTCAAAAGCATCGGGTAACACAAGACGGCCTTCACCCCGAACAAGCGCTTTCGGCACAGGCGTCAGATTAATCAGACTGTCAGCCCATAGCCCCATGGGAATACACCACAGACATAGCCACAACAGCCACAAGATATTTTTTCGCATAAGTAAATATTGATAAGGGTTAATATAAAGGGACGACTCCAGTCCGTCCAACGGTTAACAGTTCTCTGTGCAAAAATAACATTTTAAACAACATCTCCCAAACGTTATTCTCCCCAAGGCCCCTAAAAACGACTCATCCCTTCGGGAGTTTGGTTCCGAAGGGATGAGCACTTAAAAAAC
>CAMWUI010000038.1 GCA_947177395.1 uncultured Paraprevotella sp.
TGAGCCCGGTGGAGGAGGTGTTCCGCCACTGTTTCCGTGCGCCCCGCCCGGGCGAACAGGGTGTGTTGCGCTCGCTGCCGGAGCTGCTTGCCGTGATGCGCCGGCGTTGTCCGGGCGCGGGCGGCGAGGTGAAGATGCGGCCGCTGTCCCGGTCGTTGGTGGCGGCCGGCGTGAAGAAGGTGCACACGGCAGAGGGGAACAGGTATCTGGTCGTGCAGAATTAGAGGATCGGGCAGACGCATCTGCATGCGTCTCCATCGGTTTGCCACTGAGCTGAAACTACTCAGCGGGAATACTTTCCGGTGGTTTTAATATGACAGTGGAATTATTTGTTCCTTTCTATATCCGCGTTGGATGCGTTCTCCGCGGGGTCTCCTTTCAGCACAGGCAGCCCCCAGTGGTATTTCACGGCCAGTACGCGGATGGTGATAACGCAGAAAGCCGACAAGATGGCGTTCACTTCGTCCGGCAGGTCGATCCAGTCGCACAGCACATACACGATGCCGCCAGCCGTGCAGGCCATGGCATAAATATCCTTCCGGAACACCAGAGGCTCTACGTTGATAAACACATCCCGGATGACACCGCCGGCCGCTCCTGTGACCGTACCCATGATAATGGCCGTCCAGTAGGGATAGCCCATGTTAAGGGTTTTCTCGATACCGATGATATTGAACAGGGCCAGGGCGATGGCATCGAAGATAAACAGGGTGTTGTTTTGCCGGATGAGGTATTTGCCGAACCAGATGACAAAGAACAAGGCCAGTGCACAGCATATCATGTAAATGGGGTTGGTCATCCAGAAAGGGGGGATGCCCAGCATCAGGTCGCGCATGGTACCGCCGCCGATGGCTGTGGCCGTACCGACGATGTAGGCGCCGAACCAATCGAAATGCTTGGCCGAAGCCAGGCGTATACCGGAGATGGCCGAAGCGAAGGTTGCAATGAACTCGATGATAACGAAAGAAATGGGGATGCGGAGAGTTGATCCCATGAGTTGCAGGATGTTTATGATTTCGTCTATAATCATGGTCTGATTGTGTTTTGCGGTTGATGGTTAAGGAAAGCCTTGATGTTGTCTGCGCAGATGCCCATCAGGCGTTGGCGAGCTTCACGGGTAGCCCAGGCGATGTGCGGTGTGATGAAGGCGTTGGGAGCCGACAGCAGGGGATTGTCTGCGGCGGGTGGTTCCGAGGACAGGACGTCGCATCCGTAAGCGCCTAATTGTCCGGTAGCCAAGGCATCGGCTACGTCCTGTTCGTCCACCAATTGTCCGCGGCTCGTATTGAGCAGGACGGCTCCCCGTTTCATCCGGGCAAGCAGTGCGGCGTTTACCAGCCGGCGGTTGTCCGGAGTGAGCGGGCAGTGCAGGCTGACGACATCGCACTGCGCGAATACGTCTTCCTGTTCCGTTTTTGTGATGTAAGCCGGTAGTTGTTCCTGTGTCTTGGATGTTGCGGCCAAAACCTCCATACCGAATGCACGGGCGATTTCTGCCACCCTTAGCCCGATGTGTCCCAGTCCGACAATTCCCATTCTTTTACCGGCCAGTTCGGTCAGCGCGGTGTCTGTATAACAGAAATCGCGGCTCCGGCTCCATCGTCCTTTGTGGTTTTCTTGTGTATAATGTTCCACCCGGTTGGCGATGGCAAGCAGGTGGGCGAATGTCATCTGGGCGACGGATTCCGTGCTGTATGCAGGTATGTTGCATACGCAGATGCCTCTTTCATGCGCGGCCGCCAGATCTACGACGTTGTAGCCTGTAGCCAGGACGCCGATGTACTTCAGGCGGGGCAATTGTCCGATGACGGGCCGGTCGAGCACCGTTTTGTTTGTCAGCAGTATGTCAGCTTCGATCGCCCGCGTCACAATGTCGTTCCCGGCTGTTCGCGGATAGACAGTCAAAGTGCCTAAAGCCTCCAGGGCCTCCCATGAGAGGTCGCCGGGATTCAGGGTCTGTCCGTCCAATACTACGATATTCATACGTTGCCAGCGTTTGGTAAAACTTCGGCAAAGGTAAGGTTTTTCTGTTGTTTTATGTAATGCGGACGGAGTTTTCTTTTTGTAAAAATCAGTTTCCCGGGTTGAAATTTAGCCGGCGGTATCCGACCAACCGGTCGTAGCGCGCTCCGTTGGGGCGGTGGTATACGAGAATAATGTATTCGTTCTCTGTCTCGTAAAAATTACCGTCGGTGGGACCAGTCTCTCCCTGATCGCTGCCGTCCGGTTTGAACAGGTAGCAATAGTTGTAGTATCCTTGTTTGAGCAGCACCGCGGCTTCGTAGGCTCCGGCCGACGGGTTGTAGGTCATCTTATATTCCGGAGTAAACTGATTATAGGTCCATCCGCCGCTCAAGTAGACGTCGCCTCCGTTCAGCGGTTGGCTTTTCAGACGGAAGTGGACGAATACATATTCGCAGGTCGTGGCATTGTCGTCATTGTCTGTGTTGCGGATGAGAAAAGCACCGTTCTGGTCTTTGTCGAAAGTGTAATTGCGCCCGGTCCGATCCTCATACAAAGTGGCGTGGTAATACGGGTCGAACCAGTCGAGTCTGTCCACATTCATGTTCGGGGTATGCATATCCAGAATCTCGAACTTATGGTATTCGTTGCAGGCCGGGAAGATCAGCTGACGGCTGTGGTTGAACTCAATCGAGCGAGCTGTCTGTATGTCCGGCCTGGGGTTTGTCACTTTGTTGTCCGTGCGGCGGTTTTGCATGACGACGGTTTTCAGTTCACGGTGAGGGTCGGCGACATTCAGTGTGCCGTAGTTGACGCTGAACGATACCTGCTGGTGGGTCTTGTTGAAATCGATGTCGGTGTTGCTGCTCACCGAAGCCCGGAGGCTCACCCCTTCTTCCACGATGGAGAAGCAGGCCGTCAGCAGGGGAGCGTCCGGGTCGTCCTCCTCTTCGTCTCCGTAGACACTGAGGCGGTAGTTGCCGGACAGTTTCAGGGACATGTCCCCGTTGGGGATGCGGATGGAGTAGTGGGTGTAGAGTAGCGTCGTGTTGAAACTCTTTTCGTAGTCATCTATCGGTTGTCCGTTGAAACCTTCCATATAGTCGGATTCAAATAGTTCGGCAGACGGAGTCCAGTCGGCGTTGCAATGCTCCACCTTATATATATAGCGGTGATATTCGTGGGACAAAACATCGAAACACACTTCAATGCGGTTGTTCCGTCCCAGTTTGATGATGGGCGGTTGCAGTTCGTCTCCGTTTGCCACTACCTGCAACGTTCGTATCTGCGGGTCGATTATGCGGGTGTCCTGAGCCGGTACAAGGGAGCATGCCAGCAAAAAGCATAATGTTGTGATAAGCCGTGTTCTCATGTTGCAAAAATAAAGTTTTTCTTCGTAATAGTCGATTTAATCCCTATATTTGTGCATTCATTTCACGATGCGAAGTTATGAGACATAGTTGGATTGCGATGATAGGAGGGTGGTTGCTGTGTGTGGCGGCGGCACGTGCCCAGCAGGTGATTTACCGGAGCGAGGATTCCCTGAAAGTGGAAACGTTGCTGCGGGAGCAGGGGGCGAAAGGGCCGGAGGCTTGTCGTCCGCTGGACTTTGCCGCCCGGTTGAAAGGCACGCCTTATGTGGCGGCCACGCTGGAGACGGACAGTATGGAACGTCTTGTTGTCAATCTGCGTCAGCTGGATTGCACGACGCTGGTGGAGAATGCGGTGGCTCTCTCTTTGGCGGCACGTGACGGGCGCCCTTCGTTCGCAGCATTCTGCCGCTGGTTGGAACGCATCCGTTATATGGATGGGTGCCGTAAGGGATATGCTTCGCGCAATCACTATTTCAGTGAGTGGATTTCCAGCAATGAACGGGCGGGTATCGTTCGGGAGATAAAAGGGAAACAATCTGGCGGTTACGAGCCTTTTCGGAATGTGCAGCGGTTGGACCTGCATTACATGAGCAAGCATCCGGAGCGTTATCTTTTGCTGAAAAACAATCCCGCGGAGGTGGCGAGAATAAGGAAGAACGAGGAGAAGGTAAGCGGACAGACGGTGCGCTATATTCCGGCCTATCTGCTGAAAGGCGGGCGGAAAGAACTCGCCTGTGTAGAGGATGGGGATATTCTGGCTATTGTCACCCGCAAGGACGGGCTGGATACATCGCATCTTGGACTTGCGTACTGGAAGGGCAACCGTCTGTATTTGCTTCACGCCTCGAGCATTCATAAGAAAGTGGTGGTGGAGCCCGTGCCGCTTTATGAATATATGCAAAAGCATCCTTCGCAGTTGGGGGTGCGTCTTGTCAGGGTTCTGTAGACTGTTCCGGGCGGACCGGAGGAAACTTGCCTATATGGTGCATTTGTCTCAGGATGGCTGTTTGCCGGCGCAACATATAGCGGGATGGTTCACGGGAGCTGTATTTCAATGGATTGGGTAGTGTGGCCGCTATCAGGGCACAGTTGGCGCGTGTCAGTCGTGACGCTGTTCGTCCGAAGTGTTGCTGGGCCACGGCTTCCGCCCCGTATATTCCGTCTCCCATTTCTATGGAATTAAGGTATACCTCCATGATGCGTTCCTTGCTCCAGCAAAGTTCTATCAGTCCGGTGAAATAGACTTCCAGCCCCTTGCGCAGCCAGGACGATTCGGGCCACAGGAATACATTCTTTGCGGTTTGCTGGCTGATGGTGCTTCCGCCCCGTATGCGTTTTCCGTTTCGGCGTTCCTCCATGGCGTTCTGTATTTCCGTGAAGTCGAAGCCATGATGGTCGAGGAAGCGCTGGTCTTCCGATGCCATGACGGCGACGGGCAGGTATTCGGACATTTCGTCCAGGTTTATCCAATGATGTTTCAGGCGGATGGTTTCCCCGCGCGTCATCTGTTGCCTGCACCGGATAATCATGAGCGGTGTCACGGGAACGGGGATAAACCGGTATATTAAAACAGCAAGGACTGTGCTCCCGAAAAAGAAGAGCACAATCCTTTGCAGAATTTTTTGTATCAGTTTGAAAACCGACAGCATCGATTATTTGGCCTGGGCTTCGGCTTCCTGAATCATCTTTTGGCTTGCATACAGGTAAACCTCTACGCGGCGGTTCTGCTCGCGTCCGGCAGCTGTGCTGTTGTCGGCAACGGGATTAGCTTCGCCGAGACCTTCTACCGTTTTGATCTGAGCGGCGTTCGCGCCGGCCGTCAACAGATAGTTGCTTACTGACTGTGCACGCTGGGTGGACAGGTTCACGTTCTTCTGCGCGCTCTGTTCGGCCGTGCTGTTCTTCCAGCCCGTATTGTCAGTGTAGCCGTAGATGGTCACGTCCATGTCCGGGTTCTGTGCCAATACGTCGGATGCAAATTTGCTGAGTGAAGTCTTGGCAGCAGCGCTCAAGACGGAACTGCTTGTGGCAAACAGGATGCCGGAGTCGAATGTGACTTTTACGGCAGCCAGTCCGTTTGCGTCCGTTACAGACTCAACCTGTGCGTTTTTCACTTGGGCGGCAGCGGCTTTCGCCTTATCCATCTTCTTACCGATAAGAGCGCCGGCGGTCGTTCCTACAGCCACGCCTACGGCAGCACCGATAGCGGCTCCCTTGCCTTTGCCGACCAGTCCGCCGATGAGTGAACCTACAGCGGCACCGCCACCGGCACCGATGAGAGACCCTTTGCCCGTATTGTTCATATTACAACTACCGAATAACAGGGCGGCGCTGAGAAAGCCGGCCATCAATTTCATACCTTTCATAAATTCTTTGTTTTAAATAATATTGAAACCGAGCGCAAAGATAGACATTTTTTGTCAGGTTGGGGGCTTCTGTCGAACTTTTTTGTTATTTTTGCAGCCATTAATGATTAGGTATTATGGCTAAAGAATTAAAGAATCTCACGAAACGCAGTGAGAACTATTCACAATGGTATAATGAGTTGGTGGTGAAGGCGGATCTGGCTGAACAGTCGGATGTGCGCGGATGTATGGTTATCAAGCCTTACGGTTATTCCATCTGGGAGAAAATGCAGCGCGCCCTTGATGATAAATTCAAGGAAACGGGGGTACAGAATGCTTATTTCCCTTTGCTGATACCCAAGTCATTCCTGAGCAAGGAAGCCGAACATGTGGAAGGGTTTGCCAAGGAATGTGCCGTTGTGACGCATTATCGTCTGAAAACAAACGAAGAAAAGAATGGTGTTGTGGTGGATCCGGCAGCCAAGCTGGAGGAAGAACTGATCATTCGTCCCACTTCGGAAACCATTATATGGAACACTTACCGCAACTGGATTCAAAGTTATCGTGATCTGCCTTTGCTGTGCAACCAGTGGTGTAACGTGATGCGCTGGGAAATGCGTACGCGTCTGTTCCTGCGTACGGCCGAATTCCTTTGGCAGGAAGGTCATACGGCCCATGCTACCCGCGAGGAAGCCGAAGAGCGTGCGCGCATGATGCTGAAAGTGTATGCCGACTTTGCGGAGAAGTATATGGCTGTGCCTGTGGTGCAGGGCGTGAAGAGCGAGACGGAACGTTTTGCCGGTGCCTTGGATACGTATACTATCGAGGCTATGATGCAGGACGGAAAGGCTCTTCAGAGCGGAACTTCCCACTTCCTGGGACAGAACTTCGGAAAGGCATTCAATGTCCAGTTCATCGACAAGAACAACAAACTGGAATATGCGTGGGCCACTTCGTGGGGCGTTTCCACCCGTCTGATGGGCGCCCTCATTATGACGCATTCGGATGACAACGGTCTGGTGCTTCCGCCGAAGCTTGCTCCCATACAGGTGGTTATCGTGCCTATCTATAAGAATGGCGAACAGTTGCAGGCCATCGACGAACACGTGGCCGGTATCGTGGAACGCTTGCGTGCGCTTGGCATCTCTGTTAAATATGACAATGCGGATAACAAGCGTCCGGGATTTAAGTTTGCCGACTATGAACTGAAAGGCGTACCCGTGCGTCTGGTTATCGGCGGTCGTGACCTGGAGAACAACACCGTGGAAGTGATGCGCCGTGACACGCTGGAGAAAGAAACCCGTTCCTGCGAGGGAATAGAGGAGTACGTGAAGACGTTGTTGGACGATATACAGGAAAACATATTCCGCAAGGCCAAGACCTTCCGTGACGAACACATTTACGAGTGTGACAACTATGAGGATTTCAAGGCACGTGTGAAGGACGGCGGTTTCTTCCTGTGTCACTGGGACGGAACGGCGGAGACAGAAGCCCGCATCAAGGAAGAGACACAGGCGACGATACGTTGCGTGCCTTTTGACGTGGAGCAGACGCCGGGAGTGGATATGGTCAGCGGCAAACCGGCCAAGTACAGAGTGCTCGTGGCCCGTTCTTATTGACGTTCCGGGGAAACGGTGGAACCGGGTGAGTAGTAAAACAAGACATGATGATGAATTTGTATAAACTTTTATTGGGTGCCTGCCTGTGTTCGGCGGGCACCGCTTATGCCGGTGTTGAAACCGACTCCTTGGTGATAGCAAAATCGAATCACTTGCTGTTGCAGCAGTTGGAAGCCGCCGGACAGCCGCTTGCGGGATTGCGTTCCGTGGCGTCCGGCATTCTTACAGTACCCGTGACATTGGTTTGCACGGATACGGAGACGGTGGCGCAACAGTTGCGCACGCTGGGTGCGGAGGCCACGGTGATTTCTTCCAGTCTTGTCGTCGCACATCTGTCGGCCCGCCAAGTGGGACAGGCGGCAGCGATGCCGGAAGTGGAGGAACTGATAGGAACCCATACGGCCACTCCCTGTACGGACGAGGCAGTGCGTACGACAAAGACCGAGTTGGTGCATGCCGGTGAGGAACTGGAGACTCCTTTCACGGGCAAGGATGTGATTGTAGCGGTTGTGGACCGCGGTTTTGAATACGTGCACCCGACGTTCTCCACCAACGGAGGGGAGTTGCGCATCAAGGAAGCGTGGAACCATGCCGCAGGCGGCGGGCATGTGACGGATGCGGAGGCAATACGCGCCGCGGCCAACGACGGCAGTGACATGATGCACGCCACGCATGTGGCTTCTATCGCAGCGGGAACCAAAGTGGAGGGTACTCCCTACGGCGGTATGGCTCCGGATGCTGACATTGTAATGGTCTCTTCCACACTCAATCTGGGTACTGTGCTGGAAGAGGTGAAGTACCTGAAGGATTATGCTGCAAAGGCCGGAAAATCCTGTGTGGTGAACATGAGTTTCGGTACGCAGGCCAACACGCACGATGGACTGAACACGCTTTATCAGGGCATGGACGCTTTGTTGGGCGAGGGGTTGATAGGAGTGCAGTCGATGGGGAACAGCGGCCACCTGAAACTGCACGCTTCGAAAGTGATAGAGAGTGCGGAGGACAGTTTGGCCGTATTAGTGAAACTCTCGACAAGGGAATTTATCCTGAGCGCTTTTTCCGAAGAAGCCACGACGAAGAAGATTTCGGTCTATTGCTATATATATAATAAGGTAGACGGTAAGGTGAGAAATCTGACTTCTGCTCAGGTGAACCTGATGCGTGCGGCGTCGCAGACAGACAGCGGTTCCGGAAAGGCTTATGCCGAACTGTCCTGTGCCACGCCATCTTCACTGGGACTGACAGAGGATGAATATCTGCTTGTGTCGTGGAAGAACATGGTGCCCGGTGTGCGCTATCACAGTTGTATCACGGGACAGGACCGTGGGGAACTGGTAGGCAGCGGGGAGACGCTACCCGTCGGCGTGGTCGCCGGTGACTCGTCCTACGGAGCCAATCCTTTCGGACGCCGGATGCTGATGATCGGTTCCTACGACAACAAGCAGCGTTATCTGAAACTGGTGGACGGGAAATATCGTACAGCCAGTATCCTCCAGCCCGGTAACATCTCATACTTCACCAACTCCGGCCCGACGGCCGGCGAGTGGTTGCCCATGCCTTTGGTGTGCGCGCCCGGCGGTCTGGTCATTGCCGCTTACTCCAAGCAGCAGAATGATTTCGATGACACCAAATTGTTGGACCTCTCTGTGAAGATAACGAAGGACGGCGAACCGTTCTATTACGGCATGCAGATGGGAACCTCCATGTCTTGTCCGGCTGTAGCAGGTATTCTCGCTTGCTGGATGCAGGCCTATCCTCAGCTGACTCCCGAGCAGGCTACGGACATTATCGCCCGTACGGCGCAGAACGACGAGTTTACCGGAGATGCACGGCAGACATGGCATCCGCGCTGGGGTTACGGTAAGATTGACGCTTATGAAGGTCTGAAAGAATGTCTGCGTTTGTCCGGACAGACGGGGCAGAATGACACGCACGAGACAGAACAGCCTGTGACGTTGCGCAAGGAGGCCGACCGTTGGAAAGTGTTGATGAACAGCAGCGAACCCTTTGTCGAACTGCGGTTGACCACGTTGGACGGCCGTGCCGTGAAAACAGTTTCCCGCACGGGGCTTTCTTGTGCGGACGAGATTGTCATGGGAATGGAAAACTTGCCCGACGGCATTTACTTGTTGACTGTGCGGACGGCGCGTAGCATGACAACGCGCAAGGTGACCCGCTGACGGATGATTCTTAATAAATATCGGAAAAAATGAATATATCTTTTTGGAAAAATATCGCGCTTGGCGTGTTGGCCCTTGTTGCTACGGACGTGTCGGGCCAGCAAATTTTGCGGAAGCCCCGTAAGACGTTGGCTGCCGCAGTCGTTTCTCCGGCTTCCGTACAGGATAGCATGATAACCGTCGGGCCTGACCGGGAGAAGACGGATGTCCTTTTCCGCAGTTTCAGACGGAGGGCTGCGGAGGCGGCTGTTACCCGTGCTGGCGAAGAAGTTGAGACCCAGACGGTGTGGATAGAATGTGCCGATGCCGACGCGTTGGCGCGAAAATTGAACGGATGGGGCTTGTATGCCGTGGCGATGGAAGAAGAGGGAGCCGTGACGGCTACCGTGACTGCCGATCGGGCCGGGGAGTTGGAAGCGTTGCCCGAAGTGACGCGCATCCGCGGAAGTCGCCGGCTGGAGCCCCGCATGATGCGGTCGCTGGAATACACCCGCATGGCGGAAGTGTATGCCGGGACGGGGTTGGAGAGCCCCTTTACGGGCAAGGACGTCATCGTGGCCGTGATAGACCAGGGGTTCGAGTATAACCATCCCGCTTTCTGTCAGGCTGACGGGAAGACGCCTCGCGTGAAACGCCTTTGGAACCGCTATCAGAATAAGAAACTGCTTACGAGTGAGTCCGACATCAGCAGTCAGACGCATGACGGGACGGGAGAGTCGCATGCCACGCACGTGAGCGGTATTGCCGCGGGTACGGCTTACACGACGAAGTTCCGTGGCAACGCGCCCGATGCGGATTTGGTGTTCATTCCCTCCAGTTTCGGGGAGTACGAACTGTTGCAGGACATCAACTATATCAAGGCATACGCTGATTCGGTGGGCAAACCGGCAGTTATCAATTTCAGCGCCGGTTCTCAGGTGGGTACGCATGACGGCAAAGGTTCCATGGGCGTGGCGATGGATCGGCTGTTGGGCAAGGGACTTGTTTTTTGTCAGGCTGCCGGTAATGAGGGAGACTACACGCTGCACGCCAGCAAGAAGCTGACGAGCAATACCGACCGTATGAAGGTGATGGTGGACTGCGCCGACGGCGAGGCAGTGCTCTATTTCATGGCCGAAGCGAAATCTTCCGCCAACATGCAGATTTCATTCAGTCTTTACAATGTGAGCACGGGGCGCACCAAGTCGCTGTCCAATACCGTGCTGAGCCGCTATTTCAGTTATTCGTCCTATGAATCCTCCACGACGGGGCGGCCGGATATTTATGTCGAAGTGGCGAACTGTAGCAGTTTTATGGACGTGGATACGGAAGTGTTGGTCGTTTCCGTAGGTCTGGAGAAAGGTGCCGTGGTGCACGGCTGGGCGGCCAATCCCGGTTACGGTGAATTTCTGGCGGACGCCTCGTCTGTCAGCGGGTTTACTTCCGGCGATAACCTTTATAACATCAATCCAGAGGGACGCAAGGCGTTGCAGATTGCGGCCTACGACAACTGCAACCGTTTTACAAATTATTCGGGCAACACGTTCAGCGCTTCGTATTTCAAGCCCGGCGGTCTTGCCTACTATACGAACAGCGGCCCCGTCGTGGGTGAGTGGATGCCGATGCCGTTGGTGGCGGCTCCCGGTTCGCTCGTGACGTCGGCTATCAGCAAGTATGAGACAGGTTTCTCTACCAAGGATGACTACCTGATGTATCGTCAGCAACTTAACAAAAAGTATTACTACTACGGCATGATGTCGGGCACGTCCATGTCCACGCCGCAGGTGACGGGTATTATAGCCTGCTGGATGCAGGCATATCCGCAGCTGGATGCCGATGAGGTGACGGACATCATTGCCCGCACGGCCATTAATGACAAGTATACGGGTAACGTGCGTGAAGAATGGGATCCGCGCTGGGGGTACGGCAAGATTGACGCTTACGAGGGTCTGAAGGAATGCCTGCGCCGTGCATCGTCGGTGAACGGGACTGGCATCGGCGATCTGTATCAGACAACGGCACCGATTACATTGAACAAGGAACGCGACTGCTGGAAGGTGTTGTTCAACAGCGAGGAACCGTTTGCGGAATTCCGTCTGACGACATTGGACGGTAAAGTTGTCTTCTCGCGTCGTCTTTCCCGCGTGGCCTGTGCCCAGGAGGAAGTCATAGACTTCTCCGGCTATTCCGGCGGGGTATACCTGCTGACGGTACGCACCCAGAACTATACCGAGACGAAGAAGTTCGTTCGGTAATTGCTTTCAGCGGTGTGTCGGTATAGCGGTTCTTTCTTTGAAATCAACAGAATTACCTCTCTTTTCTATTTATAACTAAGGTACGCGCGCACGCGCGTACCTTAGTTATAAATGAACCTCTGATTCAGTACTGAATGAAAATACGGTATGACGAAGCGTTGAAAATAGGTAGGGGGATATGATAATATTTAACAGCTATTCTGGAATGTCACATATTTCCGTCAGCTAATAGGCGCATATTCCTCTTTCTGTTCTATTTCTTCCAATTTTATTCTACAGTTTCTGTTTAATTTTTTAGATTACGTATGAAAAATAGGAAAAATAACTTATTTTTTAATCTTTTTGCGTATCTTTGCGTCCGTTATACACTCTTTCTGTGAAGAGACGCAGGCAGATAGAATTATGTGTGTTATAAAAAGGTATAAAAGAGTTTTTAATTGATTATCCATTTTTTAATTCAGCTTATGAAGAAAAATTACTTGTTTAAAGCCTTGATGGCTGTATTGTATTTTGTCGGAGCGGCGAATTTTGCACATGCAGTGACTGCCTCGGACTTGGTAGGCCGTTACTCATTGGTTTCCAATGATTCCGAATATAACGGTGAAAACGGTCTGGCCGTGAACTTCGATGTGACGGTTCGTGAAGGCGACGGCGACGGATCTTTGATATTGAGCGGTTTCTTTGGAAAGAGCAACACGATCCGGGCAACATTCGACGCAGAGAACAGTCAGATTGTTATTGGCGGCGGAAATTATGTGGAGATGGGCGTTTCCTTGGAACAAAATGCCATGGCAGCCATGCAGATGTTGCTTCCTGTAGTTGACGGAACACCGAACATGATGGGTGGTACCATCACTTTGAATGTGGGTCAGGATGGAACAATTTCTTTCGACGATCATATCGGATGTGTGGCACAAGCGTTTAATCCTGCCGTCGGATTTGAAATGATCGTATTGGAGGCACTCAAGGGCGGAACCTTGACTCCCAAGAATGTTCAGGCATGCACTCCGGATCAGATAGCCGGCAAATACACTTTTGTATGTGAGAAAGAAGTCAATGAGGCTTACGGGGAGAATGTGCTGGGCGGTTTCAGTACGGGCAATGACGAACTGACCGTGACGTCTCTCGGTGACAACCAATATGAAGTATCCGGATTCTTCGGTTGTTCCGCTGCTGTTCCTGCGGTGTATTATCCTGCGACGGGACAGTTGGTGATTCCCTCTATGGTTATGAGTGTGAATGGTATTGAACTTGTTGAGAACAATGAAGGCACATATTCTTTGGGTACGATGCTGACCGACCTTTATTTCGATGTGAAAGAAGGTAAGCTTTCCACCAAGAATGTGATTGTTCTTTCATTCGAAGCCAATGACGAATCTTCGGAGGATGATGGATGTGCAATGTTGATGCGTGGCGGTGAGGCTACCCGTACGTCTGCTGGAGATCCTGCGCATGCAGTGACTGCCTCGGACTTGGTAGGCCGTTATTCATTGGTATCGAATGGTTCCGAATATAACGGTGAAAACGGTCTGGCCGTGAACTTCGATGTGACGGTTCGTGAAGGCGACGGCGACGGATCTTTGATATTGAGCGGTTTCTTTGGAAAGAGCAACACGATCCGGGCAACATTCGACGCAGAGAACAGTCAGATTGTTATTGGCGGCGGAAATTATGTGGAGATGGGCGTTTCCTTGGAACAAAATGCCATGGCAGCCATGCAGATGTTGCTTCCTGTAGTTGACGGAACACCGAACATGATGGGTGGTACCATCACTTTGAATGTGGGTCAGGATGGAACAATTTCTTTCGACGATCATATCGGATGTGTGGCACAAGCGTTTAATCCTGCCGTCGGATTTGAAATGATCGTATTGGAGGCACTCAAGGGCGGAACCTTGACTCCCAAGAATGTTCAGGCATGCACTCCGGATCAGATAGCCGGCAAATACACTTTTGTATGTGAGAAAGAAGTCAATGAGGCTTACGGGGAGAATGTGCTGGGCGGTTTCAGTACGGGCAATGACGAACTGACCGTGACGTCTCTCGGTGACAACCAATATGAAGTATCCGGATTCTTCGGTTGTTCCGCTGCTGTTCCTGCGGTGTATTATCCTGCGACGGGACAGTTGGTGATTCCCTCTATGGTTATGAGTGTGAATGGTATTGAACTTGTTGAGAACAATGAAGGCACATATTCTTTGGGTACGATGCTGACCGACCTTTATTTCGATGTGAAAGAAGGTAAGCTTTCCACCAAGAATGTGATTGTTCTTTCATTCGAAGCCAATGACGAATCTTCGGAGGATGATGGATGTGCAATGTTGATGCGTGGCGGTGAGGCTACCCGCATCTCTACGGGTATCGGTGCGGTGAAGAAAGACATTGTGGCCGAAGGTCCTGTAGATGTTTACAGTGTGAGCGGCGTGTTGCTTCAGAAGAACGCGGAAGCCGACAAACTGAATCTTCCGAAAGGAACATACATCCTGCGCTCGGTTAACGGAGCGATTAAGGTGGCGTTATAATATGATTTAAATGGGAAGTCGGGGTTGTAGCAACCCCGGCTTTTCCTTTTATATAACAAGTGTTGTTGCTGAGATTTTTTATGAAGAAAAATATCCTATTACTGCTCGTGCTATGCCTGTGGGGCGTTTCTCCTGTTATAAAGGCTCAAAGCGGTACGACTGTCACTCTGAAAATGGATAATGTGACACTCACTCAGGTGCTGGATAAGGTCTGTAAGGTGAACGGCTATGACTTGATATACAAGGCCGATGTGAAGGAGATTCTGGACAGACATAAGGTAAATGTCAATGAGGAGAAAATGCCTATTGATTTGTTTTTCAGAAATCTTCTGATACAATATCAGTTGGTTGCTGATATAGATGGTAAAACCATATCTATCCAGAAGGTGAATTTCACAACGGGGGGAACTTCAAGAAAGAAAATCCTCAAAGGGGTGATAACGGATTCCGAAGGAGAACTGGTGGCAGGAGCCACCGTTGTGTTGCGCAATACGAAGATTGCCACTATATCCGATTTCAACGGTAACTTTTCTATTGACATCCCCGACATGGACGATCCTGTACTTACGATATCTTTTCTGGGCATGAAGTCTCAGAATATCCACGTGGAAGGAAAGAGTCAGCTTCACGTAAAGATGGTAAGCGATGTGAACATGCTGGACGATGTGGTGGTGACCGGTTATCAGCGCATCCGCCGTTCGGAAATGGTGGGAGCCAACACGATGATTAAAGGCGAGGACCTTGACCTGAAAGGTACGAATACGCTGGAACAGATGCTTCAGGGAAAAATGCCCGGAACGGTGGTGATGAATACAAGTGGCGTGGTGGGTACCAGACAGAAAGTGCGTGTGCGCGGAACTTCCACTCTGCTCGGCAGCCAGGAACCGGTATGGGTGGTGGACGGAGTAATCCAGACGGACCCGCTGCCTTTTAAATCCCAGGAACTTAATTCGCTGGGCGATATATCCGAGGATAATATGGACATGATCAGGAACTTTGTGGGAAGTTCCATTTCCTGGTTGAATCCGAATGACATTGAAAACATTACGGTGTTGAAAGATGCTTCCGCCACTGTACTTTACGGTGTGAAAGCAGCTAACGGTGTGATTGTAATCACAACGAAAAAAGGACATAAAGGACGTTTGTCGATAGGATATCACGGAGGCGTGTCCATCGGTGAACGCATTACATACGGAAAGATGAACCTGATGAATTCACGGGAACGCAATGATGTGAGCCGCGAGATATACGAGAAAAGGCTTGTGTCTTCCCGTTCGCTGGAGGGAGTGGGATATGAAGGACTGCTCAGCCAATACCTTAATCAGCAGATTTCGTATGAAGAATTCAGCCGCCGTGCAAAGCAACTCGATGTTCAGAATACGGACTGGTTTGACATATTGTATCGCAATCCGTTGAGCCACAGCCACAGTGTAAGTCTGTCGGGAGGTTCGGAACAGTTGACCTATTACGGTTCGGTATATGCGAATCTTAACAACGGTACTCAGATAGGCAACAACAGCAATATGTATGGTGCTGCACTCCGTCTGGACAATAAGATAGGAAAGAAAGTGCAGGTATCACTGGACCTTGCCGGCAGTACGGGAAAGACGAACAGTTATTACCTTATCAACCCTTACAAGTATGCTTCCACGACGAGTCGGGTGATACCTTGTTACAACGAAGATGGTTCGTTGCACTATTATCCTTACCGTACGTTCGGTTATAAATATAATGTGTTGAACGAATTCAATGAATCCGGTAATGAGAATGAAAACCGTTCTTTCAATGTCAAAGGGCGTCTGCAATGGGATATCATTGACGGACTGAGATTTGAATCGACATTAGGCTTTGCCACATCCAATACCGTAGGACATACTTATGCCAGCGAGCGGACGTATGCCATGACCAGTATCAGGGGATATGAGTACGGGCAATATACTCCGGCAGATGAAAAATACAGGCAATCCAGATTGCCGCACGGCGGACAATACAATTCCGTGGAATATCACAGTTTGAGTTATACATGGACAAATATGTTGTCGTATAACAAACTCTTCGGCAAAGACCATCGTTTGAGTCTGATGCTCGGTGAGGAAGTGAGAAGTGAGAAGTACGACGGACTGGCGACAACGCGCTACGGATTCATGCCCGACCGCGGACAGACATTCACTACACCTCCGCTCACTGTCACATCTGCAAATCAGCAGGTGAATAATGGTCTGTTTGATCAGATGACGAGTAAGGTGACAGACCGGCGGACAAATTATCTGGGTATGTTTGCCAGTGCATCTTATTCCTATAAAGAGCGTTACACGGCTACGGCTTCGATCCGTACGGATGCTTCAAACCGGTTCGGACAGGATACGCGACACAGGTTCTTGCCAGTGTGGTCGGTTGGTGCGCGCTGGAACGCCATTAATGAATCCTGGCTTCGCGACCAGAATGTGTTGAGCGATCTTTCGCTCCGTCTCACATACGGATGGCAGGGAAATGCCGTGGAGAATTACGGTCCGGATCTGGTTGCCCGGATTCCGGACAGGCCGATTGACAACCGTACGGGAGAATATATACTGAAAATCAAGTCGCTTGCCTATCCTGACCTGCGCTGGGAAAAAACATCTACTTATAATATCGGCGTAGACTTGTGTTTTCTGCGCAACAGAGTACAATTTACTTTCGAATATTACGACAAGCGTACCCGCGACATGATTGTGGAACTGAACGTACCGACGGAATACGGCGTGGCGACCACGCCCATCAACGGTGGTCGCATGCGGAATACCGGATTAGAGTTTAGTGTGTCTGCCACGCTGATACAGACAAAGAAGCTCAACTGGACCCTTTCGTTGAATTCCGCCAAGAACTTCAATAAAGTGGAATCGGAAATCAATGAGAACAGCAACTGGCGTACAGCCGTATCCGGTGCACTTAATAAAAACGGGTATCCTGTGCAGTCTATCTGGGCTTTCAAATTTATGGGGATTAACCAGGAAAACGGAGATCCCGTTTTTGATGTGCCTTTGGGAACGGAAAATCCTGAGGCTGTGACCGATGCTACTGCCTATATGGTACATATGGGTTCGCTTGAGCCGGACTTCACCGGAGGATTGAGCACTTCTTTCCGTTTTGTCGATTTCTCCCTTTCGGCTTCTTTCAATCTGAATCTGGGCGGCAAACGTTTCCTGTTCCCGATGTTCAACGACGACATTGTGGAAGACGTGCCGAGCGCGTATTCGAATCTGCCGAAAGATTTTGTGAGTCATTGGCGCCAGCCCGGTGATATCACGGATGTGCCGGGTATACCTTCACGTGATTTGCTCAAACGCCGTGTATTGCTGCCCACCGGACTGACGGAATCTTCTTACAGGATGTACAATTACAGTGATATCCGTGTGGTGAGCGGTTCGTATCTGCGTTGTACGAATCTCGGGCTGAACTATTTCTTCCCGAAGAAGATTGTAAACCGGATGAGGCTCGGTAATCTTTCGCTTTCGCTTTCAGTCAGCAATCCTTTCATGATCAACAGCAAGGACTTTAAGGGACTGGATCCGGAGGTGGCTACCGGTAACCAGCCTATTACACGAAACTATTCTTTCAGTATAAATATGACTTTGTGATATGAAAACGAAATATAATTTTATAATCAGATTTATATGCGTGGCATTGTTGCCCGTCTTGACAGTCGGGTGCAGTGACTTTCTGGAGGAGTCAAGCCAGGATGAGGTGAGACCTTCTTCGGCATCCGATTTGCAGCAGGTGTTGCTGGGAGAAGGTTACCAGTTGTCGTATACTGTGATGTCCTATCTGGATATGCTCACCGACGACGTGAAGAACAACTATACCGAGAGCAGCAACCAGCAGGAATATGTGGAAAACGGGCGCTATCCTTTTACCTGGGATTCGCAGATGTTTGAGAAGATGAAACAGCTGGACATATCGGGAAGTGACAGTTGGGCGGGCTACTATCAATATATAAAAGGGTGTAATGTGGTGCTCGACATGATAGACGGAGTAACCGGCACGGCGGAAGAAAAAGGCAACGTAAAGGGACAGGCACTTGCTTTGCGCGCTTATTATTATTTTATGCTGGCAAATCTGTTTGCCCGGCCTTATAATGCTCCCGGCATCAACCGTGAACGGGAACTTTGCGTGCCGTTGATGTTACAGTCCAAAGTCTCGGATAATTATCCCGCACGCAATACAATGGCGGAAGTATACGACCGTATTGAAAAGGATTTGTTGGCTGCCGAGCCGTTGATGGACAAGTACGGTCGGGGCAATATCAAAGACAAGGTGACACAGCAGTTTGTCTACCTGTTGCTCTGTCGCTTGTATCTGTATGAAGACCGGTATGACGAATGTATCCGGATGGCGGATATAGTACTCCGCAACCAGCCCGGATTGCTGAAAATCACCAATTACGACGTTCGTGACAAATACGGCTTCTATCAGATGCATGTATATCATCCCGATAGTCCGGAACTGATATGGTGTTATTCTTCGAATACTGAAAATACGAGTTTTCAAGGTGTGGTAAACGGGAGTGATACGCCGGCTTTCCTTGTGTCGGACGAGCTGATGTCGTTATATGATTATAAGAAGGATGCGAAGACCAATAAGGGAGATGTCCGTGCAGGATATTTCTTTACCTCTTACAATGTGGGAAATATGGTGTTCAATCCTTCTACAGGAACGTTTACACAGAAGACGGCCATGTACTGGGGATGCCATAATTATAATTCCGGTGATGCATCCAAAGGATTTCGGACAGCGGAAGCATATCTGAACAGGGCCGAGTGTTATGTCCGGAAGTTCATGCAGACAGGAGACGATGAATATAGGAAAAGTGCGCTGAGTGACCTTAACCGATTGAGAGAAAGCCGCTGGGATGGTGTTTATGCGGAAGTGGACATTCAGGATGCGGATGCTTTGTGGACTTTTTATCAGGAAGAGCGTCGGCGCGAACTGGCTTTCGACGACCATCGTTGGTTTGATCTGCGTCGCTGGGGCATGCCCCGAATCGTACATACGCTTACGCTTACGAAAGGGCAACCGGTGGAGTATGTACTTGAGAAAGGGGACAAACGGTATGTGCTGCCGATTCCGCAGGAAGCGTTGGACCGTAACCCGTCTTTGACACAGAACCCTCAATAAAACATAATGCCATGAATAAAAAAATATATATACTTCTTGCAGTCGTGTCTGCTGTCTTTACCGCATGCGGTGATGACGAGTCTTTATCGCCTTATGAATACGATGAGCCGGTTTGGACCGAGGCTTCATTGCCGCAGGGCGATCATGATTATGACGATGTCATCATGGAATGGCACAGAAAATACAATGTGATTCCCTTGTACATCTTCGGCGAACGGGATTATTATTGGAAGGTGACCAGTGATATCCGCTGGTATTACGATTCAGAGAAAGATCAGACCATGGGAGGATACAAGGTGATTCCGGCAGACCAGGATTATGTGGGACAGTTGCTGGAGCTTGTGGAACAAAAAGTGTTCCGGCATATTCCCGATGCTATGCTGGCGGAACTGCTGCCATACAAGATATTGTTGGCTCAACAGGTGATTCACAATCCGGGATCGCTGGCAGGCGAGGTTCCGGAGTCTCAGTATACGTCTGTAAACTGTTTGTCCGGATTCGATTACGTGTGTTTTGCCGGTGCCATGCCCGAAATAGAGAGCCTTAGCGGTACGGAACGGGACAAATATCAGAAAGACTGTGTCAAGATGATTATGGAAAGAGGTATCGACAATGGAAAACTGAGGGCGGATGAACTGTTTTATACCGTTTCGGATTATGACGGGACCTATTCCTCTTCGTCGTGTCTGGCTGCCGGGCTCCTAAATGAATATGTAAGTAACGGGGATTACGATCTGAAGACGTATGTGAATCTGATAACATCCACTCCGTATGAGCAGATTAAGAGCCGTTATCTGGACAAGTATAGTGCGATAAAGGATAAATATGAGATGGTGGTAAATTCTTTTAAAGAGAAATATAATATAGATTTGCAGAATATCGGAAATGATGTGGAGAAATAAGTGGATTGCCGGATTGACGGCGGTGGCATTGAGTATGCCGTTGCAGGCACAGAGTGTGGTGCTGAAGGGTAAAATCGGGGGAGATATACGGAATAAGGCGGCGCTGATTTCGCTTGATGGGGATACGTTGGTTTCCTGCCAGATGGAGCGTGGCGCATTTCAGTTGTCGTATCCCGGAACATCCGGACTGTATAAAGTGAGTATAGGCAAATACGAAAAAGTGTTTTTCCTGCCTGCCGATACGGTCCGTGTTTCAGGTTATGTGGACCGTTTGTCGGGTGAGTCCGATGTGACGCTTTCCAATACGGACTTGCATAAAAAGATGCTCGGTTATATGGGACAAGTCAACAAAGTTGGCGAAACATATAAGAAATGGGTGAGAGACACTTTGGCCACCTTGCCCGAAAGCCAGGTAAGCGATATGGAGATTGTTCTTCTTGTGCAGGAAGATTCTGTAAAAAGCCGTGCTGTCGCCGGTCTGGTGCGTCAGGAAACCAATCCGGCCCTGGCAGCCGCGGTAGCATACCTGAGTTGTGGCAAGTTGTATGAGGATGTGGCATTTGTTTATGAATCTCTGACGGAGGAAGCCCGGAACGCGCAGCCCGGCAGGTTGTTGGCCGGGAAGAGGGACAAGTTGGCGCCCGTTGCCGACGGTATGCAGGCTCCGGACTTCATGCTTGTGAACCTCAACGGTGAGAAAGTGTCGTTGGCGCAGTTACGGGGCAAGCCTGTGGTGCTCGACTTCTGGGCATCGTGGTGCGGCCCATGTAGAAGGGAGATGGCATATCTGAAAAAGGTGTACGAGGAACTGGGTGCGGATAAAGTTTCGTTTGTCAGCATCTCGCTGGATGATACCCGGCAGCAATGGGAGAGTAGCTGTGCGGAAGAAAAAGTGGAATGGCTGAACTTGTGGGATGAAGCCGGATTCCAGAACTCGGTGGTTCGTAAACTTTATCATTTTGATTTTATTCCTTTCTGTGTGGTATTGGATGCCGAAGGACGGATAGTAAAAAAGAATCTGAGAAGAAATAAGTTGCGTGAGACTTTATATTCAATTATTAAATAAATAATTAACGATGAGAAAGATAGTATTATTGTTGGTGATGCTTGTGCCTCTTGTGTCCAAGGCGCAGAACGAAGTGGAAACAGACACGCTTACGATTGAGGAGGCCGTCAATCTGACAGCTCCGGGAAACATTTGTCCTGACTTTGAATTGAAGGATTATAAAGGAAATGTGTGGAGTCTTGGAAATTTTGAAGGAAAAGTGCTGGTGATAGATTTCTGGGCTACCTGGTGCGGTGCATGTATCGCCAATTTGCCGGCTTATGTGGAATTGGCAACGCAATATAAAGACAATGATAAGATACAGTTCATTACGATTTCAATAGATTCGCGAGGTGCGGAGAAGCACTGGAGGTACTCTTTGCCCCGTCATAAGCTGATGGGCTTGGTTAATCTTATTTGTCCCGATAAGGAAACGGGATTTTCAAAGGCATTTAACGTGCGCGGTGTGCCCCGTTATGTGATTATCGGTCCGGACAGAAAGATCATCAATGACGATGCGAGTACGCCCCATGACGGATTGAAAGAACAGATTGAGAATGTTTTATCTAACTTATAATTATCAATAGCAGACAAAAAGATGAAAAGACTTAATTCCTTGTTGGTGATAATGTGTGCATGTGTTTTCTGCACCCATGCCCAGACTCCTCTCGACTGGCATTTGCGTTCGCTGGGACCGGATTCCATCTGGGGAGCCGGTATAGAGAAAGCATATCAGTTGCTTGATGGAAAGAAGGCTAAAAAGAAAGTACGTGTGGCTGTAATCAGCCGTGGTTTTGATATAGAACACGAAGATTTAGTAGATGTGTTGTGGACCAATAAGAAAGAAAAACCAGGCAACGATGCGGATGATGACAAGAATGGGTATGCCGACGATGTCCATGGCTGGAACTTTTTAGGAACTAAAGACGGCCGTGATGTCATTTACACCTCGGAAGCGGCTTCTCGCAAGTTCGATGGGATAAGAGCCCGTTTTGAAGAACTGAACGATAAGGGCCGTTCACGTACCCAGGAAGAGACAGCCGAATATATGAGATATCTCAATCTGGTTCGCGACAGTAAAGTTGAAAGTGCATATATGAGTTCTGTTTTTTCAAGAAACATAGCCAAAGGAATGGAAGAAATCGACCAGAAGCTGCGCGAGACGTTTCCGAACGACAGTGATTTCACATACGAGCAGTTTATGAAGATTATTCCGGCACCGGAAAAACAGGATTCGTTGAATGATATGGCATATAATGTCAATATGCTGATATGGGGCTTTTCGCCGCAGCAGATGTGGAGCGACCGTTATAAAATACGTGACAAGAGTGCCATCTCTTATGAAGAACAGTATCAGGCTCTGAAGGCACGCCAGAAAGACGAACGTGGCATTATCGGCGACAATATGGGCGATATTGATGATGACAAATATGGAAATGCCAATCTGCTGACAGGTAACCCGTCGGTGGGAACAGGGCTGGCCGGTGTGATTGCCGCCAAACGTGGGAACGACATAGGTATAGACGGTATTGCGGATAATGCGGAGCTGATGTTGATAAGAGCGGTGCCCGAAGGTGATGGATACGACAAAGATATGGCTGTTGCCATACGCTATGCCATTAAAAACGGTGCGGATATCATATTGCTCGCAATGCATAAGAAAGTGGCCGAAGATGAAGAAATCGTGCGTCAGGCTCTGGATGAAGCGGAACAGAAGAATATTCTGATTGTGCATGCGGCCGGAGAGTCTCCCCGCAATATAGATGATAGTCCCACTTATCCTTCAGGGTTGAAAGCAGACGGTTCTTATTATGCGAATTTTATCAATGTGGCGGCATCGGATGTCGACGGATTGCCTTTGCATCTGAGTAACTATGGTAAGAAGAATGTTGATTTGTTTGCTCCTGGCGTGGACGTGTATTCGTGTGATGCCGGTGATAATTATTTCAAACTGACCGGAACGAATGCATCTGCGGCGGTTGTAGCTGGTGTGGCGGCCTTGATTAAGAGCCGTTTTCCGAAACTTACGGCGGCCCAGATAAAGGAATCCATTGTGACGACAGCCACGAATGCCCCGACGGAAGGTGTCTTCTATCCTTTCATGTCGGAAGCCAGCAATGTGTCTCCTACACCGGCACGGTATTCGGAACTCTGCAAATCGGGAGGTATTGTCGATGCGGCGGCAGCCGTGCAAAAAGCAATGAACATTAAATAAAAATACAGTCATGAAAAAAATAATCGTATTATTATTGTGTGTAGGTGGTTGGGGATTTGTGAATGCCCAGTCGCTTCAGGAGTGCAAATCGGCGTATGAATCGAATCCGATGGCTCTGAAGGCCAACAAAGATTATATTCAGGCGTTGCGGAAATATTCACCCTCGGACAAAGCCGAGCTGAAGAAAGTCAGCGATAGCTATGCTATGATGACGGTTTTCTATGGCTTGATGTCGGGGCAGAGTTTTGCGGATGAAATGGAATTCAGTGATGAGTATAAGAACGTGGATGTGAATGTGGCTGCCCTTTGCAAGATGAAACTTCCGTTGAGTAAATATAGAAAGGATCAGGTGAAGTATCTTACGGCCAAACAGAAGAATGATGTCGGTAAGATGATAAAATATGCCCACCGTCTGGCCTTGTACGAATTGCCGGAAAACAATATGTGCGACCCTGTTATTATGGGACACATATTTCGTATTACGACAGAAGCCGGTACATTGGAGGAAACGAAGTCTTACCTGGCCCGTCTGAAAAAGATATCTGAAAAAGTAAAAAGTCCCAGAATGCTGATGCAGATAAACTCTGCGCTGGAAGACGGAGAAGGGTATGTTATGTTGAAAGAATATGAAAGTAATGAAAAGTAATTCTTTCAAGATGATTTTGGCGGGGTTGTGGATGGGACTGTCCGGGACAGTCTCGTTTGCAGCCTCTCCAAAGTATTATGTGGAACTTCCCTATGAAGATGTGAACGGCAAACTGGTTGTCGAGGCAAAGGTGGAGGGGATTTCCGGTAAATTCGTATTTGATACGGGAGCGCCTTTTTATATAAGCTATCCTTTATCACAGAAGATTTCTTCAGAACAGACCGGGCACCAGGGTATCATCGATGCAGGCGGAAACCATGTCCAGGTTGAAAAAACTATGGTGGAAAGTTTGCATCTGGGACCGTCTGAAAGCGGATTGATGTTTGTAAACGTGCCGGCGCGAATCATTCCACAAGGGAATATTGTGGAACAGTTGGGAGTGGATGGTATTATCGGGTGCGACATCATGCCGGATGCCGTCGTCAGGATGGATAGCCGTCGTCATGTAATTATAATCACCGACGACATCGCTCCTTTTAAAATCAATATGAGAAATCGCATGAAGATGAGTGTCAACGGGCAGAATATCCCCTTTGTAGAAGTCAATCTCGGGAAAGGAGTGATAGAGACCCCTATGTTTGACAGCGGAAGTGCGGCTTTTTATGAATTGTGTGAGGAAACAGCTGAGAAATATTTACAGGCCGGTGCTTTTGAACTGATAGCCAAAGGATACGGCAGTGCCGGGATCGGCATCGGAGGTACAGCTGCGGTTATGGAACGGAAGAGAATGAAGATTTCCGATTTGCGTTTGGGAACCGGAAAATTTCATAATGTGGTGACGGAAACGATTCAGGGTTCCATGTCGCGTTTCGGCAGCGGCATTCTTGCGTATGGAGTGGTTACGCTGGATTTCGGTAACGGCGCTTTTTATTATGAACCCTTTGAAGCCGGAAAGGTGGTGAATCTGTATAAACCGACATGGAATATAGACATATCCTATGACAACGGGCATGTGGTTGTTGCGGGAATATGGGATGAGGAACTGGCCAAGAGGGTGCAGCTCGGCGACGTCATCAAGGCGATCGATGGAACTGCTGTTCCGGAAGTGAATCTTCGGGAGGCTTTGCGGAACGGGTTGCTTAAAATCAAGAAGTCCAAGGCAAAACTGACCGTTCAGTCCAAAGATGGAAAAGAATATCAAGTAAAAATAACAAGAAAATAAGCATGAAGTATAGTTGTATTTTAACGTTCCTGTCTGTGATGGCAATAGGGATGGTTAAAGCGCAGGGGCTCGATAGTCCGATACCTTTGGACGGTGAGGTGAGATATGGAAAACTGGACAACGGGCTCACTTATTATATCCGTCATAATGAGAAGCCGGCAGAGCGTGCTGACTTTTATATCGTGCAGAAGGTTGGTTCGATACTTGAAGAAGAGAACCAGCGAGGGTTGGCTCATTTTCTTGAGCACATGGCCTTTCATGATACCAAAAATTTTCCGGACGACCGGATCCTCGGTTATCTGGAAAGCAATGGCGTGAAATTCGGAGTCAATCTGAATGCCTCGACAGGCGTAGACCAAACCATTTACAATATTGCGGACGTGCCGGTCACACGTAAGGAACTCGTAGATTCATGTCTGCTCATTCTTCACGACTGGTCGGGTTTTATCACAATGCAGGACGAGGATATCGACGCCGAACGCCGTGTGATAAAGGAAGAATGGCGTACCCGCAACAATTCCGAACTCAGGATGTATGAACAAATACTTCCTCAGGTGTATCCGGAAGGAAACCGTTATCCTCACAGAATGCCTATCGGACTGATGTCTGTCATTGACAGTTTCCCTTATCAGGCAATCCGGGATTATTATCACAAATGGTATCGTCCGGACCTGCAGGCTATCATTGTTGTGGGCGATGTGGATGTCGATGCGATAGAAGCCACTGTCAAGAGCATGTGGAAGGATATTCCCGCCCCGGTGAATCCCTCGGAAAGAATTTATTACACTGTGGACGGCAATGAAGAGCCCGTGATAGGCATCGCCAAGGACAAGGAATCTCAGACCAACAGTATCCAGCTGCTGTTTAACTACGACCTTCCCTCGTTGGACGAACGCCAAAGTTATTCCTATCTGGTGCGTGCGTATTACCGCTCGGTCATATCCTCCATGTTGAATTTTCGTTTCAATGAAATCACACATGGCAAGAATCCGCCCTTTATCAACGCTGTGGCGCTTGACGGAGACTTTATGCTTTCATCTACAAGGAAGAGCTACGGAGTGGGAGCAGGCCATGTGACAGGAGGATGGCAGAAGGCCATGCAAGGATTGGTGGCAGAGGTCAAACGTATTAAGGAATACGGCTTTCTGGAATCGGAATACGACAGGGCGCGCAGCACGATTGTTTCTTCCTTGGAAGATGCGTACAACAACCGTGAGGCGCGAAAGAATGGCGCGTTCGTGAATGAATACGTGATGCACTTTCTCGGAGGCTATCCGGCCCCGGATATAAAGCATTATACGGATTTTCTCATTAATACGGCGGAAGAGACACCGTTGTCGGTGATTAATAAAGAGGTGCATAAACTTTTCCCCGACAGCAACCAGGTGATTGTATTCATGGATGAAGACCGCGAAGGCTTCAAGATTCCCGAAAAGGAGGAAGTGCTTGAGTTTTATAAGCAAGCATGGACGATGGATGTGGAAGCCTATGTGGATAGTTCCGCTTATGCGACCTTGGTCGACGTGTCTACATTGCCGGTTGCGGGAAAGATTGTGAAGGAGACACGCAATGAGGCTTTGGGAACGGTTTCTTATGTGATGTCGAACGGGGCCAAAGTCGTAATCAAGCAAACGGATTTCAAAAAGAATACCATCAACATGACTGCGTATAGTCCGGGTGGAAATTCATTGTATGAAGAGCGTGACATGCCCACTTTCGGTTCCATAAACGCTATTGCCGGATTAGGAGGACTGGGCAGCCACAGTGCGCTCGAAATGTCCAAACTGCTCGCAGGAAAGCGTGCGTCGCTTCAGTTCTCGGTAGGAACGGAAGAAGAGACGCTGACAGGAAATTGTAGCCCGAAGGATCTGGAAACAATGTTGCAGATGGTCTATCTGGTATTTCAGGGCGGACGCATGGACTATGATGCTTTTCAGAACTGGAAGGCCCATGTGCGCCCGGCAATGAGAGCGCGTGACGAAAGCGCAGAGTCGATGCTTCAGGACACAATCAGCCGGATGCTGTACGGGAATAATTTCAGGTTCAGGCCCTTCCATTCCAATTTGTTGGATCGGGTGAACTACCGGAAAGCTATAAGCATGTTTAACGAACGTTACGGAAACGCCTCGGATTTCACATTTACGTTTGTCGGGAATATAGATCCGGAAACCGTCCGTCCGCTTCTGGAGCAATACATCGGTGCCCTGCCTTCTACCGGGAAGCATGAAAAAGCGCGTAAGGTGATCCCTTATATCGCAAAGGGGAAACATGTCAGTCATTTCAGACGCGAGATGGAAACGCCTAAAACATCGGTACGGCTTACGTGGTCAGGCAAATACAAGTATAACCTGCCCAACCGGATGCGCTTGAACATTTTGCGTCAGATATTGGAGATGGTGTATACGGAAACGCTTCGGGGAGAGGAAGGCGGTACGTACGGGGCAATGGTTTCATACGACATCAGCCGAAGTCCCAAGGACCAGTATATGCTGGACGTGCAATTTGAGACAAATGCAGAACAGGCGGAGACGCTGATTGCCCGTGCGAGAAAAGAATTGCAGTCCATTGCCGAGAAGGGAGTGGACCGGGAGAAGTTCGACAAAGTTGTTAAATACATGGCAAAGCGGCACGACAACCTGGTGAAAGAGAATGCATATTGGATGGTCGTGGTGATGGACAACAATAAATACGGGACGGATGACTATACTCCGTATTATAAATATCTGAATGAAATTACGCCGGAAGATATTCAAGAGTGTGCCAAGAAGGTGGTGAAATCGCCGGCCCAGATAGAGATTGTCATGTTCGGAATTCCTGTGCAGGGCAAGTAACAGGATAAGATCCATCGGAGAGACCATTTCCCGACATAAGTCGCTGAGTTTGGAATCACGATATACATATCCGTCAGTTTCGGCGGGGCGGAGTCATATAAATTTGCGGAATGACAAAATTATATGATTCCTCTCCGCCGATATTTTGTAATGGCAAAAAGCCTCCCGAACGGGATGTTTGGAGAAATAAATATGCTGTAAAAAACGTAAGCATTAACTGAAGTACACCTTGCAGGTACAACTTATTATCACGTCGGCTACAACTTTGAGAGGTTGTAGCCGACATTGTCATTAATTGGATGTATCACTTTGCGAGTTGTCGCACCG
>CAMWUI010000039.1 GCA_947177395.1 uncultured Paraprevotella sp.
CATTAGGTATAGTGAAGTGCTGTCCTTGTCTCCTTACGAATGCATTCCTCACCTCATTAGGATAGTATTCCTTACACCCTTAAAAACGTATTCCTTAGCACCTTACGATAGTATTCGTTACACCCTAAAGATAGTATTCGTTAGACCCAAAGCCCTACTGGAAACGGACAGACACCCCACTCACCGGGCGGACTCAAGCTCCTCGCCCCGGATGCCCAAGGCGTTCATCAAAGAATAGCCCACTATCTCATGACGCAGCCCCCGGAAACTGCGGGGCTCCATGGTCAGAACCGTCACGTCCTTTCCCTCCGTATGATTCAGCACGCCGTGTAGTCCGGCCACATCGTCCGCATCCGGCACCACAACCAACTGCTTCACCTCGGCCGCGTTCAGCAAGGTCTCCACAACCTGTTCAAAAAATTCAAACTCCCCCACCAGTTTTTCCACAGGAAGGGCATTCAGCAGGAATTCACCCAGGCGGGAATCCGTAAACGCCTGCCCGTCTATGTCGCGGGCATAATCCGAAGGGGAAAAATTCTCCAGCTGCGTGTTTTCCCCCTTATGCACCAGCACGACATTCACCGTATTCGCCCCCGGAGCCAGACCGCCGTCCAAAGCCAGACAAACCAGCCACTGGGACAGGTCTGCCCGGGGAATGCGCCGCCCCAGCATACGTTCGAAATTCACTGTCAGGTCAAAGGCCAGCCTGTCGGCATAATCCGCCTGTACGACGATGACCGTCTCGCTCCATTTTGTCTTTTCCATACACGTTCCCCGTTAAAAATTATACTACTCCATTCCGCCAAGCTGCAAACGCTTGCGGATAACCCCCAGATGGGCGATGTATCCGCAGAACGTCACAGACACCTTGCGCCCTTTCAGCGTATTGAGGTAAGACTTCACCGTAGCCGGCAGATTGCCCGTATAGGTGGCCTTGTCTATCTGCATGGTTTCGGGAAGTTTGTCCATACGCGCCTCAAACCATTCTATGAGTTCTTCCAGTTCCTGCTGGGATACATTGTTCTTAAATGTGTAAATAGGTTCTATCTGTTCCATTGCGGTTCATCTATCTATCGTTCCATACCCCTTAGTCGTTCTTTCTGATATCCACATCCGCCAACTGCCTTTCCGCGCAGCGGTACCCTTCCTCGTACAAGTCCGTCAGTTTCCTTGTGTCGGTCTCCATCCGGTCCACCTTTACCTCCGCCTCCGGCCGGATGACGAGAATCCTCCGTTCCTCCTCCAGCCGCTCGACCAGTTCCAGCTGGCGGTTATAGCATTCGCAGCGATGGCTCAGCACCACCCGCAGACGCGGGAAACGGCGATAGAAGAAACGGGGAATCTTCAGGTCCCGCTCCGTCTTTCGATATCCGCGGTGCCGGGTCAGCACGACGACATTGAACGCGTGCCCCTTCTCCATCGCCCTCAACACGGGAATGGAATCCACGATGCCGCCGTCGAGCATGGGCTGGCGGTCCACAAAAGCTACCGGACAAACATACGGCAGACTGCTGGAAGCACGGGCTATACGCAACAGCCGGTCCCAACTGGCACGTTCGGAAAGGTAGCAGGCCTTGCCCGTGATACAGTTCGTTGTCACCATCTCAAATTCAGCCGGATTGGCACGGTATGCCTCCATGTCGTACGGAACGATACGTTCGGGAAAATCCTTATAGAGAAGACGCTGGTCCAATATACTATGCTGCGACCACATATTCCACCAACTTATATAACGATATTTCTCAAGCATGTCTATATTGCTGAATCTGGCACGCCCGCGCTGGCGGCTCATATAGGACAAGCCGTTGCAGGCTCCGGCCGAAACACCTATCGCATAGGAGAAATATATCTGCCTGTCGAGCAAATAATCCAGTACGCCGCAAGTGAACACGCCACGCATGCCCCCTCCTTCCAAAACCAGTCCCGTGTTACTGTCAATCGTCATATTCTATCAAAAACAGAACAAAGATACAGGTTTTCTCAAATAAATGTAGTATTTTTGTAGGAAAGTATGGACATTAACCCTTAAGATAGCATTTATGTTATTCGACAAACAGACTTACATCGACCGCCGGAATGCGCTGAAACAACGCGTAGGCAGCGGAATCATCCTGCTGTTCGGCAACAACGAATCACCGGCAAACTATCCGGCAAACGCATACAAATTCCGCCAGGACAGTTCTTTCCTGTACTACTTCGGCCTTCACAGAGAGGGGTTGGCCGGAGTGATAGACATCGACAACGACAAGGAATACCTCATCGGTAACGATATCGACATCGAAGACATCGTATGGTTCGGGTTCGTCGAGGACGTGCGGACGCTGGCGGAACAAGTCGGCGTGGCCGAAAGCGCCCCCATGCCGCAGTTGCAGAAACTGGTGGACAAAGCCCGTCAGGAAGGGCGCACCGTACACTTCCTGCCTCCCTACCGGCACGATATCATGATCCAGTTGATGGACCTGACCGGCATCCATCCTCGTGAACAACGCAAGGCAGCCTCGCTCCCCCTGATCAAGGCTGTCATCGACCAGCGGGCCGTCAAAAGCGAAGGAGAAATCAGGGAAATCGAACGGGCCATCGAAATCGGATACGAAATGCACACCACCGCCATGCGCCTGTGCCGCCCCGGCGTCACGGAACAATACATCGCCGGCGTGCTGGACGGCATAGCTTCCTCGCGCGGCTGCAAGGTGTCCTTCCCCTCCATCCTGTCCATGCACGGCGAAATCATGCACGGCTATCCCTCGCCCCGCCCTCTGGAAAGCGGACGCCTGATGCTGTGCGACGCGGGAGCCGAGACCAACGAGCTGTACTGCTCCGACCACACCCGCACCACACCCATCTCCGGAAAATTCACCCAGCGGCAACGTGACATCTACAGCATCGTGGCAGACTGTCACGACCACGCGCTTCAGGTGGCCGCACCGGGAGTAAAATGGTGGGATGTACACATGAGCGTGGCGGCCTTGATGACAGACCGCCTGAAAGACCTGGGACTGATGAAAGGCAACACCGAGGACGCCGTACGCAACGGAGCGCACGCGATGTTCTTCCCGCACGGCCTGGGACACATGATGGGCATGGATGTCCACGACATGGAAGGTCTGGGACAGCAATATGTCGGTTTCGACGACGAAGTGCAGCCCTCCGCACAGTTCGGCACAAACTGCCTGAGATGCGGCCGCCGCCTCCAGGAAGGCTGGGTCATGACGGACGAACCCGGCATCTATTTCATACCGGCCCTCATCGACGAATGGCGCGCCAAAGGTATCAACAAGGACTTTATCGACTTCGAGGCCGTGGAAAGCTACAAGGACTTCGGAGGCATACGCATCGAAGATGACATTCTCATCACCGCAGACGGATGCCGGTTCTTAGGAAAGGAACGAATCCCGTATCATCCGGACGAAGTGGAGGAATTTCTGGCTAAAAGAGATTAACCGAAAACACTATTTATAAAAACAACTAACAAGAAAAATGAAAAAGAATCTACTGACCGTTTTATGTGTCATGCTGACGCTGAACGGATTTGCCCAGGAAAACAAAGAGGCAAAAGAAGAAGAGAAGAAAGAGGGATTTGAGTTTACAGTCGTAAAAGAGAATCCTATCACTTCCATCAAGAACCAGAACCAGAGCGGTACATGCTGGTGCTTCAGCACACTGAGTTTCATTGAATCCGAACTCCTGCGCATGGGAAAAGGCGAACATGACTTGTGCGAGATGTTTGTCGTACACAAAACGATGGAGGACCGCGCAGCCCAGACCGTACGCACCCACGGCGATGTGTCTTACTCCCAAGGCGGCAGCTTCTATGATGTCATCTATTGCCTGGATCGTTACGGCATCTGCCCGCAGGACGCCATGCCCCAGCCCGGCACGCTGTACGGCGACACACTCCCCAACCACAACGAAGTGGACATAGTAGCCACCGGCTTCGTAGAAGCATTGGCCACCAGCAAATTGAAAAAACTGTCGCCGGTATGGAAACAGGCTTTCAGCAGCATTTACGATGCCTACCTCGGCAAATGCCCCGAAACTTTCACGCACAACGGAAAGACCTACACTCCGAAAAGCTATGTGGAGTCATTGGGGCTGAACATGGATGACTACATCTCTCTGACCTCGTACACCCATCATCCGTTCTACAAACCTTTTGTAATTGAAGTACAGGACAACTGGCGCTGGGGGCTGTCTTACAACCTTCCTTTGGACGAGTTCATGCAGGTATTCGACTATGCGCTCAACAAAGGCTACACCATCGCCTGGGGCTCGGACGTCAGCGAATCCGGCTTCACCCGCGACGGTATAGCCGTGATGCCCGACGTAAATCCCGCAGCCGACCTGGAAGGTTCCGACGCAGCCCACTGGCTGGGTCTGACTCCCACCCAGAGACGCATGGAAGCCCTCAGAAAACCGTCGCCCGAAATGGAGATCACACAGGAAATGCGCCAGAAGGCATACGACAACTGGGAAACGACAGACGACCATGGCATGCACATCTACGGCATCGCCAAGGACCAGACCGGCAAAGAATACTACATGGTCAAGAACTCATGGGGTAAAGCCGGAAAGTATGAAGGTATCTGGTATGCCTCCAAAGCTTTCACCGCCTATAAGACCATGAACATCGTCGTCCACAAAGACGGTATTCCCAAAGACATCCGGAAAAAACTGGGATTGAAATAATCTCCGGCCAGCAGAGGCGGATTTATTAAAAAACGTAGTTTCTTGTTTTTTTATGGCAAGAAACTACGTTTTTCTTATATTATTTTCTTACTTTTACGTATGAATAGCGTATTCTACCCCGAATACGCCCCGAGATAACGAAAAAAAAGAAAAATAATATATAGAATGAGCTACAAATGGAACTACACACCTCCTACACCCGAAAAACAAGAAGCAGCTAAACAACTGGCCAAGGAATTGAACATCAATCCTGTACTCGGCCAGCTTTTATTGGAACGCGGTATCGAGACCGCCGGCGAAGCAAAACGCTTCTTCCGCCCCCAGTTGCACGACCTGCACGACCCTTTTCTGTTCAGGGACATGGACAAGGCCGTCAACAGGCTCAACGAGGCCTTGGGACGCAAAGAGCGCATTTTGGTATACGGAGACTATGATGTGGACGGATGCACGGCTGTAGCACTCGTCTACAAATTTATTCAACAGTATTATTCCAATATCGATTACTACATTCCCGACCGGTATGACGAGGGGTATGGCGTTTCGATAAAGGGAGTGGATTATGCAGCCGAAACAAATGTGAAACTCATCATCGTGCTCGACTGCGGCATCAAAGCCATACAGGAAATCACATACGCAAAGGAAAAAGGCATAGACTTCATCATCTGTGACCATCATGTACCTGACGATGAACTGCCGCCGGCTGTCGCTATCCTGAACGCCAAACGGACGGACGCGACATATCCCTACCCCCACCTGTCGGGCTGCGGCGTAGGGTTTAAATTCATGCAGGCGTTTGCCCAAAGCAACTGCATCGAGTTCGCCCAGCTTATCCCTTTGCTGGACTTGTGCGCCGTGAGCATCGCTTCCGACATCGTACCCATCATGGGAGAGAACCGGATTCTGGCTTTTCACGGACTGCGGCAACTGAACGCCAATCCCAGCGTGGGGCTGAAAACCATCATCGACATCTGCGGGCTGAAAGACAGGGAAGTGACAATGAACGACATCATTTTCAAGATAGGACCGCGCATCAATGCCTCCGGACGTATGCAAAACGGCAAAGAAGCCGTATCGCTCCTGATCGAAAAGGATTACAACACCGCCTACGAAAAAGCCACGCAGATTAATCTTTATAACGAACAGCGCAAGGACCTCGACAAAAGCATGACCGAAGAGGCCAACCACATTGTGGAACATTTAGACGGGCAACACGAAAAGCGCTCCATCGTCTTATACAACGAGGAATGGCACAAAGGCGTCATCGGCATCGTTGCATCCCGCCTGACGGAAATCTATTACCGCCCCTCTGTCGTACTGACCCGCACGGACGATCTCGCAACCGGTTCGGCACGTTCCGTGACCGGCTTCGACGTATACAAGGCTATCGAAAGCTGCCGCGACCTGCTGGAGAACTTCGGCGGACACACGTATGCGGCCGGCCTTTCCATGAAAGTGGAAAACGTGGAAGAGTTCTCACGCCGTTTCGAACTCTTCGTCGAACAGAACATCCAGCCGGAACAGACCTGCGCCCAGATCGACATCAGCGCACTGATCGGATTCAAGGACATAACCCACCGCTTCCACAATGACCTGAAACGGTTCAATCCGTTCGGTCCGGACAATCCGAAACCGCTGTTCTGCACACAGCATGTATATGATTACGGGACAAGCAAGGTCGTGGGACGCGAGCAGGAGCATATAAAACTGGAATTGGTGGACAACCAGAGCAACAATGTGATGAACGGCATCGCTTTTGGACAAAGTTCCCAGGCACGTTACATCAAGACCAAACAGGCTTTCGACATCTGCTACTCCATCGAAGACAATACACACAAACGTGGAGAAATCCAGCTGCAAATAGAGGATATCCGTCCGACAGGACAAGCATAAGACAAAGGACCAAGAAGGAATGGAGGACAAATATCTTTCCATACTGAAACAGTATTGGGGGTATGACCGGTTCCGAGGTATCCAGCGGGACATCATCGACAGTATAGGAAGCGGAAAAGACACCCTGGGACTAATGCCTACCGGCGGCGGGAAATCCATCACTTTCCAGGTACCGGCTCTGGCGCAAGAGGGTGTGTGTGTAGTCGTGACTCCTCTCATCGCCCTCATGAAAGACCAGGTATGCAACCTCCGCCGCCGCGGTATCAAAGCCGCCGCCGTCTACTCGGGATTATCACGGGAGGAGATTATCGTCACCTTGGAAAACTGCATCTTCGGTAATTACAAATTCCTGTATATTTCTCCGGAACGCCTGTCCAGCGATATATTCCAGGTCAAACTCAGGCACATGAATGTGAGCTTCATCACCGTTGACGAGGCCCACTGCATATCCCAATGGGGATACGATTTCCGCCCCTCCTATACGCAGATAGCCGAGATTCGGAAGATGGTGCCCCATGCGCCCGTGCTGGCTCTGACCGCCACGGCCACACCCGCGGTCGTAAAGGACATACAGCAACAACTGAATTTCCAGGAAGACGGCAATACATTCCGTATGAGTTTCGAACGCACGAACCTCACTTATGTGGTCCGTACGACGGAAGACAAGGAAAGTGAACTGATTCACATCCTGAACCGGCTGGACGGCTCTGCCATCGTATATACACGCAACAGAAAAGGTACGCGCGAGGCGGCGATGCTGCTGGCGGCCGAAGGGTTTACGGCAACATATTACCATGCCGGACTGAACAACGCAGAGAAAGACGAACGACAACGGAAATGGCAGAACGGAGAAATACGGGTCATGGTTGCGACCAACGCTTTCGGCATGGGCATAGACAAACCTGACGTCCGGCTGGTGGTGCACCTCGATATGCCGGATTCCCCTGAAGCGTATTTTCAGGAAGCAGGCCGGGCCGGACGTGACGGCCTGCCGGCCTATGCCGTCCTGCTGTTCCATCCCGGAGACCGCACCAGACTGTCGCGACGCATCCCCGACACCTATCCCGACAAGGACTACATCCGCACTATCTATGAGCACCTCTGCTACTATTACCAGATGGCTATGGGCGACGGATTCAACGTCACGAAAGAATTCAACCTGGAAGATTTTTGCCGCAAATTCAAACACTTCCCCGTCCCTACGGACAGCGCATTGAAGATTCTGACACGAGCCGGATACATCGACTATACGGAAGAACAGGAAAATGCCTCCCGGCTGATGTTTACCATGCGACGCGACGAACTATACCGCCTGTACGAACAAGACGAAACGGAAGAGAAAATCCTGCAATGGGTCTTGCGGTGTTACGGAGGCGTGTTCAGCGACTACGTATTCATCGATGAAGGAACACTGGCCCATCACACGGGTCTGACTACCCAACAGATTTACGAAGGTCTGAAGAGTCTGAACCGGCGTTATGTCCTTCACTATATCCCCCGGAAAAAAACACCCTACATCACATTTACATGCAAACGGGTAGAGACCGACCGTATCGTACTTCCCGCCGCTGTTTACGAAGACCGTAAGGAGAGTTACCGGCAACGGATCGAAACCATGATCGCATACGCCTCCGGACACGAGCATTGCCGCAGCCGGACCTTACTGCACTACTTCGGAGAACGCAACGAACATAACTGCGGACAATGCGACGTATGTCGCTCACGCCACAAAAGCGGACTGAGACGGAGCGAATACGAGCATCTACGGGAAAGCATACACCGGTGGCTTGACGAACACGGAGCCTGCGATCCTATGCAGATAGAATTGCCCGGCTTCTCGCGCGAAACCACCGGCGAAGTCATCCATTACATGCTGTTGGAGGAAGAATTAAAACTGGACCAAGGTTTTCTGGTCCCGGCTTCTTCTTCCCCCGGAACTGAACAATAACGCGATTCGGTGTCACCACCTCCACGACTGCAACTCTGCCACAGCGATAAGGTAATCCCGTTCCGCCTCCAGCAATCGGTCGGTCACATCGTAATACAAAGACAAGTCCATGTAATAGTCCGTCACCGTCATCTGTCCGGCCGCCAAGGCTTTATCAAGCAAACTCACGGAATTGTCCTGCCTGATCGCGTTCCGATAATCCGCAACCACACGCGCCAGTTCACGGGCACGTTCATACAGCATGTTCACCTGACTGTAAAACTGCAGATGAGCATCTGCGTCGCGGCTCTCCGCCACTTTTACCGCCGCTTTACGCTGTTTCAGCTTATTCTTATTCTCCCACAAAGGAACGGACAGTCCAAAGGTAAGCCCCTGAAAACCTTCCACCGGTCCTTTCTCCGTCATATATCCGACTGACAAGGAAGGCCAGTTCTCCGAACGGGTTTTCCGGACCTGCCTCTGTTCCAGTTCAAGCTGCCCTTTCACATAGCGCAACATCGGATTCGCCTGCTCAGCCTGTGCATACCATTGGGCAAAGTCATCAGGCAAATTCTCCGCCACATATACAACTGAGGCTAAAGACAACGGCTTTCCACCGTTCATCCATTGTAACATGGCTTCTGTCTTGCGTATATCAGCCTCCGTCCTGCGCCAGGCAGTCTGCGCCATTTCATGCTCAAGACGCGCCTTATTGACTTCCAACACAGTAGTTCCGCCTTTATCCAATGCGACGGCATATAGCTCCACCAACCGCGAAGCATGCTGTACCCTCGTTTTTTGTTCCTCCGCACAGGCACGCAGATACTGCCATTCAATCAGTGTGCGCGTAGCTTCCAGCCGAAAAGCGATACTCTGTTGGCGATATTGCAGTTCGAGCAGTCCGTCCTGCACTCTCCTGATACGCTTCTTCTGCCCTGTCAGTGTAGCCCAGTCAACGGTCTGCCTGATAGAAAAATCCTTCCGTTTTTCTTTCGTTCCTTGCATATCCCACAAATAGTGAAACTCCACTTCCGGATTCGACAGATTCATACCGGTCCGGTTCTCCAGCCGGGCAGCTTCCATCTCATCCCGCAATACCTGCAACTGCGTGTTATTCCGTTCCATCTCATCCAGAAGGGTCTCACAATCTGCCGTCTGAGCCGAGAGTTTACCCGGAAAGCACAATAGCCAGATAAAGCATAGAATGATATTTATCTTTTTCATTTTATCATTTTTTATATTCAACATATTCATCCCGAACCGTCATCCGGCGCTGCGGAATTTTTTCATTACGGCTTATCCAACCATAAACAAGCGGGATAATCAGACCGTTCAGCAGCGTACTGCTCAACAACCCTCCCAACAGAACACGGGCCATCGGGCTCTGTATCTCATTGCCTGGCAAATCACTGCCCAATACTAGAGGTATCAATGCCAGAGCGGAAGTCAGCGCCGTCATCAATATCGGATTCAATCGGTCCAAAGAACCTCGCACAATGCTTTCTCGCAGAGACAGTCCGTCTGCATGCAATTCATTATACCTGTCAATCAGCAGAATACCGTTGCGAGTGGCTATTCCGAACAACGAAATAAACCCGATAACCGCCGGAATACTGACAATCCCGTCTGTAAGCCAAATGGCAAACACTCCTCCGACCAAAGCCAAAGGAAGATTCAGCAACACCACTGCAGACTGACGCACATGATGAAATTGATTATACAGCAACAGGAAAATAATCACAATCGAAAGCAAAGACAAAACGAACAACATACGCGAAGCCGTCTGTTCACTTTCAAACTGTCCGCCATACTCTATATGATACCCCTCCGGCAACTCCATTCCGGAAAGACGTTCCCGTATATCCTTCACAACACTCCGCTGGTCACGCCCCTCCACATTGACCGATACCACAATCTTGCGGGACACATTTTCCCGGTTTATGACATCCGGTCCGCTCGATGAGGTAACCTCCGCCAAAACGGACAGAGGAACTTTGCCTTTGGGAGTATCCACCACCAGACGGCGTATGTCTTCCATGCCACCCCTGTAGCCATCCTCCACTTTCAGTGTCAGGTCGAACGTCTTCTCTCCTTCATAGACCTGAGACACGACTTCGCCTCCCAGCCATACTTCCACGAGCCTCGCCAGTTCCGCCGGAGATACTCCATATCTTGCCAGCATTTCACGGTGGGGTACAATCTTCAACTGCGGCCGTTCCACCTGCTGTTCCACATTCAGGTCCGCAATCCCCTCGACATCCGACAGTCGTTCCTTGATCTGGTTACCCAACGTATAAAGACGGTTCAGATCGCTGCCGAACAACTTGACTGCCACATTGGCCTGCGTTCCGCTCAACATGGCATCTATGCGATGGGATATCGGCTGTCCTATCTCGACATTCACTCCGGCAAGCGTCTTCAACCGTTCACGTACATCGGTCACAACCTCCTGCCTGCTACGTCCCGACAACTCGAAAGGCGCTTCTATCTCAGACATATTCACCCCCAGAGCATGCTCGTCCAGTTCAGCCCGGCCTGTCTTGCGGGCGACGGTCTTTATCTCCTCCACCTGCAACAGAAGTTCTTCGGCCTGCTGTCCGATACGATTGCTTTCTTCAAGCGATATACCCGGCAATGTACTGACATTGATTGTAAAGGACCCTTCGTTGAACGGTGGAAGGAACGTTCTCCCCAATGTAAAAAAGATAATGAGAGCCATAACAAAAAGTCCCCCCGTGACTGCAAAGACCACACGCTTGTGTCCCAGCGTCCACAGCAATACCCGCTCGTACGCCAATTTCAAACTGCGCGTCAGAACCGGTTCCGAATCCATACCTACACGGCTATTCCCCAACAGGTAAGTACAAAGGACCGGAGTCAGGGTCAGAGCCACAACCGTACTGGCAAACAGAGATATAACGAAAGCTATACCAAGCGGCACCAACATACGTCCTTCCATGCCGGAAAGAAAGAACAAAGGCATGAAACTGGCCACAATAATCAATGTACTGTTTAATATCGGTATGCGCACTTCCTGCGAAGCGGCAAAAACCACCTGTTTGACACTCAATCTGTCTGCCACAGGCCGCAACCGGTTCTCCCGCAAATGGCGGAACACATTTTCCACATCCACGATAGCATCATCCACCAACGAACCGATAGCTATCGCCATACCTCCGATACTCATGGTGTTAATCGTCAGTCCCATGGCCTGCAAAGTCAGGATTGTCACCAACAAAGCAAGGGGGATTGTCACTAAGGAAATCAATGTCGTACGCACATTCATGAGGAAGAGGAACAGAATGAAAACCACAAAAACGCCTCCTTCCAGCAGTGACTGACGGATGTTCCCGACCGCACTCTCAATGAAACGGCTCTGACGGAAAATATCCGTATCCACTTTAACATCCGGAGGCAACGTTTGTTTCAACTCATCCACCACTTTATCCAGTTTGCCGGTCAGTTCCAACGTACCCACATTCGGTTGCTTGGTTACAGTCAGTAAAACCGCCGGCTTCCCTCCGTTGGAAGCCGTTCCCATTTTAGGGGCTTTGGCACCGGTCGTCACCGTTGCAATTTGTTTCAGCAAAACAGGACTTTCTCCGGCCAGCTTCACTACCGTCTGTGCCAGTTCATCAGTCCGACCGGTCTGTACCACTCCCCGTATGATATATTCATTTCCATATTCATACAGAATACCTCCCGAAGAATTCCGGTTGATGTCCGCAACCGCATCCCGCACCTCCTGCAGGGTGACTCCATAATGTTTCATCTTGTCCGGACGAAGCAGAATCTGATATTCACGCTGTTCTCCTCCCAACACCGATACCTGGGAGACTCCTCCCGTCGCCAATAGACGAGGGCGTAATGTCCAGTCGGCCAGCGTCCGCAAATCCTCCAGCGAAGTAGAATCCGCCGTCAGTCCGATGATCAATACCTCGCCCAAAATAGAAGACTGAGGCCCCAACACGGGATTCCCCACCCCTTCCGGCAACTGTTCCGCAACAACGGCCAGCTTTTCGGATACAATCTGACGGGCACGGTAAATATCCATATCCCAGTCAAACTCTACCCATACCACAGAAAAACCGGTACTACTCTGAGAACGGACGCGGCGCACTCCGGTAGCTCCGTTGACAACAGTCTCCAACGGGAAAGTCACCAGACGCTCTACTTCTTCGGGAGCCATTCCTCCTGCTTCCGTCATTATCACGACCGTAGGTGCATTCAGGTCGGGAAAAACATCCACTTCCATCGTCAAAGCCGTATAGATGCCCGTTATCAATACAAGGAAAGCCGACAATAATACAGCCAGACGGTTTTTCAATGAGAATCGAATGATTTTGTTTAACATAATGCCCTTGTCTTTTTAATGATTATGGTTATGTCCCTCCGGAATCAAACCGGCCGAAGCCGCAAGTTTCACCTGAATAGCTCCGCGCACCACCACCTGTTCTCCTTCCTTCAAACCGTCCGACACAACGAAACGCCGCCCATCGGAAGGTCCCAATTTTACCTCTCGTTTCTCATAGCAGTCCTCATCCTCGCGTACATAAACATAATATACTCCCTGTGATTCCGTCAGTGAAGACAAGGGCAACGTCAGCACAGAGTCCATAACCGCTCCCTGAAGCCACACTTCGGCATAACTGCCCGGATACAGACGTCCGACATTGTTGAATTCAAACGTCACCGGTACATAAAAGGACTCGGATGCCACGGCCTGTCCCACCGACAGCAACCGGCCGTCCATACTTCCGACATCATAAACGCAAGTGTCCGCAGATGTCCGGAAAAGGGCATTGTCCACCTCCGGCAGAAACTCCAGATCGGTTTCTCCCACTTCGGCCTTCAACTGTAATTTATGTACCTGTGTCAACACGGCCAAAGGCTGACCTACGGTAACGTAATCTCCTTCTGTCACCAGACTTTGCTTTACAAATCCGCCTATGGGTGCCGGCACGCCCACGTTACCGCCTGAAACATAAGCCGCAACTCCGTCATAAGCCATACGGGCCGTAGAACAACGCAAACGGGCATCCTCCAATTCCGACTGGGTGACCAACTGTTCCGTTGCCAGTTTTTCCAGACGTTTCAATTCACGGCACGCCGTTTCCCACTCTTCTTTTGCCCGGGCTACAGATGCGCCGTCCAATACATTTCCGGACGTGATATGAACAACGCTTTCTCCTTTTCTCACTGACATGCCTTCGCTCAGCCCCCTGGCAGGGAAAGTCACTACTCCGGGTACCGTAGCCACAACCGTGACTTCCTCGCCGGTGGCAGAAGACAATCTGCCTCCGACTTTCAATGTCCGCCGAAAAGGCCCGCGTACCACAGAAGCGACTTCCACCCCGGCTTCCCGTGCCTTGGCAGCCTCAAATATTATTTCATGACCATGGCCGTGTCCGTCAGCCGAATGTGCATGCTCATGCTCGTCTTCATGGCTGTGCTCGTCATGACAGGAACAGATTATTCCTGAGAATATCACCAACATGGCGACTCCCTTTATTACATTCTTATTCATTCGATATTTATTCATTTGACATTGCTTAATTTCATATACAGGACATGACGCAACAGGAAAAAATCCCGTTGCCACATCTCATCCAACTCAACCGTAATCAAACCTATGAGGAGGGAGGAGCCCTGAGCCCCACGACCGACGTCATACCTTCCAGGCATCCAACAGAGCAAGACCTAAAAGATATCGTATACAAAGAAACCGGACATACAGGAACACTACATCCGGCCCCCGGTATTCCCAGCCCCAGTGCCGGCAAATCGGGATAGACTGTGTCCGGCCCCGGCAGTCGCAATCGTGGAACGATTACGGCCGATGACAAACTCTCACGACAGGCCGTAGACGTGTCGTGTCCCGCCTCGGCACATGAACAGAGTTCAAAGACATCCGCACGAACACCGTCTGAAACCGCTGCGTGCCCGCACCGCTCATGCGGATTCGCCATAGAATCGTGAACAGAAAAACAGATGCTTTCGCCATGATGGTGGTGACACCCCATAAGCGTATATGCCACTACTGACAGCAACATAAAATAAAGGGCCATATAACGACATATTCTTTGCATCCTGTTTTTTAATCCGCGAGGTTTCCAGATGCAAATATAGGCCTTTCGGGAAAAAGGCACAACTATAAATACCCTAAAAGCGCAATCGTATCATCGGATTGCAACCCAGTTGCAATCCCGCACGCTTATTTGTAAAGCAGAAAAATGGCAGGTATCTTGCTCAAATCGGGACGCTTCGTACGTTTCCACTCCTGTATGGTCAACGTGCGGATATATTCTTCCGCACACGTAATACCGGCAGCAATACAAAGTTTTGTCTGGGGACGGCAGGTGCGCAGCAACTCTTCTATCATCTTGGCATTCCGATAAGGGGTCTCAATGAACAACTGGGTCTGATGTTCCGTATAGACTCTTTGTTCCAAAGATTTAATCCGTCTGGTCCGTTCCCCCGGGTCTATGGGAAGATAGCCGTTGAAAGCAAAACTCTGCCCGTTAAATCCCGATGCCATCACAGACAGAATCATGGAAGACGGCCCGACCAACGGCACCACCTTCAACCCTTCCCGCTGTGCGATAGCCACGACATCAGCCCCCGGATCTGCCACAGCGGGACATCCTGCTTCAGACAGCACTCCCATGGGAATACCCTGTTTTATCAAGTTTAGATGAACGGCAAAATGCTCCGTAGATGCATGCTTGCCAATCGGATAAAAGGTTATCCCGTCAATGTCCACTTCCTGAGATACCTTTTTCAGGAAACGACGGGCCGACCGGACATCCTCAACAAAGAAATGCCTGATCTGCAAGATTATTTCATGATTGTATGCAGGCAGAACCGCTTCAAGGGATGTTTCTCCCAACGTAACCGGAAATAAATAAAGTGCAGCTTCCATTCCTCTTTATTATAGCAAATCATAACCGGACTCTTTCAACATCTTCTCATAGTCCTGCATATTCAATAATTCCGCCACCGTCAGTCCCGGATGTTTCTCCATGTAAGACTCCATTATACGGCATCCGAGCCATACGCCAAGTTGTCCGGGAGCATCTTTCCCTAATGCCGGAGTGGCAGGACTCTGCACCAGCATCATCCGGACAACGGCGGAATCCTTTTCCGCCAACAGATTGTTTTCACGTACCCAGTCCCGGATATCGGTCTCATGTTTTTTACACCAAGCCATTGTCTGTCCGTCAAAAGGTGACTCCTGTTCCATGGAAAAATCCAATAGATCGGAAACAATCCAATGCAACTTGCCTACATGGAACACATAATCCCGAACTGTCGCATCCGGCCATCCCGGAACCGGATATTCCGCCATCAGATAAAAAAACAATGCTTCCGGCACAATCCTGTCCCGCCTCATCGTATGAATCTGGTAATCGGAATAATACTGCTTATACAATGGAAAATCCTCACCCAGATACTTGTCCAGACTTATGCCCAATATGCTGTCGCCCACCACAATGCTTTGGTTCAATGCCGATATCTGCGTATATATACGGGGAATCCGGAAGGCGGGATCCGCTTTCTTGACTTTCATAAAAGCAGTATAAAGCGCTTCTTCTTCCGCTTTCATATCGGGATACTGACGATGGACTTCCTGAAAAAGAACCTGCACAATGGAATCCAGACAGAATAAACGCAATTTCCGTTCGATGCGGGCCTCGTCTACATGCCCCAGTCCCAGAACATCTTCTATCAGCAACTTTGTCTCCTGCGGGTACTGACCGGTCATCTGTTCCCACGAGGCATAACTATTTAAAGCCACATACTCGTCCACAATCCTGTCATAGCGCCTGATAGAGGCTTTAGGTACAGAAGAAGAACCAAAAAAATCCTGCCATGGCTTCCATTCACAGGAAACCAGTAAACACAGCAGAGCCATATAGCTAAAAAATGTTTTTTTCAACTCTTATTCCTATTAAAACCAAGGCAAAAATACTAAAAGCTCGTAATTTTTGCAAATAATGTGCAAAGAAAAGTAAAACCTGCCTCATTTTTGAGGCAAATCTTTATACTGGCGTTCCTGTTTGATATAATAACGATGCAAAATACTAAAACTGGCCATTTCCGGAATAGAACGAAGCACAGCCGCCTTCTGACACCGTTTTCTGTCTTCGGAAAAATCCGGCTTCATACGGCCATAGGCGCGCCAGGCACGCCAGACTGCACGACAACTGCCCCAACTTCCGGACAACAGAAATGAAAAAGAAGCCAGCCTGTCAAGCCACCAGCGCATCCGCAATGTCCGGTGCAGTTCTTCGTCCGGAAGATTTTTATACAACATCAGCAGATTGTTCCTGAAGTTAAGAAACGTTTTCCGGGGATTCTCTTTCGACAGGGTTCCCCCGCCTACATGATAGACCGTAGACGAAGGTATGCAAACAATGCCATACCCCCGGCTGCGCAGACGCCAGCAAAAATCTATTTCCTCCATGTGGGCAAAGAAACGTCCGTCCAACCCACCGACTTCCCAATAGGCTTCCCTGCGTACCAACAAGGCGGCTCCCGTAGCCCAGAATACGGACACCGGCTTATCGTACTGTCCATTGTCTTTCTCTACCGTAGAGAATATTCGTCCCCTGCAATATGGATAGCCAAGACGGTCGAGATATCCTCCCGATGCCCCGGCATATTCGAAAGAGCCACGGTCTATCTGGCTCCGTATTTTCGGCTGGCAGGCAGCCACTCCAGGATGACTGTCCATATAATCCAGCAAAGGAGAAAGCCATCCGGAAGAAACTTCCACATCCGAATTCAGCAACAAGTAATATTCGGACTCTATCTGAGCCAGTGCCTGATTATATCCTTCCGCAAAACCGTAATTCTCCCGGAAAGAGATGAGACGCACCGAGGGAAACTTTTCTTTCAACAGCACAAGTGAATCATCCGTAGAACCATTGTCTGCGACATAGACCGTTGCTTGCCCGGAAGAAAATCTCACCACTCCGGGCAAAAATGCCCGCAACATGGAAGCTCCGTTCCAGTTTAGAATCACAATAGCCAGTTTTTCCATTTCCTATCCGTACGTATATACATTATTATAATAGAGTGGCGCGCAGAGCCGTACCGTCTTCCGTAAATTCGCCCAACCGCACCGGCACAATCCGATTGTCCAGCCTGCGGACGTCATCGCTTCCTATTTGTACTTCCACCCGGATATAGTTATCCGTGAATCCGTGCATAACACCTCTTTTCCGGCTTCGTTCCATCAAGACGTTACGCTGGGTTCCCGCGTGACGCTGATAGAAGTCCCGCCACTTGCGTTCCGACAAATCCAGTAAACGCTGGCTACGCGCATGCTTCTCTTCCGGGGACACCACATGCGGAATTTTCAGGGCCTGCGTTCCGGGACGCTCCGAATAACTGAACACGTGCAACTGAGACACATCCAGTCCCTCCAGAAAACGACAGGCATCTTCAAAATAAGCCTCCGTCTCCCCTCTCATTCCCACAATGACATCCACCCCGATAAAGGCATCCGGCATCATAGCGCGAATGCGGTTCACCTTGTCCGCAAACAACTGTGTCTCATAGCGACGGCGCATCAACCGGAGCACATCATCGCTTCCGCTTTGCAGAGGAATGTGGAAATGGGGCATGAAAGCACGGGAAGAAGCACAAAATTCCAGCACTTCATCCGTCAGCAAATTCGGTTCTATGGAAGAAATACGGTAACGCTCAATACCTTTCACCTCATCCAATGCACGAAGCAAATCCGGAAACGTCTCACCGGTCGTCTTCCCGAAATCCCCGATATTCACGCCCGTTATGACAATCTCACGGCCTCCTTCTTCAGCAGCCTGACGCGCCTGGCCGACCAGCGACTCAATGCTTCCGTTACGGCTGCGCCCCCGGGCAAAAGGTATTGTACAATAGGTGCAATAATAATCACACCCATCCTGTACTTTCAGGAAATAACGTGTACGTTCGCCACACGAACAGGACGGAACGAAACTACGTATGTCTTTCGTGGCCACCGAATGCGATTCATGAAGCGCGTCTTCCAAAGTACGGCCTTCCGGCAACAAAGGCATGCGCTCTTCCAGATACCGAAGGATATCTCCTTTCTGTTCTGCCCCCAATACCAGATCGACTCCTTCAATAGAAGCCACAAACTTTGATTTCAGCTGTGCATAACACCCTGTCACGACCACAAAAGCCCCGGGATGCCGTTTCACCATCCGGTGGATGGCCTGACGACATTTGTGATCCGCCACCTCTGTTACCGAACACGTATTTATCACACACAGATCTGCCCGCTCTCCGTCCTTCACGGTCTGAAAACCAACCTGACCGAGCAGACGTCCCACTGTGGAGGTCTCAGCGAAATTTAATTTGCAGCCCAATGTATAATAGGCAGCCTTTTTACCTTGAAATACGGACCGTTCCGTCATACCACTATATAATATGAATGTTTCGCCGATATGCGGCTTATTTTATGCAAAGATAGCTAAATCCCACCATAGACCGACCTGCCGAACCATCTTTTTAAACCAGCATCCCTCAATTAATCCACCTCCGCTATAAAAAAGCGTCGGATTTACGTTGTCCCGTTCACCCCACTCCGCCATCAGACATCCCCTTCCGCCCATTTTTAACACTGTGCTATTAATTTATATTACAGCGTCTTACAGAAACAAGGCTAAAATATAATAAAAAAAGTCTCCAAGAAAGATGCCATATATCAAAAAAACTATTTAACTTTGCACCGTTTTAATAAGCAATTGATTGTTTTACAGATTTAAAAAGCAAAAAAAATGAAAAATTTAGCATTTTTGTTCGTAGCTGCTACAGCTCTTTTCTGCGCTTCTTGCAAGGGTAACCAGACTAACGATGCTTGCTGCGATGCAGACAGCTGCTGCGGCGACACTATTGTAGTTGAAGAAATCGACAGCATCGTTACTGACTCTGTTGAAGGCGACACTGTAGTTGCTGAGGTTGAAGCTCCCGAAGCTGCTTAATCAACGAACAAGCTTTAATTAGTTAGAGAGGTCACGCAGAGGTTGCGCGACTTCTTTTTTTATGCGTACCCCCCAACCTCATCCGGGGAGAAGCACTCAGATAGACAACTATCCGGTCAGTGGAAATTTAGTGTGGGAAAGCATATATTTTAGAAAGTCTGTACAGGAAGAATCTTTCATCCACAATCCCCCTAATGGCAACCCTGAATGCCTTTACCTTTGCGTTGAATGATTCAGCGGCAGCGTTAGAGGAACTGTTGACATAGAAGTTTAGTATGTCCTCGTAATGTTCGTAGAACGTGGCTGCAATGACATTAAAGGAATGAAATCCCGCTTCTTCTACCTTGTTGTACCATCTTGCCATGAAGAGTCTCGCAGCCTCCTTAGTTGTGTTCCTCGAGAAAATCATCCTCAGGGAGTGGAACAGCCTGTACGCAGCCTCCAGATCCGGATACTCCCGAAAAGAAATTCTAAGTCGACTGCCCGGCCGGGATTCCCTATTGTTAGAGAGCCGCTGTCGCACAGAAAGATTCTTGACAATTAAATTACCTTCATGCGGTATATCATCTGTTGAAAAGAACCGTGCATTGCTTTTCCGCTTTCTCGGGGAAAGTGTGTAGTATATATTTTTTTCAAAGCAAGGAAAGTGGATGCTTCATGGAATGTTCCCCAAAGCCTCCAATTGGGTATTTTTATGTTTCCAACTGGGTAATTTCATTTTTCCAACTGGAAAGTTTTATTTTTCCAGGCACCCCTTTTTTAACCCGTTTTGGGGGCTTTTTCATCGCTTCGTTCTTTTCCCTCCGATTTCTGTCAAAATACACGCTCTTCGGATTATGAAAAACAACCTATCAAAAACGGATAGAAACGTATTGTTCAGAATATTCAGAAAAAGGAAGAAAAACGAACATTTGACAGGATTGCATATCGAAGAGTATCCCATTAATATAATAAATTTAAAGCAAACGCAAAGGCACGATGTGGAATTTCTTTAAAAAAAAGAAGGAAGATGTCACAAAAGCGTATATTTGTGTGTTATTATAAATAGAGGGAGGCTCATCCTGCTGTTCTCCGACAGAAGAGTCATCAGGGACATGGCCTTTCCGCTAAAAGTATGACACAACAGGAGTTTCAACATAAGTATTTACCGCTGGCACCGCAGTTCTACCGCCGCGCCTTGGCCCTGCTGGGCAATGCACAAGACGCCGAGGACGCCGTGCAAGACACTTATCTGAAACTTTGGAATCAGTCGGGACGGTTAGAGAAAATGGAACAACCGGAAGCTTTCATGCATACTGTATTGCGCAACGTTTGCCTGAATATGCTCCGAAATCGCCATATTACTGAAAATGAACTCGACATAGCAGACAAATTGCCTGAGGAAGGAGACAGCATCGGACGGATAGAGCAACAAGGGACGTTACGTTTGTTGTTAAACAGCTTGTCACCTAAAGCCCGCTGCATCGTGACGTTGCGTCATCTGGGAGACTACTCCTTTAAGGAAATGGCCACACTTACGGGCGAATCGGAAAGCAACATCCGCATGATTCTCTCACGTGCCCGCCACTTCCTGCGGGAACAATACCGTGCCCTGACCAAGTAAGATACATTAATAATAAGACATAGCATGATGAATTTGGAACAAGCCACCGCATTGCGCGAGAAGTTTTACGCCGGAACCTCTACTCTTTCCGACGAACGACTGCTGCTCGAATATCTTCGCTCCGGAAGTTGTCCGCTGTCATGGCAGGCAGACCGGCAGGTACTGGAAGCGCTTGTCGCCCTGCCCGAAACGGAAACACCCGCCGGGTTGGAAAAGCGTATCGCCGCCCGCTTGTCGCGACAGGTAGTGTTGCGACGGCGTACCTTGTGGAGAAAATTGGGAGCGGCAGGCATTGCCGCTACAATAGCGGCTCTGTCCTTCGGGCTGTATCTCGGCGGACGCAACCGGGGCACGGTCTATGCCGACACCTGCGGCACTCCGCAACAGGCCGCCTATGAAACGCGCGACGTACTGTTTTATGTGTCCGAACAGCTGAACATGGGCGTGGGAGCCGAAGACAACCTGGGAGGCCCCTGCCCGTAAACGACGCATACACGTATCCCGCACACATACCTGTTTATCTATTACATTCCAAGACTTATTTTATATTGTTCATTATGAAACGAATTCTTTTTATCCTCACCACCCTGATGTTCATGTTGCCGGTATCGCTGCCGGCACACGCGGACAAAAATCCGGAAGTATCGGCCATTACCTCCGGTTCTCCCGTCAAGGTTTATTATTCGTTCGATCATTACGCCAACCAGCCTTTGATGACACGTTCCTTCGTTTCGGAAGACATGCTTGAAGCCGCCTCGCATACAGGACTTTTGAAGTCATCGGCATGGGACGTTTCGGGAGTAGTGTCACGTTTAAAAAGCCTGCTCAGCCTGCACACCCACAGTAATTCGACCACGAAAAACGTGCGCAAGGACCTGGAGAAAGTTAGTGCGTTGCCAGCCTACGAGAGAATGATGCACACGTGCAGCGGCAGAACGGAATTAGTTGTGTTCTGTCATCGTCGGGGCAGAGGAAAAGACATTGACGAGCTACTGATATTCAAGTTCAGGGACGGCTACTGCTCGCGCGTCATTCAACTGACGGGCAAGTTGCGGGCTGACGATATTGCCGCCATCCTGAAGATGTCGAAAAAGAAGTGACGAATACTCATTTCGGTGTCTTTACGCTAATTATCACTATGCGAAATATTCTTGTTATTCTTCTGTGCCTGCTCCGCCTGCCGCTGTATGCCAAAGAAGTAAAACTGAAATCGGGAGAACATTATCAGATACGTTGTCTGCAATGGCCTGCGGGCTGCATAATACCCTCTCCGGACAACCCGGAGGCGTTGATCTATGTGAACGGGAATACTGACACTTCGTGGTGGACAGTCACCAAAGAGACGGACGGATGCTATACTATCCGGAACGTACAGTCGGGGCGATACATGACCTACGACGGCCTGCGGCAGAAGGACCGCCGTTATATGCGGCTCAGCCGAACGGACCATAAAGATGCCTCGCGCTGGAAAATCCACCCCGGAGAGACTGGATTTATCATCTGCCACAAGGTCAATACCGGTCACTTGCTTGATGTGCGTCGCGATTCTTATATTGTCGGCACTTATCACAACCGCTCGTCCGTGGCCAATGAGAACGAACGCTTTTTTCTGGTAGATGCCAAGGGGCGTGTCGTGACCGACGTGGAGGGAAAAGGCACGTTGCCCAAGGACTGTTTTGACAATGCTGCAAAAGGACGGAGCAAGCCGCAACAGCAATGGAAACAGAAGCATGCTCCCGGTCTCCTGTCGTTCACCCTGAACGGACAAAAGCCGGTCTACGATAAACGGACAAAAGTTTATCTTTTTACCGTACCGGAGAAGACCGGACATGAGTTTACCGCAAAGATAACAATTACCGACAAGTCCAAACTTCAGATCTTTGTGGACGGAAAAGCCATATCACGCGGCAGACGATACAAATTCTCCCACATCGAAAATGGACGAGTATTCCGCCTGGCATCGGCTTCCGGCGATGATACGACAGCCGTTGCCCGGCTTTCCTTTACCTGGCTGCCCATCGTGGAGATCGGCAGTCAGGGACTGAACGTATCGCATTTCTCACCCGGCACGTTCCGACTCTTCGACCCCGAACATCCTGCCGCCGACTCATTCCTGACCGCCCGTTTGCGCCACCGCGGTGACTATGCCACCACTATGAATAAGAAGTCTTTTGCCGTGAAGCTGAAGGACGGTGCAGGTAAGGCTGTCGACCGCAAACTGCTGGGTATGCGTTCCGACGATTATTGGATTCTCGATGCCATGGCCATCGATCATGCCCGGATGCGCAACCGTGTAGCCATGGATTTGTGGATGGACTTTGCAGCCGCTCCGCATTATACCTCTTCACGCCGCAACCAGAACGGTGTACACGGCCGACTGGTCGAAGTATTTTGGAATGGCAGCTATCAGGGGGTCTATAACCTCCACGAACACATGGACCGCAAGCAGCTGGGACTGGCACGTACGGATGGAAACAAGATACGCGGCTGCCTGTATAAATCGCAGACGTGGTCTGACTGGACTCTAATGGGATGGAATCGTTCAAGGGGGTGTATCATCGGCACCCGACCACCCGGCTACCACAATAACGGAAGCAATTGGGCCGGATGGGAGGCCAAATATCCGAAAGCAAGAAACGGAAAGTCCACCGAATGGAAACCGCTATACGAGGCGGCCGACTTAGTGGGCAGAGCCGATGACCGCACCTTTGCGGAGGAAGTGGACAAACGGTTCGACCTGCCCGTAGTACGCGATTATTGGCTCTTCATCGAATTGCTCTTCGCTATGGACAACAGCGGGAAAAACATGTACTGGGCGGTGAACGATCTGACCAAAAAACAATGCCTCATCCCCGTACCGTGGGATCTGGATGCCACTTTTGGCCGAAGCTGGAACGGCCATCGTTCGGGATACGCACCCGAAAAGAATTACCGCGACTATCTGCACCGACAGGGAATCACGAACGCCCTGTTTGAAAGGCTTGAGAAACTCGATGCCAACGGATGGAAAGCAGGACTGGCCAACCGTTATCGCAGCCTGCGCCGCACTCATTTCGACCCTGACCGCCTCTTCAAGCGTTTCGCCGATTATTTCCGTCTGCTGGAACGTAGCGGGGCGGCAGCCCGCGAACGTGCACGTTGGGATAATGCCAACGGCATCTATTTGAATTTCAAATCCGAAGAAGACTATCTGCACGAGTGGATTAAGCGACGCATTGCCAACATGGACAAACAATACGGTTTTCTGCAAACTCAATAAACAGCCAAAGAAAAACAACAATTCGATACGCACTAACTTAATTCAACCAATCTTATAATTTAATACTATTCATTATGAAAAAGATCTTTTTACTGATGACATACTTCCTCTTGGGAGGTATTGTTGTGGCAGCCCGTCCGTTGAAACTGCGGGTAGACAAACCGGGAACACTGGCTTCTCTTGTAAGCGAAAAAAAGAAATACACCACCCGAAAAATAGTGTTGGCAGGTATGTTGAACGGCGATGATTTACGCTTCCTGCGTGAAATGGCTGGCTCTGACATCAATCAGCGACCCACGCCGGGTATGTTGCGTACAATCAACCTGGCAAAGGTTACATTTACACAGGGCGGTGGCGCTTATGTAGACAAAGAAGGACTGCAATATGTGAAGGGAGGAAGCCACACACTCCCCTCTTTCCTGTTCCGCAACTGTCCCGTTGAACACATAACCCTACCCGAACATTTGGATTCCATCCAAACCGGAGCTTTGGAACACACGCAACTACGCCGCATTGAATTACCCGACAGCGTATGGGTGGGGCCGTATGCATTTTACAATGATACCGTTTTGGAGGAAGTCGTATTTCCCGCCCATGTAAAAAGCATAATGCCTTATGCCTTTAGCCTAAGTGGAGTGAAGCGTCTTTCGATTCACAACGTCGACTGTATCACCGGCAATGCCTTTACCGAACTTCCGCAGGTGGAGACTATCGAAGTCAAGGGCTATTTAGGGCATATCGACGGCTGGTATACCATTTCCGCTTGTCCGAAACTGCGTAGCATCGACTTGTACGGCCCGGTATTGACAACAGGAGGTCCCACCGTGTTGGCCAACTGCCCGATTTTGGAACGCCTGACTTTCCATGATGTGGTGTATTCCACCTATTTCGGAGAAGCCCGGAATTGTCCGGCGTTCAAAGGATATGAGACGAAAGGCACTGTAATCAGCAGTGAACATACAGACTTGATACCTTCCTTACCACTAGAGAAGAATACTCCCGAAACAAAGCCTTTTCGCGAGGCCATCCAGCGACTGATGCCGGTACTGAAACAGGGAATCCGCGGAGGAGAGATGATTTATCATATCAACACTTTCAGTTATATCGCCTACGGCGAAGCTTGCCATTTGGCGTTGGAGGGAAAAAAGACCGAGGCTCTGGACTGGCTTGAACTGGCTGTTGCTGCAGGTTGGAACAGATACAGACATATGCAGGAAGACAAGGACTTAGTAAGCCTGCAAGGAGATCCGCGCTTTGAGGCGGCAGTGATCAAAGCCCGTGAAAAAGGCGACTTCCCTCTCATCCTGAAGCAGGCAGCTCCTTATCGTGCCAACAACAAAGAGTGGCCGGCCTTCACTTACCAGCCTCCTACGGACAGCAACCTGATACGCGTCCGCGAATACTTCCATCTAGACAGCATTGCCGGTTCGGGCAATGACATATCACGGATGAAAAACATTATGTATTGGTTGCACGATGCCATTCCCCATGACGGGAGTTCTACATGGCCCAAATGCGACTACAACGCCATCAGCCTCTATGAAATCTGCCAACGCGAAGGGCGAGGCTTGAATTGCCGCTTTTTGGCTATGATGTTGAATGAACTTTATCTGGCTTGCGGAATACCCTCACGCTTTCTGACTTGTCAGCCTAAGGGATATAGGACAGATTCCGACTGTCACGTGATAAACATGGCATGGAGCAAATCACTAAACAAATGGGTGTGGATGGATCCGAGCTTTGCGGCCTTTGTGAGTGATGAAAACGGATTGCTGCTGCATCCAGGCGAGGTGCGTGAACGTTTGATTAAGGATCTTCCGCTTGTATTGAATGAAGATGCCAACTGGAATCACAAAGCCCAACAGACCGTTGACGGTTATCTAAAAGACTACATGGCCAAAAACCTGTACTGGATATCAGCTCACCTGCGTAGCGAATACCAAACGGAAGGCAACAACGGAGGCAACAGCCGTATGATTTATTTGGTGCCGGCCGGCTTTCTGCAACTTGACGGTACGACATCCGACGATGAATATTTCTGGCAGAAGCCTCAGCCCGAAAACGTTACGGAATAGTTGTAACTATCAGACAATGCCCATACCGGGCATATTAAAACATGGGAGAGAGCCGGAATGACTCTCTCCCATATCTATAAATACCAATCTTTGAAAGACAATTTTGATAGAAAATATGTCTTTTATGCTTCAGGTGTTTCTGCTACAACCTCAAACGGAATTTCAACAGAAACCTCCTTATGCAACTTTACAGTAGCAACATAAGAACCGACTTCTTTCACATCTTTCACGATAATAATCTTACGGTCGATTTCAAAGCCTTTCTTCTTCAACTCATCTGAAATCTGCAGGCTGTTCACAGAACCATAGATAACACCCGTCGCACTGACTTTGGTTGCAATCGTAAGAGATACGCCAGCCAACTTGTCTGCCAATGCCTGAGCCTCGTTCTTGATCTGTTCCAACTTGTGGGCACGCTGCTTCAAATCCTCGGCCAACATCTTCTTGGCAGATGCAGAAGCGATAACACCCTTGCCGTAAGGAATGAGATAATTACGGCCATAACCCGGCTTCACTGTCACAATATCATTCTTGTAACCCAAGCCAATGATGTCTTCTTTCAATATAATTTCCATACTTATCCCTCCTTAATTATTTCATCATGTCCGTTACGAAAGGCAGCAGTGCCAAGTGACGTGCTCTCTTTACAGCCTGAGCCACACGACGCTGATACTTCTGTGAAGTTCCTGTGATACGACGGGGCAGAATCTTACCCTGCTCATTCAGGAATTTCTTCAGGAATTCAGGATCCTTGTAATCGATGTACTTGATACCGCTCTTCTTGAAACGGCAATACTTTTTCTTCTTAACGTCAACTGTGGGCGGAGTCAAATATCTGATTTCTGATTGCTGTGCCATAATTAATCCTCCTTTTTAGCTTTGTTGTTTCTTCTCTTTTCAGCATATTCTGCTGCATACTTCTCCATCTTTACCGTCAGATAACGGATCACGCGTTCGTCACGACGATAATTTACTTCCAAAGTCTTAATTACTTCCGGCTGCGCCTTGAACTCCATCAGGATATAGAAACCCGTGGATTTCTTTTCAATAGCATAAGCCAGCTTCTTCAGGCCCCAGTTCTCTTCGTTGATAATCTCTGCACCGTTATCGGTGAGGATACCCTTGAACTTGTTGACCGCTTCCTTCATCTGATCATCAGACAAAACGGGAGTTAAAATGAAAACGGTTT
>CAMWUI010000040.1 GCA_947177395.1 uncultured Paraprevotella sp.
CCTGGACCCATTGATTAAGAGTCAATTGCTCTACCAACTGAGCTAAGGACGCATTCTTTTTCTGTTTTGCAGGTGCAAAGGTAGATGTTTTTATCTGATAAACCAAATTTCTCGTGCTTTTTTTTGCGCTATTCTTCGAGTGTGTAGATGCCGGAAGGTATTCTGCGTTTCAGGACATCGAGTTTTATGTCTTTGGAGACGATGATTCCGTAGGAGCGCAATACGGAGTCGAAGGTTTTCCGCACCAATTCGGGGTGGTTGTTTTCTTCGCTCAGGTGGCAGAGCCACACCTGTTTCATCTGTTCTCCCATGTTCTCGGCCAGTGCCTGGGCAGCTTCCTTGTTACATAGGTGTCCTTTTTCGCTGAGGATGCGTTGTTTCAGGTGGGCGGGGTAGGGGCCCATCATCAACATGTCCTCGTCGTGGTTGGCTTCCAGCACCAGATAATTGGCGGCATGTATGTGTTCCCTCATGTCATCCGTGATGTGTCCGGCGTCTGTGATCAGGCAGAATCTGACGTCTTTGTACTGTATGCTGTATCCGACGTTGTCCGAACTGTCATGAGGCACCTCGAAAGGCGTGACGGAGAAGTCGCCGACGGTCAGTTCTTTCTTCTTCTCGATATAGCGTGCGTCTTCTTTTTGAAGTTTGCAGGTGACGCAATAGTTCCGGTTGATGCCTTCATGTACCGTCCGGGTGGCATATACGGGTATGTGGCAGTCGTGCGCCAGGTTGCCTACTGCCTTTATATGGTCGGCGTGGTCGTGCGTGATGAATATGGCGTTGATACGGTTCAGCGGCAGGTTGTAGTTGCGGAAGTGTTTCTTTAAAGTCCGTATCCCGATACCTGCATCGATGAGTATTCCGAAGTTTTCTGTGAACAGGAAATAGCTGTTGCCGCTACTGCCGCTTCCCAGACATATGAAGTTAAGCATATGGTCAGTTGTTTTGAGGTGCAAAAATACAGAAAAAATGCGGTATGGGGAAATATAGCTTATAAATAATTGGGGTGTTTTGCGCTGTTGTTTTTGTGCGGCGACAGACGGAAAAAGGTAGCTTCCAAGGGGGAGAAGCTACCTTTCGGGGGGAGAGTCTTTTACGTATCGTGCTGAATGGCAGGGACGCGATCAGATGACGCCTTGTGCCATCATAGCGCTGGCTACTTTCATGAAGCCGGCCACATTGGCGCCTTTGACGTAGTTGATGTACCCGTCGGGTTGTGTGCCGTATTTGACGCATGATTCGTGGATGCTCTTCATGATCTGGTGCAGACGGGTGTCGACCTCCTCGCGTGTCCAGCTCAGCTTCATGGAATTCTGCGACATCTCCAGGCCGGAGACAGAAACGCCGCCGGCGTTGGATGCCTTGCCCGGAGCATACAATATGCCTGCCTTCTGGAATATGTGGATGGCTTCGGGGGTGGAAGGCATGTTTGCGCCTTCCGAAACGGCGATACAGCCGTTGTCGATCAGGGCCTGTGCGTCCTCTCCGTCGATTTCGTTCTGTGTGGCGCTCGGCAGCGCGATATCGCATTTCTCATGCCAAGGGCGTGCGTTTTCCACGTATTTGCAGCCGAATTTTTCCGCATATTCTTTGATACGGCCGTGGCGCACGTTCTTTAGCTCCATCAGGAACTGGAGTTTTTCGGTTGTAAAACCCTCTTCGTCATAGACGTAGCCGTTGCTGTCAGAGGCTGTGATTACCTTCGCTCCCAGTTCGATGGCTTTTTCAATGGTATATTGGGCCACGTTGCCGGAACCGGAGACGCAGCATACTTTTCCCCGGATGGTTTCGCCGCGTGTGCCGAGCATCTCCTGCAGGAAATAGATGTTGCCGTATCCAGTAGCTTCCGGACGTATCAGCGAGCCGCCGAATTCCATGGATTTGCCTGTCAGCGTGCCGTCGAATGCGCGGGCCATTTTCTTGTACATGCCGAAGAGGAAGCCTATTTCACGTCCTCCCACGCCTATGTCGCCGGCCGGAACATCGGTCTCCGGGCCGATGTGGCGCCAGAGTTCCGTCATGAAGGCATGGCAGAAGCGCATGATTTCGGCATCGGATTTGCCGGCGGGATTGAAGTCGGAACCGCCCTTGGCACCGCCCATCGGCAGGGTTGTCAGCGAGTTTTTGAACGTTTGCTCGAAAGCCAGGAATTTCAGGATAGAAAGGTTTACGGACGGATGGAAGCGCAGTCCGCCTTTGTAGGGGCCGATGGCATTGTTGTGCTGTATGCGGTAGCCCATGTTGGTGTGGACGTTGTTCTGGTCGTCAGTCCAGGTTACTCTGAAGGAGAATATCCTGTCGGGGATGCACAGACGTTCGATAAGATTGGCGCGCTCGAATTCGGGATGTTTGTTGTACTCCTCTTCGATAGTACCCAATACTTCTTCCACTGCCTGGTGATATTCGTTCTCACCAGGGAATCTTTTCCTTAAATCTTCTAATACTAAACTAGCTTTCATAAATCTATCGTTAATTGTTGTTTTTTCTTGTTTCTGATTGCAAAATTACAAAAAACAAGTAATAATGCAAATTAAACTGCTAAAATATTTTGTAATTATTCAAAGGCGTGGAAAAAAGCCTGTGTTTCGTGTTTTGTTTGGGCAAAATGTCATTTAAGAAGAGGCTGGTCGGTCCGGGCGGAAATAAAGATTTGTTTTTGTACGGGCTTCGGCCTTGTGAGGAGGGGGAGGGAAAAGAGAGTCCCCCGTCTGTGCATGTCACCATGCCCGGACGGGGGATATACCTTACTATATATAAGAAATTACTGCTTTCCGGCTTTCCAGAAGTCTTCTTCTTTCTTGCGTTTTGCCTTTTCCGCCTCGTATTCGGCGTTTGCTTTCTGATACTCGGCGTTCTTGCGCTGAACTTCCTGTATCTTGCTTTTCAGACGGCCGGCGGCACCGGACAAACTGATATCTGCCTGTGTGGCTTTGTCGCACATGGCTATGGCTTCGCCGAACTTGTGCTCTGTGGTAAGGAGCTGGGCGCGGATGAAGTTGCATTTGCCGGCTACGTCGGGATTAAAGCCTTCGGCTTTGTTCAGATAGCTGTATGCCTTGCTGACATCGCCGCTTTTTGCCAGGGCGTTTGCGACTTTGACGGAGATGACCGCCTTGTTTTCATTGGTCTTGCACAACTCCAATGCCTTGTCATAGTATTGTATGGACTCGGCAGTCTTGCCTTCCTTACTGTATTTCTGTGCCGTACCGATGGCGGATTCATAACTCGGCTCGATTTTGTAGGCGTATTCGGCGGCCTTGTAGTAAATCTCGCTGTCGTCGCAGTCGTTGGCGGCCATCAGTTGCAGGGCGGATTTCAGGTAAGCCAGATTATCTTTGTTGGCTTCGACTTTCGGACCGAATATGGCCAGAATCTGTTCGCGGTCGGCGGCTTTGGACTCGGCAAACATGGTTTCGATGTGCGCCAGTGTCGGGTCGTATTGCTCAACGATTTTTTTGGCCTGGGCTTCCGAGCTGGCGGTGCGTGCCTTTTCCAGCATGTATTCACACACTTCGCGGCCTTCCAGATAGTCGGTCAGGAACTGTTCGCGGAATCCGTTGTTGTCCTGTTTGTACTTCTCGTAGGATACGGCGACGAACATGTCCAGCACGAAGCCCTGGATTTCGGTGGCGCCGCTTTGTTTAATCATGTCGATGGCCTCGCGGAACATGTTGTAGGTCTTGTCCAGCGAATAACTCTTGTCCAGGTTCGGAGCGTAACAGGCGTAATCGTAGGCCTTGCGCGCCAGCACTTCGCCCGGTGCCACTTGTTTGTCGGCGCGTGCGAAGGAATTCAGGCCGTCGAGATTCTTGAGCCGGGTGTCATAGATGCCCATCAGCTCGTCGAAGTATGCTTTCTTCTTGGCTGCATCTGTTTCCTGCGTGAGCAGGTTGGCGATCATGAACACGCCGTTGGTGTAGATGCTGAGCTGGGCGAAAGGTGCTTTTGTGAATACCACTTTCCAAGGGTCGTAGGCGTTCTTGTAATCCTGCTGTCCGATAAATTGCTGGAACAGGCTCATGTTTTGACGCACTTCGATACTGTCCTGACCGTGACCGATGCGGTCGTCGAATCTTGTGCCTTCATACTGGGCGCATGCGGGAACCGATGCGGCGGTGAGGCTTACTAACGTTGCGAAATACTTGATGTTCATCGTTCTTATTGTTTAGTTTATGTATACCGTTTTTGTTCACATAACCGCAACTTGTAAAGTCGATGTTGCAATTATTGAGCAAAACTACAAAAAAACTTTGTATTCTTGATACGTAAACCGCTGCTAAAATTCAACTCTATACATCTTTTTAAGAAAATAAACAGTTTTTCTTTTAGGTGATGGTTGAAGACGGATAATTTTGAGGCGGAACAGGCGCCGGAACCGATATTTTTTTGCAATTTTGCAGAACCTTTTGATTCAGGGAACATAATTATTAAAGTATAACTAAAAAAGAACAGAGAGATGAAAGTAATTCACACTACACAGGCGCCTGCCGCCATAGGTCCTTATAGCCAGGCGATTGAAGTTAACGGATTTGTATTCGCGTCGGGGCAGCTTCCCATAGATCCGACTACGGGCGAATTCGCGCCGGGAGGTATCAGGGAACAAACCCGTCAGGCATTGGCGAATGCATCCGGCATCATGAAAGAGGCTGGAATCGATTTGTCGCACGTGGTGAAAACGACAGTTTATCTGGCCGACATGGCTGATTTCGCGGCGATGAATGAAGTGTATGCCACGTTCTTCAGTGAACCGTTCCCGGCCCGGTCGGCCGTTGCGGTCAAAGCATTGCCCAAAGGGGCCCTGGTGGAGGTGGAATGCATAGCCGCCAAGTAAGTTCGCGGGCAGATTACGCACGTTGGTAAGAGACCGTGCCGCAAGGGGAAGATTCGCTTCGCCGTGCGGCACGGTTCGTCTTTTTCGGACAGCCGCGGCTTTTTATGGATTCCATTCTTTTCTTTTTTTTCGTTTATTCCGTCATTTTTAATTAAATTTGCAGCCGATAAAATTATCAAGGTAAAAGGTAAAGCCCAATGGAATTAGCAAGCAAATACAATCCCGCAGATGTGGAGGGGAAATGGTATCAGTACTGGCTTGACAACAAGCTGTTCAGTTCGAAACCCGACGGAAGGAAACCTTATACGGTGGTGATACCGCCGCCCAACGTAACAGGGGTGTTGCACATGGGACATGTACTTAACGAGACCATACAGGACATACTGGTGCGCCGTGCACGCATGGAAGGCAAGAATGCTTGTTGGGTGCCCGGAACGGATCATGCGTCTATTGCGACGGAAGCCAAGGTGGTGAATCGTCTGGCGGAGCAAGGCATCAAGAAGACGGACCTGACGCGCGAGGAGTTTTTGAAGCATGCCTGGGCTTGGACGGAAGAGCACGGCGGTATCATCCTGAAGCAACTACGGAGACTGGGAGCCAGCTGTGATTGGGACCGTACGGGATTTACGATGGACGAGACCCGCAGCAAGAGCGTTATCCGCGTGTTCTGCGACTTATACCGCAAGGGGCTTATTTATCGCGGTGTGCGCATGGTGAACTGGGATCCCAAGGCTTTGACTGCCTTGTCGGACGAGGAGGTGATATACAAGGAAGAACACAGCAAATTGTTCTACCTGCGTTATATGGTGGCCGATGAGAACGGGCAACCCGACGGGACCGGCCGGTATGCCATCGTGGCCACTACGCGTCCCGAAACCATCATGGGAGATACGGCAATGTGTATCAACCCGAACGACCCCAAGAACGAGTGGCTGAAAGGAAAAAAGGTCATTGTCCCTCTGGTGGGGCGCTGTATCCCTGTCATCGAGGACGACTATGTGGACATCGAGTTCGGTACCGGTTGTCTGAAGGTGACGCCGGCGCACGATGTGAACGACTACATGCTGGGAGAGAAGTACAATCTGCCGTCCATAGATATTTTCAATGACAACGGAACCATCAGCGAGGCGGCCGGCATGTATGTAGGCATGGACCGTTTCGACGTGCGCAAGCAAATCACTTTGGATCTGGACAAGGCCGGACTGCTGGAGAAAGTGGAGGATTATACGAACAAGGTGGGATGTTCCGAGCGTACCAACGTGCCTATCGAGCCTAAGCTTTCCATGCAGTGGTTCCTTCGGATGGAACATCTGGCCGAGATAGCCTTGAAGCCGGTGATGGACGACGATATAAAGTTCTATCCTGCCAAATACAAGAACACATACCGGCACTGGCTGGAGAATATCAAGGATTGGTGTATAAGTCGTCAGTTGTGGTGGGGACACCGGATTCCGGCCTACTACCTGCCGGAAGGCGGTTATGTGGTGGCCGAGACGCCGGAAGAGGCTTTGCAACTGGCACGGGAGAAGAGCGGAAATCCCGCGTTGACGATGGAGGAACTTCGTCAGGACGAGGATGCGCTTGACACATGGTTCTCTTCCTGGTTGTGGCCTATATCCCTGTTCGACGGCATCATGAATCCGGGGAACGAGGAAATCAGCTATTATTATCCCACGGCCGACCTGGTGACGGGACCGGACATCATTTTCTTCTGGGTGGCCCGCATGATTATGGCCGGTTACGAGTACGAAGGCAAGATGCCGTTCAGGAATGTGTATTTTACCGGTATCGTGCGTGACAAACTGGGCCGCAAGATGAGTAAATCACTAGGCAACAGTCCCGATCCGCTGGACCTGATAGATCGTTACGGAGCAGATGGCGTGCGCATGGGCATGATGTTGTCCGCTCCGGCCGGCAATGACATTCTTTTCGATGATTCGCTGTGTGAGCAGGGACGCAACTTCAATAACAAGATATGGAATGCTTTCCGTCTGGTCAAGGGGTGGCAGGTGGCTGACATCGAACAGCCGGAGAGTGCCGCGGTTGCCACCCGGTGGTTTGATGCCATGTTGAAGAAGACGGCGGCGGAAGTGGCGGATCTGTTTGGCAAATACCGTCTGAGCGAGGCGCTGATGGCGGTGTACAAACTGTTCTGGGACGAGTTCTCAAGTTGGTATCTGGAGATGGTGAAGCCTGCTTACGGTCAGCCCGTCGACAGTAAGACACTGGAGAAGACACTGGAGTTCTTTGACACTCTGCTGAAACTCCTGCATCCTTTTATGCCTTTCATTACGGAAGAGTTGTGGCAGCATATCTATGACCGCCAGCCGGGTGAAAGCATCATGGTGTCCCCCTTGCAGGTGGAGAGCCTCACGGACGACGACGAAGGGTTGGTTGCGGCGGTCGAAGCTGTGAAAAACGTCGTTTCCGGGGTGCGTACCGTGCGCAATCAGAAGAATATAGCTCCGAAAGAAGCGCTGACACTTGAAGTGGTGGAAAACTATCCGTTGACGGCCTATAACAGTATTGTCATGAAGATGGCCAATTTGGCTTCGGTGGAGGTTGTGGCTCAGAAAGGCGATGGAACGGCTTCGTTTATGGTAGGAACCACGGAATATGCTGTTCCGCTGGGTAATCTGATAGACGTGGAGGCTGAGGTTGCCAAGCAGGAGGCCGAACTGAAACATCTGCAAGGTTTCCTTGCCGGCGTGCAGAAAAAACTGTCGAACGAACGTTTTGTGGCCAATGCGCCGGTTGCGGTCGTCGAGATGGAGCGTAAGAAGCAGGCTGATGCGGAAAGCAAGATTGCCGCCCTACAGGAAAGTCTGGCTAAACTGAAGAAAGGTTGATGGATAAGGAATAATCCGGTATCCATATTCTTACAACAATCCCCCGGAAAACGAATCTCCGGGGGATTGTTGTTCTTCTTCCTCTATGGGTTGGACTTTATTTCCTGTTACGTCCCATAGACTGTTTCCCCTGAGGGTGGGATGAGTGTTTGTTCTTGTTGCTGAACCCTTTGAGCATCTCACGGTGAAATTTATCCTCGGCTTTCATGGCTTTGTAGACTTTGCGGGGAGAGACTGCTTTGCACAAGCGTTTGTAGTAGCTGGCTTCTATCCGGGCTGATTCGATTTTCAGTTTGGTTATCTCGTTGATAGCGTCCGTATAGGCATCTTCTTTACTCTCCTCTGTCATTTCCTGCCTTTTCAGCTTGATGATTTTGTCCATCACTTCCCGTTGCTTCATGTGCATCTCGTGGAAGAGGGGGAAGAAGGCGTTGGCTTCCTCCTGCGTGAACTGTGCCCTTTGGGTAATGTAGTGTTCCTGTTTCTTCTTGAAATCCTCAGGAGAGAAATGATTCCTTCCGGGTTGGGCCATGGAGGTCATCAGGCCAAAGAAAGTCCACAGGATGAGCCAGGTGAATCGTTTGTTGTTCATATTCGTTGGTTTTATAGTTTAGTCTGCAGTGGTCAGATAATAGGCTATTTCCATGTTGTCTGTCATGGCATAGTCCAATAGTTCATCGAGAGAGTCTTCGGAATCGTTGTCAGCGGCTATGAAGGACTTTGTGTCCGCTTGGCCGGTATAGTGAACGGACAGCAGGCCGCCGCAGAGCGCGATGCCGCATACGGCTGCCGCCGCATACCATACGGCGGGTTTCAGTCTTTTCAGTAATGTCCTCCGGGGGCGGGGGGCCGGCAGTCGGTTCGTGAGAGCGTCTGCGAAATGTTCGAAATACCCTTCGGGTACCTTGAACGGGGTGTCTGAACCTGTTTTGCGGCGTATGATGTCTTCTTCTTTTTCTTTCATACTTGTTGTTCCTTTCTTTTGTATGTAAGACTTTTCTGCGATTTGAAAGTTTAATCACTCGTGTTCAAAAAGTCATGAATCTTTTTCACTGCATGGTGATAGGACGCTTTCAGGGCTCCTACGCTGGTTTGCAGGATACGGCTCATGTCCTCGTATTTCATTTCATCGAAATATTTCATGTTGAAAACGAGGCGTTGTTTTTCCGGCAGGGTGGAGATGGCTCTTTGCAGTTGCAGCGCCGCAGCGTCTCCGTCGAAATATTCATCGGCCTCCAGACCGTTGACTACGGTCGTTGTGAATGAGTCCGTGTTGTGCTTTTCTTTCTGTTTTTGCAAGAACGTCAGTGTTTCATTGACGGCGATGCGGTAAAGCCATGTGGACAGTCGGCTATCTCCCCGGAACGTGTCCATGTTGCACCATGCCTTGACGAAAGTGTTCTGAAGTATGTCGTCCGTGTCGTCGTGGGAATACACCATGCGGCGTATCTGCCAGTAGAGAGGCCGGCTGTATTGTTCCACCACGCGGGTGAAAGCTTGTCTCCGTCCGGCAGGCTGGCGCAACTGGCGGATGAGTTCCTTTTCGTCTGTATCTAATGGTAATGGACGTGACATGTCAATTGGACGAAAAGAGAGGGAAAGGGTTTAAAACCATCCTAATTTTTTCTGGATAACAGAATCGTATCCGTAGGGGTCGTCGTAATAGCGAAGGGTTCCGTCCGTGTCGGGATAAACGGTGTAATAGTCCAGAAAGACAGGAATCTCCGGCTGGTATTTATAAGTGGCGATAGGTTTGTATTTTTCTGATTCAGCCCATTCCTTTCCTTGCGGACTGAGAGGCGGCAGGTCGATGGCCAGTCTGATTTTGTCAATATCCAGTTCATCCGGTTTTTTCATTAAGAATGCAGCCAGTTTCAAAGGTTCTTCCACTCTTACACAACCGTGGCTGACGGCGCGCCGGCGGTTCAGGAAAGCCCGTTTGTTGTTGGTGTCGTGCAGGAATACGGAAAAACTGTTGGGGAAACGAAATATGAGGCGTCCCAACGAATTTCCCTCTCCTTTTTCCTGCCTTACGGTATATTGCCCGCTTAGGTACATGGCTTTTGTCATATTCTCCGGATTCATCTCTTTTTTAGTGCCTCTTTCAATAATCTTCATTCGGTTTCGAATGAAGTAATCGGCTTTTCCGGCGTGCAAGGGGGCTATTTCCTCTTTTACGATATTGTATGGCACCACCCAGTATGGATTTAATTCCGCATACCGGATATAACTGTGCAGCAAAGGAGTTTTATGTTTAGTGTTACCCACGCATGCTTTCATACTGAGGGTCTGGTTGTCCTCTTGGTCCACAGCCCTTAATTCGTATGCTGCGACGTTTACCCATACATATTTCCCGGTCGGTCGCTTGTAACGCCAGCGGCATCGTTCCATGTTAGCACTGAGGCTGCGGTAGTGTGGGGATGTGTCGGGACAGGCTGCCAATTCCTTTTGGAACCGGTAGTAAATGCTGTCCGTGGGAGTTGCTTGTTTCAGGAACGCTACGGCTTCCCCTTGCCGTGCGGCCTGTATGGCTACGGTGACGAAAGAATCGCTTGCCGTTTCGATGGCAAAATCGAATAATTGGCGATAAGGAGCGTTTTTCGTGGTATCCTGTTTTTCCAGACGGTTGAATATCTGTTTGGGGTTGAGGAAGCCGTATCGCTGTCCGCAGGCTATCCGTAGGAATGAACGCGTCAGTTCGTATTCAATGAAAGCCATGTGCCGGATGCGGGCCGTGTTGTCCGTATCGGGATTATGCAGTTCTTCCAGCCGGGTCTTCAGTTGTTCTATGGGGAAGAAATAAGGGGGCAGTCCGCATGCTGTCGATGCCGTCTCCAGATAGTCCAGAAGAGAATCGCTTCTCTCGTCCGTTCCGTTCCTGTCGGTCCAAAGGAGAGGTTGCCTGTCTGTGTAAAAACGGGCCGCATAGTCGTCTGCATACAAGTGAAAAGAGTCCTTGTGTTGCAGGGCGTCGATTTGCCTGCGTACGCGTGCCTGTAAAAGAATGTCTGAAAGAGCGTCCCAGGACTCAAGGGCTTCCTGTGCAAGAGGAAAATTGTCCCAATCCGTGCCTTCGTTACATCCGGCAATATTCAGTAAGACAATAGGAAAAAGAATATAAATCCATTTTTTCATCGCATGTCATCAGCGAATGGATATTTTACGCACCACGTTGTTTACTTTCAATAGATAATAACCTTTTTTGAGCGACAGGTTTATCGTGGCGTCGTTGTTTTCGATGGAATGAGAAGCTATGCAGACTCCTGTGATATTGTAGACCTCAAGAGTCAGCCCGCCGGCATTGGTTACATGCACGACCGAACCGTTGGCCGTGAGCACAATATTGTTTATGTCAGCTTCGATACCGTCTTTTTCTGTTTGCGCAAAGGCATTCTGAGGTGTTCCCCAGAACAGCAATACGGCGCATATTGAAAAAAGGATGTATTTAGCTTTCATGTCTTATCCAATCAATTTCTACAAAGATAGGTAATGTTTTTGAACCGGACAAGTTTATTGTGTGTAATCTCATATTTTTTTTGCAGAAATGGTGAGAATTAGGTTTTCGCGCGCTAAAATCGTATCCGGGAATATCTGGCGCGCTTCTTCCAGCAAGATGTTTTCGTCGTTGTAGCGTGCTGAAAAATGGCCGATGCAGAGGCGTCGTGCATTGCATTCGCGGGCCAACAGGGCGGCCTGGCCGGCTGTACTGTGTCCGGTTTCTTCGGCCCGCTGCAGGAAAGTTTTGTCGAAAGTGGCTTCGTGATAAAGTAGGTCCACGTCTTTCAGATATCCGGTCAGTGAGGGAAGATAAAGTGTGTCGGAACAGTAAGCGTACGAACGGGGAGGGGCGGCCGGTACGGTGAGACGTGCGTTGGGTATCAGATTGCCTTCTTCATCCGTCCAGTCCAATCCGTTTTTGATGTTGTTTATCTGATGGTGGGGGATGCCGTAAAAGTCTATCATGTCCCTCCGGATATGAGGTAATGAGGGTGTTTCCTGAAAAAGGAAGCCGCAGCAGGGGACGCGGTGTTTCAGGGGAAGGGAGTAGACGCGGGCGGTGCGGTCTTCGTGGATGCAGGCGTATACGGTAGTGTCCACCGGATGGAAAACAACCTTGAAACTGATTCGTTGGCAGAAGAAATCCAGCTGGGCCTGTAGGAGCGGTTCGTATTCAGCCGGCGCGTGTATGTGCAAGTCGGTCGTTCTCCCCAAGAGGCCGAACGTGGAAATCAGTCCCAGCAGTCCGAAGCAGTGGTCTCCGTGCAGGTGTGAAAGAAATATATGTCCTAAACGGTTGAAATTCAATTTTGACCGTCGCATTTGCAATTGCGTCCCCTCGCCACAGTCCACCATGTAGATTTTGCCTCGCAGTGCGACTACTTGTGAGGATGGGTTGTGGCGTGTGGTAGGCAGGGCAGACCCGCATCCCAGGATATGAATATCGAAATTCTCCATATGTCGTGTTTTACATCTTTGCAAAAGTACAAAAAAGAACAGACGGAGAAGATGATTTCCTTTTCTTTTTCTTGCGGATGTTTCTGCTTGTAATATAATAAGGTATAGGGAAGAGTCGGCGAAATGCAGCAGCCATATCATTTATTTGTTGTACCTTTGTCCGCGAAATATGGTAGACGGAATTATGAATAAAACAAATATAAAAGATGTGCTTTGGCGGATGGGCATCGAACAGCTCAATGCCATGCAGCAGGATGCGGTGGCTGCTTATCGAAAAGGACAGGATATGGTGTTGCTTTCGCCGACCGGCAGTGGAAAAACATTGGCTTTTCTATTGCCGCTGGTGCAGAGCCTGAATGAGGAAGCCGCGGGAGTGCAGGCTGTGGTGCTGGTTCCTTCCCGCGAGCTGGCTCTGCAGATCGACGGAGTCTTCAAGTCGATGGGTACATCTTTCAGAGCCATGAGCTGTTACGGCGGCCGTCCGGCCATGGAGGAACACCGGGCGATGAATCAGTTGCGCCCTCATGTGGTGATAGCCACTCCGGGACGTATGAACGACCATCTGTCGAAAGGAAATATCGATGTGTCTTCGATACGTACGCTGGTGATAGACGAGTTTGACAAGTGTCTGGAACTGGGTTTCCGTGACGAAATGAAGCAGGTGACGGGCCGTTTGCCTTTTCTGGAGCGCAGGGTGTTGCTTTCGGCCACGGACGCGGAGGAAATTCCTCAGTTCGTTTCTTCCCGCGACGGTTATGTCCGTCTGGACTTCCTGTCGGCGGAGGAGCAGGTGCCCGACCGGATTCGCCTTTTGTGTGTACATTCTCCGGAAAAGGACAAACTGGAAACTCTGCGCAGGCTGGTATGTACTTTGGGCGAACAGACAAGTCTCGTTTTCGTAAACTATCGCGAGAGCGTGGAAAGGGTTGGTAAGTATCTGAAACAATGCGGTGTCTGTTGTGAAACCTTCCACGGAGGGATGGAGCAGAAAGACCGCGAACGTGCTTTGTATAAGTTTAGCAATGGAAGTTGCCCGGTGTTCGTATCGACCGATTTGGCGGCCAGAGGACTCGACATTCCCGATATAGACAATATCATCCATTATCATTTGCCGCTCAACGAGGAGGCGTATATTCATCGGAACGGCAGGACTGCCCGTTGGGATGCGTCGGGCAATGCCTATATGATATTCGGACCGGAAGAGCGTAAGCCCGATTATATCCGCTTGCGGCCGGAGCGTTTTGAGTTGCCTGCCCAGACACCGGCGCCGGTCCGGCCCCGCTGGACTACGCTTTATGTGGGCAAAGGCAAAAAAGATAAAGTCAATAAGATAGATATTGCGGGCTATCTTTACAAGACCGTCGGATTGGAACGGGACGATGTCGGGCGTATAGATGTGAAAGAGCATTATGCGTTTGTAGCCGTGCGTACGGCGGTGGTGGACCGGGTGATGAGAAAAGCAACGAATGTAAGGATAAAAGGAGTGAAGACTTTGATTGAAGAAACCTTCTGAAAATTACGAATTGTTGCCGAATAATCTTGTTTGATAGTTGAAATGCAAATTAAATGCGTACTTTTGGTTTGTTTTTGTAGTTTATACTTGTTGGAATGAATAAAAAACTATACTTTCGCGGTGGTTAGGTATTATAAATTAAAGATAAAAAGAAATGCAGATGAAGAAGTATAACTTTAATGCAGGGCCGTCGATGTTGCCGCGCGAAGTGATAGAGGCCACGGCAGCGGCTTGTCTCGATTTTGATGGCTGCGGCCTGTCGTTGATGGAAATCAGCCATCGGGCCAAGAGTTTCCAGCCGGTATTGGATGAGGCCGTTTCATTGGTAAAAGAGTTGCTGGCTGTTCCGGAAGGTTATTCGGTGCTGTTTCTGGGAGGCGGTGCCAGTATGGAGTTCTGCCGCGTACCGTATAATTTCCTTGAAAAGAAAGCGGCCTATCTGAATACGGGTACATGGGCCCGGAAAGCCATGGAGGAAGCACGACTGTTTGGCGAGGTCGTAGAGGTGGCTTCATCGGCAGTCGACAACTATTCCTATATACCCAAAGGGTTCGAGGTTCCGGCAGATGCCGATTATTTGCATATCACGACGAACAATACGATATTCGGTACCGAGATGAGATATGATCCGGTAAGTCCGGTTCCGATGGTGGCGGATATGTCTTCGGATATATTCTCCCGTCCGGTGGATGTGAGTAAGTATATATGTATCTATGCCGGTGCCCAGAAAAACCTGTCGATGGCTGGAGTAAATGTGATTATCGTGAAGGATGACGCTCTGGAGAAAATGTCGCGCACGATTCCCACGATACTTAATTATATGACCCACGTGAAGGGCGGGTCGATGTTCAATACTCCTCCTGTTGTTCCCATTTATTGTGCCTTGCAGAATCTCCGCTGGATAAAGGCCAACGGAGGAGTGGAGGGCATGGCTGTCCGTGCCCGTGAACGGGCGGATGTGCTGTATGCCGAGATAGACCGCAATAAGATGTTCCGCGGTACGGCGGCCAGGGAAGACCGTTCGCGGATGAATATCTGTTTCGTGATGAACGAAGCATATAAGAATCTGGAGGGAGATTTTCTGACGATGGCGGCGGAGCGTGGTCTGGTTGGAATCAAGGGACACCGCAGTGTCGGAGGGTTCCGTGCATCCTGTTACAATGCGCAGACCATGGAAGCTGTAGACACATTGGTTCAATGTATGCGGGACTTTGAAGACCTGCATTGATTAAAGCCATGGCTATGGAAAAGGTTCTGATTGCTACGGAGAAACCGTTTTCTTCGGTTGCGGTGGAAGGGATAAGGCGCGTGACGGAGGCAGCCGGTTATGAACTTGTTCTGTTGGAAAAATACACGGACAAGGCACAGTTGCTGGCAGCCGTGGCCGACGTAGTCGCACTGATAGTCCGCAGCGACAAGGTGGACGCGGAAGTGCTGGATGCGGCACCTGCCCTTAAAATCGTGGTGCGTGCCGGAGCCGGTTATGACAATATAGATTTGGCGTCCGCAACGACTCATGATATAGTGGTGATGAACACACCGGGACAGAATGCTAATTCCGTGGCCGAACTCGTCTTCGGGTTATTGGTGTACGGAGTGCGCGGTTTCTTTGCCGGTGGGGCAGGAAGGGAACTGAAAGGCAAGAAATTGGGTATTCTTGCCTTTGGCAATGTCGGGCGGAACGTGGCCCGTATCGCCAAAGGGTTCGATATGGAGGTGTATGCCTACGATGCTTTCTGTCCGCCGTCGGTCATAGAAGGGGCGGGCGTGAATCCTGTCGGCAGCAGTGAGGAACTGTTTGCCACCTGCGACATCGTGTCTCTGCATATCCCGGCAACGGACGAAACCCGCCGGAGCATCGGTTACGGACTGGTGAGCCGGATGCCGGAGGGCGGTGTGCTGGTGAACACGGCCCGCAAGGAGGTGATTGACGAGGAAGGATTGCTGCGGCTGATGGAAGAACGGCCGGACCTGACGTACTTGTCCGACATACGCCCTGATGCGGCGGATATGTTCGCGGAGAAGTGTGCCGGGCGTTACTTCGCCACACCGAAAAAGATGGGGGCACAGACGGCGGAGGCCAATGTGAACGCCGGCATTGCCGCGGCTGAACAAGTTGTTGCCTTCCTGCAGGAAGGGTGTACACGTTACCGGGTGAACTGACAAACAAACAATATTCACTTCCGGGGGCTGTCCCGGTCTCTTCCGGGAGACGGTCTCCGACAACAAATTAAGGAAAGTATGGCAACGATAAGACCATTCAAGGGCCTGCGTCCGCCCCGCGACATTGTGGAGCGTGTGGCTTGCCGCCCTTATGACGTGCTCAGTTCGGAAGAAGCGCGTGCCGAAGCCGGCGACAATGAGATGTCTCTCTATCATGTGACGAAGGCAGAGATTGATTTTCTGGAAGGAGTCTCCGAATCGGATCCGGTTGTATATGAAAAGTCTGTGGAGAATTTCCGGCTCTTCCAGGAGCGTGGCTGGCTGGTGCAGGACGAGAAACCGATGTATTACATCTATGCGCAGACCATGAACGGGCATACCCAGTATGGAGTGGTGGTGGGCGCTTCGGTGGAAGACTATCTGTCCGGTGTCATAAAGAAACATGAGCTGACACGCCGCGACAAGGAAGAAGACCGCATGGTGAATGTGCGCACGAATGACGCTAACATAGAGCCGGTCTTTTTTGCCTATCCCGACAATGACGTGCTGGATGCGCTGGTGGCCCGGTATACGGCTCTGGAACCCGAATATCGCTTTACGGCTCCGGATGACGGATTCGGACATGCTTTCTGGCTGATAGACAAGGATGAGGATATACGTGTCGTGACAGAGGCTTTTGCCGCCATGCCTGCCTTGTACATAGCCGACGGGCATCACCGTTCGGCTGCCGCAGCCCTGGTCGGGGCGGAGAAAGCCCGTCTGAATCCCTCTTATACCGGAGATGAGGAATATAATTTCTTTATGGCCGTATGTTTTCCGGCGAGCCAGTTGACAATTCTGGATTACAACCGCGTGGTGAAAGATTTGAACGGTTTTGAGCCGGAACAATTTCTGGAAGCCCTGTCCGCCAGATTCAAGGTGGATTGTATGGGACGGGATGAGTATAAGCCTCAGGCCCTGCACGAGTTTTCGCTTTATATGGAGCGTAACTGGTATCGCCTGACGTTGTTGCCCGGTTTCTGTGACGAGACGGATCCGATAGGGGCGCTCGATGTCAGTATCAGCAGCCGCCTGATACTGGATGAATTGCTGGGCATCCGGGACCTGCGTTCGGACAAAAGAATTGACTTCGTGGGAGGTTTGCGCGGCTTGCAGGAACTGAAAGCCCGTTGTGACAGCGGAGAGATGAAAGCGGCTTTGGCTCTCTATCCGGTGACGATGGAGCAAATCATGAACATAGCCGACAGGGGAGAGATTATGCCGCCCAAGGCCACGTGGTTCGAACCAAAGTTGCGGAGCGGACTTGTTATTCATAAACTGTCGTAGATAAAGGAAAAGGGGAAAACAGACCGGAGGACGGAGTCTTTCAGAAGACAGCCTCCGGTTTGGGCTGTGATATGAACATGGAAATGAAAGACACCTATCTCACGCTGGCAGCACCGGCAGAAGGAGAGTATACCGAGAAGCGGAGCAAGTTTCTCGCCTTTGCCTTGCCCGTCACTTCAGTGGAAGAAATAAAGGAACATCTGGCTTATTATCAGAAAAAGTATTTCGACGCCCGGCATTGTTGCTATGCCTATATGCTCGGTGCCGACAGACTTACTTTTCGGGCGAATGATAACGGCGAACCGTCCGGTACGGCCGGAAAGCCGATTCTCGGACAATTGAATTCCCGCGACCTGACAGACGTGCTTGTGGTGGTGGTACGCTATTTCGGCGGTATCAAATTGGGGACGAGCGGTCTTATCGTGGCCTATCGTGAGGCGGCGGCCGATGCTTTGTCGCATGCCCGGGTGGTGGAGAAAACGGTGGACGGGGAGATTACGTTTTCCTTTGAGTATCCTTTCATGAACAGTGTGATGAGGGTCGTGAAGGAGGAGGAACCTTCCATCGTGTCCCAGAGTTATGACAACGATTGTGTGATGACTCTGCGTATCCGTCAAAGCCGGATGGAACGTCTCAGAGAGCGGTTGTTGAAGATAGATACCCTGCGCGAACTTCGTTCGGAAGGCTAAATGCGCTCCGTTTTCCTTTAAATACGTGCATAAAATGTTATCTTTCATTAACTGATGCTTCTCATACGGCAGATTATCCGTAACTTGCGGCCGGAATCCATGATGATTCATGACGTATTGTCGAATAATTCAAACATTAGGAATATGAAAAAAGTAATGATCTGTCTGCCCCTTTTGTTCGGGGCGTTGCTGTGTACAGGTTGTGCCAGCAAGAAGAAACTGGCTGAAATGCAGACTAAATATCGTGAACTGAATGCTACTTATCAGGACACGAAACTGCAGTTGGCCAAGTGCGAAGCCAACTCTCAGAGTTTGGACGAACGTCTGGCTGAGGCCAAGAAAGCCAATACGGAGATGAAAAAGGCATATGAAGCCTTGCAGAGTTCGTTGGACAAGAGTCTGCAGCAGAATTCCCAGGGGAATGTCAATATCTCCAAGTTGGTGGACGAAATCAATGCTTCGAACAAGTTTATCAAGCAACTGGTGGAGGCGAAAGACAAGTCCGACTCTCTGAATATGGTGCTGACCAACAACCTGACCCGCTCGTTGAGTCGCGAGGAGAGGAACGAAGTGGACATACAGGTGCTGAAAGGCGTTGTCTACATCTCTTTGGCGGACAACATGCTTTACAAGTCTGGAAGTTATGAAATCAGTGACCGTGCCGGACAGACGCTGAGCAAGATTGCCAAGATTATCACGGATTACAAGGATTATGACGTATTGGTGGAAGGTAATACGGACAATGTGCCCATTTCCCGTACCAACATCCGTAACAACTGGGACCTCAGTGCCCTGCGTGCCTCATCCGTTGTGCAGGCGTTGCAGAATACGTATGGAGTGGATCCGAAACGTTTGTCGGCCGCCGGTCGTGGAGAGTATAATCCCATTGCTGACAACAACACGGAGCTGGGTAAGCAGCGCAACCGTCGTACCCAGATTATCATCACGCCGAAGCTCGACCAGTTCATGGACTTGATAGATAAGGCTCCGGAAACAACTGAATAAACAGGCCGGCGCAGAGACCGGCATCATTGCACGGATGCTTTTCGAACTAAATCGGGCTGACCTTTCGAAAAAGGTCAGCCCGATTTAGTTAAGGGAACGATGACTAAAATGTTTAAGTTTGTTTAATCAGCTCGTATCTTTCTTCCTGCTTTTATTTCTTGTTTCTTAGAAGATTGTCTATTGCTTTCGAATCTGTGCATGGATGTACAGTACGTTTTCTTTTCCTTGTTTTTAGCTGGACGGTTTGTCCAGCTCTGTTCGTTCTCATCTGGACACTCCGTCCAGAGCCTGTTGTACGGAGTGTCCAGAGCCTGTTGTACAGAGTGTCCAGAAGCTGTTGTACAAAGTGTACAATGCCTGTTGTACGTGCTGCACCATGAGGAAAACAAGGAATATACTGCGGCCTTGTGGATCCCTGTATCAGGATTATCTGGTGAATGTTATCTGTTCAACATGATTGCCGACAAAAGCGGGAACGCAGTCTGTGGTTCTGTACCACTTTGGCAAACCAGGCATTCCGTCATAGATGGTGTTCCCGTTGATTTTCAAACCTTCAAATCGGATGTTCCGTACTTTCCGCTGCTCATCGTAACCGTTGATGACAGAGAGGTTGGGCTGTTGACCGTAATAACGGATACCCCTGAGCGTGATGTCTTCTACGCCTCTGCCGGGAGCCGTGCAGTATTTGGGATTACAGCACACTTTTATCTGGAAAAGGCAACCCTGTTCCAGATTCTCTATGCGGATGTTGTCAAAAAGAACATTGCGGACGAGATTGTTGTCCCCCGCACTGATGGCTAAACATCCTTGATAATCCACTTGCGGCTCGCTCTGGCAGAGAATGTCGATGTTTTCATAGGTCAGACCGACTATACTGTCGGGTTGTGAGGAATTGCCGTGCAGACCAATAAAGATAGGATGTGCCACATCGGCCCATAGCGTGGAGTTTTTCATCCGTACATTGCGTACGGAACCGTTAAATCCCTTTCGTGTGGCATACACCGTGGTGCAGTCGTCGGAATTCCTGCAAAATACCCGGTCAAACAGAATGTCAGAAGAACCGCCGAAAACATTCAGACCGTCTCCCCAGCCGGGATGCGAAATGCTGCGAACGTCGTGCAGCGTCACGCCTTTCGACTGTCCTATGGGGCAGGTACAACAGACGAGACCGTCGACAAGCACGTTTTCCGAACGATAGACGTGGCACCCTTCGTAACCTCTTCCGGGACGGGCAATGCCGCGTCCGAGTATGCTGACGTCGTGGGCGTCCTCGATGGCGAATGTTCCTGTGAAATAGGAGCCGCCCGCCAGATATACGGTGGTGTTGGACGGAACGCGGATGGTATCTTTCCGATTGTAAAGGCCGGGAGGATAATATATGAATGCACGCCCTTGTCGCTTGGCCTCTTTTTCTGCCATCTCTTTTGATACGGGAGGCTTTGATGTGAATATGAGCAGATTGTCTGTTATATTACCATCGAATTCAACACTTACATTTTCCGGTTGAAAGAGTAGGAACTGGACGGTGGAGTCATTTTGTATATGGGCTATTACTCCGCGGTAGTCCGGACGGATTTTCACACTCCTGTATTTCTTTTTCTTACAGACGACACGTACGAAGACATCACCGGTGAAATCGAACATGGAGTATGATATTTTTTTCATCTGGTGCTTGCCATTGCCCGTCGGGGCATTGACTTGTGCCATATAGGTGTCTATCTTTGTCCATTCTTTGCTGCCGCGCGGTTGGATGAACACATCGTAGTCGTCTTTCAACGGGGCGCCTTCCGGTGCCATATAGGTATATGTCTGGTGCAGTTTCTGCCCTTCGCGGACGTGGGGCGCACGCACCTCACGGCTCTCGCCGTTCCGTTGAGCCTTGTCCTGCAGTTGCAATACCTTCTTTGTATAGGGCATGGACAAGTTTTTGCGTCCGACATAATGGTTATACGGTAACTGGTAGATATCCCACAGTTTTCCACGCCCCATTTCGCCCGGTTCGTTCCAATCGTTGTATAGTCCGGTACAGTCGTTCCATGTCTCAAACGGCACCTCATGGCCAAGATTGTAACGTGCCGTATATTCGAATCCTCTCATAAGGCGGTTGTCCATGCTTCCCCACAAGTCATCTCCCTGTTCCCATGCCATCTCGCAAATGTCTGCCATCGCTGCCAGGCCCAACTGCACATGGCCTTGGTCGCGTCCGGTCTCCTGGCACTGGCCGGTTGCTCCGATATAGCGGGGCAGGGAACCGTTGTCGTTCGCATGCAGGTAATAATCGACGGCTTCACGGTACAATACACTATCTTTCAGAAAGATTGCGCAGGCCATGCGTTGCCGGTTGACGATGGCACCCCAGTTGCCGTTGGCATAGGGACTGTTTTCTTCGAACTTTCTTATTGTAGGGAGGATGGCACGTCTCACCATGGCAGCCCATTCCGGGGTCTGGTGTTCCGACAGTAGAGTCATGGCTCTTACCAAATCAAAACCTTGGATGGTGCAGAGCGGGGCATCATGACCGTCAAATCTTTGTAGAGTGGCGGCATAAGCGTTGATAATCTCCAGCGCCTTGTCTGTAAGTCCCATTCTGGCGCACTCGTATGCCGCAAGCATGTCGCGTTCGCTGCCACCCTTGCTGGAACGAAACTCACCGTCGCGTGCGACAACCTTATACGGTCCGGCCAACTTGTAAGTGGAATAATCCCTTTGGGCTGACTGTGGATTTGGCCGGTTCTTTTCTGAGCGATGGAGCGCTCGTTGGGCCATTGCGGTGCTCCATGCGAATGCAAATAATGCAATCACGATTAGATAGTGTCGTTTCATAAGGCATAAATGAAGTTATAAAATAAGCGAATTATTTGGGATTAAAGAGATCGGTGTATAAAGGAAGGTGATCGCTGTAGCCGTCGTGGTATGCAGGTCCCCGATAGGTGCGGAAAGGTTGCAGGCCGCCATGTGTGATGTTCGGTTCCAGCAGGAAAGGGAAATCCGCTATTGTTGTGCGTTCCCGGCTTGCCCGGTAAGTACCGCGCCCCTCATACAGGGCAGGGGATACCAATATGTGGTCCAGGCAACTCCATTCGCCTTGGTAGCGATAGGTGCCGCGGGTGGCGTTGAGTCCTCGTGTCTGACGGGTGGTCAGTGAATGCAGTATGCAGTGTCCGGACGGTTTCCGGGTCTTCCCATACGAGACGCTCAATGTTTCCCGTAGTATCTTTTCGTCGGGGTAGGAGTTCAAGTCGCCGGCCACCAAAACCAGAGCGTCCGGATGGAGAACTGACAAAGAATCTACTGTTCGACGGACCATGGACAGAGCCAGCCGACGGTGTTCCTGTGCGGAACGTATTCCTCCCGCCCGGCTGGGGAGATGGCACACCAGTATGTGGAGCGTGTCTCCGGTGACCAGCTGCCCCTTTACATACAGTATGTCCCGTGTGGGTTTGAAACCGTTTTCTGCCGAAGGGATGCGGATGCCATACGAGGACAGTCGGCGGAATCTCTCCGGCTGCCACAGCAAGGCTACGTCTATACCCCGCCTGTCCGGAGAGTCCGTCATTACATAGCGGTAGCCTACCGCCCGCAACGAGGAACGGCAGGTCAGATCGTGCAATACGCTGTCGTTCTCCACTTCACACAGGGCGACGAAGGCCGGAGGATATCCGTTGCCGACGGCTACAATGGTTTGAGCCAGTCGGTTGAGCTTCCGCCAGTAGCGCCACGGAGTCCAGTGGCGGGGAGATTCCGGTAGAAACTCTGTGTCCATTTTCCCGCTGTCGGGTTTCGTATCAAACAGATTCTCTACGTTGTAGGTCATGAAGCGCAACGGAGGTTGAGCTGGAAGCCGGATGCTTCCGCACACAAGAAACATGCAGAGAACAAGCGATATCCTCATTCGTTCGTCTCCGTAAATTCGTAGCAACCGGCACAGGGGGCCGTTTCCCGCGTACGGTCGTTGCCGTAGAAATCGGTCGGATAATATTGTGCCGCTTCCGGACTGCCAAGGTTGCGTGCGCGCGAATCTGGTTTCAGCCGGAAATCATACAGGAAGTTCTTTGTGTCGAATGTCCGAAACTGTCCTTCACGCAGGGGAGTGACGTCGCCGTTGTCATACAGTATGTTCACAAAGCGCTGTTCGTCGTCGCTCTCCACCGTATCGAGCAGACTGTGACCGAAATAATAATTCCACTGGTCTTCCGTGTCATCGCCCCATTCTCCTTGCATCACATCCTCGCCATAGCCAGTAATCAGGCAGTTGAGGTATATAGACCTTTTCAGCGGATAGTGCATGCCGAATCGTGTGTTCCCCAATCGGAGAGCTTTGCCTCGTCCCGCTTCCCAAGGATAGAACTGAGCCACGGTGCAATGGATGAATTCCGTATCCCCGCCGACCACGTAGATGCAGTCACCCAGAGTGTTGCTAACCTGTGTGTTCGCAACCGTGGCGGTGCAGTCCAGCAGTGTGAGCCCGTCGCCTCCGATATTGTGCAGGATGCAGTTCTCCATCCAGAGTTTCATGCCCTCCGTACCCGTACTGTCGCAGAAAATGCCGTATGTGGCGCTGTGGATGTCCGCATAGCGGAAGCGGTTGTCCCGGCTTTCTTCATATATATGTATGCCCCCCCATCGGGAAGGTGTGTTGTCGTACGGGAGATAATCGAAGAGCCGGTCGGTACGGTCTCCGCGGAATACGACCTGTCTGTCCAGTGTGCCGCGCACATCCATCCGTCCGTGCAGCCTCAGTTCGGCATCGTTGTGGAAATATAGCTGTACGCCGGCTTCCAGAGTCAGGGTCGCTCCCTCCGCCACACACAGACTGTCGTATATTACAAAGGGCCGACCGGCGGTGAGTGTGGTGTCCCGGACAAATGTCCGGGCATGCCAGTGCCAGGCGTCCTGGCCTGTCGCGGTCAGTACGACCCATTGTTCCTTTCCGTTCTCCAGCCTGAATATCAGGGAATCTGTCATGAGGAACGGAATGTCCGTCTGTCGCTCCGGCAATTTGACTTCCGCAAAAACATAGATACTGTCCTGTCCCGGAATCTCGAAATCGAAAGCCTGTGTCCCGGTTTCCGGACGCAGGAACTCTCCGTCCACATTCACGTGAAAAGGAGAGTCTTTTCCGTGGAGGAGGCGGACGGACGCGATGCGTACTCCCTTGTCGTTCCGGTTGTATACCCGTATCTGACGGGTGCTGGAACCGATGGTGGTGATTACCGTGTCGAACCGGATGGTGTCTTCCGAGAAAGTCAGCATGCTTGCTGCGTCTGTCGTAAAGTCGTCCATGTCGTCACACGCTACGAAAGCAACCGTCGAGAGCAGGCTGCAAGCCACTGTCATGTAAGATAAGAAGCGAAGTTTCATCTGTTGTTGGAATAAGGTATGGCGGCAAAGTTCGCGATACATACTTTATATAATATAACAGAAAACCGCGGATATTATTTTATCTGCATAAAATTAAATCTGCGGTTTTCTCATTGGTTCTTATGTCGTCTCACAGACTGACGTGCGACCGTGGTGTCATGCTTTCGCCGGGATGTTTTTCAGGATGGCCAGCAGATGATCCCACACCATCTGTACCGTGGGGATGAGCAGCCGTTCGTCGGGCGAATGCACTCCCCGGAGAGTGGGGCCGCACGAAACCATATCCAGATCCGGATACTTTTCACTGAACAATCCGCATTCCAGTCCGGCATGTATGCCTTTCACTTCCGGTTCGCGGCTGAACAATTCCTTATAGGTATCCACAGCCACGCGCAGGAGCTCGGACTTCGGGTTCATCTTCCAGCCCGGATAACCATCGCCGACGTCTACCGTCGCTCCGGCCAGTTCGAACACAGCCTTTACGGTGTTGCTCATGTTGTGGCGGGCGCTGAGAATGCTGCTTCGCTGACTTGTCTGTATCAGAATCTTTCCGTCTTCCACCCGGCGTACGCTGGCCAGGTTTGTGCTCGTCTCCACCAGATCAATATCCTGACACATGGCGAATACACCGTTGTAGACGGCTTGCAGGGCGGCAATCAGCCGGGCGGCTACCTGCGGCTCCACGGCTTTGTCCCAGGCATCGGTACTTTCCAGCAGGAACCGGATACCCGTTTCCGTCACGCTGTATTCTTCTTCCACATCGGCAGCGAACAGGTTCCAGTCCACACGGATGCTTTCTTTGTCCTTCATGGGCACGGCGCAGACGGCGGCAGCCTCGCGCGGAATGGCGTTGTGCAGGCCTCCGGCCTGTATGTCACACAGGTACAGGTCATATTTTTGGCGCGCCGTGTACAGGAAGCGTGCCAGCAGTTTGTTTGCGTTGGCGCGTTTCTTCTCGATGTCGTCGCCGGAATGTCCGCCGGTCAGACCTTTCACTTTCAGTTCGAAGAAGAAGAGTCCTTCGGGCAGGGCGGTCGGTTCGTATGTGAATTCGGCTGTCGTGCGTGCACCACCGGCGCAACTGACATACAGCTGTCCCTCGTCTTCTGAGTCCAGATTCAGCAGATAGTCGCCGCTCATGAAGCCCGGTTGCAAGCCGAAGGCTCCCGTAAGTCCGGTTTCCTCGTCCACTGTGAACAAGCATTCCAGCGGGCCATGTTCTATGTCCGTGGCCTGCAGTACAGCCATCTGCATGGCCACTCCGATGCCGTCGTCCGCTCCCAGTGTCGTACCTTCGGCGCGCATCCAGTCTCCGTCAATCCGTGTACGGATGGCATCCTTCTCGAAATCGAAGTCAACATCGTTGTTCTTCTCGCAGACCATGTCCATGTGGCTCTGCAGGACAATGGTCCGGCGGTTCTCCATGCCCGGTGTAGCTGGTTTGCGTATCAGCACGTTGCCGCATTCGTCTTTCTTTGTCTCCAGTCCCAGTTTCTTGCCGAAGTCCATCAGGAACTCAATCATTTTCCCTTCTTTCTTTGAAGGACGGGGTACGCGGTTCACCTGTGCGAAACAATCAAACACACATGCCGGTTTCAAATCATTTTTATTCATAATTCTTATCTTTTACAGAAGTATCACTGCTAAATTAGGTTAAATCAAAACAAAGCGCGTAGCCGCTTCTATTTATAAGATTATCTTTGCAGTCGCAAATATACGGAAAATGTTGGAGACTCTGTTCATTACCCTTGCAATAATTGCTGTAAGCATGGTTTTGCTGAGCATCAAGTTGCTCGTCAAGAAGCAGGGACGTTTCCCGAACACGCATATCGGCCACAGTCCTGCCATGCGCAAAAGGGGGATTACGTGCGTGCAAAGCATGGACTTTGCCGAACGGCAGGAAAATCCTCACCGCATTCAGGAAAAACGTTCAGACAAATAAAGTCAGTAAATATAAAATACAATGAAAAAGAACAAGTTCATTCGTTGCGCATTCGTTTCTGCAACAATGTTGATGACGGTTGCAGCCTGCAACAAAAACCAGGAAAATACCAATGAGATTTCATCCGACGATACAGTAGCGGAAGTGGCTCCGACCGGCCTCAGACTCGCATATGTGGAGATAGACACTCTCATGTCGCAATACAACTTCTGCAAGGATTACACCTTGCTGATGAACAAGAAAGGCGAGAACATACGCTCTACGTTGGCTGCAAAGGAACGTGCCCTGCAGAACCAGGCGATGGACCTGCAGAAGAAATATGAGTCGAACGCCTTTACGACCCGCGACCAGCTGGAGAGCGCTCAGCGTCGTCTGGCACAGCAGCAACAGGACCTGCAGGAACTGAATGACCGGCTGACTAATGAATTCGCAGCCGAGCAGGCAAAATACAATGATGAGATGCGGGATTCCATCCAGGCTTTTCTGAAAGAGTATAACAAGACCAAGAAGTTTGACTACATCATCAGCAAGGCCGGAGATAACCTGCTGTTGGTGAATCCCAAATACGACATCACGAAGGATGTTGTCAAGGGACTGAACAAGCGGTATAAAATCAAACCGGAAGTAGCCGAAAAGATCGGTGCTAACGCCAGCGAATAGCCGCATGCCGACACTCCCCCGTGGCATGGGGAGTGTGTCGGTAGGTTTGCCGGTGGAACCGCGGCGGCCGGCAAGGAAGCGGGGGGGGCAAGCAAAGACCCCATGGGTTTGCGCCCCCCGAGGGTGTTGTGAAAGACAACAACGGGGGGGGCAGATGTGGG
>CAMWUI010000041.1 GCA_947177395.1 uncultured Paraprevotella sp.
CACAAATGGTTCAGCGATGGTTCATACCCGCTGGGAATCAGCGGACAATGGTTCATGGATTACCGGTTGCGGCGTGCCACGGCGGCTGGAAGCCGAACCGCAGGGCGGAAAAACTGAAGGATGGATGAAGGAAAGCTGAAGGATAAATGAACCATTTATCGCTGGCAATCAAATAGTTTGAACCATTGAAGCATATTTTCACAAACATGTGTGTAGGGAGGAGGGCGACGCCGAACAAAGGCAGCTTCCCTCCCGCAGGCGGTTCCCGTGCCGAGCCGTGTGCTGTTCACTTGTCAAGCCGCAAGCTGTTCACTCATCAAGTGGAGCGCTGTTCATTAGGTATAGTGAAGTGCTGTCCTTGTCTCCTTACGAAGTGCGGTCCACTCGGTGAGTGAAATACTATCGTTAGGTGCTTACAATAGTATTCCTTACACCCTTAAAAACGTATTCCTTAGCACCTTACGATTGTATTTGTTACACCCTAAGGATAGTATTCCTAAGGATGTTATTTCATTTTTTTAAATGAACAAAGAAATGTCTAGAAGTGTGTTACATTTACACTATTCTGAAGAATAAATATAGAGTAAAGCCTGCACCTACTACCGCTACATTGACGAAGATATAAAGGAACAACTTGTCAGCCTGCTTGACTGACGAGTTCTTTACTTGCCTTATTATCTATTTCAATAGGCAATGGGCCTATATCAGGATTTAAAACCATATTTTCGCTCACGTTTCTCAAAAGCAGTTCTTCCTCCTTCCAATATTTCACACACATGCTCACGAATACCTTGGGCTTTAAGAATAACTTCCTCAGTTTCATCCTTGGTACTGGTCATTTCTAAAGCTCCATTGACGTATTGAAACTTACATCCCGCATCGTTCTTGCAATTAGCGCCATCTTGATTGGCGACAATAACATTTTCGGAATCTGCACTCACAACAACATTTGAGTTATGTGTAACGAGAATAATTTGTCGCTCTTTCTTTTTTGTCTTGATATACTCAACGAGTTCTTGGTAGATTGCACGATTATCAAGACTATCTTCAGGCTGATCTATAAGAATGGGACATTTTTTATCGCTAAATTCCAGTAATAATTTTAAAATAACGAACGCTTGTTTCCCTTCGGACATCATCCCAAATAAATCACCTTGATACTTGAGCTGATATGATAGACTGAACCATTCTTTGGTAAAAAATTCAGTCGCCACACTTTGAGCTGTATATGAGTTTTTTAACTCGATATTGTTGTTCACCAAATCTCTAAGAAATTTATCTGCATAAATTTTTGTATTAGTTGGGTAATTCCCAACTAGATCCGTTATATATTGGGAACGTCCAGCACTTCTAAGATTACATCTTGCTTCTAGGAAAGATTTCATCTGTTCGGCGTGATAATCCATTATAACGGCTATTGACAATCCGTCATAATCAATCTTCAAATCTCTAATTAGATGTTCAATTTCAGTTTTATATCGTATATGATTCGTCAAAATATTAGCTATTAACTTTTGGCTTTGTTCCTTGAGAGCAGCGGACTTTGCCTCGAGAGTATTGATCTCAGTCAATACCTTCTCTTCGTCTTTTACTCGTTCCAATATTGACTGTAATTCTTTATTGTCCTTGTAGAATTGATGACCTCTCTTATAGAGATCTGAATTCATAAGGAACTGCTGTTCTTTTAGTAGATTATCTTTAGCCAGAGAAGTATCACTGATAAACTTATCAATTATATTCATCCATTCAAATTCTGTTCGGCTTCTTAATCCCTGAAATAGTCTAATAATCTCTGAGGAGTTCTGACGAAAAGAAAGAGTGCCTAAGGAATTTAAACTCTCAAAATTACTTACAATAGGAGTGAGCGTTTTAAGTTGTTGGAATCTCTTGATATCTTCTGTGGCCGCAACAACTTCTTTTTCATTAGATGATATTTGAGCTTGTAACCCATTGTAAGAAGCAACCTCTTCTTGCGTTAACGCACTCCCCTTTTGCAACTCAATAGCTTTCGCTTTAAGTATCTTAATCTGCTGTTCAACCCCTAATTTATTGCCTTTTTCTTTCAATACTCCTCGGTATTCAAGGAATTCTTTTCTGAATCTGAAAAGATTAAAGACATCCGAGGATATTTCCCTCTCCAACTGAGACTTGACAGCTGTAAAGGAGTTTAGAAGACCGGAAGCATCTTTTGTTTGAAGAATAGTTTCCACTAAATTATTAGTGAGAGATGGTGATCTTGCAATCTTATGCATATACCCCTGACTGTAGTAGTCAATCTTATGACCATCTTCTTCACCACCATTTGCCCAACGTATAGAAACGCTTCCCAAATGGGGCATAATATAATCCTCGTCATCATTAAGAGCCTCGTGCTTTGCTGCAATGGCTTTCAAAATAGATGATTTGCCAGTAGATCTTCCCCCAATTATAGTATTTAGGTTTGGATTAAGATAAATCGTTCCTGACCAAAAATTAGGTTCATTAAGAACAATCGAATCAATTACTTGGTATAGATTCTTCTCGTCTGGTTTAGAAGATTGAATTTTTACTCTTTCTTCGGGTTCAAAAAGGATCTGTTTTAACCCTTCAAAGGATGGTAATGCTTTTACCCAACAGGTCCTACCATTGGGAAATAAGAAAAGAGAATCTATGCTATGAGCATCCGAGCCACTAACACAGGACTTTAAACTTTTAAATTCTGATACAAACTCCTGAGTAGAACCATGTTTTTTACCAAGCCCAAACTCAATAGTATGTGGATTCGTAGCGAAAAATATGTTCGCAATTTGATAGTAATATTTACGAATCATATGCCCCTGACCCTTCCATGAGATTTTTGATAGATCTTCATCAACGGGTATTGCCACTACATACTTTCCTGCAAATATGTCACTATGAGAATTCAGTATTTCTTCTATTTGTTTAGCTGATACTACCGCTGTTGTGCAGCCAATGGTAAAATCTGACCCTGTAAATGTTGGTTGTTGTGTCTTAACTAAGGCACCTAAATCCTCTATATTCTTGATTTTAAGCTTTCTTTTATTAGAAGAGGCCATAGGTTCCCCTTCATAAATGAATTCAATTTCATGTAGAAAGTTTTCCTCAATGTCCTCAATCTCTAATTCATCAGAGAAGATTATATGATAGTTGATACGATTACCATCTATAATTTGATCTAATCTAAATTCTATATTGGGGAAAATACGAATTGATTTTATTTGAGATGCCTCTGAGGGAGTGAAAAGGGAAGAAAGTTTATGTTCGTTGTCTAAGTAATCCCTTTTTAACTTTTTGTAGCCTTCTATTGTAAAATAGTCTGTCAAACCAATTACTGCTATATCTTCTTCCAGAGCTCGTCGATATAGAGTTGTTACAAACTGATCCCAGTCTCCATTAAACTGGTTGGCCATACCTGATGCAGGAGTGTGGACATGCAAATCCCACTTACGCCATTCTGATCCACGCATAATTATTATCTATCTATTCTTGAAATTTTAGTATATGACAAATACAAGAACTTTAAAATGGTAAGGACTTACCATAATATTCTGTAGGCTCGGTTGCATTATTTCTTAATTTATAGAAAGATAAGTCAACTAATTTATCTTGATACAAGGTAAATATAGACGAGGAATCTATCTCAAGACGTCTTGAACGTGATAACTTCGTAAAATCTTCTTCTTTTTCTATTCCAAGAAATCTTCGACCACATAAATTAGCAGCAATGCCAGTAGTAGAAGAACCCGCGAAAGGGTCAAGGATCCAGTCATTCTCATTTGTGCTGGCAAGTATGATGCGTGTGAGGAGAGCCAACGGTTTCTGCGTAGGATGTTTACCACATGACTTCTCCCAACGGCCTATTGCTGGAAGACGCCATACGTCTGTCATCTGCTTCCCTTCGTTGATTGCTTTCATCAATTCGTAATTATACTTATGGGGAACCTTCGGAGATTTTCGCGCCCAAAGAACGAACTCCGTAGAGTAAGTGAAGAAGCGACATGAAATATTCGGTGGTGGATTGGTCTTAGCCCATGTTATAACATTCAGAATCTTGTAGCCAAGTTCTGTCAAAAGGTTTGCAATAGCGAAAATATTATGATGGGTGCCGGAAATCCAGATAGTTCCGCTCTCTTTTAATTTTTCACGACATAGAGTTAACCATTTTCTGTTAAATTCCATGATGGTTTCAGGTGTGCCTCCTTTGTCCCATTTTCCCTTATCGACACACACTATCTTTCCCGCCTGGTAACTAATTCCTCCATTGGAAAGGAAATAAGGCGGGTCAGCGAATATCATATCGAATTTAAAATCGAATTGCGGGAGCACATCAAAACAGTCGCCATGTACGATAGTGAAGGCTCTGTCATCTGATTTATAGAATGGAACAATCATATCTGTCAAGCTATTGGTGGAACTGGTAGTCCTAGTTTCTGAAGAGGGATGTATTGGAAATAATACTGGCATCCTACCGATATTATGTAGTCTAATACATCCTTGTACTTGGGATTTCTGAACCAATTGTCAAGGATATAGATATACTGAACCTCAATATTTAAGGGAAAGAATAGCTTTTGATATTGTTTTTTCTTAAAATCACAAGTCTGCAATTTCTCATCTACGCTTCCACCAACATTTTGAGTCTTTACCTCAATTATATATACTGTATTGTTTATGATAACATAGATTCCATTATCAGGAAGCAACTGTGATGAGATACAGTTGCGCCAGTCAATTCCGCGTGGTTTCAAGAACTCAGAATAGAGTTCATGCTTCTTGAAAATTTGACCAACTTCTTTTTCAAGATAAAAGACATGACTTCTATCAACCTTATAACCGGGCTGCTGATTGAGAAAAGTCTTTAAATCAACTTTACCTTCAAATATTAATCCTGTCAGGGTATTCGCACCACCAGTTCCGCCTGTTATCATTTTATTTTTTCGATGAAAGTATTGATGTTTGTAAGATTATACACACTCGGAATATGAGCGAAGGCTTCTTCGAGCTTATTACGTGCCGACTCCCAGCCGATTCCGTCTGTTATCCAAACGAACTCGAAACCGGGAACAACATTGATTTTTGGTGCAAGCTCAGAATATGAACGAGCTACCTCATTGAGCTTAGATCCTCCACCTGTATAGAAATTCGCTTCTATCAAATAGGTCTTGTCTTTAGCTTTCACAACGAAATCGAATCTCTTATTGTCCGCACCTAATGCCTTAACTATCTCAGGGAACTCCGTATAATAGACTTCTTGCTCATAGGAAATACCTTGTTTATCGAAAATATTAGCCACTAGATCCTCCATAATATGACCGCCTCTGTTTTTACGTGCATTGGAATCAAGTCCTACTTCAACTCCAAACACATAGTCAACCAGATTCTTTATCTGCTTTTTCTGAAAGACTTCTGTTAGTCCTGTATCGGTTAGAAACTTCGTTACCTGTACTGGAGATCTGAAATAGTCGGAGACAAGAAATATGTTTCCATTCTCATCAATGGCTTTCTTTTTGTCTTTAGTGCGAACTGCTATGAGTATATCCAAGACCGAGAATACTTTCGGATTCTCCTTCCATAAACGTTCTACGGCTTTGTCCATATCTTCTCGCCCTATGAGATAATTAAGCTGATTGAGTTTGATGGAAATTGCTTCTACATTTGTCGCGACCTTTGGGAAATCTACGTAGTCTTTCAGCGAGAAGTGGGTTTCTTTCAGCGGTTTCATAAAATCATTAAAACGGTCTGCCATATCTTATAAGTCAAAAAGGTTTACGGGAGAACCTTGAAAGTTCTCATAGTTTCTAATCAATAATTCTGTAAGAGTGCCTCGCTTAGATGCATTAGCGTTAATATGACGTTTTGCATATACTCTTTCAATGAAAAAATCCTGATAGAGTTCATCAAAGAAAACATCCTCCGCATTACGACCCTTGCAGTCGGAATTACTGAGCATTTCTCGATAACCCTCTGCTGAAAGATAAGAGTAGAATTCCTTTAATCGAATCTGTTCATTATCATCAAATGTTTCCTTTACGTAAGAATTGAAACTTGATGTTGCGTCCAACGGTCTATAAGGAGGGTCAAAATAGAAAAAGGTATATCCATCTACATATTCGCCAGTATGGGCAAAATCCTCATTAAGTATTTCCACTCTTTGCAAAAGTTCACTATCTGCTATGATCAAAGATTCATCACATATTGTGGGATTAGAGTATCTGCCGAATGGAACATTAAAACCACCCTTTGAGTTTTCACGATATAAACCGTTAAAACATGTACGATTTAAGAAAATCATATAGGACGCTTCTTCAATGTCTGTGAGTGTTTCTTGGTTAAAACGAGAACGGATATTGAGGAATAGTTCTTTTTGCGCTTCAAAGTCCCCCGCTGCTCTAAATTTTTCTTGTAACTCAGTCAGTGTGTCAATCAGAGAATAGGGATTATCTCTGATGATAGTGTAGGTGGTAACTAAATGGGAGTTTATGTCATTTATGATAGCTTTCTTAATATTGGGATATTTTTGGAGCATGAAGAAAAGCATTGCTCCGCCACCTACAAATGGTTCTATGTAGGTTATGTTTTTTTCTCGGCCAAAAGATTCTGGCAGGAACGAATCTATGGTTGGCAGCAACTGGGTCTTGCCACCAGCCCATTTAAGGAAAGGCTTTGCTTTTGTTCTTGAAATAGTCTGCAAATTCATTCTTTACAAGCTAATAGCACCTCAACTACAAGATAGTAATCTGAGGTATGGCCTGACCCGTAACGACTATTTCGGAGTTGACTTTAGGGCATTGCTGCCATTTTATATGATATCTCTACGACCATTTTGCAGATTATTCTCGCTACTATCTTGCAAAATTACAAAAAATATTGAGCCTGACAAGGGTTTATGCTAAAGAGCATAATTGTAGAACCGCTGTCAAACAGATGTGTAGATTCGATAAAGTAAAACACCACCGAGGGGGCGTTGTGCCTCTCGATGGTGTTGAAGTTTAGTGGAGTTTGGGCCCGCTTCTGCGTTGCTTGGTTTCCTGCTCGTCTCGGTAACGGTGAAGGGCTTCGTCGATGCTGAGACCGAGATGACGGCTCAACCATAGCTTGAAATCATCAGATATTCCATTGCCAGAAGCGAAACCTTGATCGTCCTGAACTCCGCTTTTGAAAGAAGGTGATGATAGGGTGATTCCAGCACCTTGTGATTGCGGTTTATGTGTCTGATTTTGGATATCAGGATTAGAATTGTAAACATCCGGAATCATACGGTACGGATCGAATTTGATATACAAAGTCGAATAATTGCCTTGGCAACCATCGACCCGGATTGTCTTGCCGGCTACATAATCATTTACCTGTGTCTGGATAAACTGAACACCTTTATAGCTTTTGATGGGTACAATGGCATACATCCATTTCGATGCCGGAAAACACTTCCCCTTTCGGGTGTACCATAGTCTCTGAACTTCGTTCGTGCCACGCTTGAATTTATATTCCACACCGACACCAGACGCTTTCAGCTTTGCTTCAATTTGTTCGAGCGTTGAGATTGTACGATCGTTCCAAGCAGCATCAACAGTATTTAAAATCTCATAGCGGATTTTCTCATTCCCACGAAGTTTGTTGACGTTTGTCTGCCGCTTGCTGTCAGAAATATGAAGTCCGTATTCTTTTGTCAAATCAAGACAAATATCTTTGTTCCGCTCAAAGTCGTTTTTGTCTGATATCGTTTCGGCATGATTATTGATATGGCTGAACACGATATGGCAATGCGGATAATCCTTATCTAGATGCCGGACAACTATGTACGGAGTACCAACAATACCCATTCTTTCCATGTATTTCCGGGCATACATCGGTTAAGGTGAATATCTGAGAATGGATAGAGGGAACAGAAGATAGGAAGGAAAACGGAACAAAAAAACCTACCGTAACGAGGCTATTCCCGTTACAGTAGGGCTTCTTAAAATAGTGATAATGCGTTCTTTATTCGATTTCCCAGCCCAGTGCGCTGGCGCCGAGCACGGCTGCCTTGGCGTCATCAAGGTAGGAAACGAGCATCTTGGCTTTTCCGCGGTAGATGCAAAGCACGTTCTCGTCGTAAGCCTTGCGGATGGGATCCATCAGCAGGTCGCCTGCCTTCGTTAGACCTCCGAAGAAGATAAACGCTTCGGGGCTGGAAAAAGCGGCGAAGTTGGCACATGCCTCTCCCAGCATCTTACCCGTAAAATCGAAAATCTCCTGTGCTACCTTGTCGCCTTTCTGTGCGGCGATGGCTACGTCGAGCGACGTGATTTCCTCTGTGGGAATGTCGCGCAATAGGGTGGGGATATCCGATGTGGTGACAACTTCCTTGGCTGTGCGTGCCACTCCCGTGGCCGAGCAATAAGTTTCCAGACAGCCCTTGCGGCCGCATCCGCATTCACGTCCTTTGTGACGTTCCACGATGACGTGTCCCAGTTCGCCTGCGAATCCGTCGCTTCCGTAGACAAGCTGCCCGTTGATGACGATGCCGCTACCCACGCCCGTGCCCAGGGTGATCATGATGAAGTTCTTCATGCCCCGTGCCACGCCGTAAGTCATTTCGCCGATGGCGGCGGCGTTGGCGTCGTTGGTCAGCACAACGGGGATGCCCAGTTTTTCCTCGAACATCTTGGCCAGCGGAATCTGTCCGTTCCACGGCAGGTTGGCCGCGAACTCGATGCAGCCCGAATAGTAGTTGCCGTTGGGGGCGCCGATACCCATGGCGTGTATCTTGTCAATGCCTCCCACTTGACTGATGAGGGGGCGCAGGGCCGTGCAGCAGTTCTCCACGTAGTCGTTGACATCTTTGTGTCCGCGGGTTTTCACTGAAGTGGAGGCCACGATGTTGGCGTCAGCGTCCACAATACCGAATACGGAGTTGGTTCCCCCGAGGTCAAGACCTATGACATAAGGTTTCTTGCTTTTTTTCATGATTATACAGAGTTGATATGATACGTTCTGCGTTAGATTTAATGAATAGACAAATATATTGAAAATTATCTGAAAAACGCAAGAACGCGGCGGAAATTGTTGCATAATACAAAAAAACATCGTTCCATTCTTTTATTTTTCATAAAAAAATGCGATTTTTGTACTCCGTTATGTGGTTTGAACCGATTGACACACTCGACCTTGTTATAAAAGGAATTATCATCGGCGTGGTGGCATCCGCTCCGATGGGGCCTGTGGGTATCCTCTGTATCCAGCGCACGCTGAACAAGGGGCGCTGGTATGGTTTCATTACGGGCATCGGTGCCGCCTTCAGCGACATTATCTATGCGATGGCCACGGGCGTGGGCATGAGTTACGTGATGGATTTTATCGAGAACAAGACGAATATGTTCTATTTGCAGCTCATCGGTAGCGTCATGCTCTTCCTGTTCGGACTCTACACTTACCGTTCCAATCCGGCGCAGTCACTCCGTCCCGTGTCGAAGGACAAGGGTACGTTGGTCTATAACCTCGTGACGGCCTTTGGGGTGACGTTTTCCAACCCTCTCATCGTATTCCTTTTCGTGGCCTTGTTTGCCCGCTTCGCTTTCGTCGTTCCGGAACATCTGTTCCAGCAGTCCGTGGGTTACCTGTCCATTTTCTTCGGCGCCCTGCTGTGGTGGTTCGCGCTGGCCTATGTAATCAATAAGGTTCGCACGAGCTTTGATGTCAGTCGTATTCGTGTGTTCAACCGTATTATCGGTGCCGTGGTGATGGTGGCTTCCGCGATGGGCGTGGGCATGACGCTGATGGGACTATCTTTATAGCACAGAAAGATAACATAGTAATATATGTTCGTAGCCAGACAACTGAAAGAAAAAAATATAGCCGAATATCTGCTTTATATGTGGCAGGTGGAGGACATTATCCGGGCTCATGGCGTGGATATGGAGCGCCTCGGCCGAGAATATCTCGTCCGGTTTGACCTGCCGGACGACCGTCGTGCGGAGATGGAGGAGTGGTATGCCGCTCTCGTAAACATGATGCGGGAGGAAGGCGTTGCGGAGAAAGGCCATGTGCAGGTGAACCGTAATATCATCATTCTGCTCACCGACCTGCACAGGCAGTTGCTGGCCTCGCCTAAACATCCTTTCTATCATGCCGCCTACCACAAGGCGTTGCCCCATATTGTGGCCCTGCGTGGTAAGGGAGCCTCGCGTGAGGAGCCGGAGTTGGAGAATTGTTTCGAGGCTCTTTACGGTTTGATGATTCTCAAACTAAGTGGAAAGCCGGTAGGAGAGGACACGACCCGTGCCATGGCCGATATCACGCGCCTGCTGGCCATGTTGTCGGACTATTACAGGCAGGACAAGGACGGAACTTTGAAACTGGATTAAAATCTATGTATAAGATGAACCATATTCTGATTACGGGATGCAACGGGCAACTGGGCAACGAAATGCGCGTATTGGCGGCGGAGCATCCCCGGTTTACGTATTATTTTACCGATGTGGCCGAACTGGACATTACTGATGAGGCCGCCGTCAGGGCATACGTGGAGAACAACGCTATAGACTGCGTGGTGAACTGCGCCGCCTATACAGCCGTCGACAAGGCGGAGGACAATGCGGAACTCTGCGACCTGCTCAACCGTGTGGCTCCCGGCTATCTGGCCGAGGCCGTGCAGAATCGCGGGGGGAGCATGATTCAGGTATCCACCGATTACGTGTTCGACGGCACACGCCATACGCCTTACACAGAAGAGGAACCCACGTGTCCCGCTTCCGTTTATGGGTCGACCAAACTGGCGGGTGAGCAGGAAGTGATGGCGCGTTGCGCTTCTGCAATGATCATACGCACGGCGTGGCTCTATTCTACGTTCGGTAACAACTTCGTCAAGACGATGCTGCGACTGGGACGCGAGCGCGATACGCTGGGTGTCGTATTCGACCAAGTGGGTACGCCCACGTACGCACGCGATCTGGCCCGTGCTATTTTCATGGCTCTGGAAAAGGGAATCGTGCCCGGTGTCTATCACTTCAGTAACGAGGGAGTCATCTCGTGGTACGACTTCACAAAGGCCATCCATCGTATCGCAGGTATACGGACTTGTGCCGTCCGTCCGCTTCACACGGACGAATATCCGGCTAAGGCGCCCCGTCCGGCTTATTCCGTGCTGGACAAGACTAAGATCAAGCATACTTATGGCATCGACATTCCCCATTGGGAGGAGGCGCTGGCCGAGTGTATGGCAGAATTGGAGGGTTAAATCCGGCCCCTATACCTTATAATATATAAGGTACGAACCGACCTCCGGCGGCCAAAACCGGAGGATGAATTTATATTGCAGTTGAGAAAATATATATCATGAATGAGATAGAACGTAGAAGGACTTTTGCCATCATTTCGCATCCGGATGCTGGAAAGACCACGCTGACGGAGAAACTTCTCCTCTTCGGCGGACAGATTCAGGTGGCGGGAGCCGTGAAAAGTAATAAAATAAAGAAGACGGCCACCAGTGACTGGATGGAAATAGAGAAACAACGCGGTATCTCGGTCACCACGTCTGTGATGGAGTTTGATTACGAAGGCTACAAAGTGAACATACTCGATACGCCCGGCCACCAGGATTTTGCCGAGGACACATTCCGCACCCTGACGGCGGTGGACAGTGCCATCATCGTGGTTGACGGAGCCAAGGGTGTGGAGGCGCAGACGCGCAAACTCATGACTGTGTGTCGCATGCGCAAGACACCCGTCATTATTTTCATCAACAAGATGGACCGTGAGGGAAAAGACCCTTTCGATTTGCTCGACGAGCTGGAAAGCGAATTGCAGATCAGCGTGCGTCCGTTGAGTTGGCCCATCAATCAGGGGCAGCGTTTCAAGGGCGTGTATAACATATACGAGCAGAACCTGAATCTTTTCACACCCGACAAACAGAAGGTGACGGAGAAGGTGACGGTGGATATTAACGGAAGTGAACTGGAGGAGCACGTGGGGCAAGCGGATGCCGACAAGTTGAGGGCTGATCTGGAATTGGTGGACGGAGTGTATCCGGCCTTTGACGTGACATCGTATCTCGATGCCGAAGTAGCGCCCGTTTTCTTCGGTTCGGCGTTGAACAACTTCGGTGTGAAGGAACTGCTGGACTGCTTTGTGAGGATTGCACCTAGTCCCCGTCCCACGGTAGCGGAGGAGCGCATGGTGAAGCCCGAGGAACCGAAGTTTACCGGTTTTATTTTTAAGATTACGGCCAACATCGACCCCAACCACCGTTCCTGTATCGCTTTCTGCAAAGTATGTTCCGGTAAGTTCGTGCGCAACGCTCCCTATCTTCACGTGCGGCAGGGCAAGACGCTCCGCTTCTCTTCTCCCACGCAGTTCATGGCGCAGAAGAAAAGCACGATAGATGAGGCCTGGCCGGGCGACATCGTGGGGCTTCCCGACAACGGAGTCTTCAAGATCGGAGATACGCTGACAGAGGGAGAGCAGATGCACTTCCGCGGTCTGCCCAGTTTTTCGCCCGAGATGTTCAAGTATATCGAGAATGCGGACCCTATGAAGACGAAACAGCTGGCCAAGGGCATCGAACAATTGATGGACGAAGGCGTGGCTCAGTTGTTTGTCAACCAGTTCAACGGCCGCAAGATTATCGGTACGGTGGGGCAGTTGCAGTTCGAAGTAATCCAGTATCGTCTGGAGAACGAATATAGTGCCAAGTGCCGCTGGGAACCGGTGAGCCTCTACAAGGCGTGCTGGATAGAAAGTGATGACGAGGCTCAACTGGAGGCTTTCAAGAAACGCAAGTATCAGTATATGGCCAAGGACCGCGAGGGGCGCGACGTTTTTCTTGCGGACAGCAATTATGTGTTGCAGATGGCGCAGACGGACTTCGAACATATCAGGTTCCATTTCACCAGTGAGTTCTGAAAATAAATATATAGCATAAAGAAACAGGAAGCAGAGAGATGGCTTTGGAAGATGAAGTGAAGAAAGCGGTGGAGGTGATGAGGCGGGGAGGCGTCATTCTGTATCCCACCGATACGATATGGGGCATCGGATGCGATGCTACCAATGCGGAGGCCGTGGCCCGGGTATACGAGATCAAGCGGCGGAGCGACAGCAAGGCTCTGATTTGTCTGGTAGACTCGCCCGACCGCATCCAGCGTTATGTGGCAGATGTACCTGCCGTGGCTTGGGACGTGATGGACGTGGCGGACAGACCTCTGACCATTATACTCGATGGAGCCAGAAATCTGGCGGAGAACCTGTTGGCGGAAGACGGAAGCGTAGCGCTGCGCGTGACACGCGAGGCGTTCAGCCGGCAGTTGTGTTTCCGGTTCCAGAAGCCGGTGGTCTCCACGTCGGCCAATCTGAGCGGTATGCCTGCGCCGGGCAATTTCTCTGAGGTGAGCGAGGAGATTCTGCAGGCGGTGGATTATGTTGTGAATTACCGTCGTGGCGAGAAGACAAAAGCCGTTTCGAGTAGCATCATACGGCTGGGTGCCGGCGGACGAGTGGAGATAATCCGAAAATAATGTGACGCGATGGAAAAAGCCGTAAGAGACCTGACGTTGTTCGAACGCCTCCTGTTGTGGCGGCGCAGGCATTTCACCGAACGCCAGTTTATCCTGACGCTCAGTTTTTTCATCGGTGTGCTTACAGCCGCGGCGGCGTTGCTGCTGAAATGGCTGATTCACCTGATAGAGTTCTTTCTGACACACCAGTTCGTGACCAGTGAGGCCAACTGGCAATATCTGGTGTATCCCGTGGTGGGGATCTTTCTGACAGGGTTGTTCGTACGTTATGTGGTGAAGGACGACATTAGTCACGGTGTGACGAAGATACTCTTCGCCATTGCCCGCCGGCAGAGCCATATCAAGGCGCATAACACATGGTCGAGCGTCATGGCCAGCGCCATCACCATCGGGTTCGGCGGTTCCGTGGGAGCCGAGGCGCCTATCGTGTTGACGGGGTCGGCCATCGGTTCCAATCTGGGACGTATGTTCCGGATGAACAGCAAGACGCTGATGTTGCTGGTGGGCTGCGGGGCGGCCGGTGCCGTGTCAGGCATCTTCAAGGCTCCGATAGCCGGCCTGGTATTCACGATAGAGGTTTTGATGATAGACTTGACGATGGGCTCGTTGCTGTCTCTGCTCATATCCTGTGTGACGGCGGCCTGCATCACTTTCGCCTTTTCGGGGACGGGCTCGGTTTTTGAGTTTCATCTGACATCCGATTTCCAGGTGAGCCGCATACCGCCTTATATCCTGCTGGGTATTTTCTGCGGACTCGTTTCCCTCTATTTTACGCGCACGATGAATGCGCTGGAAGACCTTTTCCGGAAATTTTCTGGCCGTTATGCGAAACTCCTGCTTGGCGGCACTATGCTGAGCGTCCTGATTTATCTGTTTCCCTCCCTCTACGGCGAAGGTTACGACCTGATACACGTCTTGCTGAACGGAGATTCCGCCGACTGGGGGACAGTGATGGACCGTTCGTTCTTCTACGGGCACGACAATCTGCTGTTGCTCTATCTTGCTTTAGTGTTGATATTTAAGGTCTTTGCATCTACGGCCACCAATGGCGGAGGCGGTTGCGGCGGTATCTTTGCGCCCAGTCTGTTTCTCGGTTGCATCTCCGGTTTCATTTTCTCGCGCCTTTGGAATATCTACGATATACTGCACTTGCCAGTTCCGGAGCGCAACTTTTCCATGCTGGGCATGTGCGGGTTGATGAGCGGTGTCATGCACGCTCCATTGACGGGAGTGTTCCTGATAGCCGAGTTGACGGGCGGCTACCAGTTGTTTATGCCGCTGATGATAGTTTCCGTGTGCGCCTATCTGACGATTATCGTGTTCGAACCCCACAGCATCTATTCCATGCGTCTGGCCAAAAAAGGCCAGTTGCTGACTCACAACAAGGACCGGGCCATCCTGACGCTGATGAGCATGGACTCGGTGATAGAGAAAGGGGTAGACACGCTCTATCCTGACATGGAACTGGGAGAACTTGTCAGTCGGATTTCCCGTTCGGAAAGCAACGTGTTTCCGGTGGTAGACCGGCAGAGCAGGCTCATCGGACTTATTTATCTGGATGATGTGCGCCACATCATGTTCCGGCAGGAACTATACCATAAATTCGCGGTAGGCGAACTGATGAAAGAAGCTCCGGCGCGTCTGGGTATCAACGATTCGATGGACGTGGTAGTGCTGACTTTCGACCGCACTCAGGCCTGGATTCTGCCGGTGGTGGACGTGGAGGGAAACTTTGTGGGTTTCATCCGCAAGTCCCGCGTGTTTACCAATTACCGTCAGTTGCTGGCGGATTTGTCGGATGATTAATACCGGATTATCATGAAAAAAGAAGATTTGAGAATCGTATATATGGGAACGCCGGAATTTGCGGTGGAGAGTCTGCGCTGTCTGGTAGAGGGAGGATATAATGTAGTAGGTGTCATCACCATGCCGGACAAGCCGGTCGGACGCCACCAGGATACCCTGCAGGCCAGTCCCGTGAAACAGTATGCCCTGGAACAGGGGCTGCGGGTATTGCAACCTGTGCGGCTCAAGGATGAAGCCTTTTTGGAGGAACTGAGAACTCTGAAAGCCGACCTGCAGATCGTGGTGGCTTTCCGTATGTTGCCCGAGGTTGTATGGAGCATGCCTCCGATGGGCACATTTAATCTTCATGCGTCTCTTCTGCCGCAATACCGGGGAGCAGCCCCTATCAACTGGGCTGTGATAAACGGGGAGACGGAGACAGGCATCACTACATTCTTCCTCCGGCATGAAATCGATACGGGCGAGGTGATACAGCAGGTGAAAGTGCCGATTGCGGATACGGACAATGTGGGCGATGTGTATGACCGTCTGATGATGCTCGGCGGCAGATTGGTGACGGAGACGGTAGACAATATGCTGGCCGGAACTGTCCGGACGGTTCCCCAAGAGCAGATGCAGACTGGTGTTGCCCTGCGTCCGGCACCGAAGATTTTCAAGGATACCTGCCGGATTGACTGGCAAGGAAAGACGGTGAAGCAACTGTATGATTTTGTGCGCGGACTTTCGCCTTATCCCGCGGCCTGGACAGAACTGGAAGGACCGGACGGCAGGGTGCAGACTCTGAAAATATATGCCACGCACAAGGAAGAACTGCCTGCAAGTCTGCGGGAGACAATCGGTACGGTCGTCGTGGAAGACGGAATGCTGAAAGTTGCGGCGCAGGACGGTTTCCTGCTGATCGATGAGTTGCAGCTGGCCGGGAAGAAACGTATGAAGACGGCGGATTTCCTGCGAGGGTTCCGTTTCGACGGCAACTATAAAATGAGATGAATATTGCAAGGAAATGCAACTTTTTAGCACGAAAAGTTGCATTTTATTTTTTTTCTCGCTTTATTTGCATCCAAATTCGATGGATGATATAAAAATTTATTGCCTATAGATGAACATTACGCTTGAATAAAAAAGAAACGGTAATGGAAAATTTGAAAAAGCTGGCCGACGAGGAGTTGGTACGGCTCTATGCAGAAGGCAATAATGTTGCGTTTGATACACTTTTGTCGCGCCATCAGTCGAAGATATATTCCTATATTTATTTTATAGTAAAGAACCGTGATGTGGCGGATGATATCTTTCAGGAGACATTCGTGAAAGCCATCGTCACAATACGGCAACGCCGTTATGTGGAGACGGGCCGTTTCCAGGCATGGTTGATCCGCATCGCTCACAATCTGATTATAGACTTCTTTCGTCAGGAGCGGAACGAGAATACGGTGTCCAACGATGGAGGAGAGGTCGATTTGTTGAACGACAGTCGTCTGACGGACAGCAATGTCGAAATGCAGATGGTGACGGAACAGACGCTGGACGATGTGCGCATGCTGATGGAACACCTGCCGGCCAACCAGCGTGAAGTCGTGTATATGCGTTTCTATCAGGAACTTTCTTTCAAAGAAATAGCCGCGATAACCGGTGTCAGCATCAATACGGCGCTCGGTCGCATGCGTTATGCCTTGCTCAATCTGCGGCGTATGGCCGGAAAACGCAATCTCAGCCTGGCCACTTACTGACCGGGAAACGGGAAAGAAAAACATCGGCGGATATACTAAAGCGGGGCAGACGGTCGTTAATAGGGTATATGAACATTGTATACCGTATGTTAGCCTATGGATGATTGTACTTTTGATGAGACGTTGCAGCCCAGTGAAGCGACAATTACCTTTTTGAAAATGTTTGCCCGTACTTGTAGTACGACGGGATGGTCGGCTCCGGGGCGGGGCAGTGAATACCTGAACTGATTTTTATGCGGAATGCGGCGCCATCGTTTGGACGGCTTGCGGATAAAACGTATCTTTGCCCATATAAAACGTCAGGATTATGAAACCCTTGGTGGCTCCTTCTTTGTTGTCGGCCAATTTCGCCAACCTGCAGGCCGACATGGATATGCTTAACCGTAGCGATTGCGACTGGTTGCATCTGGATATAATGGACGGCGTGTTTGTTCCGAATATATCCTTCGGATTTCCTGTTTTGAAATATGTGGCCCAACTGACGCGGAAACCTTTGGACGTGCATCTGATGATTGTGCGGCCAGAAAAGTTCATCGCGGAGGTGAAGGCGCTGGGAGCATACACGATGAATGTCCATTACGAGGCCTGCGTGCATCTGCACAGGGTCGTACAGCAGATCCGGGAGGCCGGCATGAAAGCCGGTGTCACGCTCAATCCTTCGACACCGGTGGAGATGCTGACCGATATCATAGAAGATGTGGACCTGGTGATGCTGATGTCCGTGAATCCCGGTTTCGGCGGGCAGAAGTTCATACCTCGCACCCTTGATCGGGTGGAACGTCTGAGAAAGCTGATAGACGAAAGCGGATCTCGGGCTTTAATAGAGATAGACGGTGGAGTGAACCGGGAGACGGGTCGTCGGCTGGTGGACGCCGGAGCCGATGTGCTGGTGGCCGGCAGTGCGGTGTTCAAGGCGGCCGATCCGGTGGCCGAAATCCGTGCCTTGAAGGATTTATAATTGTTTTCGTGAATCGTGTAGGCGCCTTCGACTCTTATCCCTGGTTGCGGGCGGTGGTGCCGTTGGCAGCCGGAATTGGGGTTGTTCCGGACAGTGTTGCAGGCTGTGCGCTTTCTGGTTATCTTCCGGTGTGTCTTTTTGCTTGTCTGGGTGTGTTGTGTGTCTGCATGGGATATTGTTATTTCCGGTTGCACACCCCTTCTTCACTTCGTTGGTTCGGTTTCTTCCTTACTTTTTTCTGGTTCGTGTTGGGTGCGGGACTGGCAGTCTTGTCCCGTGGCGGTCGTTCGTTTTCGTGGCCGGATGAACCGGTGGCTGTTCGTGCGGTGGTGACGGACGTACCGCTGGATAACGGACGCACGGTCGTCTGTGGAATGGAAGTGTTGTCGGCGGTAAGCAAGGGAGGAGAGTGCGCGGCGGGTGGCCGACGGATACAGGTATATATGCAGCCCTCTGCTGAATCCTTGACGCTTCGTCCCGGTGACGGAATCTGGTTGGTGGCTACTGTCTGTAGTCCCGCCAACCGCGGCAATCCCGATGAGTTCGACTATGTGGCGTGGTTGCACGGGAAAAACGTGTCGGGTGTTGTCGGGTGGTTGCCTTCCGGTCAGTGGAGGGCAGAGGCGTTGACACAGGTTGAGAGACAACGTCTCTCCGGATGGTTCCGCCTGCGGGTCCGTGCTTTGAGATGGCGGGAAGAACTGGTGGCTCTGTACCGGAAAGCCGGTCTGCAGGGAGAGGAACTGGCGGTCGTATCGGCATTGACACTCGGAGACAAAAGTGAACTGACAAAAGAGTTGCGCGATGTGTATTCGATGGCCGGTGCCAGCCACCTGTTGGCCTTGTCCGGTCTGCATCTGGGCATCCTGCTGTCCCTTTTCAATTTGTTCTTTCTGCGTCGTCTGAGGTACAATCGCTGGTATTTTCCGGGCGTTGTCGGGGCTTTCCTCTTTATCTGGGGATATACGTTTTTGGCCGGTTTGCCGGCTTCGCTCGTCCGGGCTGCTTCCATGTATTCCCTGTTGCTGGCGGCTACGGCTCTGGGTCGTCGGACACTGTCTCTCAACCTATTGTCGTTGGCCGTCTTTATGATGTTGCTGGTAAATCCTGCTTACCTGTCCGATGTGGGATTCCAGTTGTCCTGTGTCGCGATGATGGCCTTGCTCACGCTGGCGCCCCGCCTGTCCGGTCTGTACCGGACGAGGTTTCGGGGGCTTCGTACAGTCTGGCATACTTTTACGGCAGGAGTTGCGGCGCAGGCGGGCACGGCTCCGCTGATAGCCTTTTACTTCCATCTGTTCACACCCTGGGCGCCGGTGGCCGGACTGGCTGCTCTTCCGCTGACCACTTTTCTTGTGGCTGCCTCTCCGCTGTTGTGGGTATGCGGCCGTTTGTGTCCGCAGTGGGAATTCCCCGTCCGTATCATAGCCGGTGCAGTCAGGTTGCAAAACGGATGGCTGGACTGGACCGCTTCGTGGCCTGCGGCACGATGGGAAAACCTTTATCCTTCGCCCTGGATGGTCGCGGCGCTATACCTATTGTTATTGTCCTTGTTGTACCGGCCCGCCGGTTCCCGCTTGCGTCGGTTCACCGTTTGCGGTCTTGTTATGGCGCTGGTCGCGGTATTGGACATGTATGGCGCGCGGTGTGAACGGGAATCTCCCTGTTTGTGGTTCTACAATTTGCCGGCATGTCCGGTGGTGCATGCCGTCTGCTCTCCGTCCTGCTCCTATCTGTTCACGCCGTATCCGGACAGCGTTTTCCACCATACCCGTCGTATTGCGGACACGTATTGGCGCCGGCGCCTGACCCGGCCGCCGCAGTTGGTGGATCTGGACAAAGGGGAAGCACCTGCCGCAAGGGCACAGGACGGATGGGTGTGCCTTCCCGGCAAAACCGTGCTTTTGCTCTTCGACAGCCGTTGGACACATCGGCGTTCCGTTTCTCCGCAGAATCCCGACTATATGTACGTGACCCGCGGATACCGGGGGCGACTGGCCGGACTGAAAGACGTTGTCCGGCCCGGTAGGGTGATACTGGACGCTTCGCTGGGGCGGAAGCGTGCGGAACGTTATGCGGCGGAATGCGATTCGCTGGGTTGGCCCTGCCACGACCTTCGCACACAAGGAGCGTTAAAAGTTGCTTTCAGATAAACGGCAAGCCGATTATTTGTTGTATATTTGTAGCCATATATTACTACTAATAAAGACTGCATGTTAGAAAATCTTCTTACTGAGACTCAGCTGAATGATTTGCGTGTCGCGCTGGAAGAGGCCCGGCATATCGTAGTGACCTGCCACGTGTCTCCCGACGGTGATGCCGTGGGATCCGTGATGGCCGTTACCAATTATCTGCTCCGCAAGGGGAAGGATGTGACGCCGATTACTCCCAATGCCTTTCCCGATTTCCTGAAATGGGTGCCCGGATCGGAGCGTATTATTCCTTACGAGCGCAACGAAGAGCGGGCCAATCCGGTCGTGGCGGCCGCCGACTTGTTTATATGTGTGGATTTCAACGCCCCCGGCCGTATGGAGAAACTGGGAGATGTCGTAATGGCCAATCCGGCCCCCAAACTTATGATAGACCACCATCTTCATCCGGTGGATTTCTGCAAATGGACCTATTCCTATCCGGAAATGAGTTCCACCTGCGAGCTTCTCTTCCGTATGTTCGACCAGTTGGGAGAGTTTGAGGACATGACTACCGATGAAGCGGCATGCCTTTACACGGGCATGATGACCGATACCGGCGGTTTTACTTATAACTCCAACCGGAGCGATATTTACTTTATCATCGGGCGGCTGCTGACCAAGGGTATCGACAAGGACCGTATCTATCGCAATGTGTTCAATGATTATTCGGCCGAGCGTTTCCGTCTGTTGGGCTATATGCTCTATGTCAAGATGGAGGTATTCTCCAAACAGCATGCCACGCTCATGACGCTGACACGCGAGGAACAGCGTCGTTTCTCCCACAAGAAAGGCGATACGGAAGGATTTGTGAACATGCCCCTGCAGATAAGCGGCATGCGCCTGTCCATTTTCATGCGTGAGAATACGGACAAGGATACCATCCGCATATCCCTGCGCTCGACAGACGATTTCCCCTGCAACCAGATGGCGGCGGAGTTCTTCAACGGCGGCGGACATTTGAATGCGTCGGGCGGAGAACTGGTGTGTTCCATGCCGGAGGCGGTGGAGATTGCGAAAAAGGCCATCCGGAAATACACTCCTCTGCTCACCGGACAGGAAACGGAAAAGACAAATGCCTGAGGCGGAATGTGGAAGTAGGACGGATTGGATGAAAAAAGAAACAGACAGATGAAAATGAAGAAATTTCTCTATATTATATGTGCGGTGCTGACTGTGGCCATCGGCTTGCAGTCGTGCAAGGACGATGAGACATATGCCGAACAGAAAGAGCGGGAACGTGCGCTGATATCGGCGTTCATCGGCCGCGATGTGAAAATCATGGATCGCGACGGACAGCTCGTGGCGGATGTGGGGCGTATCAATGTCATCGGTGAAAACCAGTTCTATGCACAGGACTGCGTGACGGATACCGCTAAAAACGAATATGTGCTTTTTGGAAACTCCGGTGTGTACATGCAGATTGTAAGGCAGGGAGTGGGCGAACCGATAAAAAAAGGAGAGTCCAAACGTCTGCTGTGCAGGTATGTGGAGTTCAACATCATGCGCGACTCCATACAGAGCCGCAATGATGTGCTGTATTGGGCCACGCGTCCCGACATCGTGGATGTGACGAACACGTCCGGCACGTTTACGGCTTCGTTCAATACATCGCTGACGGGTGGCGGTGCCATGTATTCCTATTATGGCTCTTCCGTACCTTCGGGTTGGCTCGTGCCGCTCACCTATATAAATGTAGGCCGTCAGTACACGGCGGACGAAGGTATCGCCCTGGTGCGCCTCATTGTGCCGCATACGTCGGGACAGAGCGACGCTTCCTCCAACGTATACCCTTGTTTTTACCAGATTTCCTATCAGGAAATGCGCTGACCTGAATCAGTGCCCCGGGATTGACGGAATCACATCTCCCGCCACAGCAACCGTTGTTCGTTTGCCGTGGCGGGAGATGTGTGTCCGGGGGATTGCCTTCTCAGTCGTCTGTCATCAGCAGGTCGCTCATAATGCCGTCCGATACGAATATCCCTTGACGGGAGAGACATAGAATGCCGTCGGGAATCTGTTGTGCGGGAGGCAGCAGACGGAGCGTGCCCTGTTGCAGATGGGGGGCGGCCATTCGCAGACAATAGGCCGCGGCTTCCGCACCGAAATCCTCTTTCAGACGGTGCAGGTCAAGCCCGTCCCGTGTGCGGACGGACGTGATGATGCGCTCGTTGTATCTCTCTTCCTTTGTAAGTGTTTCCCGCTCCCATAAGCCGGTAGCCTTGCCGGTTCGGGCGAGGCAGTCCATTCTTTCCAGATAGGTATCTAAGTCGGCGGTGTTCCATTGCCGGCTTTCTCCGTCGAACGAATGTGCGGCCGCTCCGCATCCCAAATAGGGAATGCCCCGCCAGTACGAGGAATTGTGGCGGGAGGTGTATCCGGGACGGGCGAAGTTGGATATCTCGTAATGTTCGAATCCCGCCTGCTCCAGCCTGTTGATCAGTGTGTCGAACATACGCAGGCTCACCTCCTCGTCTGTTTCGCGTATGCGTCCGCTTTCCCGCAGAGTCCACAGGGCCGTTCCTTCCTCGTAGATGAGGGCGTAGGCCGACAGATGCTCCACACCGGCGGCTATGGCGTGCTCCACATCGTGTTCCCATTCCCCGACCGTCTGTCCCGGCAGACCGTAGATCAGGTCCAGGCTCAGGTTGTCGAATCCCGCCTTCCTGCATTGCTCCACGGCTTCCATGGCCTGATGTCCCGTGTGTCGCCTGCACAAGAAGCGCAACTTGTCGTCGTCGAATGTCTGTACGCCCAGACTGATGCGGTTGACGCCCATGCCGTGCAACGCCTGTGCCCATGCTTCCGTCACGTCATCCGGATTGGCCTCTACAGTGATTTCCGCGTTCCGGGATACAGGATAATGCCGTCGGACGACCTCCAGTATCCTTTCTGTATGTTCGGGATGCAACAGGGACGGAGTGCCTCCGCCAATGTAGACGGTTTCTATTTCCGGAAGATACGGATTCCCGTTTTTGTCCGTTTCTTCCAGATAGTTGCGGCGCAGCATCAACTCTTGTGCCAATGCCTCCGCATAGCGCGGAATGTCGCCTTCCCGGGTTGTGGAATAAAAGTCGCAGTAGACGCAGCGGCGTCTGCAGAAAGGTATGTGCAGATAGATTCCGGCCATGTGGAAAGTGAGAATGGTATTACGTCTGCAAAGGTACAATAAAAAGGGAAAGGAATGTTTTTTATGCTGAAGAACATAACTAACAGTTTGCCATTTATTTGTTTCTTTCAGCTATTTTTTCTAATTTGCGTGCCGTTATCTAAGATAAAACCTTTAAATCATAATAGTATGAAAGTTTATCAAACCAATGAGATCAAGAACATCGCCCTGTTGGGGAATGACGGTTCCGGTAAAACAACACTGACAGAGGCTTTATTATATGAAAGCGGACTCATCAAGAGGCGGGGGCGCATCACGGCAAAGAATACGGTGAGCGACTATTTCCCTGTGGAACAGGAGTACGGCTATTCCGTTTTCTCCACGGTATATCATGTGGAGTGGAACGGAAAGAAACTCAATATCATAGACTGTCCGGGATCGGATGACTTCGTGGGTAGCGCCCTGACGGCGCTCAACGTGACGGATACGGCGGTGTTGCTTCTCAACGGACAGTACGGTCCGGAGGTGGGCACGCAGAACCATTTCCGCTATACGGAGAAACTGAACAAGCCGGTTATCTTCTTGGTGAACCAGCTCGATGACGACAAGTGCGACTACGATTATATCCTGGAACAACTGACATCCATTTACGGCACCAAAGTGGTTCCCGTTCAGTACCCCCTGACGACCGGACCTTCTTTCAACAGCCTGATCGATGTGCTGCTGATGAAGAAGTATTCGTGGGGACCGGACGGTGGCGAACCCGTGATAGAAGAAATCCCGGCCGACCAGATGGAGAAAGCCATGGTGATGCACAAGGCACTGGTGGAAGCCGCAGCGGAGAACGACGAATCGCTGATGGAAAAGTTCTTTGACAGTGAGACATTGACAGAGGATGAGATGCGCGAGGGCATCCGCAAAGGATTGGCGGCTCGTGGCATGTTCCCGGTTTTCTGTGTATGTGCAGGAAAAGATATGGGCGTTCGTCGTCTGATGGAATTCCTGGGCAATGTCGTGCCTTTTGTAGATGAAATGCCGAAAGTGCACAACACGCGCGGCGTCGAGGTGAGGCCCGATCCGGAAGCCCCCACTTCTCTCTATTTCTTCAAAACTGCCGTGGAACCGCACATCGGCGAGGTGCAGTATTTCAAGGTGATGAGCGGAAAGGTGCATGAGGGAGAAGATTTTGTCAACGCCGACCGCGGTTCGAAGGAACGCATGTCCCAGTTGTTCGTTTGTGCGGGAGCCAACCGTATCAAGGTGGAGGAACTGCGGGCCGGAGATATCGGTTGCACCGTGAAGCTCAAGGATGTGAAGACCGGTAATACGCTGAACGATAAGAACGCGGAAAACCGTTTCAATTTCATCAAATATCCCAACCCCAAATACAGCCGTGCCGTAAGAGCTGCCAACGAGGCCGAGACGGAAAAGATGATGAACGCACTCAACCGTATGCGTGAGGAAGATCCCACGTGGATGATCGAACAGAGCAAGGAACTGAGACAGATACTGGTACACGGTCAGGGTGAGTTCCACCTGCGTACGCTCAAATGGCGTATGGAAAACAACGAGAAGATAAATATCATTTTCGATGAGCCGAAAGTGCCTTATCGCGAGACCATCACGAAAGCGGCGCGTGCGGACTATCGTCACAAGAAACAGTCCGGTGGTGCCGGTCAGTTTGGCGAGGTGCATCTGATTGTAGAACCTTATTATGAAGGAATGCCCGATCCGGACGTGTACAGATTCAACGGGCAGGAATATCGCATCAATGTGAAGAACAAGGAAGAGATATCACTGGAGTGGGGCGGTAAACTGGTGTTCATCAACTCGGTTGTAGGCGGCGCCATTGATGCCCGTTTTATGCCGGCCATTCTCAAAGGCGTGATGCAGCGCATGGAGCAAGGTCCGTTGACGGGATGTTACGCACGCGACGTGCGGGTGATTGTCTACGACGGCAAGATGCACCCTGTAGATTCCAACGAACTCTCTTTCATGTTGGCCGGTCGCAATGCCTTTAGTATGGCTTTCAAGGAGGCGGGTCCGAAGATATTGGAACCCATTTACGATGTGGAAGTGTTCGTGCCTGCGGATAAGATGGGCGATGTGATGGGCGATTTGCAGGGACGGCGCGCCATGATTATGGGTATGAGCAGCGAAAACGGTTATGAGAAGATTATAGCCAAGGCTCCGCTCAAGGAGATGTCCAGCTACAGCACCTCGCTCAGCTCGCTGACAGGCGGCCGTGCCTCTTTCATCATGAAGTTCGCCAGCTATGAACTGGTGCCCGGTGACGTACAGGACAAACTGATGAAAGAGTTTGAAAGCAAACAGGCCAAAGATGAATAAGGCATGTGAATAGCTTGATGTAAACGTTTGTATTCAAGCGGCAGCCTTGCAGTGAATTGCCCCTGAAAGTAGAATCGGTACTTTCAGGGGCAATCTTTTTTATGTGTTTTGATGCTGGTATATTTAAACATTCCTACATGATATAATATGATATGGAATGTGGCTTTACTTTTGAATCCGAGGAATAAGAAGTCGTAATCTTGTTGTGTTATAATGATTAACGATGAAACATAAATCGGTACTTCTCTTTGGGAGAGATGTATCAATGTTACAAAGATATGAAAAAAATTTTTAATGAGTGGCGTAACAGGATGAAAAAAATATTCGTATGGAGGAGAAGCGATGTCTGGAATTTATTGTTCGCTCAACATTTGTTAATCAGATTGGATTTATCAAAACAATGAATACTATTAATAATCAAATGATTAGAATAACACAAGCTGTCTGATACTTCTCTCCCAAAGAGAAGTATCGAAAAACATCTGTTTTTGATGAGAAAAACGATGG
>CAMWUI010000042.1 GCA_947177395.1 uncultured Paraprevotella sp.
GATGAACAGAGGAATTAACATCTCCGTTCAAATTAGAACTTATTAGACGCTTCCTCTATTGCTTCTGCTATAGCCTGTGATTCACTCTTGGATGGTGAATAATTAACAGTTGCCGTTTTAACTTCTCCTGAGTCTGTATCACGAACGGTAATATATTCATTCTAACTTAAATAAGACTATCAGGAATACTACATGAACACCTAAGGAACGTATTTCACTTCCGGCAATAGTAACTTACAACCCGGTGTGTGGACAGCACTCCACTACCTATAATGAACAGTTTATGGCTCACCAAATGTATCTCCATTGATTTTCTATTGTCCCGATTTCCTGTGATTTGGGTTGAAAAGAAACAGGCGACGTGACAGGTACCGATGGGATTACAAAAGGGGAGGGTACCTGTACAGCGCCGCCTGTACGAAATTTGTATGGGTTCTGTCTCTTTATGTCGGGAAGGACCGGAAAGTAACCGTTTCTTAGGAACTTTTTTTGTAAGAACCGTTTTTTTTAAGGTTTGTCGGGGAGGTTCTGAAACGATTTCCAGCATCGGAAGAGAGAATCTGCCTTGTCTTTGTAGATACCTTCCGCCTGACGTATCCTGTCGAGGCATTCCAGTGCTTCCTTCATTCTTCCGAGACCGGCCAAGGCATGTGCTTTCAGCCATTGCAGTTCTTCGGTGTCTCGCCGGTTAGCAGACATATTCCGATTGGTGGACATATTCCGGGGAGCGGCCATAATATATGGCATGTCGGGGCCGTCCGGATGTGAATGGCCGTGTGAGGCGATGTGCTCTTCCTTTTCAATCAGTGATAATGCCTCCTTGTAATTCTTTTCGTGGACCAACTCCGCTATGCGGCTGATAGTCTTTTTACCTTTGTAGCATTCATAATGCTCTATGTTGACCATGTTCACGATGGGGAGTTCCCGGAAAAGACAGAGGGGGCTGAACAGGAAGAAACCGATGACGGCTGCTGCAACGAGACCGGCTATGCCGATTGTCCGTAAGATGGGAGTGCGATATCCGTTTCCTTTTTTCTCCGGGACAGTTTCCTCGTCCCATTTCCGAATCAGGCTCAACTTTTCGTTTCGGCTGCTGATAGCCGTCCGTACCATCTTGGTGAAGTCAAGCTGTTCTTTCAGTCCGGCGTCTTCTTTCAGCTGAGATTCGAATGTTTTGCGCTCTTCCGCCGTCATTTCATCGCGCAGGAAACGGTCTATCCAATCTTGTTGTTGTTCGTTCATGGTTGTCGGTGTTTACATTTCTCTACGGATTCTATAGATATTCGCAACCGATGTCTTCAGCATTTTCAGGCAGCGGTTTTTATTGGATTTCAGTGCGTCTTTGCTTTTGTATGACGGAAGTTCCGAAAGCATCATGTCCAGTTTCTTGTTTTCGTAGTAGAACTTTGTCAATATCTCCCTGCACCTGTCCGACATCACGGAGACACCTTCCGATATGGCTTCCAGCATGCCGGTTTCGCTGTTGTCGCTAAGCCATTCGGCTGTCTCGGCCGGTTCTTCGTCTCCCTTCCTGCCGTGCGGAAGGCTGTCGTTGAAATTCGGTTCGCGGCTTTCCTTGCGCACCCATTCCAGATACTTTAGTTTGCCGATAGACATCATGTACGTAAGCAGTGAGCCTTTGAACGGCTCGTCGTTCCGTCCCTTCAGGATGCCGTCCTTTATGTGGATTTTCCCTCGTTCGATATTCTCCCACAGAGCGATGTAGGTGTTCTGGAAAATATCTTTCCTGTCGTGTTCCGACGCAAAGAACACACTCCGGTAGTGCTCTTCGAAATATTTCTTGCAGTGTAGGTAAAAGTCTTTCATCACGACCGGATCTCTCCGTGACACTCCGTCCACGTAGGCCGCGTCTGAATATGTTTTCGGGCTGTTCTTTGTCGTTCGTGCCATGGCCGTTCGTTGCGTAGTGTGTAGGTTATCTTTCTTTTTTGTTGTAGCCGGTTTCTTCAGCATCCTCGGTTCCGGTTACCGTTTTCTGACGGTCCATTTCGAGCAACGTGTGGATGCGCCTGCGGCCGTATTTCCAGTAGTAACAGCAAAGGAGCAGGAGGAGGATGAAGCTGAGGGCGGACCATTCGGGAGAGAGCGGCATCGACATCAGGAAGAAGTCGAAAGCGCCGTGCAGGAGAACGGGGGTGAGGAGAGCCAGTGTCAGGTTGCGCGTCTTGTGGGCCGGGTTGCCGAATATGGCCAAAGAATAGTAGTAGCCCATGAACACGTTGAAGAAGAAGTGTCCCGGGACGCTGAGGAAAGCCCGTAGCAGGGCGGTGGTGGCCAAGGAGTCCAAGTTGCCCAGCAGGTACAGTATGTTCTCCAGTCCCGCGAATCCCATGCTTACGCAACAGGCATAGACGATGCCGTCCATGTGTTCATCGAAGAACGGGTTCTTGCGGACGAGAAGCCAGAAGAAGAGCAGTTTCATGCACTCCTCCGGTATCGCCGCCACGATGAAAGCGTTGTAGATACAAGCGGATAAGCCGGTGTTTCCCGCCCGCGGTAGGAGGAATTCGAAAAAGATGGCGGTGACGGCGGCCAGCATGCCATACTTGACAGCCTTGCCTATCCATTTCCAAGGCTCGCGTTGGTATTTGTCTTTCCAGTAAATGAATCCGACGAGCAATGCAGCTGGGAGTATGCCGACAAAAATGGCGATGTATTCAATCATTGCATATCTGTTTTGGGGGATTGTGCGGTTTTAGGTATCTGCTCTATTCCCTCTGCCGGTATTTGGCATTGTGTGCCGGATGACGTATGGCCGAGGCCAGATTCTGGACGGAGACGGTAACCCGGTCGGTCATGAATTCCGGGATGTTGTAGCTGCGCAGGAACTGCCGGTGATAGTCCGGATCGTCCTGCGGCAGTTCGAACGGCTTGCGTTCTTTGCCCTCTTTGTCGATGTAAGCGATGAAAGGACGGGTGTAATTGCCGTCGTTGCGGCGGCTGCTGAATACGACCCACCGCCCGTTGCTGCTCCATGAATGATAGCTTTCCACGTCCGGTGAATTCAGCTTTTCCAGCGGGCGTACTTCTCCTGAAACCAGATCCATCAGGCAGAGGTCTGCGTCTTTGTGCCAGATGTGGAAGATACCGTAGCCGCCCTGTGTGAACATCAGGAAGCGGCCGTCGGGAGAAACGCGGGGCAGGGTGGCGCTCTTGTCAAGCGACACCGCGTCGTAGACCAGTTCCTCTGGCCCGAATGTGCGGGTCGGCTCATCGAATGCCCGGCGGTAGAGATTGTATCTTATCGTCCGATAGTTTTTCATGAGTTCATAGTCGGGATGTTCCGGATGTTCGATGTGGAACCTGGCAGAACAATAATACAGGTAGCGTCCGTCCGGACTCCATGTCGGGAAACATTCCAGCGCGTCCGGTTCGTCCGATACGGTGCTCACTTCGTTGCGCTCGATGTCATACAGGATAAGGTCGCTTCTGGAATCCTGCACTTCCACTTTTTGCGGGTCACGCGTATGGAAAGCCTGACCGGTCAGGTTGGTGGAATATGCTATGAGAGGAAGGGACGGATGCCAGGCCGGATATACTCCGGCCGACAGGGTGGAGTCGGTTTTCAGGTTGATTTTTTTAATCTTACCGTTCTGTATCAGCACCGTGCCTCCCAGATGACCGCGCACGTGGAACTGCATCTGTTGCGGATTACCGTTCTGGTAAGCGTGGCAGTTGATACACTGGCCGTCTTGTTCAGTGGAGAGCATCATGTTGGAGTAAATCACCCTTTCTGAAAAGTCCGTCAGGCACCGTTGGTTGATTGTCAGGTCTTCATACGTGACATACGACGGGGCGATGAGGCGATAGGACAGATAAGGGTCGATTTCCTCCTGTGCAACGGTCAAGGTAAAAGGCTTGTCGTGCATCCATTGTCCGTCCCTTTCGTAGTAAACATCGACTGTTATCCGCTTACCCTTTGCTGTCTGCAACAGTTCCTTCCAATCGCTTGGAGATGGTTTGACGTCCGCGCCGGACAGGGTCAGTTCTTTTTGTCCGCAGGAGAAACGTGTTACGGTATTTCCGTCTGCATGTTCGATATGGAAATGCAGCGGAGCGATGTTGGGCGGGATGGTCACGTCCGTGTATTCCGGGTAGATGCATGCCTTTTTACCTGTGTCGGTATAGTGTTCGGGCGTCTGCGGTTTACAGGCGGTGAACAGCAGGGCGGCATACAGGAAATATAGAATTGGCTTTTTCATGCTTAATATGTTTTTACGTTGCGGTAGAGGAAATAATAATAGTAGAAAGTGTGTCCGAACCGGGGATACAGCACCTGGGCCAGCTGGTCTTCCGACATGCCGGCACATTGGCGCGTGCGCTCCATCATGGCCTCATAGCTCTGTTTGACTTCCTGGTCGAAAGGCATATTGCTGATGTCCACTTTATCTTCCAGGTGACCGTACAGGTAGGCTGCTTCCTGAAAATGGGTAGGCATATGCGGGTCATTGGTATGTTGTGCCGCGTACCGGAAGAAATGTTCCCAGAAAAGGTCGATGTTCTTGAGTACCAAGGCCGACAGTACAGACTGTTCCTCAAACAGAGGGTCTTCCTTGAAACTCTTGGCGAAACTGTTCATGAGATACAGTTCCACGACGGAGTTGTCGCTGTCCAGGCCATTCTTGAAACACATCAGGTGCAGGATGGGACCGAATTCCGGGTCCTCTCTCATGCGGTCCGGATGCTGGAGGAACGTTTCGTAATGAGCGGCCCAATCCTTATGAAAAAGAGTTTTCTTCAGTAGGTTCAGGTATTTCCTTGCTACGTCATATTCCTGGTTCAGCAAAGAAGTTTTGGCCATGAACTTCAAGGATTCCACTTTCCAGCCTGTTTCCACACAGTCTTCCATACACCACCGGTAGCAGAAGTTCGCTTTTCCGTAATGGAAGTACATCTGTTTGGCGTTTATCTGTGTCAGTTTAACCCCGAAAGGTGCATTGGGGATGCTGCTGCCGTCGCGGAACCGGAACATCTCGTCTCCGGCTCTTCCCAACCGGAACAAAGCCAGATTTTTGTTCATCACTTGCGGGCGCGTGGGAGTCTCGTCGCAGTGCCGTGCGATGTCCACTACCTTTTCCCAGTCCAGTTCCTCCGTAGCCCGGTACATACACAATTCGCGTCCGAAGTTTGCATCATTGTAGCGGAAATGGTTTACAAATGCGATGAATACGCCTAAAGCCACGGTTTGCAGTGTGATGCACTGCCAGGTCCTGAGGACGGGAACACGACGCTCGTAGACGGCAAGGCAAAGCAACGGAGCCAGTATCAAAAGCACATACGGGATGCGGAACTGGTAGAATGTCTCTTCGCCGATGCTGAAACAGGGCAATGCGGCCCGGTAGAGCATGTCGATATTGGTCTGCGAATAGAACAGATAGGCTATCAGAGGGACAAGCCCGATGAGCAGCAATCCTGTGAGGACAGGTTTCAGACGTCCCCAGAAACGATCGGCATTGAGATAATATCCCAGCATCATCATGCAAGCCGTGCCAATGAACGAATAGGCGCCGAACAGCGGGTAGCCGATGCAGGCCCATACGATCATCCAGCCTGTCCGGATACCGTTGCGGGGCGGCAGGGTACGATAGAGCCAGGCTGCCAGCAGGGCCGTCAGATAGCCCAGTGTGGGGACGAACAGATGTCCCGGCAGTTTACAATAGAACAGGAAATATCCGTTTTGCAGGATGGCGGCCAACAAGGCGCAGGGTGCCGTCAGCAGCAGGACGGACCAGCGGTCCGGGGTACGGAACACTTTGCGTGTGACAGCCATGACAGCTATCCAGAGGCACAGCAGGATAGTGACACCCAGAGCCGGGTAGTAGAAGAACTGGGTGAGGAAAGCCGCCGCCCACGACAATGTGCCGCCGGGATAAATGGCCAGTGTGTCGTAGAACAGGCGAGTCGGCAGGAACAGGCTGTGCTCCTGTGCCCGGTAAAAAAAGTCGTCGTTGTAGCCGGACAACAATAGCCAGCCGCAGGCCATCGTGGCCAAAGCCATGGTTATCCAGGGAAATATCCGGAAAGAGAAAGTCCGGTGTTCCTTTTGCATGTTTTTCCTCTTCTTTTTCATAAAACTGCTTTTCGTGTCAAGAGTATCATCGTGTTACGGACTACAAAATTATAAAAACCGTGTATATTATACTTTTTTTAGGCTAAAAACTTTCCCGTATGTCTGATAATGAAGTAAAAAATATTATCTTTGTGCGGTTATCCGCCGGCAACAGGCGGGTAATAAGGACAAAAAGACAAACACATCCGACATTTTTATTAACGGCGCTTTGGCGCATAAAACTTAATGATACCTATGATTAAACAACTTGTGTGGACGTGTGCTTGCATGGCGGCATTGCCTGTTTGTGCACAGAAGACAACCGAGGCATGGCTGGATCCGGAAGTGAACCGGATAAACTGTGAGGCTCCCCGTGCTTCTTTCTTCGCTTACGAGACAGAAGCATTAGCCCGGAAAGGTGAAAAGTCCGCTTCGGCGCGCTACCTTTCTTTGGAAGGCAACTGGAAGTTCAATTTCGTGAAGGATCACGACAAGGCTCCTAAGGATTTTTTCGCCAAGGATTATGATGATGCCGGATGGGTGGATTTCCCCGTGCCGGGGCTTTTTGAAATCAACGGTTACGGCGATCGTATATATAAGAATGTAGGTTATTCGTGGGATACCCAGTTCAATAGTAATCCGCCCTATGTGGAGGAAAAGAACAATTATACGGGTTCTTATCGCAAGGAAGTGGAAATACCGGCCGATTGGAAAGGAAATAATGTTTATCTTCATGTCGGGTCGGCTACATCCAATCTGAAAGTATGGGTGAACGGAAAGTTTGTAGGCTACAGCGAGGACAGCAAGGTGGCGGCGGAATTCGATCTGACGAAATATCTCAAGCCCGGCCAAAAGAATCTGATTGCCATGCAGGTGATGCGCTGGTGTGACGGTTCGTATCTTGAAGATCAGGATTTCTGGCGTTTTACGGGCATTGCCCGCGAGGTCTATCTGTATGCCCGTCCGCAGGCGCATGTGACGGACCTGTTCATTACGCCCGACCTGGTGAACAATTACACCGACGGTACGCTGAACGTGAAAGCTACCCTGACGAAAGCGGCCGGCAAACAGCTGGTCCTGACTCTGACGGACGCGGACAAGAAGCAGGTGGCGTCGGCCGAAACTGTTGTCGGCAAAGATGGTAAGGTAGAACTGAACATCGATGTGAAGAACCCGCTGAAATGGTCGGCCGAGATACCTAATCTTTATACGCTGAATACGGTTTTAAAAGATAAGAACGGAGTAATTGAAAGCATTCCGCAGCGTGTGGGTTTCCGTAAGCTTGAAATTAAGAATGCCCAGTTGTTGCTGAACGGTCAGCCTATTCTTATCAAGGGGGCCGACCGTCACGAACTGGATCCGGAAGGCGGCTATGTAGTATCAGTGGAACGCATGATTCAGGATATCAAGATTATGAAAGAACTGAACATGAATGCTGTGCGTACCTGTCACTATCCCGACGATCCCCGCTGGTATGACTTGTGCGACGAATACGGTCTGTATGTATGTGCCGAGGCGAACATCGAGAGTCACGGCATGGGATATGGCGACAAAACGCTGGCCAAGAATCCGGCCTTCGCCAAGGCGCATGTGGAACGTAACGAACACAATGTGAAGATACAGAAGAATCATCCTTGTGTGATATTCTGGAGTCTGGGTAACGAAGCCGGCTACGGCCCCAACTTCGAGGCTGCCTATGACTATGTGAAGGCTTACGACTCAAGTCGTCCGGTGCAATATGAACAGGCCGGTCAGAACGGAAAGACGGATATCTTCTGTCCGATGTATTACGACTACGGCGGTTGCGAGGCTTATTCCAAGAATGACAATCCGCGTCCGCTTATCCAGTGCGAATATGCGCATGCCATGGGTAACTCCATGGGCGGTTTCAAGGAATATTGGGATCTGGTACGCAAGTATCCGAAATATCAGGGCGGTTTCATCTGGGACTTCGTGGATCAAGGCTTGAGTGATGTCAGCGCCAAGACCGGTCGCAAGATATATACCTATGGCGGCGACTACGGACGTTATCCGGCCAGTGACCACAACTTCAATTGCAACGGTGTCATCAATCCTGACCGTGAACCGAATCCGCATGCCAACGAGGTACGCTATTATTATCAGGACATCTGGGTGACGAATCTCGATGTGAAAGCCGGTACGATGGAGGTTTATAACGAACGTTTCTTCCGTCCTACGGACAATATGTATGTTTGGTTGACTGTGGAGTGCGAAGGGCAGAAGGTCGGTGAATATATCATCAAGTCGGACACGGAGATTGCTCCGCAGAAGACCGGTACGCTGAAGTTCGGTGACTTCGTGACTAAGGCATTGGCTGAGTGCGGGGATAAGGAAGCCGTGCTGAACATCGACTTTAAATTAAGAAAAGACGAACCGTTGTTGAAGGCGGGCTATCCGATAGCTCGCCAGCAGTTCGTGCTGAACGAATATAAGTTCCCCACGGCAGACGGCCTGTTACAGGCATGGATGCCGGAGAAAGACAAGAAGGGCAATTATGCGGAAACCGTACAGAAGGACGAGATGAAGGCCTGTCTGACATTGACCGGCGGCGGTACGGCCGTGACGTTCAACAAGTGGACGGGCTGGATCGACTATCTTGACGTAAACGGAAAACCGATGTTGGAGAAAGGTTATTCCATCCGTCCTGATTTCTGGCGTGCTCCTACGGATAATGATTACGGAGCCGGTATGCAGAACAGACTCCGTGCATGGAAGAATCCCAGAATGAATCTGAAATCGTTTGAATGTACGGATGTCGAAGCCGACAAGCAGGTGAAAGCCGTTTACGAGTTGCCGGAGGTGGAAGCTACGCTTACCATGACATACACGCTGACAACAAAGGGTGCGCTGATTGTGGACGAGAATCTTGATGTAAACGAAGAAGCCAAGAACAAACCTCAGTTGTTGCGTTACGGTATGCAACTTGTAATGCCGAAGGCATACAGTCAGGTGGAATACTATGGCCGAGGACCCGGTGAGAATTACATCGACCGCAACAACGGAGACCGTCTGGGGCTGTACCAGGCCAAGGTAGCCGATATGTACTGGGAGTATGTGCGTCCGCAGGAAAGCGGCAACCATACGGATGTACGTTATTGGAGTGTCTCGGATGCGAACGACGGACTGGGACTGACATTCTACGCTACGGCTCCTATGGAGTGCAGCAGTCTTAACTATCTTACGGAAGACTTGGATGACGGATCGGACAAGGGGGCGCACCAGAGTCATTCGGGTGACCTCGTTCCTCGTGATTTCACTGTGGTTAAACTGGCTGCCCGCCAGATGGGATTGGCTTGTGTCAACAGTTGGGGCGCATGGCCTCGCGGCGAGTATCAGATGCCGTACAAGGATTATCGCTTTACCTTCGTGATTGCTCCGACCCGCTAAGCCGTAAGGCCGGATAGTATATTCATCCCCTTGTTCTTTGTCGCTCACCTTCGGGAGAGGCGACGGGAACAAGGGGATTTGTTGTTTCCGGGAAGAAATTATGTCCGGAGGTAGTCCAATCAGTAAAAAAGTCAAATCAAACCGTAATTTATATTCGTGTATTATTCTATAAATTCATAAATTTGCATCGGTAAAATTGTTGCTGTAAAACAAACGCTTATGTTACGAAAGATAAGACTGACTCTGGCTGTTGTCTGCTTCGTGCTGATAACGCTGTTGTTCCTGGATTTCACGGGAACCGTACATTCGTGGTTCGGATGGCTGGCTCGGGTGCAGTTCCTGCCGGCGCTGCTGGCTCTGAATGTCATTGTCGTGGTTGCCTTGGTGGTGCTGACCCTGCTGTTCGGGCGTGTCTATTGTTCCGTCATCTGTCCGTTGGGAGTGATGCAGGATGTTTTCGGGTGGTTTGGAAAGAAGAATAAGAAAAATCGCTATTTCTGGTCGCCGGCAAAGAATGTCCTGCGGTATGTTTTGCTGGGAGTGATGATTGTCGCCATTGTTTTGGGAGCAGGGTCGCTGATGGCGTTGCTTGCTCCTTACAGTGCGTATGGGCGGATTGCGCAGAACCTGTTCGCTCCCTTGTGGCAGTGGGGAAACAACCTGCTGGCCTATATGGCCGAACGGATGGACAGTTATGCTTTCTATACGGTGGATGTGTGGATGAGGAGTCTTGCCACGTTCTGTATAGCGGCCGTCACGTTCGTGTTATTGGGTATACTGGCCTGGCGCAATGGGCGTACCTATTGTAATACGGTGTGTCCGGTGGGCACTGTGCTCGGTTTCCTCTCCCGTTATTCGTTGTTTAGACCGGTTATCGATACCTCGAAGTGCAACCGTTGCGGACTCTGCGCCCGTAATTGCAAGGCGGCTTGCATCGACAGTCAGAACCATCGGATTGATTATTCCCGTTGTGTGGCATGTATGGATTGCATAGGCAAATGCCACAAAGGAGCGATTTCTTATACACGTGACAGAAAACAGCCGAATCTTGCCGTGGAACAGGATAACAGGGAATTGGTGGATAAGAACCGCCGCCAGTTCCTTGCGACGACGGCTCTGCTCGCTGCGGCTTCAGCAGTGAAGGCCCAGGAAAAGACGGTAGACGGCGGTCTGGCCGTTATCGAGGATAAGAAAATCCCCAAGCGGTCCACACCCATAGTGCCACCCGGTGCACAAGGATTGTGGCACGTGGCGCGTCATTGTACCGGCTGTCAGTTGTGTGTGTCTGCATGTCCTAACGGAGTATTGCGCCCTTCCACCAGGTTGAACAGTCTGATGCAGCCGGAAGCATCCTATGAACGGGGATATTGCCGTCCGGAATGTACCAAATGTGCGGATGTCTGTCCGGCAGGTGCCATCCATCGTATTACCGTTGCCGATAAGTCTGCCATACAGATAGGTCATGCCGTATGGGTGAAAGAAAACTGTGTGCCGCTGACAGACGGAGTGGAGTGTGGCAACTGCGCCCGTCATTGTCCGGCGGGAGCCATCCAGATGGTGCCTTCCGATGTCGACAATCCGGATTCACCGAAGATACCGGTCGTGAACACGGAACGTTGCATAGGCTGTGGCGCCTGTGAGAATCTTTGTCCTGCACGTCCTTTCAGCGCCATTTATGTGGAAGGGCACGAACGTCACAGAATCATATAATCAAGGAGGATTTGTCATGAGCGAAAACCAGATGGACCGAAGAGAGTTTTTGAAACGAATGGGTGTGGGAGCGGCCGCCACCACAGCGGTATTGGCCGGTTGCGATTCGCGCAACAATCCCGTTACAGGAGACAAAGCGGCGCAGGGAGACATTCCTACGGACAAAATGACATACCGTACCAATCCCAAAACGGGAGAGAAGGTTTCCCTATTGGGTTACGGCTGTATGCGGTGGCCGGCCGTGTCGGATGATTCCAATGCGGAGCTTGACCAAGAAGCCATCAACAGTCTGGTGGATTATGCCCTTGCGCACGGAGTGAACTATTTTGATACATCTCCGGCCTATTGCAAGGGATTCTCCGAGCGTGCTACGGGTATAGCCCTGAAGCGGCATCCGCGCGAAAAGTATTTCATCGCAACCAAATTGTCGAATTTCGCATCTTCCACCTGGAGCAGGGACGCTTCCCTTGCCATGTATCATAATTCATTTAAGGAATTGCAGGTGGATTATATCGACTACTTGCTGCTGCATGCCGTGGGAATGGGCGAGGGAATGAAAGAGTATGAAGCCCGGTATATCGACAATGGCGTATTGGACTTTCTTTTGGAAGAACGGGAGGCGGGACGTATCCGTAACTTGGGCTTTTCTTATCACGGTGATGTCCGGGTGTTCGACCATTTGCTGGCACAGCACGACCGTTATCACTGGGATTTCGTACAGATACAGCTGAACTATCTCGACTGGAATCATGCCAAGGAAATCAATCCGCGCAATACGGATGCCGAATATCTGTATGGTGAACTTGTGAAACGCAACATTCCGGCTGTCATCATGGAGCCGTTGCTGGGAGGCCGACTCTCAAAGGTAAATGACCATATTGTGGCACGTCTGAAACAGCGCGAGCCCGACCGCAGTGTCGCCTCCTGGGCATTTCGTTTTGCAGGCAGTTTCCCGGATGTTCTGACCGTGTTGAGCGGTATGACCTATATGGAACATTTGCAGGATAATCTGCGTACTTTCTGCCCGTTGCAGCCGCTGACGGAGAAAGAAAACGCTTTCCTGCATGAGACAGCCGACCTAATGATGCTCTATCCCACAGTGCCGTGCAACGATTGCAAGTATTGTATGCCTTGTCCTTACGGACTGGACATTCCCGGTATCCTTTTACATTATAATAAATGTGTCAATGAGGGAAATCTGCCCGAGAGCCGGCAGGCAGCGAATTACCGCGAGGCCCGTCGGGCTTTCCTGATCGGTTATGACCGCAGTGTGCCCCGTTTGCGGCAGGCTAATCACTGCATCGGCTGCAACCAGTGTGTGGCCCATTGTCCGCAGCGTATAAATATTCCGAAGGAACTGCAACGCATCGACAATTTTGTGGAGCACCTTAAGCAGGGGACATTATGACGGAACTGACCCAAGAGCAAAGACTGGCTGCGGTTCGTAGACTCAGGGCGGAACAGTGTTCGTGCGTTATTGCCAAAGGCGATGACATGGCTGGGTATAGAGAGAGGGGAGTGAAAGATCTTTTCCGTCTGTTGAAAGAGCGGCCGGAGGAATTGGCCGGTGCTTTTGTTGCGGACAAGGTTGTGGGCAAGGGGGCTGCGGCTTTGATGATATTGGGCGGCGTAAGGGACGTTTATGCTGGAATCATCAGCCGGTCTGCTCTCGGATTGCTGGAAGGCGCCGGAGTGAAAGTGGAAATGGAACATTGTGTTCCTCATATCATTAACCGGAGCGGAACCGGAATCTGTCCGGTGGAAATGCTTTGCCGGGACTGTGTGACGGCGGAAGAGTGTCTGCTGCTGATAGAGAACTTTATGAAATCGTTGTAACGACGTGGATGGGTGGATTAAACAGGTGATGGGAATGATTAGATTATATGTCAAAGGGGTAATACGGATTGCCGTGTGGAGTTCTGTTGTTGCCGTTTCGGCACAGCCGGTGGAAGACTCTGTCCATACGAATCCGATAAGTGAAGTAGTGATAACCGGCAGCAACCATGTTACAGGGCGTAATCTGTTGCCATATTCCGTCACCACGGTTGATGCATCCCGACTGGAAGCTACGGGACAGACCCAGTTGCTTTCCGCGTTGTCGGGGCGTGTTCCCGGTTTGTTCGTGTCGGAACGGAATATATTGGGTTTTGGCTTGAGTAACGGCGGGGCCGGAGGCATCAAGATACGCGGTGTGGGAGGTTCGCCGACGAATGCCGTATTGATGATGGTGGACGGACAACCTCAGTTTGCCGGCATATATTCCCATCATGTGGCCGATTTTTACGGAACGGCGTATGTGGACCGTGTGGAAGTCCTGCGTGGTCCGGCTTCGGTGCTTTATGGTTCCAATGCGATGGGTGGTGTGGTTAACGTCATTACGAAAAATGCCGGTAAGGACGGGGTGCGTACAACATTGACCTCGCAGTATGGTTCGTATAATACTTGGTGTTCCTCGCTCACGAACACGGTACGTCTGGGCAAATTTTCTTCACTGGTGTCATTTGGCTATGACCGCACGGACGGCTTGTCGGATCATTTTGATTTCAGGCAGGGCAATCTGTATGTCAAGGCAGGTTATGACTTCAGCTGCCGATGGAAAGCAAGTGCCGATTATTCGTTGATGAACTTTATCGGCAATGACCCTGTATACCCGAAACTGTCGAATCCGGAGTCCACGGATATTTACCATCAGGATATTATCAGGGGAGAGGCTTCTTTGTCGTTGAACAACAATTATGAGAAAACGAATGGAAGCGTACGGGTATATTATAGTTACGGCAATCATTTTGTTGACGACCCGCGCCATTTCCATAGCCTCGATGACCGTTTCGGTATACTCGCTTATCAGAATTTTCGTCCGTGGCGTGGGAGTGACGTCACTTTGGGCTTCGACTTTGACACTTATACAGGCAAGATTCCGGTGTCTGGCGGTCATTCCTACGGCGACGGTAGCCAGACGGCCCGGATGCAGACCATCAGCCGTAAGAGTATTACGGAATATTCGCCTTATGTCGCTTTGTCTCAGGAATTGTTTGACGGTGTTCTGATATTGAATGCCGGATTACGAATGGCCAATAGCGACCGGTTTGGTACGCACTGGATTCCCCAGGGAGGTTTCGTTGTGAGACCGGGGAAAGACTGGAGCCTGAAGGCTTCCGTAGCGAAAGGTTATCGCAATCCTTCTTTCCGCGAGATGTATCTCTATCGTATGGCCAATCCCGGACTTGTACCGGAAAACATGGTAAATTACGAAGTGGTTGTAGGCAAAACGTTTTCTCCCTATCTGTCTATAGATGTGACCGGTTATGTCAGTGAGGGACGTAATATGATACAGACTGTAGAGATGAAGAATCAGAATACGGGCAGCTTTATTAATAAAGGTATTGAAGTGTCGGCGAATAGTCATCCCCATGAGGCGTTGGCTTTGCGAGCCTCATACAGTTTCCTGCATACGTCGTTGGCTGATCTGACAGCCGCTCCTAAGCACCAATACTATCTGGGAGCGGATTGGAGAGTCGTGCCCAAGTTTTACGTAAATGCCGAACTGAGAGGTGTCGGCGACCTGTATGTCTCCGACGATACCCGGCATCAGGATTACGTCTTGTTTAATATGAAATTCACGTACAAGGCATTCCGTTTCCTGGATGTGTTTGCCGTATTGGATAATATCGCCAATGTCCGTTACACCATAAACAAAGGTTATGAAATGCCTGGATTCACGGGGATGGGCGGATTGAAATTGCATTTTTAATTCAGAAGTAGAAGATATATGAACGCAAAAGTATTATTGAATGTTTGGCTGGCGTTGTTCCTGTTCATGGGAACGATTTGTGCACAGGAAAAATCCGAAACGGCATGCGGGGAGACGGAGCTTCCCAAGGTGTATTTCTTCAAGGAAATATCTTCCGCCAACCTGGTGAAGATTTATGAAGCGCTGGGGCGCAAGGTTACGGGGAAAGTGGCCGTAAAATTGTCTACCGGTGAGCCGGGAGGGCATAACTTCCTGCAACCGGCCTTGATTAAAGACCTGGTGCAGACGATGAACGGAACCATCGTAGAGTGTAATACGGCTTACGGAGGAGGCCGCGCCAAGACGGAGGCACACCGGAAGGCTGCCGAGGAACATGGTTTTACGGCTATTGCCGATGTCGACATCATGGATGCGGACGGCGACGTGGAGCTGCCGTTGCAGGGAGTCAAACATCTGACTAAGGATATCGTGGGTTCCCACTATCCGGAATATGACTTCACCGTTATTCTCTCGCATTTCAAAGGGCATGCTATGGGAGGTTTCGGCGGTGCCGTTAAAAACATGTCCATCGGCATCGCTTCTTCCGCGGGGAAGGCGTATATCCATACCGCAGGCAAGATGTCCGATACGTCCCGGATGTGGAAGAATCTGCCCGAACAGGACAGTTTCCTGGAGGCGATGGCAGAGGCGGCCAAGGCTGTGGCCGACCATTGCGGAGACAGGATTCTCTATATCAGTGTGGCCAACAATCTGTCTGTGGATTGCGATTGCGATGCCCATCCTGCCGACCCGCAGATGGGAGATATCGGCATTCTGGCTTCTCTCGATCCGGTTGCGTTGGACAAAGCCTGCACCGACCTTGTACGTGCGTCGGAGGATCATGGTAAGATTCATCTCATCGAGCGCATTGATTCGCGTCACGGTATGCACACACTGGAGTATGCGGAAAAAATAGGATTAGGCAAACAAAAGTATAAACTCGTTAAATTGGATTGAATATATGATACAGACAACCGCAGTGAGACTCTATTCGCTGGAGTATAAGGAAGCGAAAACCTGGCTGACAGCTCTTTTATTCACAATAGGCAATATTGTTCTGCCTCAGCTTTTCCACCTTGTTCCACAGGGCGGAGTCGTCTGGCTGCCCATTTATTTCTTTACGCTGGTGGGAGCCTATAAATACGGCTGGCGTGTCGGCCTGTTCACGGCTGTGGCATCACCGTTGGTCAATTCCCTGTTGTTCGGTATGCCGGCTGTGTCCGTCTTGCCGGCGATTCTTCTGAAGTCGGTGTTGCTGGCTCTCTTTGCCGGTTGGGCTGCCGCTCGTTCCGGAAAGACATCTTTAGGCATGTTGCTTGCCGTCGTACTTGCCTATCAGGTTGCGGGTACGCTTGGGGAGTGGGCGCTTCTGGGCGATTTCTATTCTTCCCTGCAGGATTTCCGGCTTGGAGTTCCCGGTATGCTGCTGCAGGTGTTCGGCGGGTGGAGTGTTATTAATTTTTTAATTCGCAGATAACTATGAATAACTTACTGTTTATCGGCAATCTCGGTTTTCAGGAGATATTGCTCATTGCTTTGATCGTTCTGTTGCTTTTCGGTGGCAGAAAGATACCCGAACTGATGAGTGGATTGGGCAAGGGCATCCGTGCTTTCAAGGAAGGGATGAATGAAGTGAAAAAAGAGGTGGAGGACGACGCGTCTCGGGAAGACGAAACGAAGAAACAATGACCGTAGAGCCTGGCAAACAGACCTTTTGGGAACATCTGGATGATTTGCGCGAAGTGCTGATACGGACAGTAGTCGTGACGGTATTGGCCACTGTCGTGGCGTTCCTGTTCAAGGAACAGTTGTTTTCCATTGTGCTGGCTCCTCGGGAGTCTGACTTTGTCACCTATCGGTGGTTGTTTCGTATTAGCGGTATGTTCACGGGGGACATATCGTCGTATTTTCATGTCCAGCTTGTAAATACAGGCCTGGCGGAACAATTCATTATCCACATGAAAACAGCCATGTGCACGGGGGTATTGTGCGCGTCTCCCTACATCCTTTACCAGTTGTTCCGCTTCGTGTCTCCGGCTCTGTATGCCGAAGAACGCAGGTCTGCGGTCCGTATGGTAGGTAGTGCCTATCTGATGTTCATGCTTGGCGTACTGGTAAGCTATTATCTGATTTTTCCGCTGACATTCCGTTTCTTGGGAACCTATCAGGTCAGTGAGGATGTGGCGAATATGATTACTCTCCAGTCCTACATGAGCACTTTGATAATGATGTGCCTGTCTCTGGGTATTGTTTTTGAAATCCCGGTTCTTTCATGGCTTTTTGCCAGGATGGGATTTCTGTCGGCGGATTTCATGCGTCGTTATCGCAGGCATGCCGTCGTTGTCATTCTGGTGGTGGCGGCTGTCATTACTCCCACTTCAGACGTGTTCACCCTGTTGCTGGTGTCCCTGCCTATGTGGCTGCTGTATGAGATGAGTATCCTGCTTGTCAGTCGTACATATGTTCCGCGCACTGGGGATGAGACGGGGCATTGAATTACAGCAACAGCCATCCGGCCGCTCCACTCATTATTATCAGTGAAATAGGATTGATGCGGTACGTCTGGTTGCCGATGAATGTGACGAGGAACAGGAAACAACTGATGTAGAACTGCCACGGGGTGTCCGGAGTGCTGAAGTTCTCTTCCGTCAGCAACAATAGGGCTGCAGCGGCCAGCAGACCGACCACGGCGGGGCGCAGCCCCAGGAACACACATTCCACCACCGGGTGGTTTTTATATTTCATGAAATATTTGCTGATGACAACCATCAGTATGAAAGATGGTAATACGACCGCCAAGGTGGCTGTCAGGCTGCCCAGTATACCCCATCCGTGGCCGAATCCCGCATTTACCAGACTGGAATATCCCACATAAGTGGCCGAATTGATTCCGATAGGTCCCGGGGTCATCTGGCTCAGGGCTACGATGTCGGTGAATTGTCCGGATGTAAGCCATCCGTGACGGGTTACGACTTCGCCCTGTATCAGAGACAGCATGGCATAGCCGCCGCCGAAACCGAACAGACCTATTTGGGCGAAAGTATAGAACAACTGGAAGAAAAGGATTGTCATCATCGTTGTTATGCGTTTTCGTTGGGTTGTATGTATCGGCCATAAAGGAACCCTCCCAGACCGGCTAAAATAATGACATAGACAGGAGAGACGCCTAATTGCCAGATGAGCAGGGCCGCTACGACCGGTATCCATACGTTTGTCCGTGTGATACGGGCGTTCTTGCCCATCTTGAACACCGGTGCGGCAATGAGAGCCACCACTGCCGGACGGATGCCGCGGAAGATGCTTTCCACAGTGGCATTGCCGCGCATCTGCTGGAAAAACAAGGCGATGCACAGCATGATGACGAAAGACGGAAGTATGGTTCCTAACGTACAGGCTATGCTGCCCTTCACTCCGCGCAGTTTATATCCGATGAAAATGCTGATGTTCACGGCAAAGATGCCGGGACAGCTTTGCGCTATCGCCATCAGGTCGAGAAATTCTTCTTTGCTGACCCATTTTTTCTTTTCCACGACATCGGCTTCGATGAGGGGAATCATGGCATACCCGCCGCCGATAGTGAACAGTCCGATGCGTATGAAAGTGAGAAGACAGTCGAGATAGACATTCATATCTTTCGTTGATTGAAAACAGGCGCAAAGGTAGTTAAAAAACATGGAACGTGACGGGGCTTTCCCCTACTTTTATATTATAAATAAGTGCTTTTTTGCTTGTATGTTCCTTTTTTATTGTATATTTGTCCGTTACACATCCTTGTTGGAAGGATTTCCGGAAAAGAATAGCGAAAAAGAAATAACCCTTATTATTGAATCATTATGAGAAACCGAATTTTGAAAAGAAAACAGATGCTGTGGGTGCTGTTGCTTGTCGGCGGATGGATATTGCCTTGCGTCGTGTCGGCTTCGATCCGGCAAAATGCCAATTACCGTCTGGTAAGCGTGTCCACGGGGCTTGCGGTGACCAACGGAGATAACGGAAATGCCGATGTCGTGTTGTCGCTTGCCGGCAAGTCCGCTTCGCCGGGGCAGGCCTGGACTCTTGTTACCTGGAATGCCAAAAACAGCGAATATCTGATTGTAAATCCCCGCTACGGGCAGGCGATGGATATGGCTCCGACCAAGGGGCAGCTGGTGCAGTGGCATGTCAATGCAAACGGGAACCAGGTGTTCTGCCTGCAGGCAGTCGATGGCGAGGCTGATACCTATCAGTTGCTGAATGCGGCCAATACGGCCAGTGCCGTGACGGTAACGGACGCCAACCGTCTGAAAATGGCTACGGATCTGACTACCCGTTCCACGTATTTTAAGTTGGAACTGTATGACGAAGAACCGGCGTCGGTGACATATCCTTGTGCCAACGTACAATATGTGCTTACAAGCAAGACGTATGGAAGTGTCATCGGAAACCGTCGGAACGGTTCCAACGACGCTCCCCTTTATATGGAGACAAGGGAAGAGGGTAACGAAGGACAGATTTGGCAGTTGAGGCTGCTGGACTATAATGCGGGGCGTTACCAGTTCTATAATGTGGCTTATGGCATCTCCATAGACATGGCTCCGAACAGCGGCAGGGATTACTGGTTACAATATAGCCCTTCCTCTTCGAACGAGAACCAGCAGGTGTATTTCACCAAGGTATCCGGCCAGGAAGGCGTATACCAGATAAGCGGCCTGAAGAGCGGAACCCGTTATTACATGAAGTCTTCGGAAAACGGCACGCTGCTCCGCACGACGGATGCGTCGGACTCCGACACCTATTTCACCATGACTTCCGTGGCCGGCGTGGAACTGGAGAGCCATATATGGGAAGACGAAACTTTCTTCGAGGAAAACAAGGAGCCGGGGCATGCCACCTACGTCCCTTACGCCGACACACAGTCTATGACGGCGGACGCCCGTTATGAGAAACCTTGGCTGACTCCGGAGAAATCCGCTGTATACCGGACGTTGAACGGGACATGGAAGTTCTTCTTTGTAAGCAAGCCCGACGACCGTCCGGGAGAGGAAGCCTTCTACGGCAATGACGCGGACGTGTCGCACTGGGACGATATAGATGTTCCTTCCTGCTGGGAGATGAAAGGATATGATACCCCTATGTATGTCAACGTGGAATATCCGTTCGTGGACAATCCTCCCTATATCCGCATACAAGGAGCCTATCAGGGAAAGTTCGGTGACAATCCGGTCGGCTCCTACAGGCGTACGTTCACGGTGCCGGACACATGGGACGGCAAGAGGGTGTTCGTACATTTCGACGGCATAAGCAGTGCTGCCTATGTATGGGTGAACGGGCAGTATGTGGGATATACGCAAGGCTCTAACAACGATGCGGAGTTCGATCTCACCTCTTATGTGCATGTCGGCGAGAACAATATCAGCGTTCAGGTGCTCCGCTGGTGCGACGGTTCCTATCTGGAAGGACAGGACATCTTCCACATGAGCGGTATCTTCCGGGACGTTTATCTTTTTGCCACACCGAAGACATACGTGCGCGACCATTATATAACCTGTGAACTGGACGAGGCTTCCGGCTACAGGAGCGGGACGCTGAATGTGGAGATTGCCGTGGACAATCGCGACGGGAAGGCCGTATCGAAGACCGTCGAAGTGGAATTGCTCTCTCCGTCCGGCGACCGTGTGGCCCTGATGAAGCAGGACGTGGCTTTTGCCGCAGGTGAGACATCCAAGACATACGGACTGAAGCAGACCGGTCTGACGGATTTGCAGCTGTGGTCGGCCGAGACTCCCGTGCTTTATACCGTTGTCGTGCGTCAGAAAGACAATGCGGGACGCGAAGAGTCCGTATTCTCCACGAGGTACGGGTTCCGTCAGGTAGAAATACGGGGAACCCTTGTGTATATCAACGGCAAACAGGTTTATTTCAAAGGAGCCGATACGCAGGATACTCATCCCCTGTACGGTCGTTCCATAGACGTGGAGACGATGCTCAAGGACATCGAGATGATGAAGCAGGCCAACATGAATACTGTTCGGACAAGCCATTATCCCCGCCAGGCCAAGATGAACGCTATGTTCGACCATTACGGCATCTATGTGATGGACGAGGCGGATGTGGAGTGCCATAAGAACTGGTGGGATTTCTACGGTTCGGGCATCACGCACCAGAAATCCTGGACGGCTCAGTATGTAGACCGCACGGTGAGAATGGTATATCGCGACAGGAATTTCCCGAGTGTGATTTTCTGGTCGTTGGGCAATGAATCCCACAACGGGCTGAATTTTACCAAGACTTATGAGGCCACGAGGGCATTGGACAGCCGTATTATCCATTATGAAGGAGCGACCCGCGATGCGGGATGGGGCGATAACACGGATCTCTATTCCGTTATGTATCCCACGCTGGACAATGTGAAAGAGAAGACGGCGAAAAACACCAAGCCCTATTTCATGTGCGAGTATGCGCATGCGATGGGCAATGCCGTGGGCAATCTGCAGGAGTACTGGGATATCATCGAGGGAAGCGCCTGCGGCATCGGCGGATGCATCTGGGATTGGGTGGACCAGTCTATCTACGACCCGCAGGACATCAGGACCGGAACACTGACGAAGAACGGTTTCAATTACTTCCGTTCGGGATACGACTATCCGGGACCGCATCAGGGAAATTTCGTGAACAACGGACTGATTACGGCCGATAGGGCTTGGACACCCAAACTGACGGAAGTGAAGCATGTATACCAGTATGTGAAGTTCATGGACTTCCGGAAGGACGAACGGACGCTGACTTTGAAAAACAAATATGACTTCCTGAACCTGAATCTGTTCACACTGGAATATGCCGTGATGAAGAACGGTACGGAAGTGGAGCGCGGACAGATGGAACTTCCTTCCGTACAACCGGACGGTACATGTCAGCTGGCCCTTCCGTATACGACCCGGGCGGCGGACGACGGAGAGTATACGCTTCTGCTCCAGGTATGTATGAAAGAAGCCACGGACTGGGCGCAGGCCGGTTATGTCGTGGCCGACCAACAATACGTCCTGAAGGAACGGGCGGAAGCTCTTCCGGCCGTGGAGACGGCGGGCAATACGCTCACGGTTGTCAATCTGTCTTCTTATACGCGTGTCAGCAACGGAACGAAAGTCTCCTTCAAGTTCGATCCCAAGACGGGACAGGTACAGGACTGGAAGATGGGAGGCAACATCGTCCTTTCGACGTCACCGGAGTACAGCAACTTCCGCTGGATAGAGAATGATACGAACGGAGATACTGCCAACGGCACCGGTACCAAAACGGTGAAAACCGATGTGGCGGCTGACAAGAGTCGCTATACGCTGACCGTCGAAGCCGCAGGCACGAAGTGCCCTTATACCCTGTCGTATGACATCTATGCCAACGGCGTGGTGGATATGACGGCGACCTTCCGTCCGGCAGCGGAAAATCTGCGTCGCCTCGGTCTCGTCATGCAGTTCCCCGCGCAGTATGAGGATGTGGAGTATTACGCCCGCGGCCCGTGGGAAAATTACATCGATCGCCAGAGCGGTTCCTTCCTGGGCCGCTATACCACGACCGTGACCGATATGTTCGAACAGTATTCCCATCCTCAGTCGATGGGCAACCGGCAGGATTTGCGCGAGCTTCGCATGCTTTATGGCACTGGCGGCGACACGCTGGTCATCGAGACGCAGGGACAGGTGGCTTTCTCGTTGCAGCATTATGACGAGGAAAAGTTCAAGTCCACCGTTCTGCATCCGTGGAATCTGACAAAGACGGCAAGGACGTATGCGCGTTTCGATTACATGCAGCGCGGTCTCGGCAACGGCAGTTGCGGTCCGGCTACGATTGAGAAATACTTCTGTCCTTCCACCGGTGAATACACCTATACGCTCCGTTTCCGCATGGCCGAGAAAACGGCGACCGGTGTGGAGGACGTGCCGGTGTCCGGTGTGGACGGTCGCATCACATACGACCGCGATGCGAAGGTGCTGACCTGTCACGGTCCGTTAGAGGCCGGGACAGAGGCCGTAGTGGCCAATATGGGCGGTATGGTTGTAGCCCGTGCCGCAGCGGTCGGTGGCGGCACCTCCCTGTCCATTCCGTTGCAGGGATTGCCGCAGGGTGCTTATGTCGTGACGTTGAAAAACGGTAAGGAACGCCGTACGCACAAGTTCATGAACTGATATCTCTTGTGGTTTTTTCGTAAGACTCCTGTATCTCTTTACGCAGCGCGCTTTTCGGTTTGTCCGAAAGGTGCGCTGCTTGCTTTTTCCTGTATGATATCAATGCATTCGTACAACAGTTGCTGTACGGAGTGTACAACAGTTACTGTACGGAGTGTACAACAGTTACTGTACGGAGTGTACAATAGTTACTGTACGGAGTGTACAATAGTTACTGTACGGAGTGTACAATAGTTATTGTACAGAGTGTACAATCGTAGTTTATTCTGTATAATTTATACTGTGATTTTAAAAATTGTTTAATAATTATTGGGTGTCATGAATATTTTTTCGTAGTTTTGCAACCGACTCTCATATGTTTTTAGCTTTATCTGATGCTGATGGCAGTAAAAGTGTTTGTTGCCGTTAAAAGCCAGAAACTGAAATCGACCCGCGCCGAGCCGTAAGCATGGCATAAAGTCCTGCTCCGGCGGTAGGGACGGGAAGAGAGCCGCTATTTTAGGAAAGCGTTTGCTAAGCGCTTTGTTCTTGACGCATTGGAATCTCGCAAATTCGAAATTGTAGTCATGGACATTGCAACAGTAGATGCTCATGGGATGTTTTTATAGACTTCCCTGTATGGTTCGCTCATGTCTTTGTGTGTCAAAGGGATGAAGATCGTAATTATATAGGATGGATATATAAATCATCGGCGTGGGTTCTGCGTTGCTCGTTCAACTACAATGGGCAATGCGAGAGCCTCAATGCGTGGGACGGGCAACAGGCACGGATCTCCACGCTTTTTCTTTTATAGTGCCATTTCCATTGTTTAAAGCCGATGCCGGGGAGATCGCTGAGGCGCACGTAAGGTTGTAAAGACACCCTATTGACAATTAACAAATAAGCATAAGACAGATGAAAAAATTATTTCTATCACTGTTATTATCTGCGGTTGCAGCGTTTGCCTTTGCCGACAACATCCAATACACGGGCGATATCGACGGCGACGGGGAAATATCATTGGCAGACATGGTGAAGCTGGCATCGGATATTCTTAACAATGTCACCTACAATTCCACGCATGACCTTAACAATGACAAAAAGATTGATGATGCGGACCTGCAGCAGTTGGCGAACATCATCCTCAACAACATTAAAAGCCCGCAGAACGGACTCGACATAGGAATCGGCGAATGGGGTGACGGAGGCGAATTCGGCGGAACCGTCGGTGTGAGAAGGAGTATAACACCGTCGTTTACTCCTTTTTCGATCAGCGAAACAAAGCTTGATGGGGGTAATAATAAGTATTACTTTGATATAAATCTGTCAGAACAAAGCAATCCGCTATTTTGCAGCGCTATAATCAATATAAAACTTCCGCAGAATTTGAATTTCAGCCTCGACAATGACCGGAATCCGATGATTGTATGCGATGCGGCAGATTGTATTGCCGATCACAGGATTTATGGCAAACCGACACTGCAGAAAGACGGTTCGCTGCGTTTCATAGTATTCAGCAACGGTTTGACAAACTTCAGACGAAAAGTCGGATCCATAGCAAGGGTGTATGTGACTTCCCGGGAGACGGAAGGCACTGTCACCATATTGCCGAGTGAACTTGCCACAAGAGGTATCAACGGGGTGGGTTCAATAGTAAAGAACACCGGGGAAATGTCTTTCAGTCTAAAAGATGCGAACGTATACAGGCTCACCTATATGGTGGACGGGGAAGAGTATCGGACGTATGAGGTGAAATATGGCGACAAGATAACGCCGGAGCCGGCACCGCAGAAAGAAGGG
>CAMWUI010000043.1 GCA_947177395.1 uncultured Paraprevotella sp.
TATGCTATAAAACATATTGTTAACGAGTAAATGTTAAAAAGAGTGAACAACAGAAAAAGAAGGAGGAAAGCCGCACGGAGGGATTATATAATATATGGAGAAGAGGAAGCGGGGAAAGCTTGACCCGGTGGAGTGAGGGGCGCTTGCTTTAGGGAAGCGCTATTCACTATGGGTAGTGGAGTGCTGTCCACTGGGTATAGTGAAGCGCTGTTCACTATGGGCAGTGGAGCGCTGTTCACTGGGTATAGTGGATTGCATACGGGATGACATTGGAACAGTTGTTCCAACCCCTTCAAAATAACTATCATGAGGACATCATGGATACTATCATGGAATTGCTATGAATTAAGACGTGGATTCCTTTGCAGCCTTACCGGTTTCTTTTTATCAAATCTCCGAAGTAGTTAGGCGAATCTTGCACTATTCTTAAATTGATAAATTATACAATGAAGAAAGTAATGGTAATGGTACTGGTCGGAGCCGGTTGGATCGGTATGGCGATAGTCCGACGTATGGGATACGGAATGGAAATCATAATCGGTGATAAAAACAAAGATGCACTCCCATACGAGAGAAATCCACAGACGAATAGAAACTATTTTTCGCCGAGCATTTATATATCCCTTTTGCTATTCTTCTATTGAATAGCGGGATACGTAATCATAAAGACTTTCGGGAATAAGATAAGGGTCTTCCTGCAAATAAGTCATTGCAACTTCTAAAGGAATTTCAACGCCGTAGATTGCCCTTACTTCATCTACAAGATATTCCGGACCGTTTGAAATCACCATAATTGTTTGTTCTTGCAAAGGTAAAAAGAGGTCAATGGATTCAGAATCAAATCCATTGGCCTCCCACACCTATAATTGTTATTTCTTATCAAGCCTTCTTGGCTACTTTTTTCGCAGCTGCCGGCTTCTTTGTCGCTTTTTTCTCTTTCGGTTTCTCCTGAGCCTCCCCTACCGGCTTCTTTGTCTCCGATTGCACTTCCAACTTTTTCAGACGAGTAGTCAGACGCGCAATTTCTTTATCTTTCACATCCAACTCCTCACCCTGATTCTTGATTGTCGTAAGCAAGGCATTCAGTTCCTCATTATCGATATCACTGGGATAGAAGTTGTTTACGCGGTTAATAAAATCACCCACAATGTTCATATAGTTCGTGAACGCATCATAGGGTGAATCGTAGATACCACGGTATCCCCCCACATTAACCGGTTTGGTGGACATGAAGCGGAAATTGTTGGTTGCCTGCAAATAGTCCCAGTCCTGTTTGAGACGACGGTCATTGCAAATGCGAACACGGTCGGCCACGCTATACAGTTTGTCAAACGCCTCTCTCTGCATAAGGTTACCCAACCAACAGCTTGTATCCCTTTCTTCGTCCACCCATGTCATCGGATAAGGAACATTCACAGCATCCACCGACTTCGTGTCCGCAATGATCTCAGAAGGAGTTGCGAAGCGGATACCACGCTCTTTCGCACAAGCGGGCAAGGCTTTCAGGAATTCAAGGATATTGGATGACAACGGCTGGAATATACCTATGGCACAAAGCTCCATAAAGATATTTATCACCTGCTCCTCTTCCGGCAAGGCTGCAATCCAATCCATATAAGTGTCCGCAAACAGCGGATATTCGTTCCACTGGGAATTATTGAAACGCAGACTGATGTCATCAGACAACTTATAATCCCGCAACAACAACTTCAGATTGGGATTCATATTACAGTGATACAGGAAGTGCGGACTCTTCCACCCTAACACGTGCTTGGCGCCCTCCGTAAGCATACCCTTGAAGCCCATCGTGGAAACGGTATATCCGATTTCATCGGAATAAAGCAGGGAGGAATTGCGGAATACTTTGGGGTTCTGTCCGAACAATTCTTTTACCTTACGGCACATTCTCTGCACTTCTTCCTTGAAAGAATCTTCGTTTGCCAAGGATGACAGACCGTGGGAATAAGGCTCAGCCAAGAACTCCACGCATCCGGTCGCACTCAATTCCTGCAACAATTCTATAACATGCGGGGCATGATTTTCCAACAATTCAATGGCACATCCGGACAAGGACAAGGCTATTCTGAAATCCTTGCCATACATCTTCGTCATTTCCAGCAGAGTATTCAAAGCCGGCACATAAGAACGTTCTGCCGTTTCAGTTATACTCCGTTCATTCTCATAATCATCATAATAATAATGATCCGTGCCTATCTCAAAGAAGCGATAACGCTTCAAATGAATATTTTGGTGAATCTCAAAATAAAGACAAATGGTTTTCATATGATAGATTTATTAGTTTATTTACATTTTTCAATCGTTTCATCATAAAGCCTGCGTATGCGCTGTCCGACTTTCTCCCAAGTGATTCCATCCACTTCTTTCTTGCCTTCCACTTGCAGATATTCATGGAAGCCCGGATTCGTACAAAGAGAATACATCGCATCAGCCATCGCATCAATATCCCAATAATCGGTCTTGATACACTTGTCCAGAATCTCAGCGCATCCGGACTGTTTGCTGATAATTGTCGGCACACCGCTCTGCATAGCCTCCAGCGGCGATATGCCAAACGGTTCGGACACAGAAGGCATGACATATACATCACTGTCCCTGAAGCATTCGAACACCTGCTTACCTTTCATAAAACCGGGGAAGTGGCATCGATCGGCTATGCCATAGGCCGCAGCCATTTCTATCATGGCATTCATCATATCCCCGCTGCCGGCAAAGCAAAAGCGGATGTTGCGCGTACGGTCCAACACACGTTTGGCAGCCTCTATAAAATACTCCGGCCCTTTCTGCATCGTGATACGTCCGAGGAATGTCACCACTTTTTCTTTGCGTTCACTGCTGGGTTTCCGCTGATCCACAATAGCCTGCAGTTCAGGTGCCAGCGGATATACAGCATTGTGCATGGCAAAGCATTTCGCCGGATCCTGGTGGTAGTGATTGATAACCGTCTGACGAGTCAATTCACTAACACACATAATGCAATCCGCGTGGTCCATACCGTTTTTCTCTATGCTGTACACCGTAGGATTGACATTACCACGACTCCGGTCGAAATCCGTGGCATGCACATGAATAACCAAAGGTTTGCCACTTACCTGCTTGGCATGAATACCAGCCGGGAAAGTCAGCCAATCGTGCGCGTGGATAATGTCAAAATCCTGCTGACGAGCCACAACTCCCGCTATAATGGAATAATTGTTGATTTCTTCATGCAGGTTCGAAGGATATCCCCCGGCAAACTCCATACAGCCAAGATCGTTGACATGCATATAATTAAAGTCAGCATACAAATGGTCACGCAACTGATAATACAGGTCCGGATTCATCAGATGCCCGATGCGGCTCTGTACATAGTCATAATTTACGTCGCGCCACACAATGGGAACACAGTTCATGGCCAAAATATGAGCACTCCGCTGGTCTTCATCTCCAAACGGACGAGGCAGACATAACGTAATATCCATGTCTCCCTGAGCATGGAGCCCTTCCGTTATACCAAAATTAGCAGTTGCAAGTCCTCCGAATACATGAGGAGGAAACTCCCATCCAAACATTAATACTTTCATCACTGTTCCTCCTCTTATAATTGCATATTATATTTCTCCACCAACTTTACTACTCGCATGATTTCAGCCACGTTCATCGCAAAGGATATAGCGCCACGCCCGTGGAATGGCGGGTTGCCGTCAAACAGTTCCGGAATCGTACCGATGCAATGATAGAACAATTCTTCTTCATAACCTACAAGCTGCCGCTCGATGAAACTAATCTTACTATTCTTATATATACGCAAGCAGGCTTCCATATAGAAACCGGCCAGCCACGGCCATGCCGTCCCTTGGTGATATGCATAGTCACGCTGAATCTGAGGCCCTACGTACATCGGGTTATACCCTCCACTTTTCGGACTCAACGAACGCAGTCCCTTGGGAGTGAGAAGTTCCTTGGTACAGATATCCAGCACTTTTTTCTGCTGGCTTGCATTTAACGGAGAATAGTCGAATGCTACCGTAAATATCATATTGGGACGCACACTCCAATCCTGTCCGTTTCCATCCACATAATCAAAGAGATAGTTATGCTCATTCAGGAACACGTTCTTAAACGACTCGGCAGCTTCGGCAACAAAACTCTCAACTTTTTCGGCTTCTTCCGCCATTCCCACCGTACGCGAGATTCCAGCACAGAACTTCAGAGCATTGTACCAGAGAGCATTGAATTCAACAATGTATCCGGAACGCGGAATAATAGGACGGCCGTTGACCGTAGAGTTCATCCATGTAATGGCCTTGTCGCGTCCCTCAGCATATACGAGATGGTTTTTCATCACTTTCAAATTAGGATGTCTGCCATTCAGTATATACTCAATGATGTCACGCAACAAAGTCCCGTATTTCTTTATACATTTATCTTCCGACACAATATTTCCATATTGCTGGATACACCACACAGCCCACAAAAGTACATCCGGATGTTCAATCTCATAAATGCGTACGCTCAAGGGTCTGCCTTCCATAAAGTCGCGGATACCCTTTTCTGCCGTCTCCATGCACAATTCAAACTGTTCCACCTCGTTGTTTGTCAAGGTAAGTCCGGGCAAAGAAATAAACATGTCCCGCGCACGGCACTTGAACCAGGGATAGCCAGCCAGCACATAATTTTCCCCGTCACGATGATTATAAAACTGATGGGCAGAGTTGACCAGACAATGGTAGAAATTATCACGCGGAGTGCGCACATTCACTTCAAACTCTGCAATCTTCTTCAGTTTGTTTGTCTTGAATTCCGACAATCCAGCAGAAAAGACCACACTCTCCCCTTTCTTAATCGTAAACTCAAAATAACCGGGTACGTACAAATCTTCATTGGAAGCATAACCTCTCTCCTGCTCTTTCGGATATTCCACACCACGGTACCAATCCGGCTGATAGACAAATTCATTCTTTTTGTTCAACTGCATGTACAGATCCGGATATCCCTCATACATACAAGTCTTTATACCATTTTCCACCAACTGATAATCCCGGCTGGCCTGTCCATTTTCATGCGTGTATTCACGTACGCTACGGAAAGCAAGGAACGGACGCAAACGTATTATCGTGGGAGAATGGGCTTCCAACAAAGTATAGCGAATGATAATACGGTTTTCATAATGTTGGAAAACTTGTTCTTTTTTCAGAACGACTCCTCCCACACGATAAACCGTAGTCGGTACCTGCTGACATTCAAACTCACGAATGTATTTATGCCCTCTCGGACTGAAATTATCGCCTTGATATTTATGCAATCCCAGATTAAACTCTGCACCATGCTGAATCACCGTCTCATCCAAAGAAGAAAGCAGAACATGGTTCTCATCATCCAGCGACGGGATAGGCACCACGAGCAGACCATGATATTTTCTCGTATTACAATCAACGATTGTCGAACAAGAATAAGCACCTGAACGATTGGATCTCAACACTTCCTTTGGCAACGATTCCTCCAGATTGGTCATCAGAGTCTTGTCAAATCGTAAATAACTCATAGTAGATATTTTAAGGTTCTATATACATTTTAACCGTTTTCAAAAATAATAAAAAGGTCTGAAAAGAGAAAAAAATAATCTTGATTTATTGAAAAAAACAGCAAAAACATGTTGTAGAATATAGTTTCAGGATTTCATTCATTGAGAGTACAGAAGTTTTTATTAAATTTGCAGCGGCAAACATAATCAATTCGTATTTTTAAGGTAAAAATGGTAAGGAAAGAACTTAGCAGAAAAGAAGTGCTCGAGAAAATATCCATATTGTGGGAACTTCTGACTGAAGAGCAAAAAGAATTTCTGGCTCCATACATAACCGTTCGCTCCTACAAAAGAAACGAAGCCATTTACAGCGAAGGGGAACGCCCGAACCAACTAATGTGCCTGCTTAGCGGAAAAGTAAAAATATTCAAAAACGGCGTAAGCGGACGCAACCAGATTATCCGAGTCATCAAACCTGTAGAATATTTTGCCTATCGTGCCTATTTCGCAGAACAGCCGTTTATCACGGCAGCAGCAGCATTCGAGCCGTCAACCATTTGCCTGATTCCTCTCAGAGTCATTACCCACCTGATGAGTGAAAACAACCGGCTTGCATGGTTCTTCATCCAGCAATTAGCCATCGATCTGGGAGTCGCAGACGAAAGAACGGTGAACCTTACCCAAAAACACATCCGCGGCCGACTGGCCGAAGCCATTCTGTTTTTGAAAGAAAGTTATGGATTGGAAGAGGATGGAGCCACTTTAAGCATTTACCTTTCACGAGAAGACATGGCCTGCCTGTCAAACATGACAACAGCCAATGCCATCCGTACCTTATCCAACTTCGCCAGCGAGCAACTGATTGCCATAGACGGACGAAAGATAAAAATCATTAACGAAGAGGAACTGGAAAAGATTTCCAAAATCGGATAAAATCTCCATTAAGAAGGGATTATAAAATCAATCCATTCATGATGTATCATTATATCCAAGGGCGCAGTAGCCTCTTTCCATACACTGCCATCCAAGCTGACAAGTGCTTTCCCGAAATTAACAAACTTCACCCTACGGGTACGGTACGATTTCACATTCTTATGATTCAGGAAACGCCCCTTGGCCAACATCCAGAATCCTTCCAACATCTGCATGACTTTCAAGTGTGGCACAACAGAAACATCCAGCATCCCATTATAAGGTACTCCGCTGGGCGTTTGCCCGTATCCAGAAGCGCTACTCACGCACACTGTCATTACGCGTCTGTCAATAACATCCTTATTAACAATAAAATGCATTTTTGTTTCCATACGTTGGAACAACAGCAGAAAAGCAGATGAAAAGAAAGACAGACTGCGCATTCCCCAAAAACGTTGCGTGGTGTGCCGAATGTTCATAATACTGGCCACCAAACCAACATTCACACAATTCAAAAAATAACGTGTATGGTCTCCCCCATCCTGCTGGATAACACAACACCCCACATCCACTTTACGCAACCTACGAAGGATCAGCCAGTCTATCGTTCGTTTATAATCATCTTCTTCAAATCCCCAATACTGTGCAAAATCGTTCGCCCACCCATAAGGAATCACTCCCAATGCAACATGCGTACGAGCCTCTTCTCCCACAGAAAGCAACCCGTTGAGCGCCCTGTTCAAAGCAGCATCCCCTCCTACAATTATTATAGTTCTATAGCCGTTTTGAGCCAGCATGGCGGCCAGACGCTCCACAGATTCTTTCCCCTCGCTTTGAACAAAATCATATTCAACCCGCTTCTCATTCAGATAGCGGCAAATTGCCTGCCATTGCTTGTGAGTGGAAGTAATCCCTTCCTTCGGACAATAAATTATCCCCCATCTTGATGCTTCAACGGCCATAGTCTCTTTATTTAGACGGCAAAAATACACATTTTACCACAAAAATGTGCAAAACTATCACGCTTTATTTTCCCGCTCTCTATAAAGTTCTTCTATTATAGACAATTTTTCTTCCATAGCCAAGGAGGCATCCAGCCAATGAACAGATATGCCACGCCGCTCCATCCCCCGAAACCAGGTCATCTGCCGTTTGGCAAACTGATGAATGGCAATTTCCAAGGAACGAAACATTTCATCATACGATAGTTTCCCCGTAACATACAGCGTGATATATTTATATTCCAGACCATAATAAATAAGATTCTCAGCAGAAATCCCTTCGTCCAACAATCCTTTCACTTCGTCTATCATCCCTTCCTCCAAACGGTCACGCAACCGCCGGGATATTTTATTGCGGCGAAGTTCCCTATCCAAATCTATCCCCACAACCAAGCTTTTCAGCACCGGAAAAGGCCGTTCATCAACGTGATGCACACGATAATATTCCTCAATCTCGATAGCACGGATCGCACGTTTACAGGTGTCTACATCCGTCGTATTATGAAGTTTCTTATACGTAGCCAACAAAACTGTAAGCTCTTCCAGCGACTTACCTTCCAGTTTCTTTCTTAAGGCCATATTTTCCGGTACGGGAATCAGACGATAACCACGTAACACAGACTCCAGATACAATCCGGTTCCCCCACACAACAAGGGAACATTTCCATGTTTCACTACTTCTTCGTATGCAAGCAGAAAATCCCTCTGGTATTCAAAAACATTATATTTATACCCTGGCTCCACTATATCTATCAAATGGTAAGGGACATGCCCTCCATCGCATACGTAATCTGCCAAATCTTTCCCCGTCCCTATATCCATACGCCGATACACCTGACGGCTGTCCGCACTGATAATCTCCCCTCCAATCCGCCGCGCCAACGCAACAGACAAAGCGGTTTTCCCCGATGCCGTAGGTCCCAATACGGCAATAAGATTATATCGATTCATCTTTATAAAAACAGAAATGGGAATCAAACCTTTATAAAAGGATGATTCCCATTCTCATATAACTTTAATCCAAAGATTACTTCACCTTGGCAACAATAGCCTTGAATGCCTCTGGATGATTTACAGCCAAATCGGCCAATACCTTACGGTTGATTTCAATACCAGCCTTGTGCAAAGCACCCATCAACTGAGAATATGACATACCTTCCAGACGAGCGGCGGCATTGATACGCTGAATCCACAGAGCGCGGAAATTGCGCTTCTTGTTGCGACGATCACGGAACGCATACGTCAAACCTTTCTCCCAAGTGTTCTTCGCTACCGTCCACACGTTTTTGCGGGCGCCGAAGTAACCTCTGGTCAAACCTAATATTTTCTTTCTCTTTGCTCTTGAAGCAACATGATTTACTGATCTTGGCATAATTTTACTGATTGTGAATGTCAGCGCCGTCCTCTATATCAAAGAGACGAACTTTGTGCTGAAACATCCGGTTAATAAATTAATAATACTTACCTCGCCTGTTTATTAACGCATATTGAGCAACTCGCGCACTTGTTTCATATTGGCCGTAACCACGATATCATCGTGAACCAAGTTTCTCTTCTGCTTCTTAGTCTTCTTAGTCAAGATATGACTATGAAAAGCGTGGTGTCTTTTTACTTTACCTGTTCCGGTAAGAGCGAATCTTTTTTTGGCACCGGAATTAGTCTTTACTTTTGGCATTTTGTTTTATTTTAGATGATTATTAATTAAGAGTGGCAACGCTATACCAAGGCGTTACGCACATCCCTTTTTCAGTCTTCTCCTTCCACCCGCGGCCCCTGATACTCTTTCGGAGCATTGGCTTTGGGCTGGACCTTCTCCGATTTGTTCGGCACAGGTCCTGCGGCAGTTTTCTCTTTCTTCACTCCTCCCGCCTGTTTCTTGGGAGCTATAAAGATGGTCATACGCTTACCTTCCAACACCGGCATTTGTTCCACTTTGCCATATTCCTCCAAATCATTGGCGAATCTCAGCAACAACACTTCACCCTGTTCTTTAAAGAGGATACTCCGTCCTTTGAAAAACACGTAAGCTTTCACCTTGTCGCCATCCGACAGAAAGCCCTGCGCATGCTTCAACTTAAAGTTGTAGTCATGGTCGTCAGTCTGTGGTCCAAAACGGATTTCCTTTACGTCCACCTTCACCTGCTTGGCTTTCATCTCTTTCTGACGTTTCTTCTGCTGGTACAGGAATTTGCTATAATCTATCAAACGACATACAGGAGGAACCGCATTCGGTGAAATCTCTACCAGATCGACACCTCTCGCATCAGCCAATTGCAATGCTTTGGCTGTAGGCATCACTGTTGATTCCACATCATCACCTACAATACGAACTTCACGTACATGTATCTGTTCATTGACACGATACTGTTGCTTTAAATTGTCTTTTTTCATTCAAGAAACGATTCGTCCTTCTTTAATTGTCTTGATATTTTCTTGTTTGCTTCAAAATCGACCGCAAATTTAATACTTATTTAGCATACAGCGAACTTCTTCGGTAACTTTTTTCGCAAAATCCTCATATTTCATACTTCCCTGGTCACCTTCTCCTTGTTTTCTAACAGAAACTGTTCCTTCCGCAGCTTCTTTCTCGCCCACAATCAACATATATGGTATGCGTTTCATTTCATTGTCGCGAATCTTACGACCTATTTTTTCATTACGGTCATCTACGACAGTACGCACATCCTGCTCTTCGAAATAGGTTGCCAGCTGGCGCGCATAGTCATTGAATTTCTCGGAGATCGGCAATATCGCCACCTGATCGGGCGTAAGCCACAGCGGGAAATGCCCGGCCGTATGCTCTATGAGCACGGCGCAGAAACGCTCCATAGAACCAAACGGTGCCCGATGAATCATTACCGGACGGTGTTTCTGATTGTCTTCGCCGGTATATTCCAGTTTAAAGCGCTCCGGCAGATTATAGTCCACCTGAATAGTCCCCAGCTGCCAACGGCGTCCCAGAGCATCTTTCACCATAAAGTCTAGTTTCGGACCATAGAACGCGGCCTCTCCATACTCGACACGAGCAGGCAGATTCTTCTCCCGGCATGCCTCTATAATAGCATTTTCCGCCTCCGCCCACACTTCATCAGATCCTATGTATTTTTCTTTGTTATTCGGATCACGCAGAGAAATCTGGGCTTCAAAGTTCTCAAAATTCAGTGCACCGAAGATAATCTGAATAATCTCCATGACACGGATAAACTCATCCTTCACCTGATCCGGACGGCAGAAAATGTGGGCATCATCCTGCGTAAACGAACGTACGCGGGTCAATCCGTGCAACTCACCGCTCTGTTCATACCGGTAAACCGTACCGAACTCGGCAAGACGCAAAGGAAGGTCTTTATACGAACGAGGCTTCCATGCATAGATTTCACAATGATGCGGGCAATTCATCGGTTTCAGCATATACTCCTCACCTTCTTCCGGTGTATGGATAGGCTGGAACGAATCCTTACCGTAATGGGCGTAATGTCCGGAAGTAACATACAGGTTCTTTCCTCCGATATGCGGAGTCATTACCTGCTGATATCCATAACGTTTCTGTATTTTCTTCAAGAAGTCTTCCAACCGGAGCCGCAACGCGGTACCCTTCGGCAGCCACATGGGTAGTCCCTTGCCCACACGCTCTGAAAACATAAAGAGTTCCATCTCCTTACCGATTTTCCGGTGGTCGCGTTTCTTGGCTTCTTCCAGCAATGCCAGATATTCATCCAACAGTTTCTTCTTCGGGAATGAAATGGCATAGATACGCGTCATCTGCGGACGTTTCTCATCTCCCCGCCAATAGGCAGAAGACACGGCTGTCACCTTCACGGCCTTTATCGGCGACGTGGACATCAGATGCGGACCACGGCATAAATCCGTAAACGCCCCCTGAGTATAAGTGGTAATCTTTCCGTCCTCCAGTTCAGCAATCAGTTCATTCTTATATTCCTGTCCCCGTGCGGCAAAGAAATCCAGCGCGTCTGCCTTCGAAATGCTCTCGCGTACAAGCTGTTCCTTACGCTGCACCAGCTCCATCATCTTCTTTTCTATGTTCGTGAAATCAGCTTCCCGAATCACCGTTCCTGCCGGCGGCATCACATCGTAATAGAACCCGTTTTCTATAGCCGGCCCTATACCGAACTGCGTACCCGGATAAAGTTCCTGCAACGCTTCGGCCATCAGATGGGCGGAAGTATGCCAGAACGCATGCTTTCCCTCTGCATCCTCCCACTTGTATAACACAACGGAAGCATCCCCGTCGATAGGACGATTCAATTCCACCGTCTCACCGTTCACGCCACATGCAAGCACATCCTGTGCCAAACGTGAAGATATACTTTCTGCAATCTGCAAACCTGTCACTCCGGCTTCATATTCACGCACTGAGCCGTCTGGAAATGTTATCTTTATCATCTTATTAAAATGTTATCTTCTTTTAAAGATGCAAAAATAGCTATTTTTTCAAAATACTCGGCAAAAAAACACCAAAAACCTTTATATAGTTAAAAAGGAGTCCGCCTGAGACTATTTCCCTTCGTCCTTTGAATAGCGTTTTATCAGGTTATAAGCCTTGTAGAGACCAAGCTCACCGGCACGGCTCAAATCCGCCACGGCCTCCTTGACACGCCCGTTCTTGATGCGGACGATACCGCGGTTGTAATACGCTTCCGCGAAGTCCGGCTCCCGCGCAATGGCTTCCGTGAAAGCATCCTCAGCAGCCTGATATTCCTCCAAATGCAAATGGAACGTACCTATATTATAATAGGTATAAACGAAATCGGGAGCCAGCCGGGCCGCCTCCTGCCAGTCTGCAAAAAGCGAACGGGCGGCAATCCGCCGGTCGGTTTTAGGCTTTAGGCTCTCCGACTGAACAGACACACTTTCCTGAACCTCGACAGACTGCATTTTCGCACGAACCTGCGCACGCGTCCAATAACCCAGAACGGATGACGAATCCATCGTTATACACTTCTCAATATCCTTCATGGCCGACTCCAGATCGTACACCATATAGTATTCCAGCGCACGCACCAGATAAAGACGGGCATCATCGGGATGAAGGGCAATGTCTTCCGTCAGTTTTTCAACAGACGCCTGATGAAGCCGGAAACTCTCTTCGTCCAAAGACTGTTCACTGTTCGTTATATATAAAGTACGCCACAACAGACCGCTGTTGTTCAAATCCTCCACCAGTGCATGAAAGCCCTTTTTCTGGCTGATTTCAGAGTTCTTTCGATAAAAACTCAACACAAACATAGGTTCCGGAGAAAGTTCCACCTGACGGTCCTGTACTTTTCCGCGATATTCATTGGCATACTGACTGACGGTTTCTTCCGTATCGGCCACCACCAGTTTGTCAAAATCTTCCATATTGCGTTCGCTCTGCTTACGGGTCTGCTGACCGGTCTGCGGACGAGTTCCTCCATAACGGCGGTCCAGCGTAGCCTTCAACACTTTAAATTCATCCTGTTCCGCCCCTTTTATATCTCCGGCCTTGCGGCGGACAGAAGCTCGATACTGATATCCGGTCCAGAACTCCGGATAAGCGTCTATCACTGTCGACACATCACGTATCGCCCCCTGATAGTCCCCAGTGTTATCCAACAGAAGAGCCCGGTTGTACAAAGCCATCATATTGTCCGGTTCCTGCTCCAGCACAAAATCGAAATCCTCAATAGCCCGGTTGTCGTCACCGACCTGAGCCCGCAACAATCCCCGGTTGTAATGCCCCAGATAGCTACCAGGGAAAATATCAAGCGCCGTATCATAATCCTCCATGGCTCCCCGAAGATTCTTCTGATGATAGCGCGCCAAAGCACGATTGATATAAAGACCGGACTCACGGGGCTTTTGCAGAATAGCCTTGTCCAGTGCCTCCTCCGCCTTCTCATAGCGTCCGGACTGCAAATCAATCATCGACCGCAGACTCCATGCCTGCCCTTCGTAGGCATTCACCTCCAACGCCTTGTCGACCCATGTCAATGCCTGCACCGTATCTCCCTGCAACAAATTCACCTGCGCCTTCATAGTATAGCTCTCTGCATCAGAAGGCCACAGTCTGATCATATTGTCCAGTTCCGTTTCCGCTTCTTCATAACGCTTCATTTCCATACAGCAAAGCACCAGATTATGCCGGGACGGCTTATTCATGGGATCCAGTTCCACCACCTTCCGATAATCCCCGGAAGCCAACTCGTATTCCTTCCGGTTCACCCTGCACAATCCCCGCAACTGATAACTGTCCGAACGGAACGGGTTCAGTTCGATAGCCTTGTCACAATCCGACGCCGCACCGACATAATCCTCCAGATAAAACTTGGCCAGCCCGCGAAAGAAATAAGGTTCCGACAGATAGGGCTTTGAATTTATCACCAGATTAAAACGCTGGATGGAAAGCACATAGTCCTCGTATGAAAGCGCCGTACGCCCCATCATCATCATACGCTCCGTATTTATTTGTGCCCATCCGGACAACGGACACAGGAGCCACCAGACCCATACTTTCCCGGCCAGCCGCATTATCTTTTCATCTTCACCTTGTAATCACACCGGAAATCTCCTTTCAACAGAGAAGACAGTTTTCCCTTAATCATTTGTTTACGCAACATCGACAAGCGGTCGATATACATCTTGCCCTCCAGATGGTCGAACTCATGCTGCATGACACGGGCGAGGTATCCTTCCACCCATTCATCATGTTCGGCAAACGTTTCGTCCTGATAAGTCACATGAATACGTTTGGGCCGACGCACCGGCTCATGCAGGCCGGGAATACTCAGGCATCCCTCATCCATCACTTCGGTATCCGAATCATCGTATTCCACAATACGCGGATTGATGAACACCCGCCTGTAATCCTTGTATTCCGGCATCTCGTCGGCCAGCATGTCCAGATGAATCAGCACCAGACGGATGGGCAAACCGACCTGCGGAGCGGCCAGTCCTACTCCTTCGGAACGCTCAAGTGTCTCGCTCATATCCGTAATCAACTGCTGCAAACCGGGATAATCCGGCGTTATATCCTCAGCCACCTTTCTCAATACAGGCTGTCCGTACGTGTAAATAGGTAATATCATTTGTGTTTATTTATTATTAATTGTCAATATGGCCTGTGCGACTCCATCCATCCCTGCAGGATAATGGTAGCACTGATTTCATCCACCAGCGCCTTGTTGCGGCGGTCTTTCTTTTTCAATCCCCCGTCCAACATGGCTTTATGAGCCAATACGGAAGTGAATCTCTCGTCGAAATACTCTATGGGGATATCAGGCAGAAGTTTCTTCAGACGGTTTGTAAAGAGAGAGACCCGCTGCATGTTTTCCGACGGCTCCCCGGACATCTGCTTCGGCTGGCCCATCACGATACGCTCCACACGTTCGCGCCGAACGTAATTCACGATATAATCGGCCGCTACTTGTGTATCCACAGTTGTCAGTCCGTTGGCAATCAACTGCAGAGGATCCGTAACAGCCAGCCCGGTCCTTTTCTTTCCATAATCTATAGCCAAAACCCGTCCCATAGTTTGCAAAATTAACGATTCTCGCCGGAATAACTTCCAAATACCTCATAAAAAGAAGTTAACAGGCGTTTTAAAGTATGATGAGAAATATGAAAGAAAGGAATTGCCCGATGATTCGAATGAATCAGACAATTCCTTTTCCCTATTTAAAATCAGAATCTTTCCGACCAACCACGATTACTTTGTGCAAAGCAACCATGCGTCAGGATACTGAGCGCGCAATACATCACGTGACTGTACGGCCGCTCCCTTGTCCGCATAAGTGGAAGCCACCACACGATACATGTTGATACCGGCATTGTATACAATCTGCGCGGCATAACCTGCACCTGCCAAAGTTCCCTGCAAACGTTCGGCATTCGCTTTCACGCCGAAACTACCGCATACCACACTGTACGCTTTCAATCCTGCACCGGAAATCACCGTTACATTTTCCGTACGTACGGGCACATTGCTTACATCCACCGGATTCTGTGTGGACGGAACCAGCGGAGTCACCTCCACAGGCGTCTGCTGCTGAACGGGATTTTCCTCCACCACAGTCGTCTGCTTATTTCTAGCTTCCTCATAAGCTCTCTTATAAGCACTCTCCTTGCTCTTGCAGGAAGACAAAGCCACAACTGTTCCCACACACAAACCTAACACTACTAATTTCTTCATATCTGATATTTATATTTAAATGAATTAATATCTTACCCCATCCCCGTCCGGTCTTTCCACCGTATCGGCAAATGTCTGAAACAAAGGTACGACATAATTTTCAAGACAACCAAGAATACATGCAAAAAATCATTAATTATCTCATAAAACGGCTTTTTATCCTGAAAAAAGCACCGGCACCTGTTGCACATACGCAAAAAAGTAATACCTTTGCCCGCAAACCCAATAAAAACAAGGAAAGATATGAAAGCATTGAATTATTTGGCAGCATTCATCAGCGGAGCCGCTGTCGGCGCCGCAGCAGGCATCTTGTTCGCCCCCGAAAAAGGCACGGACACACGCGATAAAATCGTGGAAGCTCTCCGCAAGAGAGGCATCCGGCTGAACCGCAAGGAAATGGATTCTCTCGTTGACGAAATCGCAGAGGAAATCAAGGCCGGAGAGGACGCATAAGCCCCAGAACTATGTTTTCGGAGAAAAAAGACATAGACAGTATGCATAAACTTTTTTTGGAGCTTAAACATTATCTTGAGCTCCAAAAAAGGTTTGTCATGCTGGATGCCGCTGAAAAACTGACTGTTCTATTGTCCGCCATCGCGATAGGAGCCGTGGCGCTCATACTGGCCTCCATGCTGTTGCTGTTCGCCACTTTCGCCCTGGCCTACTACATCGGAGACCTGCTCCACAGTCTGCCTTTGGGCTTCGCCCTGATAGCCATATTTCTCGGCCTACTCCTTCTCTTCTTTTACCTCAACCGCAACAAATTCGTCATCCAACCGCTGGCCCGACTGATGGCCTCCTTATTCATTAATCATACACCCGCGCATGAAGATAAATAATCAGGACTTACATAATACCGACATCCTGCAGTATATCCGTGACGAAAAGGAGAAAACATGCGTCGAATTGCGCGATTGCAGCCAGCGGATGAAATCCATGACTTCGCAGATGTTCGAACCGCCGGTCATTGCTGGCGGGCGCACCGGCACATTTCTTCACTTATTCAACCAAGGCGTGGCTTTGTACAAAGGCGTCACGCTGGGATTGACGGTTGTACGGGGAATCCGACGCCTGTTTCATAAATAAAGACGTTGCCTCCGCATCCTCCCGGACCGACATAAGACATAATAAAAAAGATAAGCTTCCGAAACACCGTTTCTTCCGCTTATCCATATAGATTCCTATATTCCAATCCCGTACCCCAACGCTTTTCACGTTTGCGGCAATGTCGTTCCCAAATATTTCCATGTAAAATTGCGTCCCTTCATGGAAGGAAATTGACTGCGCGAGTCCACATCCTCTCGCTGACGCAAGTGAGTCACGATACGATTGTAACATTCCGCCGCATTATGGGCTTTCACACGGGCACAGAAATTCGTATCCTTGTATTGAAACTTATTGGTTCCCGGAATAGAAATAACACGCTTGAAAAGGATACGTCCCTCATACCAGCCGACCGACTCCGCGGCTGCGCGAAGAGGTACCGCTTCACCGCCTCCGCCGCCAGCCGGCATCTGCATCTTTCCGCCATGCGCTTTAAATTCCTCCAATGTATTGGCCGTAGTCTTGATGACAATAAAATACACACGGGGACGCACCTTGTAACGCTTCGGATAATGTACGGAACCGGCCACATACTGCCGTAAATCCCCGATCACATATTCATCGAGAGTAATCCCCGGAATAGAAGACAAAAAATCGACAGCTTCATCCACGCTGCCCACCACACATTCTTCGTCAAAATAACGAATATACAAATTCATTGAGTCTGAAAAATATTAATTAAGTAATCAAAAAACGGACAATTATCACATTACATAATTATCTGTTCTATTTATACGGTACAAAGGTAACCAAAAAAAACGGTTCCCACAAATTATCCCCGGCAAACAGAACAACGAGAGACCAAAAAACGTACCTTTGCAACGAAAAAATAAATGAATAAAGAATGAATATCATTTCTTTTATCAAAAACTGGACCCTTCCCATCTCCATGCTGGCGGGAGTCGCCGGCTATCTCGTTTTTGCCCACACTCCTTTTTTGTTCCCCCTGAAGCCCGCCCTGCTCTCGACCATAGTCTTTCTGCAGCCCCTGCTCATCTTTGCCATGCTCTTCATCACGTTCTGCAAAGTAAACCCGCATGACCTGAAACCCAGACTCTGGCACTTGTGGCTGCTGCTGATACAAGTCGTAGCATTCTGCCTGATAGCCCTAGCCGTCCACTGCTTTCCGCACCTGCCGGGAAAGGTCGTGGCCGAAGGGGCCATGCTCTGCATGATATGCCCCACGGCAACCGCCGCCGCCGTCATCACAGGTAAACTGGGAGGCAATGCATCCAGCCTCACCACCTATACGATTTTCATCAATCTGGCGACAGCCATCGTCGTCCCCCTGGTCGTACCTGTCATCCATCCGCACCCCGGGCAAGACTTTCTGTCATCTTTCTCACTGATCGTCAGCAAAGTGTTCCCGCTGCTTTTCGGACCATTCCTGGCCGCTCTGCTGGTGCGCCGTTTCCTGCCGTGGTTCCATCGGCGCATCCTGTCCTGCAAAGACCTGGCCTTCTACCTCTGGGCAGTGTCTCTGGCCATCGCCATCAGCATCACGGCCAGAAGCATCGCCCACAGCACCGTAGATTTTACCAGCCAGACCGGCATCGCCGCCGCCTCGTTGTTATGCTGCATACTTCAGTTCGCACTGGGCCGGTCCATCGGCAAATGTTACGGAGACAGCATCACCGCCGGCCAGTCCCTGGGACAGAAGAACACCGTTCTGATTATCTGGATGGGATATACATTCTTCACTCCCGTCACCTCCATCGCCGGAGGCTTCTACAGCGTGTGGCACAATGTCTACAACTCTTATCAGCTCTACCGGAAACGACGGCAAACATCCGTCTCTTCATAGCGCCGGTCCGTTTTTCACGAGGAACAATGCCACGGTTGAAGCTTTTTTTGTATATTTGATGCCCGAAAAACTCCGCCGGCTGCCTGAAGGTCCTGCCGCAACCGATGGAGAAAAACGAGGCAGGCCGCCCAATTTTAACTACATATTATGAGAAAGACAAACCTTAAAGGAGCAGTATTGTGCTGTTCTTTAGCGTTGCTATCATCGTGCAGCAACGAAAACGATGACATGCGGCTGCCCGACGGCACCGCCCCGGACAATGTCGAAAACGTAAATTTCACAACTCTGGATTTCCCACAGGACGACGGTTCCGTTTCCCTGAACGGTACCGGAGCCGAGAACTTGCTGGCCCTGCTGAAAAAGACGGAGCCCGACCGCGCCCTTGCTATCGGAGAGCTCAACATTACGGACGCACAGTTTCAGGAAATCAAAGAGTTTACAGACGCCCTCGTAAAAGACTGCGCCAACGAAGCCGCCAAATACAAGGCCATCTTCAATTGGGTTTCCACAAACATAAAATACGATTTTGCCGACAACGACCCTTATCCGGTGTTCATCAACCGCAAGGCAATATGCCAGGGATACTCCAACCTCACCAAGGTTATGCTTCTGACGCAAGACATCCCGGCCATCATCGTAAACGGCTATCTCTACGGCATGGGGCATGCCTGGAACTACGCCTACTACAACGGGAAATGGCGCGTATGCGACACCACGAACAAAGGGGATTTCGACGCCGCATCCGTCGGCACATACCGTTTTCTCGCCCCCACACAAACAGACATCGCGCTGTTTGAAGATGATGAATTCACGTACGACTTCCGTGACAGCTACCTGAATATCGCGCAAGTGAAACAGGGAGAAGCAGAGACCGCCATCCCCTTCAGCGTGGAGGGCTTCCGCATCAAATCACTGAATCCTCATGCCCCGCTGCCCGAAAACATCACCAGCCTGTATATCGGCAAGAACATCGAAACGTTCGGGGTCAGCATAATCGGCCTGAATTTACAGGGCAAAAACCTGACGGACATCCAGATAGACGAATCCAACCCAAGACTGTGCAGCTACGAAGGGGCCGTGTACGAGAAAAACGGGGCAAACCGTTACCTTTATTATATCCCCGGCAAACTCGAATGCCTCAGTCTGCTCCCGATGAACAAAGTAGAAAAGAATACCGTATTCGACCAGCCCGGCCTGAAAACGATAGAGTTTGCGGAAGGCACCGAGCTCATCGAGGCATACGGCGTAGAAAAATGCCCGTCCCTGGAACGCGCCTATGTCCCCCTGAACACCGTCATTGAAGACAAGGCCTTCTACGATGTCGCCCCCAACTTTGAAATCATCCGCCGCAACAAAACCGGTATCACCAACGTATACATGTAAAAGGCATCTAAGTAAACGGACAACAAAAGCGAAGGAGCGGAATGGTACGTGTACCATTCCGCTCCTTCGTTCTTATATTACTTTCGCCGTCACTTCTCCTCGCCGTTCATCCGCCGCATATTTTCCTCCGCCAACGACATGTACTCTTTCACATAGGGATGCTCCTTAAACTCCGGAGAGGCCTCCAGCATAATCTGCTCGATCTGAGGAGTGATCACCGGATAAGGGAAGGCGCTGGTCACTATCATGAAAACGCCCGCTCCCAGCACATTTCCCATATTGTCTATGACAAAATGGGTCACCAGCCGGTCGTCCTCCCTCGCCAGGCTGTCAGCTTTGGCGCTGAGCAGGGCGACAATCTCCCTGTGGCTCATGCCGTCCATGATCATCCGGCTTTCCCGCCGGGGCAATTCGGCCAGCTCTCCGTCGATCCTGTTCTTCCGTAGGATAAACTTGTAGAGCGAATCGTTAAGCTCGCTGCCGGTGACCGTCTGCCTCGCAATGTCAATGTTTATCTTCAAATCCCCCTTTTCAAGCACCAGCGGCATCAAACTCTCGTCTCCCATGAACAAATTGACCATTTCCACGGAATCCAGCGGCCCCGTGAACTTAAATCTGCCATGCACCACCTCGCATGAATCTATACTCACAAGATCGCCGTTACGGAACGCCTTCAGATGAAGCGTCTTTCCATCCAGAATGACGATCGAGCTCTTTCCTTCAATATTATACTGTTCCGCGCATGAGACCAAAAGCAGCAACGCCGCCAGCGGGGCAAACCAATTCTTCATCGTTTTTCTATGTTTGATGTGACATTAATCCGTAAACAAAGATACGTCCTATCTTTGACGTAACGAAAAGATAAAACAGGAAAATGAAGGATTTCGTTTTTTTTAAGAAAACAAAAGGGAGGGACAATTCACCCGCGGGACTTCTCCTTCTCCAGTTCCGCTGGAATACGGAATGCCGTATACACCTCATAGACACAGGACACGAGCAGACAGATCACCCATTCGTTGTGCCCGAAATACCCGATCCGGAACACCTGCATTCCCATCGCCGCGGCCGACAGCAGAAGAAACAAGGCACCTGCCAGCTGCTGGCGCCGAAGGCGCTTCACCACCAGATTGCGCCCTTCGTAACGGGCCGCCATCTGCATGGCCGAAAAACACAAGGCACCCGCCGCGAACAGCCAGAAAGCTATCACCCCGCCCGTAATGCTGAGCACGGCCCCAGCCACCACCATCACACCACCGGCCCTGAATACCAAGTTCTGCCAGAATCCCAATGCCTTCATTCGTCCTCCCCGTCTACGAACACGAATACATCCTCATCCTCCACTTTCATAAAGTAACGCTCCCGCGCGATTTTCTTGATGGCGGCCGGGTCCTTTTCCAGTTCCAGAAAACGCTCCGTGTCATGTTCGTAGCGTTCGGTGTACATCCGTATCTCGCTCTTCAGGTCGCGTATGGCCATCTGATGCCCGTAGCGGTTCCAGAAACTGTTCTCGTCCAGTACGCCCACAAGCAAGACAAACACAATCACCGCAAACCAATACTTGTTGCGACAGATCAGATTCCACATTGTATTCAGTCGACTCATACTTCCTTCGCTTTTAATCCCGATGAACCGGGTATAGGCACAAAGGTAAGTAAAATATTTCCCCCCGCAGCAACAAAGAGCCGAGTTTTTTTGCTACTTTTGTAAAATGACGAATAGAACCAACCAACCAAAGCATTCATCCCCATGGAAGAATACATAGTTTCCGCCCGCAAATACAGGCCGTCGACGTTCGATTCCGTCGTCGGACAGGGCGCACTGACCACGACGCTGAAAAACGCCATCGCGACAGGCAAACTGGCGCACGCCTACCTGTTCTGCGGTCCGCGTGGCGTGGGCAAGACCACCTGTGCCCGCATCTTCGCCAAGACCATCAACTGCCTGCAACCGGCCGAAGGAGGCGAAGCATGCAACGAGTGCGAGTCCTGCCGGGCATTCAACGAACAACGGTCGCTGAACATACACGAACTGGACGCCGCCTCGAACAACTCGGTGGAAGACATACGCGCCCTGATCGAACAGGTGCGCATACCGCCGCAGGTGGGGCGCTACAAGGTGTTCATCATCGACGAGGTCCACATGCTGTCCACCGCGGCTTTCAACGCGTTCCTGAAAACCCTGGAAGAGCCGCCCGCCCATGTCATCTTCATCCTTGCCACGACGGAAAAGCACAAAATCCTGCCCACCATACTCAGCCGGTGCCAGATTTACGACTTCAACCGCATGACCGTGGAGGACACCGTGAAGCATCTGGCGTCCGTGGCCGAAAGCGAAGGCTACACCTACGAGCCGGAAGCCCTGAACGTCATCGCCCAGAAGGCCGACGGCGGCATGCGCGACGCGCTCTCCATCTTCGACCAGGTGGCCAGCTTCTCCGGAGGCAGCATCACGTACAAGCAGGCCATAGAGACGCTGAACGTACTGGACTATGACTACTATTTCCGACTGACGGACCTGTTCCTGAAGAACGACGTGGCCCAATGCATGCTGCTCTTCAACGAAGTACTGGAACACGGCTTCGAAGGCAGCCACTTCATCGGCGGACTGGCCTCCCACCTGCGCGACTTGCTGGTGAGCCGGGACGAGGCCACGCTGGCCCTGCTGGAAGTGAGCCACGACGTGCGCGCCCGCTATCGCGAACAGGCGCAGCGGTGCCCCGTCAAATTCCTCTACCGGGCCATCAAACTGTGCAACGACTGCGACCTGAACTACCGCACGAGCAAAAACAAGCGGCTGCTGGTGGAAATCACCCTCATACAGGTGGCCCAGCTGGGCGAAGGGGACGATGATGCCGGGGCGGGGCGCCGCCCTGCCGACATTCTAAAACCCGTATTCCAACAGTCCGCCCCCCAGGCTCAGCCTGCTGCGGCAGACGCCCCCCGACAGACAGCCGCCACGGCTGCCGCCCCCCAGCGCACCGC
>CAMWUI010000044.1 GCA_947177395.1 uncultured Paraprevotella sp.
TCTGAGGAAACTTGCCCTGAAATGGGATAAATCCTCTTTTTTGCGCATATTTTTGCCACAAAAATCCGTGAAATGGCATTATAAGAGTCCTAATTTAAGCAATTATCCGGTGAATAACTCTCGCAAAGTAAATGTCGCCTGAATCTCCTAGGTTTTACACAAAAACAGAGACTGCCTAACTTCAGTTGTTAGACAGCCTCTTTATAATAACGAGGGATTATGCCAGGTCCACCACCGTGATGCCTGCACCGCCGAATTGCACGTGCTCGTCGTGGTAGTCTTTCACGCCGGGCACCGTGCCCAAATACTGGCGGATGAGAGTGCGCAGGATGCCCGACCCCGTGCCGTGCAGGATACGCACGCGGGAGATGCTCAGCAGAATGGCATCGTCGATAAAATACATGACGGCATGGAGAGCTTCGTCGCCCCGCATGCCCCGCACGTCGATGTTCTGGCGGAAATGGAGTTTCTTTTCATATACGGCGTCCTGTGTCTGCTTGCTCACATAGGTGATGCTCTGCCGTCCGTCTTCTTTCCGCGCCGGTGCTTCGGCACGTTCCAGCCGGTTGACCTTCACGCTGGTGCGCATCTGCCCGAAAGTGACGATGGCTGTCTGGCGATCGATTTCTTCGATACGTCCCACTGTCGTCTGTCCCTGTATGCGTACGGTGTCGCCTGTTTCAAGCGGTCGTGTCCGGCGAGCCTCCTCCTCGGCCTCCCGTTTCTGTTCTTCCCTGGCTTTTCCGGCATCAGCCGCTTTCTTGTTGCGTCGTTCCTCCTGCCGGTTCTTCCGTTCCTGCAGCTGTTTCATCTTGCGGGCAATCTTGTCCTCCTCGTGCTGCCGCTCCACCTGCTCCAGTGCCTCCTTGAAATCGTCCAGTTCGCGCCGCACGGTGCGCGTTTTCTCTTTTTCGGCCTGCGCTTCCCGTATCATCCGTATCGTGTTTTCGATTTTCGCATTGGAGGCCTGCAACAGTTGTTCTGCCTCCTCCTTGGCCTTGCGGATGATTTCCTTGCGGCTGCGGTGCAGTTCCTCTATTTCCGCCTCATACCGGGCGATGGTCTGTTCCATCTGTTTCTCGCGCTGGTGGATGCTCTGCCGTTTGCTTTCCCAGTATCGCTTGTCCCGTACGATATCCTGCAGATACTTGTCGGCGTTGATATATTCCTTGCCCACCAGTTCGGACGCGTCGGCGATGACCTCTTCCGGGATGCCCGTCTTGCGGGCTATCTCTACGGCGAAAGAACTGCCGGGATTGCCTATCTGCAACTGGAAAAGCGGTTGCATCAGTTGCCTGTCGTAGAGCATGGCACCGTTGACCACGCCTTCGTTGTCCTCGGCGAAGTGTTTCAGGTTCTGGTAGTGCGTGGTGATGACTCCGAATGCCTTTTTGCGGTTGAAACGGCGCAGTACGGCCTCGGCAATGGCGCCGCCTATCTGCGGTTCGGTGCCCCCGCCGAATTCGTCGATGAGCAGCAGGCTGGTGCCGTCGCAGTGTTTCATCATGTTCTTCATGTTGAGCAGGTGGCTGGAGTAGGTGCTCAAGTCATCCTCGATGCTTTGCTCGTCGCCGATGTCGATGAACAGGTGGCGGAAGATACCCGTGCGGGAATTTTCGCCCAACGGGACGGGAAGTCCGCATTGGAGCATGTATTGCAGCAGGCCTACCGTTTTGAGGCATACGGATTTTCCGCCGGCGTTCGGTCCGGAGATAATAAGGATGCGTCGTTGCTGCGTCAGTTCGATATCCAGCGGAATCACCCGTTTGCCGTGCCGCGCTAGCGACAGTTGCAGCAACGGATGCACGGCCATGGTCCAGTCGATGACGGGGCGGTCGGAGATAAAAGGCGTTGTCGCACCGGTCTGTCCCGCCAGTCCGGCCTTTGCCCGGATGAAATCTATTTCGGCCAGGAATTCATACGAGCCGAGGATGTCCCGGCTGACAGGGCGTACCAGCGCCGTGAATTCCTGAAGGATGCGGATGATTTCGCGCCGTTCTTCTCCCTCGAGTTCCCGGATGCGGTTGTTGGCTTCGACCACTTGTGCCGGTTCGATATAGACTGTCTTTCCTGTGGCGGATTCGTCGTGCACGATACCTTTGATTTTGCGTTTCAGGGCAGGGGAGACGGGAATGACGAGCCGTCCGTCCCGTAGGGTCGGGCTAACATCCTTTTCCACCAGTCCGTCCTGCTGTGCCTGCCGCAGGATGGCGTTCAGACTGCGGGATACACCGCTCTCCGCCGCCGCCAGTTCGCGGCGTATGCGCAGCAGGTCAGCCGAGGCGGAGTCCTTTATCTTGCCGTATTTGTCCAGTATGGAGTTAATTCGTCGCGAGAGCTGAGGAAAAGTGGATACGTCCGTGGTCAGCCGGGCGAGGGCGGGATAGCGCAGGGAGGACGCATCCTCTTCCCCTGTATTCTCCTCACCTTCGCTGCCGTTGCTCCCTGTCAGGAAGCGCACGATGGCGATGATGGTGTCCAGCGACCGTTTCAGGTCATACAGTTCGCCCGTTTCGAGATAGGTTCCTTCCAGCCGGATGCGCCGGAGCGCCTCGCGCATGTCGAAGAAATGCTGGTCGGGAAAGTCCTCTTCCTCCTCACGGATGCGTATGAACTCCCGTGTCTGTTCCAGCCATTCGCGCAGGCGGCGTATGTCGGTGCAGAACTGCATCCGGCCGACCCGTTCCCGGCCCAGCGGGCTCAGACAATGTGTTTCGAGCAACCGGCGCACTTCGTCAAATCCTATCTTCTGTTCGTAATTCTGGGGATATATCATGGTAGCTTCTCCTGTTCAAGTCTGCAAAGGTACGAAAAAAGCGGCGTATCCGTGTCACAAATCTTTGGGCGGGTAGAGCGTGTCCCACCACAGCGGGTCGTCCTGCAACCATTTTGCAAACCAGGCGAAAATGGTGTTCTGCCATTTTTGCCGTTTGTGGAAATCCAGAATCTGATGGTTCTCGCCCCTGACGGTGACGAAAGCCGTTTCCCGTCCGAGCAGTTTCAGCGCGGTAAACATCTGAATGCTCTCTCCGATAGGTACGTTGGTGTCATTCGTGCCGTGGAGGAAAAGTAGCGGCGTGTGTATCTTGTCGGCATGGAACAGCGGACTGTGTTCCGTATACAGTTCCGGGTTGTTCCACGGGTAATTACCGGCCGTGGCCACCTGGCTGTAGGAGTAGCCCCAGTATCCTTCGCCCCAGTAGCTGGCGATGTTGCTGATGCCGGCGTGTGAGATGGCGGCGGCGAAGAGATCGGTGCGTGTCTGCAGCAACTGTGTCGTGAATCCTCCGTAGGAGGCTCCGATGCACCCAATCTTTTTCGGGTTGACATAGGGATGGTCGGCACAGAAACTTCGTGTGCCTTCGATGATATCATCGGCCGTATAGTCGCCCCAGGCATTCACGTGACGGGCGGAAAATTCCTGGCCGAATCCGCTGGCTCCGCTGGGCTGGATCACGTAGACCACATAGCCAAGCGCCGCGTATGCGTGGTGCGGATAGCGGCTTTCGAAGGTGCGTCCCGTGGGCGTGCAGCCTCCGTAGTAGTTCACGATAAGGGGGTAGTTCCGGGATGCATCGAAGCGGGGAGGCAGATAGAAACGTCCGCGGATGGTATCTCCGCGCGAACTTACAAAATCATAGTCGTGACACTCCCCGAGCTCGATGCCTTGCAGACGTTTCCGTCCCGTGTCCTCTATCAGTCGTGTCTTGCCGTCCTTGTTTCTGCGCAGGTAGAGCCGTTCGCCGTTGGATGCGCTTTCGCCCAGGTATGTCAGCCACTGCCCGTCGCGGTCCACACTGAACGATTTGATGTATTCCTCCTCGGTCGGCACTTCCGCAATCCGCCCCGTCTCGGGACGGATGGTGTAGAGACGCCGCGTGTCGTACCGGGCCCCCACGATGTAAATCGTATTGTTGCCTTTGCACCACATGTAGTCTTCCACGCTCGGGTCGAAGTCTTTCGTGAGAGGTCGCACTTCCTTCTTCCCGATGTCGACGAGGTATAGCTGCATGTCGTACATGCTTGCGGTCTGTCCTTCGACCACAGCCAGACCGATGCCTCCGAATGCTTCCGGCGATCCTCCGATGATGAGCCTATTGCCGTCGGGGGAATATATCGGTCCGTTTACGAAACCGTCCCGCCGTACGACGGTGTCGGTCTTCATGGTCCGTAAATCCGTGCGGAGGACAGAGGTCAGATAAAACGGCCGTTCGGTGAGTCGCGTTTCCCGTATGAGTGAAAAGAGATAATGCCCGTCGTCGCTCAGATAGATGCCCGGTTGCAGGCTATGACCGAATGTGAGCGGGCTGACAGTTCCGGTCTGTCTGTCCAGGCGGTTCAGGTTGTAGCGTCGCCTCCATCCCGGCTGCCGGTCGTCCGGAGACAGAATTTCCGTAAGGTCGGCGTCCTCCCGTTGCGGTTCCTCGCTGCGGTAGAAAAGCAGAGCGTTTGCGTCAGGGGTCAGTGTATACCGTTCGTTGGGCAGATCGCTCGCCAGTGTGCGTTCGCTTCCGTCGGCTGCGTCTGTCGCAACGAGTTCATAGCCGTCAGTTGTCGGGCGTAGGTGATAATAACTGTGCCCTTCGGGCATCCACTGTGCGCCGGCCGGACAGGCAGACGTGCGTCCTGTGGCCAGGTCGCAGAGCCGGAGTTCGGTGGCCGTCGTGCCGTCTATCCGTGTGGTGGCATAGTATGTGAGCAGATATTTCCCGTCGGCCGAGAGGAGGGCATGGCTGATGCGCCGGCCTTTCATCACGTCCTTTAGTGTGTAGATGCGCGTGGTGTCCGTCGTAGGATGCAGTTCTTCCCCTCCCGTTCCGGTCAGGACGACGTGGAGCGTGTCGTCCTGCTGCGTGTCGGCGAGCGCCTTTATGACGAAACGGTGTGTGCCGGGTTCGAGCGAGTAGTCCTGCCGGTCCTGCCGCTTGCCGTCGATGTAAAGGACGTGGTGCCGGGGACCGTCTATCCGGATGCGTCCCGTGGCGAAGCGCCGGTTGGTGGCATAGAAGCCGGCCAGGTGGAGCGCCGGTAGGGAGGATGAGGGCAGGATGACTTCGCTGCTGGCGGGGCCCTGATCTATAAGATGCGCGGGGGTAAATCCGTTCAGCAGGCTTTCTACGTCGAACACCTTCCCCAGTGCATCCGTCGTATCGGTCTGCAAGGGAAGGGACAGGGGGATTGGCCCGATGTGCCGAAACTGTTTCACGTCCGTCGTGTCAGCGGTTCCGGGCATTGCCGATGCAAGAAGACCGGCGAGCAAGAGTACTTGTTTCATGGTGTATATGCAGATGTTTTGAATATGAAATCCTGGAGGGCGTGACTAACGTCAGCCCAGCGCTACGTCCAGCACCATCATGAGGATGAAGCCTGTGGCAAAACCGATGGTCCCGATGTCCGAGTGGGTGCCTTGTGCCGATTCCGGAATCAGTTCTTCCACGACAACGTAGAGCATGGCACCCGCGGCGAAGGCCAGCAGGTAGGGCAGGGCGGCCGAGATGTGGACAGCCAGTGCCAGGGTTGCCATGGCACCGAGAGGTTCCACGGTGCCGCTCAGCGTACCGGTGAGAAATGCCCGCCACCGGCTCTTTCCCCCGGCCCTCATGGGCATGGATATGATGGCTCCTTCCGGTATGTTCTGGATGGCGATGCCAGCGGACAAGGCGATGGCAGAGGCCGCGGAGAGATCTGCGCCCTCGGTCAGCGCACCGGCCAGCATCACGCCCACAGCCATGCCTTCGGGCAGATTGTGCAACGTGACGGCCAGCAGGAGCTTCGATGTACGTGAGAGCTTGCTCCGGGGACCTTCGGGAGCCTCTGTATCGAAATGGAGGTGGGGGATGACACGGTCCATCAGCAGCAGAAAGGCAAATCCAGCGGCCAATCCTGCGGCGGCAGGTACGACAGACCATTTTCCCTCGTCGGCCCGCATCGCGATGGCGGGAATGAGCAACGACCATACCGAGGCTGCAACCATCACTCCGGAGGCGAAGCCCAGCATGGCTTTCTGTGCCGCTGCCGGCAGTTTGTCCTTCAGCAGGAAGACACAGGCCGCTCCTGCTGTAGTACCCGATAAAGGCATGAGCAGTCCGATGATAAATCCGTTCATGGATGTTTTTACGATTGAGGGGGCAAAGTTTCTTTGCACCGGTTACAGCATACAAAGATACGAATAAAAATGAACATGGAGAAACAATCGTTTTATGAAGAATCGCAGGAGACCACGACGGAGAGGGAAGAGAATGAATGATTCGACTCCAGGGGGGCAGATAGGGGCAGATAAAAGCCCTTTTTGCTAAAGTATATGGAAAAAAAACTAATTGCCTTCCCTTTAAAGGCAGCCTAATTAATTTTTCACTCCGGAAAAGTTTGCAAAAAATCTGCCTTATCTGCCCCTATCTGCCCCCCGGGAGATAAGGATGCCCATTCAAGCGCTTTTAGGATGGGCATCCTAACACCCTTATAATGCCCATTCAAGCACCCTTAGAATGACCATCCTAACATCCTTATAATGCCCATTCTAATATTCCTTATAATGCCTATCCTAATAATGATTCGTTGTTTTGGTGTCCCGAACCAAAAAAGCAGGCCTGCGGTGATTGCAGACCTGCCTTTTATAGAGTATCCGGGAGGAGGGGATGCTTAGTATTCGCTTCCTCCGCCCAATGCCTGATACAGTTCGATAGCGGCCTGTATCTGGCTGAAATCGTTGCCAATCTGAGCCATTTGCGTACTCAACAGCCCCTGTTGGGCTGTCAACACCTGCAGATAGTTGGCCGGGGAGTTCTTCATCAAGGCCTGCGTGCTTCTTACGGCTGTTTCCATGGCCTGCACTTGCTTGGCGTACAAGCCATGTTTCTCTTCCGTGCTCTGAATCTTGGCCAATGCGGCGTTCACGTCGGCACCGGCATTCAGCAGTGTTTGCTGGAAGGACAGTTTGGCCTGTTCCTGCTGTGCCTTGGAAATCTTCAGCTGTGCGCGCAGGCGTCCGTTCTGGAGCAGGGGCTGGGTGAGCGATGCCATCGCGTTCCATATCCATTTCCCGGGGTTGATGATCATGCCGCCCAGGCTGTTGGTGAATCCGATGGTTCCGCTCAGGTTGATGGTGGGATAGAACGAGGCGCGCGCGCTGGCAGTCGTATAGTAGGCGCTGGCCAGCTGGGCTTCCGCCATCTTCACGTCCGGACGGTTGGCCAGTGCGGCCATCGGGATGCCGGCGGACAGTTTGCCCGGAACTTTCCAGTCTTTCAGCGAGCCGATTTCATACTTCTGCGGTGTGTCGCCCAGCAAGGCTGCGAAATCATCTTCCAGGTTGCTGATTTGCAATTTGAGGTCGGTGATTTGCGTGCAGATGTTGTAGTAGTTGGCTTCGGTCTGCGACACGGCGGCCAGGTTGCTCTGTCCGGCCTCCATCAGAGCGCGGGTCATCTCCACATTCTTTCTCCAGATTTTCTCCGTTTCCATGCTCAGGCGAAGCTGTTCGTCGAGCAGGGCCAGCGAATAGTAATAATTGGCGATGGCGGCAATCATCTGTGTCTGCACGGCCTGTTTGTAGACTTTGCTGTTTTCCAGTTGCACCTTCGCCTTTTTCTTGGCATTGAGCAGGTTTCCGAAGACATCGAGCTGCCACGATGCCGCCACCGGCAACGTGTATGTCTGCGTGGCCTTGCCCCAGTCCACACCGCTCAGCGAGCCTTGGGGAGCGAAGGCCAGGCTGGGAACGTAGGCCCATTTGGCTATGCTCAGCGCTGCCTGTGCCTGTTCAATCTGCAGTTGAGCCGAACGCATGTTGGTGTTCTGTGTCAGTCCGCGGCTTATCAGAGTCTGCAGTTTCGGGTCGGTGAACACCTCTCTCCAGGAGAGGGATGCCATGCCCAGTGAATCCGTAGTCTGCGACGTGCGGTACAGGTTGTCCATCTGTATGTCAGACGGCCGTTGGTAGTTTTTGTATAAGCCGCAACTGCTCAACAGGGCAGTCGCGGTCAGGGTCATAATTATCTTTTTCATTGTTTATTTTCTTTTTCAGCGTTTAATGCTTCACGTTCGGCATGGCTTCTCTCCTGTTCCAGTTTGAACTGCTGGTCGGCCTCTATTTTCATGGCAGGGCGGATGCGTTCCTGTACATATTCGAAGAATACGAAGAACACCGGTACCGTGAAGAGGATGGCAATCGTTCCGACGAAAGCACCGCCGACCACGCCTACGGCGATGGTACGGTTGCCGTTGGCGCCTGCACCGCTGGCGAACATCAGAGGTATCATACCGAAAATCAGTGTGAGCACGGTCATGAGGATGGGACGCAGACGGGCTTCGCAGGCTGCATAGGCCGACTCCACGATGCCCATGCCTTTGCGGCGGCGTTCGAGGGCGAACTCGGTGATCAGGATGGCTGTCTTGGCCAGCAGACCGATCAGCATGATCACACCGGTTTGCAGATAGATGTTGTTTTCAATCGTTCCGATGATGTAGCTCAGTGTGAGAGGACCTGCCGAAATGCTGCCTATCTGGTTCCACAGCCAGGCGAAGCCGAACGAACCCATCAGACCGGCCGGTACGGACAGGATGACGGCCCAAGGCACGAGGAAACTCTCGTAGAGACAGCTCAGGATGAGGAAGATGAGAACTACACAGATGACATAGATGATGATGGTGGAGTAGTTTCCAATTGTCTGTGCTTCCTCGCGGCTGATGGAGCCGTATTCATAACCTACGTGGCTCGGCAGTGTCTCGGCTTTGACTTCCTGAATGGCTTTCATTACATCGGTGGTGGAATATCCTGCTGCCGCCACTACACTGAAGTCCAGAGCGGAGAACAAGTTGAACCGGTTGTCCACTTCGGGACCGAGCACCGGAGTGAGTTTCACGAATTGTGAGAGCGGGGCCATTTCGTTGCCGTTGCGCACGAACATGTTGTTCAGGGCGTGCTCGTCCAGGCGAGATTTCTCGTTGGCCTGGAGCATCACACGGTAAACCTTGCCGAACTGGTTCATGTTGCTGATGTACGAACCGCCGCAATAGGACCCCAGCGTGCTCAGCACTGTGGCGGGAGAGATACCGGCACGCTTGCATTGTGCGGCATCCACCTCGACCTGGATTTGCGGGAAGTTGCGGGAATAGGTGGTCATGGCCATCATCACTTCCGGACGTTCGTTCAGTTTGGCCTGGAACTGCAGTGCCTGTTCAAAGAAGGTAGCCTTGTCGCCGCCGGATTTGTCCTGCAAGTGGAGTTCAACCATACCGCCCATACCGTATCCCGGAATCATAGGAGGCTGGAATATCATAATCTGGGCTCCTGGAATCTTGGACAGTTTCATGTACAGTTTTCCGTAAACGATGTCGGCCGAATGGGTGAATCCCATAGCGCCTTTCAGACGTTCGGCCCAGGGTTTCAGACGGACGATGAACAAACCGTAGGACGTGCCCTGACCCGACATGAATCCGTAACCGGCCACGCGGCTGAAGTCTTGCACCTCCTCGAGAGTCTTCACACTGTCCTCCACCTGGTCGAGAATGGAGTTGGTGGTGGCAAGGTTGCTACCCGGTGAACAACTGATGTTGACCATCAGCACGCCCTGGTCTTCCTGGGGTACGAGTCCCGTTTTCAGGGAACCTGATGCAAACACCAGCAATACGCAGGCGACGGCGAAGCCGCCCCATGCAATCAGACGGTGGCCGAAGAGATAGCGCATGCCTTTCACATATTTTCTGGAAATAGCGGTGTAGGTGGCGTTATAGGCGGCGCGTACGCGGCCATTGAAGCTTTTTTCGCTCTTTGTGCCGTCGGCGGGGCGCATGATCATGGCGCACAGGGCAGGACAAAGCACAAGGGCCGACACGCAGGACAGACCCACGGCACCGGCCATGGTCACACCGAACTGAGTGTAGAACACACCGCTCGTTCCACCCATGAATGTAACGGGGATAAACACGGCCATGAACACAAACGTACAGGAGATGACGGCCATGGTCACATCGCTCATGGCGTCCTTCGTCGCCTGATAGGGCGACGTGTAGCCCGCATCGAATTTGGCCTGTACGGCTTCGACCACCACGATGGCGTCGTCCACCACCGTACCGATGGCCAGCACGAGAGCGAACAGTGTCAGCAGGTTGATTGTGAAGCCTGCCATTTGCAAGATGGCGAACGTTCCCACCATGGACACGATGATGGAGATGGAGGGAATAAGCGTCGCCTTGAAGTCCTGAAGGAAGAAGTATACCACGAGAATCACAAGCAGGATGGCTATGATCAGCGTTTCGTATACATTGTGGATAGAAGCCAGCAGGAAGTCGTTGGAGCTCATCATGTTCACGAAGTGTACGCCCTCGGGGAGGTCATTGGAGAGTTCTCCCAGCTTGGCGGTCACACGGTCGTTTGTTTCCTTGGCGTTGGCTCCGGCCAGCTGGTAGGTCATGAATGTGATACCTGGCTTTCCGTTGGTGGCGCCGTGGAACGCATACGAGATGGCGCCCAGTTCGATGTCCGCCACATCCCTCAGGCGCAAGAGCGAACCGTCGGCCTTGGCCGTGATGACGATGTCCTTGAACTCTTCGATTTCCTGCAGACGGCCCGTGTATTTCATCGTATACTGGAACACGTTGTCGTATCCCTTGCCGTGGTTGCCGTTTACCGGCTTTTCACCCAAAGAGCCCGTGGGGGATTCCAAGTTCTGTTCGGCGATGACGTTGGAAATGTCGCTCGGCATCAGATGATGTTGCGCCATGATGTCCGGCTTCAGCCAGATGCGCAACGAGTAGGTGCCGCCCATCACCATCACGTCGCCTACGCCCTCCACACGTTTCATCTGGGGAATGACGTTGATGTCGAGATAGTTGGAAAGGAAGTCTTCATCGTATTTCGAGGGATCTTCGCTGACAAGGGCATTAATCTGGAGGAAGGACGTCTGACGTTTCTGTGTGGTCACACCGATGCGTGTTACCTCGGCGGGCAACAGACCTTGGGCGCGTGCCACGCGGTTCTGCACGTTCACGGCGGCCATATCGGCATTCGTACCTTGCTTGAAATAGACGTTGATGGTGGCCGAACCGGAGTTGGTGGCCGTGGAGCTCATGTAAATCATGTTTTCCACACCGTTGATGGCCTCTTCCAAGGGCTGGATGACGGCTTTGGTAACGGCTTCGGCACTGGCACCGGTATAATTGGCGGATACCATTACCGTGGGGGGCGCTATATCCGGATACTGCTCTACGGGCAGGTTGAAATATGATATGGCTCCCACCAGAAGTATGATGATGGAAATGGACATTGCCATCACCGGTCTTTTTATGAATATATTACCTTTCATTGTCTGTTAGTCTGTATTTTATTCCTGGACGTGCGGCTTCAGGGGCCGAAGCCTTTCCGTCCCTTTTTGCTTTTTATCTGATCTTCTGTCCTTCGCGAAGCATACCGGCGCCGGTGGCGATGATTTCCTGGCCGACCTGCAACCCTTCGGTCACGATATAGTCCTTGCCGTTGTTGTAAGGTTCTATCTTGATGGCGATGGACTTGGCATTTCCGTCGGCGTCGATGCCGAAGACGAAGTATTTGTCCTGCTTCTGTACGGTGGCTACCTGCGGGATGACAATCCGGTCCTTATATTCCACCGGAACGACGATGTTGCCCGTGCTTCCGCTGAACAAGATATGCTTGGGGTTGTCGAAGACAGCACGCAGGCTTACGCTGCCGGTGTTGCGGTCGATGACGCCGCTGACCGTCTCAACCTTCCCTTTCAGTTCATACATGGTGCCGTCCACCAATTGCAGGCCTACCTCCGGCATGTGGGCCACGGCCTCTTCCGGAGTGCCGTATTCGCGTGCCATGGCAAGCAGCCGTGCTTCGGGCAGGCTGAAGTATACGTACATGCTGTTGTTGTCGGAAACCGTAGTCAGCGGTTGCGGCATGCTGCTGCCCACCAGGGCGCCCTGACGGTAGGGGAGCGTACCGATGACACCGTCGGCCGGGCTTTTTACCGTCGTATATGATAAGTTGTTCTGGGCGTTCACCACTTGTGCCTTTGCCTGTGAAACGGCTGCTTTGGCACTCGACAGGGCATTCTGTGTCTTTTGCAGTTCGAAATCCGATACGACTTGCTGGTCGAACAGTCGCTTCGTACTCTGGTAAGTCAGTTCTGCCGTCGACAGGTTGGCCTGTGCCGATTCAAGATTGGCCTTCGCCGTGTTCAGGGCGGCCTGGAAGGGCACCTGGTCGATGATGAACAGTGTCTGTCCTTTCTTCACGCGTTCGCCTTCGGTCACCAGCAGGCTCTGCAGCGTGCCGCCCACCTGGGGATAAATCTCAATGTCCTGACAACCGCGGATGGTCGCGCTATAACGGGTTGACAATGTCAGTGAGTCGGTTTTTACTTTCATAGTTACATAGTCGGCCTGTATCGCCGGACGCTGGGTCGTTTTCTGACAAGAAGTCATCATCCATAACGCGCAACTGACGATTCCAATCAGTCGCATACATTTTCCGTTAACATTAATCATATTAATTATACCTTTTATAAAAACGGTGCAAAGTTACTAAAAAATGAAAAGGGATGGGATTGTATAAAAGGCTTCTTTTATGTTCTATTTTTCCTTATTAACTTCTTTTTTGATATTTTTTGAGGCTGTTTGTGCGGGAAAAACGGAACAGACGGGCAGGCGTTCCAGTAACTGACGGTAGGCGGCGCTCCGTTTCAGCAGTTTCCCGTTGCCGATGAGGAAAAACTGTTTCCGTGCGCGGGTAAGAGCGACATTGAGCTTGCGGTCTATCCATTTTCCGTTTAGCAGTATCGGGGCGGAAAGCATGTCCAGCTGGTAGGGGCGGCTGACCGTCGTACCGTACAGGATGATGTCGCGCTGGCTGCCCTGATACCGTTCCACCGTGTCGATGGTCATTCGGCCGGCTGGTATGCCAATGTCTTCCAGTGCTTTTCTCACTTGGGCTATTTGTCCCCGGAAAGGCACGATGATGCCGACCTGCCGCGACGTGTCGAGCGGCGTGCCGTTGTGCTCGGAAATGGCGACCAAGGTCTTCACGATATCAGCCATGACTTGTGCCTCAAGTATGTTTATTTTTGTATTTTCCGTGTAAGGGGCTTCCACCGGAAAGAACCCTGTGCGGCGGGAGGCGAGAAACTGTTCCTGCTCCGTCGTGCCGGCGGGAGCGGACAGTTCTTCCGTCTGATGCGGCAGGGGTATGATGTCGAGCCGATTTTCATAGAATGTGTCGTTCACTAAGTCGCAGATGGACGGGTGCATGCGCCCCTGGCGATGGAGCATGTCCACGATGCCGTCGGTGTGTAGGATATCTTGCAGGCGGTGCAGGCGTTCGAACAGCGAACGCGCGCTGTCGGTCAGTCCGATTCCTGTCAGGGCCGGATCCGTTACTTGCGATTCCCGTTGTGACTGTACCACTACCGCCGGCAGTTGCTTGTGGTCGCCTATCAGGATGAACCGGCGGATGGCGCATGCCGGCGGGGTGTCCGCTTCGGAAGCCGGCAGGGTGGCGCACAGCAGGGGCAGCAATTGCGGTTCCAGTATCTGGGACGCTTCGTCGATCAGGGCGGTGTCGAACTGTTTCAGGGCGAATAATTCCGGATGTCCGCTCAGGCTGGAGAGGGTGCCCGTGAACAGGCGGATGGGGGACAGTGTTTGCCGTATTTCCTGTCGGCTGCGTCCATCTTTCACGATGTGGCCGACAAGGTGTGGCCGGAAACGCGGGTCGCACGAAGATTCCAGTCCGATGCGCACATAGGCCGGGGCGGGACGGATGCTTTCCAGCATTCCGCAGATTTCGTCCACAGCCCGGTTTGTGTAGGCCGTCAGCAACAGGTTGGGGGCGGATGCGTCGGAAAGGAATTCCTCGACCATCGCTTTCAGGGCGACCGATGTCTTGCCCGTTCCGGGAGGACCTACCAACAGGAAGTAGTCTTCGGCCTGCTTGGCCCGGAGCACGATGCGGGCTATGTCTGCATTTTCTATCGGGATGTTCAGTCGTTGGCTTTCATTCCGCCGGGGAACCGCCTGCCCCAGCAGCAGGGCGCGTCGGCGGGCCGGTGCCTTGAGAAAGGCGGCCAGTCCCCGGTAGGTCTGTGTGAAAGTGGCGTCCATGTAACCCGGTTCCACGGCATAGCGGCTGTCCTCGTGGAACACCTGTGTGTGCCGTTGCCGGTAGGCCAGTTTGAGCGACAGGCGTTCGGAGGATATTTCTTCGAGCGTACATCGAAACACCTGGCGGTTGATGAGCGTGTCCTGCTCTCCGTTCCGTTCGTACAGCATCACCATGTCTCCCGGCCGGAAGTTGGGCAGAAACTCGTCTCCGTAGTCCGGTATTTCGGCTTCTATCTGCACGACAGCCCCTTCGCCGTCCGTCAGTGGTGTGATGCGCAAGTCCGTCAGGATATTGCCGTTCAGCCTTTTGGTCTGCGTGTCGGTGTTCCATGCTTCGGCGAATCCCCGTCCGGTGTCCGGTTGGCTGCCGCCCGTCTTGGCCAGAAACTGTTCCCGTTCCGTGAAGGCCAGCAACGTGTGGAAGTAAGCCGTTTCCAGCGGAGGGGACTGCTGCAGGGTGTGGAGCAGCGACAGGATGCCGGGGCGCAGGTAGCGTTCGTAGAAGCGGCCGTTCCGGCCGCTTGTGTGGAAACTTTCCTCTGTGAGTTTTGCGAAGAGAGCAGGTCCTTCTCCGCAGCGCAGCATACGTTCGATGTGCACGATGCCGTTGCGCAGGGCGATGGCGCGTGCCGTGTCGCCCGTCCGGCGATGTATGTTGTAGAAATAAGGGTATTTGGAGTAAAACAGGTAAGTTGCCACCTGTTCGTGCGGGATTCCCGGGCCATAAAAAAGGATTTCGCGGTAGAGCGCCATTTGGAGCGCGTGCACGTCCTGCGGGTGCGGAAAGGGGTATTCTTCCGCTTTGCCGCTTTTCAGTTCCACTATTTTGTGGTAGCCGTCGACCAGCAGGTCCATACGTCCCTGCACTCCCAGCGCCTCGCACAGGAACGCCGGTTCCAGTTGTATGTCGCTCGAGGATATGTCGATGTCCGCCGCGCTGAACCGTCCCCTGACGGTTCGGCGGATGTGGGCGAACTGTTGGCGGCAGTCTTCGAAAAAGCGGGCGTCGATGCCCTCCAGGGTCGTGTAGTCCAGCGGTGCTTGCCGGAAACTGCGTTGCATGGCGGCCGTGTAGAGTGCATTCTCGTCGGCATCCGCTCTGTCAACAGGTTCGTTCACACAGTCGTCCAGAAACTCATTGGCCGTGTTACCCAGTCGGATGGCCGTTCCGCGCGGTGCCGGTGCGAACTTGCTAAGCAGGTGGTTTACTGGGGTGGTGCCATGAGGACGGATGCAGGCGCAGATGGCGGTGATGTCCACTAAGAAGTCCGGTTCCAGCACCACCAGTTCCGGATACAGGATGCGGTTGCTTTCAGCCGTTTCCGACGGACGCATGCGCACGGACAGCAGGTTTACCTGCGCTCCTTCGTATAGCTGTTCCCGGAGGGAGGCGAAAGGAGCCGTGTCCGTTTCCGCATAGCAGGCCTGCACGGTCCCGTTGTCCGGCAGTTCATTGTCTGTTCCGTAAAGGAACCGGCTGTCCCATCGCGTTACGGTCAGCCGGATGCGCCGGATGGTTTCGCCCGCGTACGCGTTCCGGCCGGCCGGCCGCCAGTGGGCGGGGTAGCACCGCTTCAGTTCCGGTGGTACTGTCGTGCCGCAGAAAGCCGCTATGGCTTCGCAGGCGGCCTTCAGGTCGTAGCTCCGTTCCGCGGAGGCGGGATGGAACGTACCGCGGGCAACGGCCCGGGCGTGGGCGATGAGACAAAGTAGCGGCCGGGGACTGATGTTGTGTGTACGGCACAAGGCATGCAGGCGGGCTGTCAGGCAACTGAAGTCGGCGCCATAGTCAGCCGTCAGCCGGCAGGCGGTGCGTCGCACCGCCTGGTGCAGTCCTCTGTAGAAATCCTCTGCCGCGGTTTCCGGTGCGGCGATACGTTTCAGTTCGTCGAATAAATCCTCACTGTTCTCCATTGTCCGCTCCCGTCTCAGCCTCAGTCACCGGGACACAGGCGGTGCCTGATATATGTCTGCATGATTTCGATGGCCTTTTCGTTGCCTCCTCCCTGCGGGATAATGAGGTCGGCGTAGCGCTTGGTCGGTTCGATAAATTCGAGATGCATGGGCTTGAGCACCCGTTCGTAGCGTTCCGTGACCATTTCCACCGTGCGTCCGCGTTCCACCGTGTCCCGCTGTATGAGCCGGACAAGACGGTCGTCCGCGTCTGTGTCCACAAAGATTTTCAAGTCCATCAGGTCGCGCAGTTCCTTCTGGTAAAGAGCCATGATACCCTCGACGATAAGCACTTCGCACGGTTCGATGTGAATGGTTCCTGGCAACCGGTTGCATTCCAGATAGGAGTACGTCGGCTGTTCGACGGCTGTTCCTTCGCTGAGCATCCGGATGTGCCGGGTGAGCAGCGCCCAGTCGAATGCGTCGGGATGGTCGAAGTTTATCTTGTGCCGTTCCTCCATAGGCATTCCCGTGTTGTCGTTGTAATAAGAGTCCTGTGGGATGAGAGCCACTTTTTCGCAGGGCAGGCTCTCATATATCTTTCGGACTACGGATGTCTTGCCCGATGCCGTTCCGCCGGCAATACCGATGATATACATATTATTATGGATGTTTCTTTATGGTTTTTATGAAATGATTCCTGTTCGCTTTCCTGCAAATATAGCGGATATATTTCACATTTCATATACCTTTTTCCTAACAATCGTTATTTTTTCCATACCTTTGTATCGCGCCTGCCGGAATTTCTCCGCAGGAACCGTATTACACATAGAACGGAAGATTATGGTAAAGCACATTGTATTGTTTCAGTTGGATCCGTCGATGGACGGGGCATTGAAAGCGCGCGTCATGCGCGAGTTTAAGGATAAGATAGAAGCCTTGCCGGCGCAGATACCCTTCATACGCAAGGTGGAGGTGGGAATGAACATGAACCCTGCCGAACAATATGACTTGGCTCTTTACAGCGAGTTCGACACGTTGGCCGACGTACAGGCGTATGCTGTCCATCCCGCCCACGTGGCCGCCGCCGGTGTGATCAAGGAGTACAAGGTGGCGCGTTCGTGCACCGACTATGAGGTCTGATTCACGTTCGTGCGCCGCCGGGAGGATACAGATATGTTCGTAACAACACACAAGAGATATGCTTAGAATAGCCGTACAATCGAAAGGCCGTCTGTATGAAGACACGATGGCCCTGCTGGCCGAGGCCGGCATCAAGGTAAGTTCGTCGAAGAGGACGTTGCTGGTGCAGTCGCCCAACTTTCCGATAGAAGTGCTTTATTTGCGCGACGATGACATACCGCAGTCCGTGGCCACCGGAGTGGCGGACATAGGTATAGTGGGCGAGAACGAGTTTGTCGAGCGGGGAGAGGAAGCCGACATAGTGCGCCGTCTGGGATTCAGCCGCTGCCGTCTGTCGCTGGCCGTGCCCAAGCAGGCCGGTTATGACGGCTTGCATTGGTTCGAAGGCCGGAAGATAGCCACGTCCTATCCCAACATCCTGCGCTCGTTTATGGAGCGTAACGGCATCCGTGCGGACATACATGTCATTACGGGCTCGGTGGAGATTTCTCCGGGCATCGGGCTTTCGGATGCTATATTCGATATCGTCAGTTCCGGTTCGACGCTTGTGAGCAACAATCTGAGCGAGGTGGAGGTCGTGATGAAGAGCGAGGCCTTGCTTATCGGCCATCGGGGAATGGACGGCAGGAAGCGGGAAATCCTGGATGAACTGCTGTTCCGTATCGAGGCCGTGAAGAGCGCCGAAGATAAAAAGTACGTGCTGATGAACGTGCCCTCGGAGCGCGTGGAAGAAGTGGTGGCCGTGTTGCCCGGGGCGAAGAGCCCCACGGTGATGCCGTTGGCGCAGGAAGGATGGAGCAGTGTGCATACGGTGCTCGACGAGAAATGTTTCTGGGAAATCATCAGCCGGCTCAAGGAGCTGGGAGCGCAGGGCATTTTGGTGATGCCGGTGGAGAAGATGATTCTCTGAGGCGGATGCGGACAAAAGATATAGATGAGACTATGAAAGTTATCAGATACCCGGAACGGGAAGAGTGGGGAGCCTTGCTGGCACGGCCCACGATGGATACGACGGCCCTGTGCGCCACCGTGCGCGCGGTGCTGGCCCGCGTGCGGGCGGAAGGAGACGCCGCGGTGAAGGATTATGAACGTCAGTTCGACGGGGTGGAGCTCGGTTCGCTGGCCGTCACGCAGGAGGAGATGGACGAGGCAGAGGAACTGGTGGCCCCGGAACTGAAGGAAGCTCTGCGGACGGCACATGCCAACATAGAGAAATTCCATGCCTCGCAGCGGCATGTCACGCGGCCTGTGGAAGTGCAGCCCGGTGTCACATGTTGGCAGAAGTCGGTGCCTATAGAGAAAGTGGGACTTTATATCCCCGGCGGAACAGCCCCCTTGTTTTCCACCGTGCTCATGCTGGCCACGCCGGCGCGCATCGCCGGTTGCCGTGAGATTGTGCTCTGTACGCCGCCCGACCGCCGGGGCAAGGTGCATCCGGCCATCCTCTGTGCGGCCCGTCTGGCCGGTGTGGACCGCATATTCAAGGCCGGAGGCGTGCAGGCCATCGGGGCCATGGCCTACGGCACGGAGAGCATCCCCCGGGTATACAAGATATTCGGGCCTGGAAACCAATATGTGATGGCGGCCAAGCAGGAAGTGTCCCTGCACGACGTGGCCATCGACATGCCGGCCGGGCCGTCGGAGGTGGAAGTGCTGGCGGATGCCTCGGCCAATCCCGTTTTCGTGGCTGCCGACCTATTGTCGCAGGCCGAGCATGGGGCGGACAGCCAGGTGCTGCTCGTCACGACGGACGAACGGCTCATCCCCCGCGTACAGGCCGAGGTGGAGCGTCAGTTGGCACGGCTGCCCCGCCGCGACATCGCCGCCCGGGCGCTGGAAAACAGCAGGCTCGTTCTTGTCAGCGGACGGCAGGAGGCGCTGGAAATCACCAACCGCTATGCACCCGAGCATCTGATTATCGAGACGGAAGACTGTCGGGAATGGGCCGAGGGAGTGGTGAACGCCGGTAGTGTCTTCCTGGGGAATTATACCCCGGAGAGCGCGGGCGACTATGCCTCCGGCACCAACCATACGCTTCCCACCAACGGTTGGGCGACGGCCTACAGCGGTGTCAATCTGGACAGCTATTGCCGGAAAATTACGTTCCAGGAACTGACACCCGAGGGGCTCGGCTATATAGGGCGGGCTGTGGAACTGATGGCGGCTGGGGAACAGCTGGATGCCCACCGGAATGCCATGACCGTGAGACTGGACAGTATTACTAACCGATAAATGAAAACATGATGAGACCCTTGCAGGAACTTGTGCGCCCCAACGTGTGGAACTTGCAGCCGTACAGCTCGGCGCGCGACGAATATAAAGGGATGGAGGCTTCCGTTTTCCTGGATGCCAACGAGAATCCTTACAACGCCCCTTTCAACCGCTATCCCGACCCTTTGCAGGAGGAACTGAAGCGCGTGCTGGCGCCCATCAAGCGGGTGTCGCCGGAGCAGATATTCCTCGGCAACGGCAGCGACGAGGCCATCGACCTGGTGTTCCGTGTGTTCTGTCGTCCGGGGGTGGACAACGTGGTGGCCATCGCCCCCACGTATGGCATGTATAAGGTATGTGCCGATGTGAACGACGTGGACTACCGGCCTGTGCTGCTCGACGACGCGTTTCAGTTGCAGGCCGACCGTCTGCTGGCTGCGACGGACGAACGGACGAAGGCCGTCTTCCTTTGCTCGCCCAATAACCCCACGGGCAACAGCCTGCGGCGCGACGAGATATTGCGGGTGTTGCGCGGCTTCGACGGCATCGTGGTCATCGACGAGGCCTATGCCGATTTCTCATGCGAACAGCCTTTCCGCGAGGAACTCGCCTCCTGGCCCAACCTTATCGTGCTGAACACTTTTTCCAAGGCCTGGGGGTGTGCCGCCTTGCGGCTGGGCATGGCTTTTGCTTCGGAAGAGATTATCGCGCTGTTCAACAAGGTGAAGTATCCCTATAATGTCAATACCCTCACGCAGCGGCAGGCATTGGAACTGTTGAAGAAGCCTTACACGATGGACAAATGGGTGGCCGACTTGAAGACCGAACGCTTCAACGTGATGCGTTCTTTTGCCGATCTCCCGTTCTGCGAGCGTGTGTTCCCCACGGACGCCAACTTCTTCCTGGCGCGTGTGAAAGGGGCGGACGCAGTTTACGACTACCTGGTGAGGCTGGGTATCATCGTGCGCAACCGTTCCCGGGTGGAGCTGTGTGGCGACTGCCTGCGCATCACCATCGGGACGCCGCAGGAGAACTGCAAGTTGCTGGGAGCGTTGAGGCAGTTTAGAAATTAAAGAATGAAAGAATGAAAGAATGAAAGGGTAAGGGATATGAAGAAAGCACTTTTTATAGACCGGGACGGCACGCTTATCCGCGAGCCGGAGGATGAACAGGTGGATGCGTTCGAGAAACTGGAGTTCGTGCCGGACGTGATGCGCAGTCTCGGTTTTCTGCGCGGGCACACGGACTATGAGTTTGTCATGGTGTCCAATCAGGACGGACTGGGCACGGAGGCTTATCCGGAGGAGACTTTCTGGCCCACGCACAACCTGATGCTGAAAACGCTCGAAGGGGAGGGTATCACCTTCGATGATATTCTCATCGACCGCAGTTTCCCGGCGGACAACCTGCCGACGCGCAAGCCGGGCACGGGGATGCTGACCCGCTACATGACGGGGGAATACGACCTGGCGGCCTCGTACGTCATCGGCGACCGGGAGACGGATGCGCAACTGGCACGCAATCTCGGGTGCAAGGCTGTCATCCTGAAGCCCGGCGGACGGAACGACGGGCAGGTGAGGTACGTCGGGACATGGCAACAGGTAGTCGAGACCGTCTATGCCGGCGAGCGGACGGCTTCCGTGCGCCGCACCACGAAGGAAACGGACATCGAGGTGTGGCTCGACCTGGACGGGAGCGGACGGGCGGACATCCGGACGGGGCTGGGCTTCTTCGACCACATGCTGGAGCAGATTGCCCGCCACGGGAATATCGACCTGACGGTGCGTGCCGAGGGCGACCTGCATGTGGACGAGCACCACACGGTGGAGGACACGGCCATCGTGCTGGGCGAATGCCTGCGCCGGGCGCTGGGCGACAAACGCGGCATCGAACGCTATGGCTATTGCCTGCCCATGGACGATTGCCTGTGCCGTGTGGCGCTCGACTTCGGCGGGCGGCCTTGGCTGGTGTGGGAGGCCGATTTCCGGCGCGAGCGCATCGGGGAGGTGCCCTGCGAGATGTTTCTCCATTTCTTCAAGAGTCTGAGCGATGCCGCACAGATGAATCTGAACGTCAAAGCGGAGGGGATGAACGAACACCATAAGATAGAGGGCATATTCAAGGCTTTTGCCCGCAGCCTGAAAATGGCCGTGCGGCGGGACATATACCACTATGAGCTGCCCTCCAGCAAGGGGACGCTCTGAGGGGCGGCCGATGGCGCGCGGATAACGCGGAGCGGGCGGATGGTTTGATTTTAGATTTGCATCCTGCGAAGGGGAACGCCGGTGGACAGCGCTCCGCTACCTATAGTGGACAGCGCTCCATTACCTATAGTGAACAGCACTCCACTACCTATAGTGAACAGCGCTCCACTCAGGAAGTGAACAGCGCTCCGCTTGGGAAGTGAACAGCGTTCCACTCAGGAAATGAACCGTTTTCCACCCGCCGCCGGCCGAACGAGGGGGATACATCCCTGCCGGTTTCAGGGGTGGCCATCTTGCAATCTTGCATCTTGCACCGGCTCCTCACACACACACACACGTGCGCGTAATATGATGTATATGTTTGTCGAATTTTGCCGAAATCCGCTCAAAAAGTAGAAATTCATATTACCAACGCTATCTCAACCGCGCTCATTGTTTTCCGTCAATGACCCAAAGGAACTTGAAGGCTTCAAGTGTGGAGACCTTGACATGGACGATTTCTTTGCCAACCACACCACCGACAATGCCGGTAAGCGTCCAAAAATGACGTCTTGCCTCAAACCCTCATATGACATAGCTTTGCAGCCAAAAATCAAAATCGACTGCAATATGTATTC
>CAMWUI010000045.1 GCA_947177395.1 uncultured Paraprevotella sp.
GTATAGGTTTATTTTGCTGGAAGTATAGGTTTATTTTGCTGGAAGTATAGGCGGGCTTCGGCGCAACCCGGATTCAACCTTCGCCGAACCCCCTCCCTATATATAATAAGGTACGCGCGCACGCGCGCGTACCTTATTATATAAGCAAATCCGGATCCTCCGCGTGCTGGCGCAGAGCCATGCCGCGGCGGATCCGGCGGAGGCGCTCAGAAGTCGATGCCGATGCAGGCGGCGAAGGTCCCCGTGCGCACCTTGCTGTCGAAATCGTCGTATCCGTAGTGTGGGAAGTCGTCGCGCGCGATGTTGGTCAGACCCACGTCGTAGCTCAGCTCAAAGTAGAAGTTCTGGTACGACAGGCCGCACCCCAGACGCAGCCCCCCGTCGCCGCGGCGGAAAAGCCCGTTGCCGAAGGAGCAGACCTTCGCGTGCTCGTCGTATAGCTTGGTCTTTCCGCCTGCGCCCAGGGCGACATAGCCGCCGAAGAAGGGCTGCAGGGTCAGGTCGTCGATGCCCAGGCTCGCCTTGTACTTGAAGACGAGTGGCAGTTCGATGTACCTCAGGCTGAACGTCATGCGCTGGTCGTCGGCCGTGGCCTTCACCTGGGCGCCTTTCTCGACGTACATCAGCCCCGTCTCGAAGAACAGGGGCACGCCGCTGCCCGGCTGGATGCCCCACACGGCGGCCACGCCGAGGCCGGCGAAGGCGCGGGCGTCCGGACGCGTCATGTGGCGGAAGTACAGGTCGGGGGCGCCGACGCCGAGCCGCACGCCGTAGTACGTGGAGCGGTCGTAGTCGAACCAGCGGCTCCGCTCGCTGCGTGTCTGCGCTCCGGACGACAGGCAGCAGACGGCTGCCGTCAGTAGGGTAAGGATTCTGCTTCTCATGGTGTCTCGCGGCCTGCGGCCGCTTTAAGATAATTCAGGGCAAAAGTACAAATAAAATCCGGATGTTGGGCAGCTTTGTTAATTATTTGCTATTTTTGTGCCCGTGTAGACGTCGGGCGTTGCCGGACGGGGCCGGAGGCTTCCGGCGTCGCGGGGCTTCGCCTTTTTATAGAGGACAAGCGATGAAAGTATTGAAATTCGGCGGGACATCCGTAGGTTCCGTAGAGAGCATTCTGAGTGTGAAGAAGATTGTCGAGTCCCGTCGGGAACCGGTGATCGTAGTAGTGTCCGCCCTCGGCGGCATCACCGACCAGCTGATACGCACGTCGGGAATGGCTGTGGCGGGCGACGCGGCCTATCAGGACTCCTTCCGCGAGATGGCGGAGCGTCACGGGGCCGTGATTCGCGGCCTGCTGCCGGCCGGCTCCCTGCGCGACGGGCTGCAGGCGCAGGTGGACGCCCTGCTCGGGGAGTTGCGCAGCATCTACCACGGAGTCTATCTCATCCGCGACCTGTCGCCCAAGACGCAGGCCGCCATCGTGAGCTACGGCGAGCGCATCTCGTCGCGCATCGTGGCCGCGGTGGTCGACGGCGCCGAGTGGTTCGACTCGCGCGAGTTCATCAAGACGGAGAACAAGGCCGGGCGCCGCGTGCTGGCCTCCGACCTGACGCGCCGGCTCGTGCGCCGCACCTTCGCCCGTCTGCCGCAGGTGGCGCTCGTGCCGGGCTTCATCTCGACGGACGCCGACTCCGGCGAGGTGACCAACCTCGGGCGCGGAGGATCCGACTACACCGCCTCCATCATTGCCGCGGCCTTGGACGCCGACGCGCTGGAGATATGGACGGACGTCGACGGGTTCATGACGGCCGACCCGCGCGTCATCTCCACGGCCTACACCATCGACGAACTGAGCTACGCCGAGGCCACGGAACTTTGCAACTTCGGCGCCAAGGTGGTCTATCCGCCCACCATCTATCCCGTCTGCGTGAAGAATATTCCCATTCTCGTGAAGAACACGTTCAATCCCGCGGGGCGCGGCACGGTCATCAAGGCCGGTGCCGCGAACGATGGCAAACCCATCCGGGGCATCTCGAGTATCGACGGGACGAGCCTTATCACCGTGGCCGGCCTCTCGATGGTCGGCGTCATCGGTGTCAACCGCCGCATTTTTTCCGCCTTGGCGGAGAATGGCATCAGTGTGTTCATGGTGTCGCAGGCGTCGTCGGAGAACAGCACGTCCATCGGCGTGCGCGACGCCGATGCCGAGGAGGCCTGCCGGGTGCTCAACGCCGAGTTCGCGAAGGAGATACAGACGGGCGCCATGTTTGAGATCAGGGCCGAGGGCGGACTTTCGACGGTGGCCATCGTGGGCGAGAACATGCGCCACGTGCCGGGCATCGCCGGTAAACTCTTCGGTACGCTGGGGCGCAACGGCATCAACGTCATCGCCTGTGCGCAGGGTGCGTCGGAGACGAACATTTCCTTCGTCGTGGACGGGCGCTCGCTGCGCAAGACGCTGAACGTGATACACGACAGCTTCTTTCTGTCGGAATACCGGGTGCTGAACCTTTTCCTCTGCGGCGTGGGCACAGTGGGCAGCAGCCTGATAGGTCAGATTGCCGGACAGCAGGAGAAACTGATGCGCGAGCACGGGCTGAAACTGAAGGTGGTGGGCATCTCCAGCAGTCGTAACGCCGTGTTCTCCCGTCGCGGGCTGGACCTGGAGCAGTGGCGCGAGCTGTTGTCCGCCGGCGGTCCCGGTGGCGTGGAGCGGTTGCGCCGCGAGGTGGTGGGGATGAACATATTCAACTCTGTGTTCGTCGACTGCACGGCCAGCCCCGACGTGGCGGCGCTCTACGGCGAGTTCCTGGAGCATAATATCTCTGTCGTGGCGGCCAACAAGGTGGCGGCTTCGTCCGACTACGAGGCATACAGCCGTCTGAAACGCACGGCCCGCGAGCGCGGCGTGAAGTTCCTCTTCGAGACCAACGTGGGGGCCGGGCTGCCCATCATACGCACGATGAACGACCTGCGCAACAGCGGCGACCGCATCCTGCGCATCGAGGCTGTGCTGAGCGGGACGCTCAATTTTATTTTCAACCGCCTGTCGGCCGACATCTCCTTCAGCCGCACCGTGCGCATGGCGCGCGAGGAGGGCTACAGCGAGCCCGATCCGCGGGTGGACCTGAGCGGGTGCGACGTGATACGCAAGCTGGTGATTCTGACGCGCGAGGCCGGCTATCGCATAGAGCAGTCCGACGTGACGGCCAATCTGTTCATACCTTCGTCGTTCTTCGAAGGCTCGCTGGAGGATTTCTGGGAGCGCCTGCCGTCGCTGGACGCGGAGTTCGAGGAGCGTCGTCGGAAGCTGGAGCGAGAGCACAAGCGGTGGCGCTTCGTGTCGAGGTATGAGAACGGCCGTGCCGAGGTGTCGCTCTGCGAGGTGCCGCAGGGGCATCCTTTCTATGCGCTCGAAGGTTCGAACAACGTGGTGTTGCTCACGACGGAGCGTTACAACGAGTATCCGATGGTCATACAGGGCTATGGAGCCGGGGCGGGCGTGACGGCCGCCGGCGTGTTTGCCGACATTATGAGCATTGCCAACATCTGACTTTTTCTTTCCCCTTTCCCTATATATAATAAGGTACGCGCACGCGCGCGTACCTTATTATATATAGGCGGGATGTTTTTTCCTGCTCCCTCATGCGTTGGCGAACGCCAGTCCGTCGTCCGTGGCATCCACGCGGATGGGGCGCGTACGGTCCAGTTGCTGAGCGAGCAGCGTGCGAGACAGGTCGTTGAGCAGGTACCGCTGGATGGCCCGTTTCACGGGGCGTGCGCCGAACTCAGGGTCGTAGCCCGCGCGGGCGAGGAAGTCCGTGGCGGCCTCTGTCAGCTGGAGCGTGACGCCGTTCTCGGCCAGCATCTTCGTGATGCCGCGGATCTGCAGTTCCACCACGCGGCGGATTTCCTTCTCGTCTAAGGGCAGGAACATGATGGTCTCGTCGATGCGGTTGAGAAACTCCGGCCGGATGGTTTTTTTCAGCATGGCCATCACCTCGCGCTGCGTCTCGCCGACGATGGTGTCGCGTGCTTCGGGACTGCTGTCCGGCGTCAGTTGTTCAAACCGGCTGCGGATGTATTCGCTGCCCAGGTTGCTGGTCAGGATGATGAGCGTATTGCGGAAGTTCACCGTGCGCCCCTTGTTGTCCGTGAGCCGTCCGTCGTCGAGCACCTGCAACAGCGTGTTGAACACGTCGGGGTGCGCCTTCTCGATCTCGTCGAACAGCACCACGGAGTAAGGCTTGCGCCGAACGGCCTCCGTCAGTTGTCCGCCTTCGTCGTAGCCCACGTAGCCCGGAGGTGCTCCGATGAGGCGGCTCACGCTGTGCTTCTCCTGGTATTCGGACATGTCGATGCGCGTCATCAGGTTCTCGTCATCGAAGAGGTATTCGGCCAGCGCCTTGGCCAGCTCCGTCTTGCCCACGCCGGTGGTGCCGAGGAAGATGAAGGAGCCGATGGGCCGCCGCGGGTCCTGTAGTCCGGCGCGGCTGCGTCGCACGGCGTTGCTCACGGCACGTATGGCCTCGTCCTGCCCGACGACGCGCCGGTGAAGTTCCTCCTCGAGATGCAACAGCTTCTCCCGTTCGCTCTGCAGTATGCGGCTCACAGGGATGCCCGTCCAGCGGCTCACGACGTCGGCTATGTTTTCTGCCGTCACCTCCTCGCGTATCATAGCCTCGCCTCCCTGTGCCTGTCGCAGCTGTTCCTGCATGCGGCCGGTCTCGTCCTCGAGCGCCTTCATCCGTCCGTATCGTATCTCGGCCACGCGTCCGTAGTCGCCTTCACGTTCGGCGCGCTCGGCCTCGAAGCGCAGTTGCTCCATCTGCTGCCTGTTCTGCTGGATGCGGTCAGCCATTTCCTTTTCGCCCTGCCATTTGGCGCGCAGGGTGTTCTCCTGTTCGCGCAATTCGGCTATCTCGCGGCCGAGCTGTGCGAGTTTCTGTTCGTCGTGCTCCCGCTTGATGGCCTCGCGTTCAATCTCCAATTGTGCCAGCCGGCGCGAGATTTCGTCCAGTTCTTCAGGCACGGAGTCTCGCTCCATGCGCAGGCGGGCTGCCGCCTCGTCCATGAGGTCGATGGCCTTGTCGGGCAGGAACCGCTCGGTGATGTATCTGTGACTCAGTTCCACGGCGGCGATGATGGCGTCGTCCTGTATGCGCACCTTGTGGTGGTTCTCGTACCGTTCCTTCAGCCCGCGCAGGATGGACACGGTGCTCAGCGTGTCAGGTTCGCTGACCGTTACGGTCTGGAAGCGCCGTTCGAGCGCCTTGTCCTTCTCGAAGTATTTCTGGTACTCGTCGAGCGTGGTGGCCCCGATGCTACGCAGTTCTCCGCGCGCCAGCGCAGGCTTCAGTATGTTGGCCGCGTCCATGGCTCCCTCTCCCTTTCCTGCACCTACCAGGGTGTGTATCTCGTCGATGAAAAGGATGATGCGCCCTTCGCTGCGTGTCACCTCGCCGATGACAGCCTTGAGCCGTTCCTCGAACTCACCCTTGTATTTGGCTCCGGCCACGAGGGCGCCCATGTCGAGCGAATAGAGCTGCCGGTCGCGCAGGTTTTCCGGCACGTCGCCGCGCAGGATGCGGTGTGCCAAGCCCTCGACGATGGCAGTCTTGCCCGTTCCGGGTTCACCGATGAGTATCGGGTTGTTCTTCGTGCGCCGGCTCAGTATCTGCAGCACGCGGCGTATCTCTTCGTCGCGTCCGATGACGGGGTCGAGCCGTCCGCTGCGGGCATCTTCGATGAGGTTGCGGGCGTATTTGTCCAGTGCCTGGTAGGTATCCTCGCCCGTTGGCGATGTCACCCGTGCTCCCTTCCGCAACTGGCGGATGGCGTCCTGCAGTTCCTTTTCGTTCACGCCGGCGTCTTTCAGTATTCTGCCGGCCGTGCAGTCGGTGGCTGCGATGGCCAGTAGTATGTGTTCCACGGTCGTAAACTCGTCTCCCTCGTGCGTTGCTGTCTCCGTGGCACGGCGAAGCACTCCGTCCGTCGTGCGGCTCAGGTATGGTTCGCCGCCGCTCACGCGGGGCAGCGAGGCTATCTGCTGTTCCAATACCTGGGTCACCTGCCGGGCGTTGGCACCCGTTTTGCGGAACAAGTATCCGGTCACGTCCCCGGCTTTCGTCAGCAACCCGTTCAGCAGATGTTCCGGTTCCACGGCCTGCTGTCCCCGCTGCTGTGCCAGCCCGACGGCTTCCTGTATGGCCTCTTGGGCCTTGATGGTGAATTTGTTGAAATCCATAGTTTCGGTTCTCCTTTTTTATTTCTTTGTTTATTTTGTATCGATTGGGTGGCGTTCCTGCTTGCGTCTCCGCAGCTTTCGCGCTCCGTTTGTATAGCATCAAAGACATTGCCAGTATATGGATGCGGACGTTTTGGCGTAAAATAGGACTTTTTGACAGGGAGCTCTGTGTGGTTGTGTCGTTGCCAAATTTCGTTTGGATGTATGGATTCAAAGTATTATCTTTACCGATGAAGTATCAGTTTTAAACTATTGAGACGATGAACCGGAGATTGTCATTGTTATTGTTGTGTCTGGGAGTGTCGGGAATGCTCTGTGCCCGTCAGAAGCATGCCGTGGGAATTCATTGCGGGAGTATGACCTTTGACATAGAATATCAGTATCGTTTTAATGAGAAAAACTTCCTGTCCGCTACGGCAGGTTTGTTTAGCGACGGTGAAGGGATTGTTGCGCAGGGAACGTATAATTGGAATATCCGGGAATGGAAGGACTGGACTCCGCATTTTGCTACGTGGAAATTCTGGGCTGGTGTCGGTGGAGGACTTGGAGTGTATGGCGAGTATATCTGCGTGGGGCCGGCCGGTACGTTGGGATTCGGATTTGTCACGAAGAAAGTCCCGTTGTATTGTGGTGTGGATCTTCGTCCGATGCTGACTTTGGCTGTGGGAGACGGAATAGGATGTTTTAATGTGGGTAATATCGGTTTGACATTAGGATATTGTTTTTAACAAAATGTAGCTCTCTGAGGGTAAATGTGGGAGCGCATTCAAAGAAATATTGTAATAGAATAAAAAATGTCTATTCTTTTTTGTATTTCTTGCATTCTTTGTATCTTTCGCCTCGTAAAAAGACGGAGGGTAATTATATGAAAAAGAATTTATTAAAAGAGTTTAAAAAAGTCGCTTTCGTAGGAGCGAGCGTATTGTTATCTGCGGTTTTTCCTTCGCAGGCGGATGCTTGTACTGGCATTACGTTGAAATCAAAAGACGGTTCGATGGTGGTTGCGCGCACTATAGAGTGGGGCGGCAGTTATTTGAACAGCCGCTATGCCGTCGTGCCGAGGGGATATGTCCAGCGGTCTTATCTTCCCGGCGGACAGAAGACCGGGCTGGAGTTTAAAGCCCGTTACGGCTATGTCGGCTTTTCGGTGGAACAAGAAGAGTTTGTAGTGGAGGGTCTGAATGAGGCCGGACTCTCTGCCGGACTGTTCTATTTTCCGAACTATGGGAAATATGAAGATTTCGATGTGAAGAAGAGCGCTTCCTCCCTGTCGGATCTGCAGCTGGTGCCTTGGATACTGGCATCGTTCAAGACGGTGGAAGAGGTTGAGCAGGCCATAAAGACGATACATGTCGTCGCTTCCGATCCCCGTGCCTCCACGGTGCATTGGCGTATGGCAGACGCTTCGGGGCGTCAGGTTGTACTGGAAATAGTGGACGGCGAGGTGCATTTTTATGAAAACAAACTGGGCGTATTGACCAACGCGCCGGGGTTTGAATGGCATCTGACCAATCTGAACAACTATGTGAATTTGTTTCCCGGTTCGGCTGCCGGCAAACAGATGGAAGACATAGACATCGCGCCTTTCGGAGGCGGAAGCGGCCTTCTGGGGATACCCGGTGATTTCACGCCGCCGTCACGTTTCGTGCGTGCTGCTTTCTTCCAGGCGTATTCTCCCAAACAGGACAGGGCACAAGGAACTGTGCGTCAGGCTTTCCAGATATTGAATAATTTCGATATTCCTTTGGGCGTGGTGTTTCACGATGGAGAACCTCCGGTGGATATGCCGAGTGCGACCCAGTGGACAGCCGCTACGGATATCACGAACCGGTGTATCTATTTCCGGACGATGTATGACAGCAAAATTCGCAGTATAGACTTGAAAACCATTGATTTCTCAAAGGCTGCATACAGGACGGCTCCTTTGGACAAGGACAAGGAACAACCGATTGTGCCGGTTGTGATAGACCGGGTAGTCTTTTAACTGTGGTGTACCGGAGGGAGGCCGCGTCGCAAAAGATTTTTATTCCGCATTTGCGACGCGGCCTCTTGTATTTTCATAAAACTCTTCCGACAGTTATGATAAGACTGTGTCAATAGTCATCATACGCCCGTCGCATCAGTTATGCTATTGCAGTGGCAACGGTTATTCACTTGCTGCACCGATAGCGGTCCGGGAGTGTTTGGGTGTGCAGTCGTATGACTTCCCGGTTATCCTCCCCGCTGTTTTTTTGCAGCCTCAGATTTTTCCGGTAAAAGATGTGCAATGTTTCATTTGAAAAGAGTATCTTTGTGCGATATGGCATTGAAACAGTATTAACCGTTTTAGAAAAGGAGGTCGCAAACAGACAGATGACGAAGGAACGCAACGGGAAAGTTCGGTTGCCTGCAGGGCAATGTTTCCCCAAGGTTAGAATCAAAACAATAATAACCCGAAGAAGCGTTTCCATTCCATTGAAACTTGAAATGAACATATAAAACATATTGGGCTTTTAGCTCTTGTTCTCTTTATCTTGAAACCGCCAAAATTCAACGACTGGGAACAAGCAGATTGAAAGTTCACGCTGATAGGGCGTGAGCTATTCTATGCTTGTTAGTCGTGCAGGTCACTTGGCGGTACCTAAGATAAAGGCAAGCGAAGAGAATGGTTTTACGCCTTTTCGTATAAGAATTCAAAACATGAAAAAAATATATTACCTCATTTTGGCATTCTGTTTTCTCCTTTTGACAATGGAAGCGGCAGGAGAACCAAATGACAGCATAGAGAGCAGGACGCTCAAAGAGGTCACGGTATCCTGGAATTCCGCGCGTCAGCGTATCGGAAACCCAAGATTGGGAGTGGAACGTCTCGAACTCTCCAAGATGTCGCAGATACCGTCTTTCGGAGGAGAAAACGACATAATAAAGTCGATAACGCTCCTCCCGGGAGTGCGTAGTGAGGGGGAAGGTGGCGGCGGATTCGAGGTAAGGGGCGGAAATGCTTATCAGAACCTTGTTCTGATTGACGGAATCTCGCTCTATAACCCGACGCATGTGATGGGGATATTCTCAACCTTCAATGACAATGCTCTCGGAGGCGCAACACTTTACAAAGGGGCGATTCCGGCCATGTATGGCGATGCTACTTCGTCGGTTCTGGAGACAACTCTCGCTGCCGGTGACATGGAGAAGTGGCACGGCTCCGCTACGATAGGTATTCTTGCTGCAAAGATAAAGGTGGAGGGGCCTGTGGTGAAGGATAAACTGTCTTTGGCCCTCACTGCCCGTCGCTCGTACGTCGATGCTTTTTTGAAGATGATTCCCCAGTACAACGGTACTGTGATGAACTTCTACGACGTCACGGCGAAATTGCGTTATCGCCCTTCGTCAAGCCATCTGATTGACGGATCGTTTTTCATAAGCCGTGACAATATGGCTGTTGCAAGGCTGATGGGGCTGTATTGGGGAAATCTCGGCGGAGCTTTGAACTGGACGGCTAAAGCTACCGACAATCTCGCGTTTTTCACAACTGTGTCGCTGACTCATTTCAATCCGAAGATGTCAATGGACATTATGGACATGAACCAACAGATGAGGACTTATATTCGCAATTACTCCATTAATGAGAGGATACAATGGCAATTGGCGGATAATCATCTCCTTGAGTTTGGAGTAAGGTCGGAACTGTTCAAGGTCAAATCCGCAGAGTGGATACAAAACACCACAAGAGAACTGGAGATACGCTCTTTGTGGAAAAATTCGGCATGGATGGATTATACAGGTAAATTCTTGGAGAAAGTGGAGGTTTCCGCCGGTCTTCGCCTGAATGTATCCTCGGCATTGTCGGCCGACCGTTTTCATGAGTTCCTCTGTTTAAAACCTGCGTTCAATCAATTTGATGCGAAGACTTATGCCGAGGTTGAACCGCGTGGAAATATGAAATACAATATAAATGATGTCCACAGCCTGAAGCTCGGCTTTGGAATCAGTTCGCAGAATCTCCACGCCATACGGTCAAGTTCCACATCATTTCCGTTTGACCGCTATGCCCTTACCTCGGCAGCTGTCAAGCCGGAACGGGCTATGCAGTATGGGCTCGGTTATTGCGGTATGACCGAGAACGGGGATTTTGACTGGTCGGTTGAGGGATATTATAGGAATATTTCCAATGTTTACGATTTCAAGGATGGCAGAAGTTCTTTTTCCGATATTGCGCTGGAAGATATTATTTCAGGAGGCAAAGGTCGTAGCTATGGTGCGGAATTCATGCTACGCAAGAATGCAGGCCGGTTTTCCGGATGGATATCATATACCCTCTCACGCACCGAAACAAAGATTCCGGATATCAATGGAAGTGAATGGTATAGTGCCACCAACGACCGCCGACACGATTTTTCCTTTGTCGCTTTCTATCGGCTCGCAGACAAATGGAGGATGTCATGCTCATGGATTTTCATATCCGGACAGCCTTTGACCGCACCTGACGTGAAGTACGAAATAAGCGGAAAGACATGCTACTACTATTCAAAGAGAAATGCCTATAAAACCCCGCCAACCCACCGACTCGACTTATCGGCGACATATTCCCGCATAGGGAAGAAGTTTGCTTACGAATGGGCGTTCGGAATCTACAACGCATACTGTCGTTATAACCCCTACGTGGTATATTTTGAGGATGATTCCTCGAAGCCTTCCGGAACCCGAGCGGTGCAACAATCCATGTACGGTATCGTCCCTTCTGTGTCTTATACATTAAAATTCTGATGATTATGAAGCTACATGTTTTTTTATCGGTGGTGTGTCTCCTGTTTTCGTTTACATCCTGTGAGAAGGAACTCGATTTTAAGTATCATGACATTGAGTCTCTGACGGTAATCGAGGGAGAAATAACGGCGACCGGAGCAAAAGTGGGAATTACATTGACTACACCCATGGATGAACCTCTGGACCGTACGCTTCTTACCGATGCCAGCGTGACTTTGACGGACCTTACAGCTGGGATAACTTACAATCTAAAGACAGATCCGGAAGGATTTTTTGTGGATCCTACACCCGGAATTGTCGGTCATAACTACCGGTTGAGTGTTGAGCGCGAAGGATGCCGGTATGAAGCCGATGCCGTCATGTATCTTGCCGTCGAGATGAAGGAACTTGAATTCAATTGGATAAAGATGCCCTACGATTATGTGGCTGTGCTTCAGTGCCAGTTTTTCGGCAATCTCTCTGTCGAAGGAGAGTGTTATTGGGTAAGACTATATCGGAACGGCAAGATTTACAGATGGGGAGAGGTGGACGGCCGAAGTGCTGTAGACGGAGTGAACACTTATTTCACCATGACTTCCCGAAAAGATACTGATGTCGAAGACGAAGAGGATGTACTCTTCGACGGGGATGTGATTATTTGTACAGTCGCTCCTGTTTCACGTTCGATGCATGATTATCTGGAAGCATTGCAGAACGACAGCAACGGGCCGTTCATGTTTCGGGGTGACAAATGTCTCGGTTATTTCATTGCCACATCTCCCGTGTCGGAATCCATAGTTTTTCATCCCGATGAAATTCCTGAATACAAATAAATTCAGGTCAGGTATGTCAGCCTGCTTGGAGGAATAGGCTGATTGCTCATACGCTTTCCTTTTGTTCGTTTATTACGGATATTTTATGTAAGTTTGCATGCGATATGGGTGAAGTGCTTCGGATAGATCATTTGACGTTGGAGACGGGCGGACACATCCTGATGCGGGATTTCAACCTGCGGGTGGATGCGGGGGAGATGGTATGCCTGAGCGGCGAGTCCGGTTGTGGCAAAACTACGTTGTTACGCGCCTTGCTGGGGTTTGTTCCTCTGAAAGAGGGGAATATTCACGTGGCCGGATATGCGATGTCTCCCGAAAGAGTCTCGGATATCCGCCGGAGGGTGGATTATGTTCCGCAGGAGTTGTCTGCGCCCTGTGAGCGGGTGGGTGAACTGGTGGAAATGATATTGGGACTGAAGACGAACCGGCGTTTTGTTTATGCGGAAGAACGTCTTTTTTCCATTTGGGAAGAGTTAGGACTGGACAGGGAACTTTACAGTCATGGTCTGGCCAAGGTTTCCGGCGGTCAGCGGCAGCGTATCTTGTTGTCTGTTGCAGCACTGACCGACAAACCCTTGTTGCTGGCGGACGAACCGACCGCGGCTCTTGATGAGGACAATGCCCGTCGGGTAAATGTATTCCTGCGTCGGTTATGTGGGCAGAGGCGGGCGGTGTTGGTCGTGTCCCATGATGAACGTCTGGCACAGGATTGCGACCGTGTTATTTATTTGTGAGGTTATGGGGGCTATAGATATAGAGTGGGCAGGTCTGGGTATCGGATTGCTTTTGATGGTGATTCCTGTTTATTTCCTGTGGCAGCTCAGGACGGGGCTGGTGAGGGCCATATTGGTGGGTACGGTGCGCATGTGTGTCCAGTTGTTGTTGATAGGAGCCTATCTGCAATATCTGTTTTTGTGGAACCGTCCCTGGCTTAATCTTTTGTGGGTCACGGCCATGGTGTGGGTGGCAGCCCATACGGCAGTATCGCATACGAGACTTAGGTGGAATGTGCTTTTTATGCCGGTTTTTGGGGGCTTTATTTTGCCGGCGGTGGTTGTCGGCTTTTTCTTTTTAGGGTTCGTGTTGCAGCTTGAGAATGTCTTCAGTTCTCGTTATTTCATTCCGATTATGGGGATTCTGCTGGGTAATATGCTCTCTGTGAATGTTGTGGCGCTCAGTACATATTATACGGACCTGCACCGTGAACAACAGATGTATTATTATCTGTTGGGCAATGGGGCGACCCGTTTCGAGGCGACGCTTCCTTTCTTGCGCTCGGCCGTAGTGAAAGCCTTTTCCCCTTGCATCGCCAATCTGGCCGTGATGGGGCTTGTCTCGTATCCGGGGACGATGATCGGGCAGATATTGGGAGGCAGTTCTCCGGGCATAGCCATTAAGTATCAGGTGATGATTGTGGTTATTACGGTATCTTCGTCCATGCTGTCGCTGATGCTGACCGTCGGCCTTTCCATGCGGAAGAGTTTCGACCGTTACGGGCGGTTGAGGGATGTTTTTCAATCCAGGAAACGAAAATAAAGCTAAAAAATACGTTTCTGATTGTGTATGTGTCTGCAAATGCTTATTTTTGCAGAAAATATCGAGCGTGAAGATAAAGGAGATTATATGCGCCCTTGAACGATTCGCGCCTTTGCCCTTGCAGGAAGACTATGACAATGCCGGTCTGCAAGTTGGATTGACAGAGGCGGAAGCATCAGGGGCTTTGTTGTGTCTGGACGTTACTGAAGAGGTAATCGACGAGGCCGTATCGCTGGGATGCAATTTGATTGTGGCCCACCATCCTTTGTTGTTCCGTGGTTTGAAGTCCGTTGCCGACCGTAACTTGGTGGAACGTTGTGTGAGAAAAGCTATTCAGAACGATGTGGTCGTCTATGCCGCTCACACAAACCTCGATAATGCGGAAGACGGCGTGAACTATAAGATTGCGGAGAAACTTTCGCTGATTGATATCTCGTTGCTCTGCCCGCGGACGGTGAAGGTGCGCGAAGGGCGTCAGGAACGGAGTATCAAGGCAGGTAGCGGTGTTATCGGCTATCTGCCGGAACCGGAAGATTCTCTGAAGTTTCTTCAGCGCATCAAGTCGGTTTTTCATGTGGAGTGTCTGATGCACAACGAATTGTTGGCTCGTCCGATTCAAAGTGTTGCCATTTGCGGCGGGGCGGGAGATTTTCTTCTGTCCGATGCGATAGCGGTGGAGGCAGATGCTTTTCTTACCGGTGAGATGCACTACCATACTTATTTCGGCCATGAACAGGAAATACAGATTGCTGTCATGGGGCATTATCAGAGCGAGCAATTTACGAAAGATATATTTTATTCAATCATAGCGGAGGAGTTTCCCGAGTTGCCGCTTTACCGGACGGCGGAGGATACGAATCCTATAAAGTATTTGTAATCATAATCATGGCGAAAGAAACTAAAAAAGACCAGACGGATTTGTCTATTGAGGAAAGACTGAAAAACCTCTATCAGTTGCAGACTATGCTTTCTGAAATCGATAAAATCAAGACCTTGCGGGGAGAGTTGCCGTTGGAGGTACAGGATTTGGAAGATGAAATAGAGGGACTGACGACACGTGTGGAAAAGATTCAGGCGGAAATCAGTGATCTGAAAAAAGAAGTGGCTGATCGTAAGTTGTCGATTGAGAACAGCAATGTATCCATTGCAAAGTATAAGGAGCAGCTGGATAATGTACGTAATAATCGGGAATATGAAGCTTTGAGCAAGGAGATTGAATTTCAGACACTGGAAATTGAATTGAATGAAAAGAAGATTCGTGAGGCCAATCAGGCCATAGAGCATAAAACGGTGGAAATACAGCATTGCTCGGAGTTGGTGAGCGAGCGCCGGACGGACTTGGACATCAAGAAGTCGGAGTTGGACGAGATTATTTCCGAGACCAAGGCTGAGGAGGAAAAGCTGCGTGAGAAGTCAAAGAATCTGGAGGCGACTATCGAGCCTCGTTTGCTTTCGGCCTTTAAGCGTATCCGCAAGAACAGTCGCAACGGTTTGGGTATCGTATATGTGCAGCGTGATGCCTGTGGCGGTTGCTTCAATAAGATTCCGCCCCAGCGCCAGTTGGATATCCGGATGCGCAAGAAAATCATTGTTTGTGAATATTGCGGCCGCATCATGATTGACCCGGAACTGGCCGGTGTACAACAGGAAAGCAAGGTTGTGGAGGAAAAGCCGAAACGTCGCCGCCGCAAGACAACGGAGGAAGATTGATTGCTTTGTCCCGTTTCCCTGTTTTTAAGTTCGGGCTTTATTTTTTGCAATATTTGAGAATCGCGTATTTGCGTGCGAATGTCCGATCGTGCGCAAATACGCGATTCTCGTCTGTTTATAAATCCTTGTATGCAGGGATGTCCGGCAGGAAAGCGTATGTCCTCCGTTCGTAGTCCATTCGGCAACAATAATGCGTCAGACCGTTGCTTACAACCAGGTAGTCCACGTGCAGAGCCATGTTGTATCGTGAAATCTGTGAAAAGACATTCTGGGTTATTTTTATATGAGGAGCTTTGTATTCTATAATCATCTGCGGGGAAGCTGTGCGTGAAAACAATATGGTGTCGCACCGTTTGGTCGTACCGTTGAGTGACAGAGAAATCTCATTGCCCAGTAAAGAGGCGGGATATCCTTTTCGCTCCGTCAGGAAGTTTACAAAATGCTGGCGGACCCATTCTTCCGGTGTCAAGGCTACATATTTATGCCGTATGGGGTCGAATACGCAGCGTTTTCCGTTGCGCATAACAATTTTTATTTCAAAGGAAGGTAGGTTTAATGCGAACATTTGCTACTTTTGCAGGTGAATCTTCCGGCAATACAATGCCGTGCAAAAGTAAGGAAAAAAATGAAAACGAAGCAGGAAATAGTGGAAAATTGGCTGCCACGCTACACACAGAAAGCATTGAAAGACTTTGGAGAATATATTCTGTTGACCAATTTCAATAACTATGTGGATATTTTCTGTGAGCAATTTCAACAGCCGATTCCTGATTATAAAGCTAATATGCGTACAGCAACGTTTGAGGACCTGACCATTATCAATTTTGGTATGGGAAGTCCGAACGCTGCCATCATAATGGATTTGTTGAGCGCGGTGAAGCCTAAGGCATGTTTGTTTTTGGGGAAGTGCGGCGGGATTTCTTCCAAGACTCATTTGGGAGATCTTATTCTTCCGTTGGCCGGCATACGTGGCGAAGGGACATCGAATGATTATTACCCGCCCGAGGTGCCTGCGCTTCCGGCCTTTATGTTGCAGCGTGCCGTTTCCACATCCATAAGGGACGCCGGACGTGACTACTGGACCGGTACGGTCTATACGACCAACCGCCGTATATGGGAGCATGATGATGCTTTTAAGGATTACTTGCGTACGACACGTGCCATGGCTGTGGACATGGAAACAGCAACGTTGTTTACCTGCGGTTTTGCCAATCACATTCCCACCGGAGCCTTGTTGTTGGTTTCGGATAATCCGATGACCCCCGAAGGGGTGAAAACCAGTGAGAGCGACCGTGCCGTGACGCAGAGTTTTGTGCATGAGCATGTGCGTATCGGCATATCGGCGCTTCACATGATCCGGGACGAGCGTACTACGGTGAAACATCTGAAATTCGATTGGTAAGTATGGCAGGCAAGAAAGATTCCATTGCGTATGAGGATATTGTCCGTGATGTGAGAGCCGGCAATTTCGCTCCCGTCTATTACCTGATGGGGGAAGAGGCTTATTATATAGACCGTATCAGTGATTATATCGTAGAAAAAGCCCTGAAAGAAGAGGAGAAGGACTTTAATCTGACCGTGTTTTATGGAACCGATACGGATGTACAGACTGTCATCAATGCCGCCAAACGGTATCCGATGATGGCGGAAAGGCAGGTTGTGCTGGTACGTGAGGCGCAGAGTCTTTCTAATAAAGATATGCTCTCTTTTTATCTGGAGCAGCCTCAGCCGACCACCATCCTGATACTTTGCCATAAGCACGGTGCGCTGGACAGGCGTAAGAAACTGGCAAGCGATATCCAGAAGGTGGGAGTGTTGTTTGAATCCAAAAGAATCTATGATAACCAGCTTCCCGCCTTTGTGATAAACTATCTGAAGCGGAAAGGAGCCGGAATCGATGCCGACGCCGCCCAGATGCTTTCAGAGTATGTCGGTTGTGACCTGAACCGTATGGCCGGAGAGTTGGACAAACTGATATTAGCCCTCTCTGAAAACAATAGACGGATTACATCCGCTTTTATAGAGACTCATATTGGGATAAGCAAAGATTTTAACAACTATGAGTTGTTGAATGCATTGGTGCAACGGGACGTACTCAAAGCAAATCGTATCGTGAAATACTTTAACAGTAATTCCCGGAACTATCCGATACAGATGACCGTGTCCGTACTGTTTAACTTTTTCAGTAATCTGATGCTTGCTTATTATGCACCGCAGAAGACGGAGGAGGGGATTGCCGCCTGGTTGGAGCAGCCTCGGTGGCAAGTGAGCCGGAATGTCATCCCGGCGATGAAAAAATATTCTGGTGTAAAAGTCATGCAGATAATAGCAGAACTTCGCCGGACGGATGCCAAATCCAAAGGAGTGGATAACCCAAACACGCCGGACGGGGAGCTTTTGAGGCAATTAATATACTTCATTTTGCATTAAAAAAGCGTTTTTTTAGCTGGATACTTTAAAATAGCGAACAAGAAAATATAAGTTATTTTGTTTGATTCAAATAACTTAGCTTCAAAACTACGCGATGAGAATCGCGTAGTTTTGGCTTTTTGTACGCCTTTGCGGAGAAAATGGAAGCATTTCATTTTTTAGTATTCTCAGGAGGCGAAAATTTACTTTTAATATTTCTTAGTATTTACACATTGTTATTTCAAAACATAAACGTATTATCTATGTATCCTTATGTATACAAATGCAAACCTATAAAACAACAGCTGATTTGAATTACAAACACGAATTTTAAAAACATAAATATAAAACAAAACCGAGCCAATACGTGAATGAATAAAGATACATCGCTCTATTTAGTTCTTTATAGATTAAAAACCAGCCGTATAAAATATGTTTTACTGATTTATGCCATTAAAAATGTATGTATACAAAAATTAATGGTATTTATGTCTGGATGCTTGGTTATTTTCCGTTATAACCCTAAAAGAACCATATATTTTATTAGTTTTATTGAATTTTGTCTTAAATAGCATTTAACACTGAATACTACGTTTGCGTTTATATATGTAAAACAATGGCAACTGTGTTATTGTATTTATAAATTCCTATATGACAAAATATGAATTTATTGATTTTGATATTAGAATTTGATTTCTTGTATGGAACCGTTTTTATTTTTATCTTTGTAAACGGATATAAAATGGTGTTTTTTGCCCACAGACATAGCTATTCATGATAAAAATATGAAAGATCGAATATTGCAAATAATGAAACAGGAGAAAATGACCCAGCAGGAGTTCGCTTCTGTATTGGAAATCTCTCCGGCTTCCTTGTCAAGTATTTTTAATGGGAGAACCAACCCTACCAACAACCACGTGCAAGCTATACATCGTTGCTTCCCTTCCATCAGTGTGAATTGGCTGATGTTCGGCGAAGGCGATATGTATGTGTCTGCTCCCCCAGCCGGAAATGATGGGCATAAAACAGACCTGTCTGGCGGAGTGTTGAATTTTGAAGAGTGCGACAAGGCTTCGGCAGAACCTTCCCTTTCTACTCCGTTTGCGGGTACAGTCGGCAAGGGAGAAGATAATCCGGAGAGGTTGAAAAGGGAAACCGAGGGTTCGCCCGTGCATCCCGCAATGCAGCCTGTAATTAGGGAAACTATTAAATATGTTGACAAACCGCAACGAAAGATAACTGAGATAAGAATCTTTTATGATGACGGTACATACGAAACTTTCAATTCCCAATAGCATGTTTTAATTACAAACCAGGATGATATGCCCCCGAAGAAGATGTGTCGGATAAATGAACGGCGGGGTAATATCTTTGTTTTTCTCTTTGTAATAACGCGGAAACATGTATCTTTGTAGGAAATGTTTTATACCTATTTATAATATAAGATGAAGAAATATATTCTGGACCTAAAGGTTACAGCCAACGAACGCCTTCACGACCGGTATGTCCTGCTGAAACTTACCGACGATAAACCTTTGCCGGAGATGTTGCCGGGACAGTTTGCCGAGTTGCGTGTGGACGGTTCTTCCACCACCTTTTTGCGGCGTCCTATTTCCATTCATTTTGTGGACAGGGCAAAGAATGAAGTGTGGTTTCTTATTCAGACAGTGGGCGACGGAACCCGTAAATTGGCAGAGTTGGAAGCAGGGGATTTGCTGAATGTCGTATTGCCGCTGGGACGCGGGTTTACGTTGCCTGTTTTGCCGGAAGAAAAGGTGTTGTTGGTAGGCGGAGGTGTCGGTACGGCTCCTCTTCTGTATATGGGCAAACGGATGGTGGATGCCGGTTGCCGGCCTACGTTCTTATTGGGTGCCCGGTCGGTAGCCGATTTGATGCAGCTGGATTTGTTTGCCCGGTATGGCGATGTTTATACGACGACGGAAGACGGTTCGGCCGGAGAAAAGGGATATGTTACGCAGCATTCTTTGCTGGAGAAGGAGCGTTTCGACCGCATCGCCACCTGTGGCCCTAAACCGATGATGCTGTCTGTGGCCCGTTATGCAAAGAGCCACGGCATCGATTGCGAGGTTTCGCTTGAAAACAATATGGCTTGTGGTGTCGGTGCCTGTTTGTGTTGTGTGGAGGACACCAAGGAAGGGCATGTCTGTGTTTGCAAGGACGGACCGGTATTTAATATAAATGAGTTGTTATGGCAGATTTAAGTGTTAAAATAGCTGGGTTGGAGCTGAAGAACCCTGTAATGACGGCTTCGGGGACTTTCGGTTACGGGGTAGAGTTTGCGGATTTTGTGAATCTGGAGGAAATAGGCGGAATCATAGTGAAAGGCACAACGTTGGCCCATCGCGAGGGAAATCCCTATCCCCGTATGGCGGAGACCGCATCCGGCATGTTGAATTGTGTCGGACTCCAGAACAAAGGAGTGGACTACTTTTGCGAGCATATTTATCCGACCATTAAGGATATACGCACGAACATGATAGTCAATGTGTCCGGTTCCTGTCCGGAGGATTACGCCGAATGTGCGGCTCGTATCGATGCCTTGGAGTGTATTCCCGCCATCGAATTGAACATATCCTGTCCCAACGTGAAGCAGGGGGGCATGGCTTTCGGCGTGACTGCCAAGGGAGCCTATGAAGTGGTGAAGGCGGTCCGTCAGGCCTATCATAAAACACTTATAGTGAAACTTTCACCCAATGTAACCAGTGTGGCGGACATCGCTTGTAGCGTGGAAGACGCGGGAGCGGATGCTGTCAGCCTGATAAATACATTGATGGGAATGGCGATTGATGCGGAAAAGCGCCGTCCCGTACTGTCCATTGCGACGGGAGGCCTGAGCGGGCCTGCGGTTAAACCGGTTGCGTTGCGTATGGTATGGCAGGTGGCGAAGGCTGTGAAGGTTCCGGTGATAGGTTTGGGTGGCATAATGAATGCCACGGATGCCGTAGAATTCATGCTGGCCGGGGCGTCGGCGGTGGAGGTAGGTACGGCTAATTTTATAGATCCGGCAGTTACCGTGAAAGTGGCGCGGGGCATCGACGAGTATTTGGAGCGCCACGGATGCCATAGTGTGACCGAGATTATCGGGGCTTTGGAAAGCTGATATAACCTCCTATACACAAATGTTTGCGGAAAAAGCCTTCAATGGTTCAGACTCGCTGAGTATCAATGAGTAATGTTTCAGCGATGTTTCAGCCATGCTTCAGACTCATTGAAAATCAGTGAGTAATGGTTCAGGAGTTACCGGTTGCGGCGCGCCACGGCGGCTCCCCGCTGAACCATTGGGTGGAGAAACTGAAGGATAAATGAAGGAAAACTGAAGGATAAATGAACCATTTGTCGCTGGCTATCAAATAGTTTGAACCATTGAAGGCTTTTTCCGCAAACATTTGTGTAGGGGAGGGGCGGCGATGGCCGAAGGCGGCTTCCCTCCCGCCGGCGGTTCACTTGTCAAGTGGAGTGCTGTACACTTGTCAAGCCGTGTGCTGTCCACTCATCGAGTGGAACGCTGTTCACTTGGGGTAGTGAAGTGCGGTTCTTGTCTCCTTACGAATGCATTCCTTACCCCCTCAGGATAGTATTCCTTGGTACCTCATGAATACTATCGTGGGCACCTAAGGGATGCATTCGTAAGACCCTAAGGATTGTATTCCTAAGGATGCCATTTCAGTTGGGATGAACAACTCATTTCAGTTGGAGTG
>CAMWUI010000046.1 GCA_947177395.1 uncultured Paraprevotella sp.
TTACTAAAAAGACTTGACATGACAAAGGCTTTCGCGCTGAATTTCAGCATGAAAGTCTTGTTTTTTTTGCCTGCACCATAAAGGGAAAGAGGCCGCCTAAACTTGTTAGACAGCCTCGTCAGGATGAGACCGGACCGGACGAGGGAAGCTGTGGAAGCGCCCTTTCGTCCGGCTTCCGCATGCTGAACTCGCATCCGCAGTATTGCTGGTTGTAGAAACCGTATTCCCGGATGAGGGCGATGCGGCGTTCGCTCAGTCCCCCTTTCCGCCAATTCTGTTCCCAGAAAGTGACTTCCGGATAGGGGGCCGTGGCTTCGCGTCCGGCCTCGTTGATTTGTTCCAGGCTTTTCCACCGGCTCGACGCCAGGGTTGTGGAGATGAGTTTGAATCCGTGTTCGGCCGCGTAACGCGCCGTGTCGGCCAGGCGCATCCTGAAGCAGCGCAGGCAGCGCCCGCCGCGTTCCGGTTCGTCTTCCATTCCTTTCATCAGCCGCAGCCACGCCTCGTGGTTGTAGTCGGCTTCGATGATTTCGAGTCCGAGCGCCCGGGCATAGCGGGTGCATTCGTCCTTGCGGATGCGGTATTCCCCAGCGGGGAATATATTGGGGTTGCAGTAATAGATGACGGGGGTGATGCCGTGCTGCATCAGGCATTCGACGATGGCCGACGAGCAGGGGGCGCAGCAGGTGTGGAGCAGGACCTTGTCCGCACCGGCGGGGATATCCGGAAAGGCTTTCTTCTTCATGGCATGAGAATTTGTCGGTTGCAAAATTAGTTAATTTGAAGGATTCTTTGTGCAAATATCCGTAACTTTGCCTCGGACGATAAATTAATAAAGACAATAGACTATGGATTTTTCTGAATTGGTGCAGATGCGGCAGAGCGACCGTAAGTATGAACAGCGTCCGGTGGACCGCGAACTGGTGGTGAAATGCCTCGAGGCAGCCCGTATGGCTCCTTCGGCCTGCAACTCCCAGCCTTGGAAATTTGTGGTGGTGGACGATCCGGAACTGGCGCGGAAGATGGGAGAGTATGCCGCCGGGCTGGGGATGAACAAGTTTGCCCGCGAATGTCCCGTTGTGGTGGCTGTGGTGCTGGAGAAGATGAATTTCATGGCGGGCATCGGCAGTGTCATCAAGGACAAGGAGTATTCGTTGCTCGACGTGGGGATTGCGGTGGAGCACTTCTGTCTGCAGGCTGCCGAACTCGGACTGGGCACGTGCATCATGGGATGGTTTGACGAAAAGAATGTGAAGAAGCTCCTCGGGATTGGCAACCGGCGGGTGCCTTTGCTTATTTCGTTAGGCTATCCGGCTGCTCCCACGCGCAAAAAAGCACGAAAAGACATTGAAAAAATGAGCAGTTGGAACAAATATTAAGGAAAAAATTTGTTGTATTAAGGCTTATTTGCTATAATTGCACCGCAAAAAATAAATTTTATGAAAACAAAAGGGGGTATAGCGGTTGTGTTCTTTTTCATGTTGTCGCTTGTGGCACGGGCGACCGGACAGACGGGCGACCGGATTTCAGTGAATGGAGAGGAATGGATATTGCTGGCCAAACCGATAGAAACGGATACCTTGTTGAGTAAACAGGTGAGGGACTTGTTGCCGGAGGACAGAGTGATCTCTACGGGAAACTGGAGCGGCTATACCGCTTTTTGGGAACTGAAAGGCGATTGTCTTTATCTGCAGAGGATAGAGGTGGAGGTGACTGGCCGGAAAGAAGACAATATGATATTCACCCCGGAGTCTTTGAAGGGAATCTTTGCACCTTATTACGGACAGGACGGCATCTGTGCCGCATGGGTCAGCGGGAATCTCCGGATGGGCAAGGGGGCTCTGGTGCAGTATCATCACATGGGATTCAGCCGTAATTATGAGACGGAATGCGTCATGAAGCTGGAGGACGGTAAAATGAAAGACCGGGCGATGTTTCAAAACAGCAAGACCCCGGGAATGGATCTCGGTGAGGTGAAGTCGGAATTCATCCGGAATTTCCCGTGGAAGAATTTCCCGGAACTGGAGGGCAGACACATCGGTTTCTATGTGGATAATGTGGCGTTGTCCGCTGAAGACCGTGCCATGGATTTTGACAAGGTGCTTGTGTATTACAACACGGAGGAAGGACGGGTGTATATCAAGGACCGGAACCATCCGGTGGTGGAAGCCTTTACGAAAGTGCTGAAGGGGTTGCATCCGGTGATAGTGTATCATGTCAATGGGAAAACATCTGTCGTATATGCTGGACACACCATCAATGTGTCGCCTGCAGAGCGGACGGAGATCTGATAAACATACTGTCCTTTCGGGGGCTTTAGTTGGATAATAAAAGCAACTGCGACAGAGCAAAAGCGTTCTGCCGCAGTTGTTTTTACTCAGCGTGCCGGTTTGTCGGAGACCGGTCGTGTTAGCGGAGGCTTTATTTCACCATTACCTTTTCGTTGGCCACCGTGTGCCCTTCGCGTTGCAGGGTGACGTTGTAGATGCCTTTGGGCAGGTGGCGTGTATTGAGGCGGATAACAGCCTCGCCGTTTGTCTGTTTACGGTCTATCAGGCTGCCGCCCATGTTGGTGAGCATGACATGGCCATTCTCTCCTCCCACGTTCACGTCGATGACACCGTCGCCCACGTTGGCCAGTTTCGGCCGGCTTGCGGTGCGCACCGTCTGGATGGCGTTGCCTTTGCCGTCTAAGCAGTAAACAACATTGTAGTACTCATTATTGTTATCATTATAACCTCCCTCTACATACACTTTGTTGTTCAGGCGGAAAATATTATAGATAGACGTCAGCTCTAAAGTAAGAATATCATTCCCGTTTTCATTGACTACTTTCAGTGCGGTTGTCCTCATAGATTGCTGGGCTTCTCGGCGTAGGAGAACACCGTTTTCACCATAAGGATCATATATCCAAGGGTCATTATAGCTGATTTGTTCTTTCACGACGGGTACGATAAACTCCCAGCCATTGTCGTCGTTGAAGAGGGTTTGGCTGCAATAGGGTTCCATTTCAGAGAAACTGATGTTTGCATCGTAGTCCGTATAACACAGTTCGTCGAGTCCCGATATCCATGGATATGTGTGTTCTCCGGATACTTTTTTCCATTGGGCTTCATTTTCGTTGTAGACGGGCGCATAATTTCTGCGTATGTTGCAGATGTGTCCGTCGATCAGCGTGATATATTCAGTCGGGTATTGCTTGTCGAAGAAGTTGCTTAAGTAGAAATCAACAGATCCTCCCCCGTAACAACTGATGCGCCCGTCTATGTCTATGAAACCTGTGAAATGGAAATACCCATCTGGCTCGTAGCCGTAGTATTGGTTCATGGCATTGGCCAATGCGACTATGCTTTTGATGCTTGCAGCGTCTATACTTTCATCGGCACTGTGGGTGTATACATCCGGTGAGTCTGGAGATGCCTTGGCTCCGGTGGGAATCACGGTGGCTTCCTCAGTCCAACGTCCCTGCATTCCGACAGGCAGGTTCAGGGTGACGGACTTGGTCTCCTTCAAATTCTCGTCGTATAACTTTATTACGTGTGTGGACTCGTTGTAGTCGTAAGAGCCGAGTATGGCTTTTCCCGTACTTGTCAGTTGTGATGGAACAACAAAACATTCTCCGTTATCCATGATGAGCTTCTGTGCTTGTGCCGTTCCTGCGGCTAATGTGCAGGACAAAGCGGCGAAAAAAATAGTTTTTCTCATGTTGTGATAAAAAATAAAAGGCGGAACTGCCACACTTCTCTCATCACCGGGTCAACCGCCAAGTAAACCGCAATCTACAAGAAGCGAAAGCAGTTCACGCCCCCATTGGAACGTGAACCCTTGATCGCTTGTTCTCTGTAGATTCCTTCTGAATAGTTTGGCGGTTATTCGGTGAATGACGAGAACAAGGACATAAGTCCATGTTATTATGTATATGCTCCAATCGTATGGACAGCTACACCGGATGATTGATTTTTTGATTTGCTTTGTGTTGTCACGCTTCCGTGGCAACCTGTGTCCGGTGGGGATGCGCGGCTGTTCCCGACGCTTTATGCCCCGTCAGCTGTGTTTCCTGTCTGTTTCTTGTGATTCCTTTCCTGAATTTAAGTGATACAATATGAATAAAAATGCTTCTATACAGTTGTTGCGGTTATGCGCTATCGGATGAACAGCAGTTCGCGGTATTTGGGCAACGGCCATATTTCGTCATCCACAATCAGTTCCAGCTTGTCTACATGGCGGCGGATGTCCTCCAGCATCGGGGCTACGGTATCGTGGTAGGCGATGGCCTTCTCCCGTTCGCTCTTGATGCGGTTGGCCACCTTGCGCGCTTCGATAAGTTTTTCCACGTGCTCTGCGATATAGCTCGAATGCTCGGAAATCTGTTTGATAAGACTGATGTTCATGGCGTTGAGTTGTCCGGCTGTGCCTTCCGCCGGGAAGATGGCCTGCAGGTCGTGCACGTTCTTCACCAGTGCGCTCTGGTAGCGTGTGGCCACGGGAATGATGTGGTTCAGACACATGTCGCCGAAGATGCGCGCTTCTATCTGTACCTTTTTGGTGTAGGTTTCCCATTTGATTTCGTTGCGTGCCTCGATTTCCGGCCGGGTGAACACGTGTGTCAGGGCGAACATCTTCACGCTGTTCTCGTCTAAATAGCGGTCGAACACCAGCGGACAGCTGGCCTCGACGTCCAGTCCGCGCTGGGCTGCCTCTTTTTTCCATTCCTCGGAGTAACCGTTTCCGTCGAAGTGTATGGGGCGGCAGGTCTTGATGTCATCGCGCACCACTTTCAGGATGGCTTTCATCTTATCCATGCCGGCCTGTATGAGGGTGTCCACGCGCGACTTGAAATGGATGAGCGCCTCGGCCATGGCGGCATTCAGCACAATCATGGAGGCGGCGCAGTTGGCCTGTGAACCCACGGCCCGGAACTCGAACCGGTTGCCCGTAAAGGCAAAAGGAGAGGTTCGGTTGCGGTCGGTGTTGTCAATCATCAGTTCGGGTATCTGCGGGATATCCAGTTTCATGCCGTGCTTGCCGGCCAGGTCTATAAGTTCATCATCCGTGGATTTCTCCAGATGGTCGAGCACATCGCTCAGCTGTTTGCCCAAGAAAGAAGAGATGATGGCGGGCGGAGCCTCGTGCGCTCCCAGCCGGTGGGCGTTGGTCGCGCTCATGATTGACGCTTTCAGCAGTCCGTTGTGGCGGTGTACGGCCATCAATGTCTCCACGATGAAGGTAACGAAACGCAGGTTGTCCATCGGTGTCTTGCCGGGACCGTGGAGCAGGATGCCCGTATCCGTGGCCAGCGACCAGTTGTTGTGTTTGCCCGAACCGTTGATACCGGCAAACGGCTTTTCGTGAAGCAGGCAGCGGAAGCCGTGCTTGCGGGCCACCTTTTTCATCACCGACATGAGAAGCATGTTATGGTCGATGGCCAAGTTCGTCTCTTCGTATATGGGAGCCAGCTCAAACTGATTGGGAGCCACTTCGTTGTGGCGTGTCTTGCAAGGAATGCCCAGTTCCAGCGCCTGTATTTCCAGGTCTTTCATGAACGCGGCCACACGACCGGGAATGGATCCGAAGTAGTGGTCGTCCATTTGCTGGTTTTTGGCGGAATCGTGCCCCATCAGTGTGCGGCCTGTCATCAGCAGGTCGGGACGTGCGGCATACAGCCCTTCGTCCACAAGAAAGTATTCCTGTTCCCATCCCAAGTTGGAAATCACCTTCTTTACGTCGGGATAGAAATACCTGCATACATCCGTTGCGGCACGGTCTACGGCATGCAAGGCCTTTTTCAGCGGAGCCTTGTAGTCGAGTGCCTCACCCGTGTAGGAGATAAAGACGGTGGGAATCATCAGGGTGTCGCCGATGACGAATACCGGGGAGGCCGGATCCCAGGCCGAATAGCCGCGTGCCTCGAACGTGGAGCGGATGCCTCCGCTGGGGAAAGAGGATGCGTCCGGTTCCTGCTGGACGAGCAGCTTGCCGGAAAACTCTTCCACCATGCCTCCTTTATAATCGTGTTCCAGAAAAGCGTCGTGTTTCTCGGCGGTTCCTTCGGTGAGCGGCTGGAACCAGTGGGTGCAGTGTGTCACGCCCAGCTCCATGGCCCATTTCTTCATGCCTTCGGCCACCTTGTCGGCGGTTGCCAGGTCCAGAGTGGCCCCGTTGTCCATCACATCGCACATCTTCTTAAAAACATCGGCCGGGAGATATTTGTACATCTTCTGGCGGGTGAATACATATTTGGCAAAGAATTCAGAGGGGCGTTCGGACGGAGCGGGAACTTCGATGGCTTTCTTTTTGAAAGCTTCGCCTACTACCTCAAATCGTAAGGATGATGACATAGGATGTTACAGATTTTATGTTTGTTAGTTGCTTAATTGTCTATTAACGGAGGACTCAGTCGATAAATCTCCGGCCGAGGGGAGCAAACTCCTCGATGCGCCGGTCGCGGAGGAATGGCCACCAGCGGCGGACGTTTTCCGAACGTTCCATGTCTACCTCCACTACCAGGTTCTCCGGTTGCCGCCTGTCGGCCTGTGCCAGTATTTCTCCCTGCGGGCCGGCTACGAAACTGCTTCCCCAGAAACATATTCCGTTGGTCTGGCCGGACGGGTCCGGTTCCGTTCCCACACGGTTGACGGCAACCACAGGCAGTCCGTTGGCCACGGCATGGCCTCGCTGTACGGTAATCCATGCTTCCCGCTGGCGTTCCTGCTCTTCGGCGGTGTCGCTGCTTTCGTAACCGATGGCGGTTGGGTAGATGAGCAGTTCCGCTCCCTGGAGGGCCATCAGTCGTGCTCCTTCCGGATACCACTGGTCCCAGCACACCTGTACGCCCAATTTGCCGATGGATGTCCGGACGGGATGGAAGCCCAAATCTCCCGGGGTGAAATAGAATTTCTCGTAATAGGCCGGATCGTCAGGGATATGCATCTTGCGGTAGATGCCGGCGATGCTCCCGTCGGTGTCGAAGACAACGGCCGTGTTGTGATACAATCCGGCAGCCCGTTTTTCGAACAGCGACGTGACCAGCACGATGCCATGCAGTTTGGCCAATTCTCCGAAGAATCCCGTCGAAGGCCCGGGTATGGGTTCGGCCAGATTGAAATTGTCCGTGTTTTCCGTCTGGCAGAAATAGAGCGAGTTGTGCAGTTCCTGCAGTACGACGAGTTGCGCACCTTGTCGACACACGTCTTCTATATTGCGTGCCAGCTGGTACAGATTCTCTTTCTGATCGGCCGTGTTGGCCTGTTGTATGAGTCCTATCTTTATCTTTCGCATAATTATTTGTTATTGGATGACGCCGGCAGGGAACTGCATGGTGCAACAGTGCAACGAACCGTGTTGTCGGATGAGCGGTCGGCAGTCAATGCCTGTGATACCGTATCTGGGAAATGCTTTCTGGAGCGCCTTACTGGCTTTCTCGTCGTTCTGCGGCTGTCCGTAGGTGGGCATGAGGATGGTTTGGTTCACGATGAGAAAATTGGCATATGTGGCCGGCAACCGTTGTCCGTCCTCGTCATATATGGCGTCGGGCAGAGGGAGCGGAATCAGTCGGTAGGGGGCTCCGTCTTCTGTCCGGAAACTCCGGAGTTGCTCTTCCATGAGTTGCAATGCCCGGAAATGTTCGTCTTCCGTGTCCGTACATTGTACGTAAGCGATGGTCCGGTTGGGGCAGAAGCGTGCCAAGGTGTCGATATGGCTGTCTGTGTCGTCTCCTGACAGATAACCGTAGTCAAGCCACAGCACCCGGCGTGCATTGAACATGTCCTTCAGCAGTCCTTCAATCTCTTCCCGGCTCAGTTTCTCGTTGCGGTTGGGAGATAGCAGGCATTCCGATGTGGTGAGGATTGTGCCGGCTCCGTCGCTTTCGATGGAACCGCCTTCCAGAACAAAGTCCAGGCAATTTTGATAGTCGCCTTTTAAGCAATCGGTCTGCATCAGGTGTCTGTTTATCTGATTGTCCCAGTTTGCAGCGAATTTCATGCCCCATCCGTTGAAACGGAAATCCAGCAGCAGGGCGCCCTTTGGATTCAGCAGGGTAATGAAGCCGTGGTCGCGCGCCCACGTATCGTTTGTAGGGCATTGCGCCCACCGGATGTTCTCCAGGATGCGGGACGGCAGTTTCTCCATGAGCAGTCGTTTCACATTGTCCGGTTCCGGTGAGACGATCAGGAGTTTTTCCCGTACGGCTATTTCATACGCGATGTGCAGGTAGCATTCAGTCACTTCCGGAAGCATATAGTTCCAGTCGGTACCGGCATGCGGCCATGTCAGTTGTACACCGCTCTGCGGAAACCACTCGGCGGGAAGAAATGTTTCGCGGATGTCTGTCTGCAGAGGATCTTTCTTGTCTGTAAATGACAGTTGCAGTGTCAGATCGTCTGGAGTCGAAGTCGGAACCTTAAATTGTAAGCCCATGGTTTGTCGTATTGAAAATCCGGTGTACAAAGATAATCAGAAGTCGTGAGAAAACGGCAGGATTCTTGAAATAAAGTACGTCGTTCTCCGGATATTTGGACCGGTGGCGATTTAAACAGTTGTTCCAAGGTGATTAAGTTGTTCCGCCGTTGTATTATGAACCGCAGACGATAGTCAGTCCGTCGTAGGCCAGTTGTACGCCTTCGGGTAGGAGTGCGTTTTCGCGCTCGTGGGGTGCGATACTGTGTCCCATGTGAATGAGGTACGTGCGGCGTGCCCCGGTGCGGCGTGCGAACGCACAGGCGTCCTCTATCGTCTGGTGGGAATAGTGTTCCGTATGGCGCAGACCGTTGATGACGAGTGTGTCGATGCCCTGCAGGAATGGTAGTTCGCTGTCTGGCAGTGACTTCATGTCCGTGATGTAGGCTAAGTTGTTGATGCGGTAACCGATGATGGGCAGTCGGGCATGCATGACGCGGAAAGCCGTGATGCGAGCCTCGCCCACCTGAAATGTATCGTGCGGTGCGATGCGGTGCAGATTCAGTTCCGGAACGCCAGGATACATTTTTTGATGGAAACAGTAGGGCAGGCGTTCTTCCAGATGCGAGGCGGTCAGTTCGTCGGCATAAATATCCACGTCGCCGAACACGCTGTACGGGCGCAGGTCATCCAGTCCGCCCACATGGTCGTAGTGCTCGTGGGTGAGTAGGACGGCGTCCAGCGGTTTGAAATCGATACGTAGCATCTGTTGTCTGAAATCCGGACCGCAGTCGATGAGCAGGCGTGTACCTCCGACTTCGACAAGCGACGAGCAACGCAGGCGCTTGTCACGAGGATCAGTGCTACGGCATACTTCACAGCCACAACCTATCTGCGGTACACCGGTGCTTGTGCCTGTACCCAGAAATGTGAGGCGGGTGAGCGGACGGGATGTGATGAAATTGACTTCCGGATAGATGTCTATGCCGAAACGTGCTTTCACGTCAGCCCGTACGGTGTCGCTCAGAGTTACGATATCCTTACCTGTGGCGCCTCCCTTATTGACCAGCACCAGTGCCTGGCGGTCGTGTACGGCGGCAGGACCGAGGGAGCGTCCTTTCCAGCCGCAATGCTCAATAAGCCATCCGGCGGGAATCTTCACCCGTCCGGCGTCTATGTCATAGTGGGGTATGTCGGGATACTGCGTCCGCAAGGCTTCGAATGTGTCGCGCCATACTACGGGGTTGACGAAAAAACTGCCGGCATTGCCGCAGAGAGCCGGATCTGGCAGTTTGGCGCAGCGCACCTCCGTGATGGCATTGCGTACGTCCAAGGCTGTGGGAGCGGTAATGCCGTGGCGGTCGAGTGCCTGTCGGATGCCTCCGTAGTCCAGGCGGGGCATGAAGGAGGTGGAGAGGCGGAATGTGACGTATGTCACGGCGTACCGTCCTTTCCATTGGTTCTTGAAATTGCTTTGCCGGTAGGCATACCGGCAGTCTGCCGCTTCAAACAACCGGCATTCGCCTGTCCGGAGGTCTACGCATTCGACCTGTGTGATGAAATCCTTGGCTTCCACACCGTAGGCACCTATGTTCTGTACGGCAGAAGCTCCCACCTCGCCGGGGATGGCCGACAGGTTCTCCAGTCCGTACCAATGCTGCCCGAGGCTGTAGGCCACCCAGTCATCCCATGTCTCGCCGGCACCTACGCGTACATCGGCATAGCCCTCTCCGCAGCCGGTCAGTTTAAAACCCCGGATGTTGGAATGGAGTACGATGCCGCAGTAGTCTTCCAGAAAAAGCAGGTTGCTTCCTCCTCCAATGTGCAGGACCGGCAGGTCGGGGTGTTTGTGGCGGATGTCTTGCAGGGTTTCCTGCAGGTCGGCTATACTGTCGTATTCGATGAACATGTCGGTGTGTACGTTCATACCGAACGTGTTGTGACGTAGCAGCGAATAGTGGTGTTCTTTTTTCATTTCGTCCGGAAGGTTAGTTTTCGTATGCAGCCAGTTTCCATCTGTCGTCGGCCTTTTCAAAGATCAGGATGTCCATCAGCCCGTTAGAGATACCTCGTTTAAGCAATATCATCTTATTCCGGTCGCGGTAGGTCTGTCCGTAACGTACGTTGGTGAGGATGTCCGCAGGCAGGTCGGGGCGGAAGTCTTGCCATTGACCTGCGTCCAGGGTTCCTTCCATGCGTTCCATATCGTCGTTCGGGTCTTCCGTCGTGTATCGGAACGGGTCTGCTATATGTTCGCTCTGGTAGATGCTGTCGGTTGAAAAATGTTGGTAGAAGCGCAGGAAGTCGGATAGGGGAGAGTCATCGAAAGAATTGGAACGGATGCCGGTGAGTCTCCAGATGCCTTTTTGACGTTCGAAGTCGTAGCTTTTTGAATATTCTTCCACCAGATGAAGCCATTCGACGGTGACATGTTCGCGGTCGGTACTTTTCTCCAGGTCCATCTGGTGGGAACTGTTGAATAATACGGTGTAATAATCCTGTTTCAAAAAAAGGTATTCTTGTTGCCATTCGTTTTTCTTCACCATGGATGTGTCGTTTTCCAAGTCGATGACAGGCAAGGGAAATTGTATGCGTTCTTGTTGAAACCGTTTGTTCTGTGCGAACTCAAAAATGAAATCGTCGAACAGTTCATCCACAGATTTGGGCAACGGGATTTCTTCTTCCGCCTCCATGGGCCATTCGTCTTTGATTTCCGTCAATGTATCCGTCTCGGCAATCAGGGTATCGCCGTTTTCCGCGGAAAGAATCTCTTTTGTCTCTTTCCGGCCGTTGCCGCATGCCCAAATAAGCAAGACCGGCAACATAAACATCACAATCTTTTTCATCCTCCGATTTCTGCCCTTTGTGCAAGGGCTTAAAAAACGCACAAAAGTACGCTTTTATTTTTAATTCGCCTTTACATATTACATATAAATGATTACCTTTGCGTGTTTTTTATAGCGATAATCACAAATCAGACCTATGATAGCGAAAATTCAGCAACTTCTTGAGGAAGTGGAGCGGTTGCAGGCTACCGGCCCGGAAGCCGTGGAGGCATTGCGCATTAAATATTTAAGTAAAAAAGGAGCCATTAACGAGTTGATGGCGGATTTCCGTAATGTGCCGGCGGAAATGAAGAGAGAGGTGGGCGTGAAGCTCAATGAATTGAAAACAAAGGCGCAGGAGAAAATCGCGGCATTGAAGGAAGCTGTCGAGACGAATGACGCAGGGACCGGTGATATGGACCTGAGCCGTACGGCATACCCCGTGACGCCGGGAACGCGCCATCCCCTGACGATTGTTAGGAATGAAATCGTGGATATTTTTTCCCGTCTGGGCTTTTCCATGGCGGAAGGACCGGAAGTGGAAGATGACTGGCATGTATATTCATCCATGAATTTTGCGGATGATCATCCGGCACGCGACATGCAGGATACATTCTTTGTAGAGGCACATCCCGACATCATTCTCCGTTCGCACACGTCTTCTGTACAGGCACGTGTGATGGAGAGTAACCAGCCGCCCATCCGTGTCATCTGCCCGGGACGTGTGTATCGTAACGAGGCTATTTCCGCCCGTGCTCATTGTTTCTTCCATCAGGTGGAGGGTTTGTATATTGACAAGAATGTGTCTTTTACCGATTTGAAACAGGTGTTGCTGTTGTTTGCACAGGAAATGTTCGGAACCGGTACGCGTATCCGCTTGCGTCCCTCTTACTTCCCGTTTACAGAGCCTTCGGCCGAAATGGATATCAGCTGTAATATCTGTGGCGGAGAAGGCTGTTCGTTCTGTAAGCATACCGGCTGGGTGGAAATCTTGGGGTGCGGTATGGTTGATCCGGCGGTGCTGGAAGCCAACGGCATCGATAGTTCCGTATATACCGGTTATGCTTTCGGTATGGGTATCGAACGTATCACGAATCTGAAATATCAGGTGAAGGATCTGCGTATGTTCTCAGAAAACGATATGCGCTTCCTGAAAGAATTTGAATCGGCCAATTAGCGGGCATCTGCCGTGAAAGAATCCATTCTGACACGCAGTTATATATGTATACTTGCAGCCAATTTCCTGATGTATTTCGGGTTTTGGCTGCTTGTTCCTGTTTTACCCTTTTATCTGAAAGAGGCTTTTGCCTGTTCGGAGGGGGCTGTCGGAACCATCTTGTCCAGCTATGTGCTTTCGGCTTTGTGTACGCGTCCCTTTATGGGGTATCTTTACGACGGTTTTCCGCGGAAACCGATTTATATGGCTGCCTATGTTGTTTTCACAGCAGTATTTCTGGGATACATGTATTCCCGTCTGTTGACCGTTTTTGTGTTTTTGAGAGCGATTCATGGGGTTGCGTTCGGTACGGTGACCGTGGGAGGAAATACGATAGTGATAGATATAACACCCTCGTCACGACGGGGAGAGGCTCTGGGATATTATGGACTTACCAATAACACGGCGATGAGCATCGGTCCGATGGTGGGACTGTTTCTTCATGGACGGCTGTCCTTTGACGCTATTTTTGCCTGTGCTCTGTGCTGTTGTTTTGTCGGGTTGTTCATGGCTTCCTTAGTGAAGACCCCGGTGAAGACTTCTGTTCGCCGCCCGCCTTTGTCGCTCGACCGTTTCATACTCCTAAAAGGTATTCCGGCTGGTATTTCCTTGCTGTTGCTGTCTATACCTTATAGTGCCACGACGCTTTATGTGGCTTTGTATGCCGGTCAGATCGGTCTCGATGTCCCTTCCGGACTCTTTTTTACGGTCATGGCTGTAGGAATGGGAATAAGCCGGCTTTTTTCGGGTAAGTACGTAGACAGAGGATATGTTACCCGGACGATAGCCTATGGGTTTTATCTGGTGACGATGGCCTTTTTCCTGTTATCCTGCTGTTCGCGTCTGGTAAACTGGAATGTCACAGGCTGTGGCATGGTCTTTTATCTGGTAGCATTGATGTTGGGTGTCGGTTTTGGAACCATGTTTCCTGCGTACAATACACTGTATGTGAATTTGGCATCCCACAGCCAGCGGGGAACGGCAACTAGTACATACCTCACATCCTGGGATGTGGGAACGGGGTTGGGGATGATTTCCGGAGGGCTTATTGCCGAGTACTTTGCCTATGATAAGGTCTATCTGTTCGGGGCGGTTCTGTGTGTTGTGTCGATGGCCTTTTTCCATTATTGTGTGACTCCTCATTTTCATAGGAATAAGTTGCGGTAGGCAAGAGAACAGTTGTTTTGTCATGTGCTATTTCTTGCTTTATGGTATGAAATAATGCTGCTATCTTGTTTGTTTTTTGCTAATTCTATATATTTGTCATTGGTTGTATTAAGAGTAAATAAGATGAAGCGTATTTTATCCTTGATTGTGTTCTTATCTGTAATGGTGTCCGCAGTTTATGCCCAGCATATAATGTTTGGTGGTTTACCTTTGACCGGCAATATCACAGAGTTTTCAAGATTGTTGCGCGACAGGGGATTTCAGTTGCAGAAACGGGTGCCTGGTGATAACTATTATATTTATAAAGGAATGTATGCGGGGCATTCTTCCTATTTTCAGGTGAATTATTCTTCGAAGAGTAATACGGTATATCAGGTTCGTGTTACTCCGAAGCATGTAAATACGTTGGTATATCGTGATTCTTTGGCCTCGATATATGGCTTGGAGTATGAAACAACGGAGCAGGGTTATCGGTGGATTAGGGATGATGGAATGGTAATGCTTGCAGTTCCGGAGGACAAGGATCCGGTGCTGTTCGTTCTTGATTTGGATGGAGCACGCCTGAGTAAGAAAGAACAGAAGTAGCTTTAGTGTTTATAATCCTTTTATAATGAGTATATCTTTGCGCCTCTCCTATATTTGATGCAAAAAAATATCAAAAATGTTTTGGTATATTGAAAAAAACTTCTACCTTTGCAATCGCAAACGAGAAACAAAGGTGCCATAGCTCAGTTGGTAGAGCAAAGGACTGAAAATCCTTGTGTCCCCGGTTCGATTCCTGGTGGCACCACATAAGACCGCTAATTCTCAATGAGTTAGCGGTCTTTCTTTCACCTATATCCCTCCAAGTCACCACATTAGTCACCACACTCGCCCTAATTTACTGAATTATTGTGCATTATACGTGTTGTGGGATGCGCATATCTATTTCGCCAACAGTGTAATGTGTTGATTATCAATATCTAATTTGCTATCATTCGTCATCATTCGCAGCCATTCACCCCACCCCTCCGCTCCAAGAAGGGTAAACTTTAATATACTTTAACTATAATTATAGAGCAAAAATGTGGTGACCTCAGCCAAAATCTCTACTGGGTCACCACGCAAAATAGTTAAAAACTCAAAAATTTTTCGTAACTTTGCAGTCGGATTGGTATACGCCATTCCACGACATATTGAAATAAAGAGGCGTTATGTCTTCTGCTTGTACGGATAAAGCGTAGGAAACTTACATCCAAGTATATGCAAGAGAATGTCATGACAGTCTCCATGCCATACGGCGTGGAGCTGTTTTTCCACATCTTCATATACAGGTATTCCTACCACCTATCCGTAAAGGCGTGGCATAGCAGCCCACGCCTCTTTTATTAACATCCTAAGTTGGGCTACTTAGGAAAATTTAATAAATCTAAGATGAGAAAAGTTTTAGTGTTTTTTCTGATGTTATTTGCATCAACTACTTATGTATGTGCTCAGTCGCTTAATGAGTATAAATATGTGGTAATCCAGCATCAAGAAGACTCAAAGAAAGACATTGAGCAACGTATGTCTAAGGAATTCCCTTTATTGGGTTTTGTGCTTCTTACAGAAGATGAGGCCGCTAAACTTGGTGAAACGGAGACTAATCTTGTACTTCGAGCAGAGTATCTTTGTCGTCAGAGTGTTCAGTGTCTATTTAAGTTAAAACTTATAAATAGCAATGGCGACATAGTGTATGAGGATGAGCAGGTAGCAGCTGCAGGATTCATGTCTTATAAAAACGATAGACAGAGTGCTATAAAAAAGATATTCAAAGAACTTAAAAAGCAAAACTACCATTATTCACCCGGAGAAGACAAATAAAAACTAATTCAGAGAAAACAATATGGGAATTTTTAACCGAGCTCGAAAGCCAATTGCCCCTTATAACACGTTGGAGCTAGAAAAAAGAGCAGCCTTATATTTTCTGCTGGAATATTTAACAATGAATGGGATACCATTTCATGAGCAATCTTGGGCATTTCAGTATCTAGAAAAGGCTGCCAAATATTTTGGTTTAACTAATAACCAAATTCAAGATTTCAGACCATTTTACAGCACTTATGAGAAAATAATAGAGCACATAAAAGACATTAAAAATCGACAGATTCTTGAATTTATGATCAGCAATTGCTCTAATCTTTTTATTTTGATGGATGGTGGAATCAAGCATAAAGAACTTGGAGAGCAAGCCTACAAATTGTATGAGGAACTGGGCTTTCCATATGAAGAAGTTCGATCAATAGTTAGAAAATATCAATATAGAACAGATATATAAATATGACAGCGTTTCTTCTAATTGTGATTGCAGTTCTGCTTTTTATCATATCAAAATTTCTTCATAGCAAAGCAGATAGCTACGAATCATCTTCTTATCCTACTAGAACATCTTCAATGATTTCAACTCCAAGACCTCTTCCCAAGTTGTCTTATTGGGAAACATGGAAAAAGAATCACCCCAATGAAGCCAGTGTTATAGAAACAAGTTTATATAAAAACATTGGAGAAGAGACGGATCAAGATGCTAAAGAGATAATTGATGCCTTTATTCGCATGGCTCACGCTAATGATTTAAAAGATTGGACACAAATCAAACCTTTAATGCTTGGAAAATTTACCGAGATGGTAGATGCATTGGGCGAAGAACAAGCTTTTACATTGTTGGACTCGCTAGTACGACAAGAAGCTGAGCATACAAAAGCTAAAACAAGAAATACTGGGACACACATAGCTCGGTCTTGGCTAAGACAATCAATCGAAGATGCTAAGAAATCAAACAAGCAATTTTCTAAGTTCATGAAGAACTGTGACACATGTACATTCATGACAACAAAAAGGGATAAGGATAAGGTTTATGCCGATGCTGAGAGAAAGGAAATTGTAGATGTATTTATAAAAGAATACACTTCACAAATAATGACTGCCATAGGTGATAATGTGCACATTTCATTGTTTGCAAATGGCTATGACTCTCCAGTTGCAAGAGAAATTATGCATATTATGTATTCTTACCTTAGAAATGATGAGTTTATAGATAAGGCAAAAGCAGATGGCGTTTGGACTAAAATGATGTTTGCCATTATCGAGGAAACCAACAAAATCACCGATAAATATTGTGATGCGGATGTTCAAGAATGTATTGAATATTTTAACTTTCCTGATAAGCCAGTTGTAACATCACGAAGATGTACGGCCTGTGGTAGTAGGAATGTTTATTGTGAAGATATTGGACAATATGAATGTATGGATTGTGGATGCCAGTGGTTTGCCCCACATGGACGGAATACATATTCAAGGACCTAAAGGAGTATTGCAATCGTCATAATATATCATTTTTAGAAGGCCTATGGTTACTAGATTTTGCCATAAGCCTCCTATAAATGATATATACAGTACTATTAAATCTAATCCTCCAACACAAAAGATTTTTTATTTATAACCGAAGGCCTTTACAGCGTTGTTTTGCTTTCTGTTCGTCATGGTATCGATGGAGGGCTTCGTCAATGCTGAGACCGGGATGACGGCTCAACCATAATTTGAAATCATCTGATATTCCATTTCCGGAGGCAAAACCTTGATCATCTTGTACTCCGCTTCTGAAAGAAGGCGATGTCAGAGTGATTCCAGCTCCCTGAGATTGGGCAGTTGAAGTCACTTTAGATGAGACGGAATGCTGTTTGAACGCTTCCGGAACATAACGGTCGGCAGGTGGCGGTGTCAATTCACATCGAAGTTGACCAGTCTTAAAGTCATACCATATCCAATGATGCTTGCCGACAATCTCATCGGGATTGCAGATATAGGCACATATAGCCTCCCCTCTCTGATAGCGGTCAAGGTCGTGGGGTGCTATCCTTGCTCCCATGAATCCATCGGGTAATGGTGGTATGACAACCGACTTAGATTTTGGTGCATCTGAAGGCGTAGGCATAACGGGCTTTTGCGAAACTGGTTTCTTAACCACTTGTGATGTGCCCTTTTGTTTTTCAGAGCGTGCCCTGAACACTTTTTCAAGATTCTCTCGGCTGAGATACGGGTTAAGTTTCCTATACCAGAATTCATGTTTGCCTACGCAGTAATAGAGATTCATCCTGCCTGATTTACCTACCTTTTCCTTGACAGTTATGCCATGTTGCCGGAGAATGTCAAGATAGGAATCCCAATCCTTGACTGACGGGTGGATAAACAGCTTGGCAATATCCTGAACGAGCTGATAGCGGACTTTCTCCTTTCCTCGTAGTTTGGACACATCGGTATTGAGCTTGCTCTTACCCTGCATCAGCTGATACTTCCTGTTGAGAGCCTTGCAGACGCGCTCATTCTTCTTGAAGTTGGTGGTCTGTGTCAGTATCTTTCCGTCATAGTCAACTCGGCTGAAAACTATATGACAGTGCGGATGCTCCTTGTCATAGTGACGGACCACAATAAACGGAGTATTGGTAAGTCCCATCTGCCTCATATAGTCCTGAGCGATTTCAGCCATAAGCTCATCCGTCATTTTCGGCTTATCCTTCGGATGAAAATCAAGCGAGATATGTCCGACAGGATCCTTTATAGGTTTCCGTGTCTTTGTCGGTCTTGCTATGTCTTCCGCCATTGCCTTACGACCTTCATAGATACGGATGTCTGAGGTAGCACAGAGAAGATGCCAGTCTTTGGAAAGATGCTCGATTATGTCCTCTCCATTGTTGGGTTGCGGAGAGTCATGATGGCTTTGCCACCGCGCACCGGCTGCGCCGACATGCGCTTCATGCTCATCCGCGAGCCGCTTCGCGGGTTCATACTTTCTTTCGGCGGTTTTCTGCTGATGGGATTGTTCGTTATACAGCCGTTCTTCAAGGGCACGGCGCGTCACATAGTCCACGCAGTTGCCGAAACTTTTGCCGTTAATTATGTAGGCTATCATCGGATTTTAAGGGCTTAATCATTGTTGAATTTGGCGAACAGTTCACGGAATCTTCCAAGGTAATACTCCACTTCCCGGCTCATGGCATCGAGACCGCGCTGATGACACAGGCGCAGGAGCTGGTTGAAATTATTGCTCATTCCGCTCAGTTTCCGGGCAATCGCCATCTCCGTCTCACTGAGCCGTGGAACAATGTGAGGATTGAGGGAGACCTGACGGATATACTCACTGACATTCTTCAATCCTGCTTTCGATACGTTGGCAAGCAGCACACTGTCTTCGGCGGCATTATATCGGGTATGGCGGACGATGGATTGTCTCTCCTTTTCAGGGAGGGAAGGGCGGCCGTTATGCGGTCGGCTCTTCAGATTTGATTTGGTAGTAGTGGATTTATAATTCATTGGTTGAGGGGTGTTGGAGGTTAATAATGGAGGGGCGGATGATGTTCGGTACACTGGTGTACCGCTCCACCCGGTGCAACGGAGGGTGGCGAGGGGAGCAACATGGTTGCGACGATTTTTGTATCACAAAAATCTAACCTCGCTACACCCTCCATTATCATTACGGGTTCATTGCCTATGGCTTCCGCCATTTGTATTGTTTAGATGCTTAATTTCACACCGGCGAGCTTACGGTTTATCAACTCACGATGCTCGTTTAAAAATGCCCTGATTACGTTGATGGCAACGTGTGATGCCGACAACTTACGGTCGCCACTCAGTCGGGCGATTGCGTCAAGTGCATCCCGGAGTTCCAACGGAAGAAACACAGGTTTCTTCTCACCAAGGCTGGTTACCTGAAGATACTCTCGGCTCAACTCGTCAAAGTCAGCATCTACCATTTTGGCACTGACACGTGTCTTCTTCGATTGTTCCACGGAAACCGTTACATCAGATTCTGTTGAAGGTTCCTGTG
>CAMWUI010000047.1 GCA_947177395.1 uncultured Paraprevotella sp.
TTTTGCCTGCACCATAAAGAGAAAGAGGCCGCCTAAACTTGTTAGACAGCCTCTTACTCTCAAAAGACTTCCGTCTTATTACTTCTTCACAATCTTAGCAGACGTACCGTCGCTCTTCTTTACGATGTAAACACCCTTAGCCAGATTCTTCGGAGAAACCAACTGACCATCGAGCGTGTAAACAGCTTTCGTAAATACTTCGCCGTTAGAACCGGCAACCGTAGTGATACCTGTACCGTTTCCATCCGTACCTGCCTGGGTAATGTGGAATGTCTTCACAGCACCGGCTGCATCAACTACTACCGTAGCTTCACGAGCCGGAGTGTTTTCGGGAACATCCTCAGCCAAAATATCCAAGAATGTATATTCATATCCCTCTATTTCCTGAACGGAAGCAGTCACGGACAACCATTCGGGCAACTCGTCACCGTCTTCGTTGGTAATTGCCCAGTCTTCCGGAGTTGCATCCACATCGGTGGCCAAATCGTAAGAAGTCACTTCAAAATATTTGCCTGCATCCGTAGCCGGCAACTCGATGTTGATTTCAGAATCCAACACTGTGGCAAAGTCGTTGTCCGGATCAAACAGGCCCAGATAAGGATAGTGAGCATCCAGAGACATATCGAAAGAAGTCACACACTTTATCCACTCCTTGGTTGCATCGCCCCAATACAAAGAGCCCTCCGGCATATCCATATAAATGGGCAACGTCACTGTTTCCTCGCCGATTTTCATTGTTGCATCCAGACCGGTTATACCATAAAAAGCCCCCTGACGCAAAACTTCAGCCTTATAATCCTGTGCTACCCCCAGACCCATAAGCTCGGTAATCTTTTCGTTGTCATTGATATTGGCTATTTCAATCAAGACAGGTGTAGACACTCTCAAATAATCCTGCACCATGCCGATTTCATCGGTAGATTTCACGTTGAACTTCAAGTCAACAATAGAATAACTTCCGTCTTCTACTGCATGGGCATCCTCGATAACCGTCGTAGATGTCGTCAACAAATCCAGATAACCCTCCTCATTCACAGCATAGATGTTCATAGATACTTCTGCACCGGCTTCGTTCACAACGCAAACGGGGAATGTCACCTGCGACAGGATATAAGGACTGGCCGGAGCAGGAAGGATATTACCCAGAGACGTTACTTTTACCGCCTGAGTCTCCACTCCATAGTCGGCATACGCTTCATCTATAGTTTCAGCCCATTGGTTCGTAACAGTTTCGGAGTCTTCCGGATCGCTGGTAGCCGTATAAGAATAATACAAACCACGGCCTACATGATTTTCCCAATTATCATACAACTGCAGATACCATTCTTCACCGGTTTCCTCATCCGGCTCCAACAAGATCTTAGGCTCCCAGCCATAGAATACCAAGTAAGGATTGCTATTACGTCCGTTCACGAACTGATAGCTATCCTCACCGCAGGAAAGAATAGGTGTTACATTGTTAACACCGCTAACCCGGGTTCCCTGAAAATGGGCCGTTTTTAGACTTACGGAGCTAACCGTAGTGTCATTACCTTCGATATCTACATAAGACCAAGCGAACGGATCTTCTACCGTATAGCCGGAAGATGCGTTGCGCCAGGTGATATTGGCATAGGCAGGCTGGTACATGGCCGGATAGATGTAGCCACCACAAGCGGCCGTATAGAATGTCAAAGACGGGTTACGGTAGTACAAATCCTTTGTTTCTTCTTCCCCTTCCTCGTCTTTCAAAGATATTGTCGACACCTTCTTGGCCCCCAAAACCTTCTTGTTCTTTACAACAACGTTCTTCATGGCAACTCCAGCCGCCATCTGTTCCGTTCTCTGCATCGTCATTTTTCTCTCCATCTTCTCAGCCTTCAAAGCTGTTTGCTTTACAGGCTTTTCCAGCACTTTCACTTGTGCAATGGCAGCAACGGATGCTGTCATGGCCAAGGCTGTAAGAAGTAAATAATTCTTCATAAGCATAAAATTAAATTAGTAATATATAAATAAACTCTGTTTTTACTTGTTATTTCAACGTCACTAAGAAATAATCCTCCGCATTATCCATACTTGTGAACTTGATGCAGCTGGCATCCAACGGCTGAATATACTCTGCCTTGAACGGACCGGCCTGCAACAAATCAAGGAACGCACCGATTGCCGGCACATCGTTGTACATCAAGTTTCCATTGTCATCTCCTTCTCCGGAGAACTCAAAGCGGACAATATTGTCATCGTCCACCTGCACCTCACCATAACGGTTACCTGTATATTTCGATGTATTCCAATTAAACGAGAAAGCATTATCATGCTTACTATCATACATCAGGGTCATATTTTTCAACGACTTGTATTTCGTTTTAATCTTAGCGGCAAATTCCGCGTAAGCTGTACCGAACACACCACCTAAATCGGTAGCATCGACAATCCACGACTTCTTTTGATCGGCCAACCAACGGGCGGGCGCATAGGACGTAATACTTGCACTTTGACCGGCATCGGTGCAAACCAAACCACTCTCATTCATCACGAATGTCTGTACGGCAAAACCATCCTTGCCGTCTATCCCTTTAAAGGGCTTCACCAGACGAATGCCGTCAGAAGTTACAATATAAGGAACCTTCGTGGTCTCCGTCAGCGCATCCCCGTTTTCCGGATAGAAACTGATAGAACCGGAAGAAGCATTGTCCATTACAAAGCGCTTCTTACCAACCGTCAGCACCACTTCAGGAGCCTTTGCATTAAACAAACGAGATTTCACATCCCGCAAATCGGCCATATATTCCTCCCAATCCACATCGTCTGCCAGGCGGCGCAACAAAATAGTCAGTCCCCATTTCTTACCTTTCAGAGTAACCAGATTGTCATCGGCCTTTTCAATCACGAACTCGTAATCTCCCCGGTGGCCGTACCCCGACTCGTTAATATCGCTCGGAGCCCCGTTGCCCGTGATATCGTCGGGAGTTGCAAAAACATGGAAAATCGGGTTGTACGTGTTGAATGTCAGCACCGGTCCGTCATCGGTAATCACCTCAAACACCGAAGTGGACTCCGTGTATTTCCCGCCAATCCACACGTTGTCGCCGGCAATCTTGACGGACGTGTCCTTGTTGAACTTCATCAAGTAGACATACCCCGGTTCCCAGTCGTTGTTCACAAAATATTCCATTGCCCACCCGTTGGGAGCACCGCACAACAAATCCGTATAACGGGGGACAACGGCATTGAGACGCTCTGCCGATGACTGGGCGAACAAATCTTCCTCTTCAGGCGTACAAGCCACGAACGAACCGCCGGCCATACAGGCCGCAACGGCATATATCACAAATCTTTTCATCGTCTTCATTCAAAAATCCATTAATACATCAAAAGGGAACAGTATTATTCCTCCGCCTCTCCTTCCGTCTCCTCTTCCGGAGTTCCTTCCGGTTCTCCGATGTTGTAAACTTCGGCACGAAGCGCCTCCAGATCGAAGCTCGTCTGGCGCACCTGAACCTCCCTGCGCAGGTCGTCGAGATTGAGTTTCCAGGCCGACGATAACCAGTTGCGGGCGATATCGGTCTTCTGCAAAATAATGGCGCGTCCGTCCGCTTGGTCCAGATCCTCCACAGCCATCAACTCGTATTTACCGCGCAACCCTTGCAGATAAGCCTCCGTCTCTTCTACCGTAGTAAACAACTTAGTACCCCCTTTCATCTCCGAAGCGCTGTCGTCCGAATCATCCGCAGTACCGGAGATTTTAGCCGAAAGATCCGACATATAATATACCTGGTCGATTTCCATGAAAGCTCCCACATAGGTACGCAGGTCGGCCTCGCGGTCCTTGGCATTGGCATAATAATAATACGAGAAAGCATAGTTTTTCATCGAAGGCATGTTTTTACCCGTGAGATACTGGCTGATGCCGCTGTCCTCGGTGACTTTCCATCCCTTGGAGGCTACCCAGAGTGTCAGATTCCACTGCTCGTCTGTGCGGGTGATATAGTTGGCGATGGTTTCAGCGAAATCCTCGCGTGCCTGGGAACTGGCATAACAGGTGGTACAACCGATAGAAGCCATCTCGGCTCCATTGCGGTCCTGCCAGCTGGTGGGTTCATAGTGGGATGCGGAAATCAGGTCGAACTCTTTCGGATAAGTCTTGGTCTGATGCAGGATGTGCGCGAATTCATGATGCATCGTCTTGAAATATTTCTCGTTCAGCTGTTCGAAGTCAGTAGGGTCAAAAAGGTTCACGCGGAACAGCGACACTTTCAGACCGCCTTCGGCCAGACCGAGAATTTCAGTTCCGTTCACCGGATTGACGGCCGTCGAACCGATCAGATGGAGAATACGCGGACCGTATTGTCTCAGGAAGTCCACGCCCGCCATTTTTTTGTACACATCGAACCACAGATACTTGGTCAGCACGGCCAAGTCCACAGCCTTACTGTACTCGGCCGGCACTAAGTTGTACTCCATGTCCGTACCCGAATCCTGCATCTTATAGATGAATTTCACATTATAAATCTCCGTAAAATTCTCCTGTATCCAGCGGTCGAACTTATACGTATAGGACGTGGGATCGAGTCCACCCTCCGTCGTGTCGAAAATACTTTCGCCCAGTTCGTCTTCCGAGCAGGAAGCCGCTCCGCAGAGGAGACTCAATGCGCAAAACGACTTTACTATATATTTTTTCATCTTCATATTAACTTTTGAATGCTGTTACTTCGTAATATTGTTCTTCCAATAAGAACCGACGTATTTCTCCACTCCGCTGTCCTTCTTCATCGGCGCACGATCGTTGGGCTTAAATCCGGCGGCAATAGCCTCGGCCGGTATCTGGAGAGCCGTACGCGGGTCGTTGGTGACAAGCGTCTCCACCCGGTCGAGCCCGATCTTGTGCGTGATTTCGATACCGTAGCGCTTGATATCGAACCAGCGGTAACCGTCGTCTATCGTCTCGATGCGGCGGAAATGGAGCACACACTGGATAAGCGTTTCGATATCTTTCGTGAGCGCATATTTATCGCTCGGACAAACCTCATCGATATGAAGCGGCTTCACGATACCGTAACCGGGATTTCTATAGAACGAATTGACATTGGCTTCCGTGAAATCCTTGAACGTGGCGGCCACCGATACATTGCGGCGGGCAGCATCCCATATCTTCAGGTCGGCAATGGCGTCCTCTTTCCGGTTCAGATAGAGACGGGCTTCGGCACGGGCCAGCAGGGTCTCCTCGGCCGTGAACTCACAGCGCACGATGTGGATAAATCCGATTCCGGCCACCTTGTCGGTATATTCGAAGAATTCACCGGCCTTCGGGAAGAAAGAGCCATACTCCTGACTGCCACGGATATATATCTTACCCGAATAGCAGGGATGGAAGTTGTAGTTCGGCCAAGTGGGACCGGCGGACATGATTGTAGCTTCCTGGGCATCGCGGTTCAGGGCAAAACGAGATCCGCGTCTGCGAGTAAAATCGGAATAGGTAGGCACCAACATGAAGTTGCATTGTTCCTCCACACTTGCATACGCCGCCACCAGCGCGTCGTATGTGGTGAACGACTTCACCCAGAACTTACGCATCAGGTCGGAGGGATCAGCTTCTTCGCCTCCCAAAGCCTCGGTCGCATACTTCTCAACTTTCTCATAATCGCGCTTGTAGAGATAGAAACGGGCGGCAAAGGCATTAGCAGCCTTCTTGTTGAAATGATACTTGGGCACATCGTAGGAACCGTCGTCAATCAAAGGGAGTCCCGCCAGAAGGTCTGCCTCAATCTTACGGTAAACGCTTGCCAGCGACTCGCGTTCGTAACGCACCAGTACTTCGGTCTCCGTTTTCTGCATATAGGGTATCGCAGGAATGTTCTCCGACAACTCCTCTCCGGCATAAGCCTTGGCGAAGATGTTGGCCAAGATGAAATGATGGTAGGCACGGGATACCAGCGCCTCGCCCTTCTGGGCCTGTACCTCACTGCCGCGTCCTTTGGCCTCCAGTTTCGCTATGGCATCGAGCGCATTGTTGCAGACAGCGATGGCATGATAACATCCCGACCATACCATGGAAGGAGAATCTGTATCGATGTTGCTCACGATATCGTCCCACGCAAAAGCTTCCAGGTCTGCCTCGTCACGGTATGTCAGATTGTAACGGTTACCGTTCTCGTCAGGCGAATTGTTGTCCACGACATTATCGCTCGAGAACTCGCATATCGTTGCGTAGTTATACTGGAGATAGGCGTCCACGAGTAATTGTTTGCACTCATCAGCTGTTCCAATCTCAACCCGGTTGTCCGGCACCTGATCCAGAAAGTCATTGCAGGAAGAGGCAAGAACAGCCACAGCGGCGACGGCAATATATTTTGTAAGTTTCATATCCTTTATATTCTATATGGTTCTACGATTAAAGTCCGAGACGGAGCGTAAATGTAAACTGTTTGGGCATCGGAGTAGCCACACCGCCGGAGTTGAAGAACTCGGGATCCTGACCGTTCAATTTCTTGTCTGCATAGATAAGGAAGCAGTTCACGGCCTGGAATTTCAGGGAAGCGGTATTGAGTTTCAACTTCTGGATGAACGATTTGGGCACATCGTAAGTCAGCGAGATTTCTTTCATACGGATGAAGTCACCTTTGGCGATACGCACCGTGGAATAGTTGTAGGCGTTATAGGCCCGATTCAACTGTCTGTCATTCTCCGCTTGGCGCTTGGATGCGATGACAGGAACGTTGGTCACAGCCTCGTCGCCGGGCACCGTCCAGCGGTTCTTGAATTCTTTCGGCATGGCCGACAAATCTGTATACTCACTCGAGAATACCGGGTCGAGACGCACCACATTGCCGAACGAATACGTGATGAAGATATTGGCGTGCCAGTTCTTCCAGCGGAGCTGGTTGCCGAAACCGCCGGTCGTGATGGGGTCGGTCGGCCCTTCGTATTTCAGGTAGTCCGTGTGTTCGAAATCCTGGAAATTGTGTTCACTGACTGTCAGTTCTCCCTTTTCATTGATAAACGTGGGCAAGCCCTCCGAATTCAGTCCCATGAAAGGAACGGAGAACAAAGCGCGCACCGGATAGCCCTGCTTGGCATATCCCTGACCGCTGATAAGGTCTATGATCTGCGCACGGGATTCCAGGTCGGTGATTTCATTCTTGGCATACGAGAACGTCAAGTCTGTGGTCCAAGAGAAATTGCGCTGTTCGATGTTCTTCGTCGTCAGCATGAATTCCACACCGTAGGACTTCATCGCGGCCACATTGGCATACTTGAGATTCTGTCCGCCGACACCCTGCGTATAGATAGGACCGATAAGGTCGAAGTTGTTACGCGTATACCAGTCTGCCGTCAGGTTGATACGGTTTTTCAGGAAACCGAGATCCACACCGACATTGAATTCGTGCTTCTTCTCGTATGTCAGTTCGGAGTTGGCTATCTCTTCCAGTGTAAGACCCAATTCACTGACACTCGACAAAGGACGCCAGGGCTTGTAGGGATTGATGATGGCCGTTGCGTTCGATACATAGTCGGGACCGCTCTCCGCCGTCAGCGAATAAGAAAGACGCAGCGTGGCGTGGGACAATACCGGATTCTGGAACCACTTCTCTTCGTGGGCATTCCAAGCGCCCGACACATTCCACGTGGGCAACCAGCGCGATTTGCGGGACTTACCTAATTTATTGGAACCTTCGTAGCGCAAGGTTCCATTCAGGGTATAACGACCAGCGTATGAGTAGGTAGCCGTTCCAAAGAATGCGGCATTGCGGCGATAGGTCCACTTGTTACTGTAATAAGCGGCGTTCTCCTCTCCCTGCTGCTTGAACAGCATATAATCTACAAACGGAATATTACCATAGTCATAACAGAATCCCCATCCCTGGAAACTGACGGCGTTACGGTCTACGGAACTGAGTTCCGAACCTACCATTACGTTCGTGATATGCTTCCGGGCAAAGGTCTTGTTGAATTGTCCGATGGCGCGGAAGTCGTACTGCGAAACCGAATAGGTATTGTTATAGTAGATACCTCCCTTGGGCAACACCGTCTGCGGCAAAGCATTGGGATTCTCCGGATCTGTATACAGATAAGAGTTCGCATCGCGGATGGTCGCATCCTCCGGAGAGATACCGGCCCGGTAGGCCAGCGCCTGGTTGGAGTTGTCCTTCACGAAATGGTCGTTAGAGGAACGCTGGAAACGGTAAGCGCCCAGCACCGTGAAATCGAGGAAACTCGTCGGACGCCAGTTCAACTCGCCTTGGAACTTCAGGTCGGTCACACCCAACTCAATATAGTTGTTATCCAATTCTTTCTTGATATTGAATTCAGAATAGTTACGCGTATACAGCGTATTGGCTTCCAGCGTGCGCGATGTGTTGAGCGCATAGCTGTAGGGGTTGATATCGAAACTGCGTTTCACCTCGCCGGCTACGACATCCGTCTCCTGCGACAACGTACCGGGCGCAGTCTGCTTACGATAGGAGTCGCTGGTCAGCAACGTGATGCGCAAGTGGTCGGATAGGTCGAACGCGGCGTTACCGTTATAGGTATAACGCTGCACCTTGCTCGACATCGTCCATCCCGGATCCTGCATGACAGATACGGAAGAATAGAAACGTCCGCGGTCCGTACCGCCGGAAATGCTCAGGGCATGATTCTGCGTGACATTCGTATTGAACAGTTCGTCGAACCAGTCCGTATTGCGAAATTCCGCACTCTGTAGATAACCGTTCTTGGCAGCCTGCGTGTTGGCCAGACCATACGTTCCTGTCGCCGGATCATATGTGTTTATCAACTGGTACATCTTACCGTACACACCGGAACTGGCGGCTTTTGTCAAACCGGAAAGTTCCAGCCATCCCTTTGCCTCCATCTCCTTGTACACGCCCATCTGCTCCTGGGAGTTCATGATATTGAAATTGCGGTAGTTCGGACGGAGACGAAGCGTAAATTCACCTGTATAATTGATATTCGTCTGACCGGCCTTACCTTTCTTGGTGGTAACGACAATCACACCGGCCATGGCACGCGCACCGTAGATAGAAGTGGCGGAACCGTCTTTCAGAATCTGGAACGACTCGATGTCATCGGCGTTCAAACCGGCGATAGCGGATGAAATCAGCGTCGTGGCATCACCGGAAGACAATTCGTCGGCAGACACTTCAATGGCATCTTCCAGAATCACGCCATCCACCACCCACAACGGACGGGAATTACCATAAATGGAAGTGGCACCACGCACGCGAATCTTAGGCGCCGTACCGAAAGTACCGGACACGTTCTGCACGGACACGCCGGCGGCACGCCCTTCCAGAGAACGGGAGATATCAGCCACACCGTTTATCCGGACATCCGCAGCGTCCAGTTTTGTCGTGGCACCGGTAAACAGACGGCGGTCCATCTTGGACATACCGGTAACGACCACGTCATTCAACTCTTTTACGTTCGGTTGCAAGATAATCTTCAGCGGAGATTTGCCGGCCTTCACTTCGGCTGTCTTCATACCGACATATTTAACTATGATATGGGTAGCACCCTCAGGCATTTCCAGCGAGAAGTTACCGTCTATATCCGTAAGCGTACCGCTCGAAGCATGTCCCTTCACCGTGACAGCAGCTCCGACAATCGGTTCGTTGTCATCGCCCGATATAACGACACCTTTCACTTTTGTCTGAGCAGACAGACCGATGCCGACAAGTAAACAAACAGACAACAGCACAGCCCTCTTTCCTGCTTTACAAAAAGCAGGCCGAGGCTCCATTCCCCCAATTAAATAAGAAAGGACATACTTTACCGCACAACCGACCCCATCGCCGATTGACAGGCAAGAAACCTTGTTATTAATTTTTAGCATTTTTGTTATAATATTATTTTAGAAGTTATCATCTGAAACCGACACGGAAGTTACCAATCCTCAATGCCCGCTAATGGGTTATTAACAAATAATCACTAATACCGGCTGCAAAATTACAAATAAATCATAATTTAACCCACCCTCAAAAGTTAAATTATGCAAACAACACAATTCCACCGCTGTTCAAAACGAATTGATTAAGCCTCGAACAGCGCTGATTCCATTCTTTTAAAAAAGCCTAAACGGCTCCTCCCTTTTCCCTATCCCGACGCCATAAACAACTGAAAACAAAAATCTACCGATACAGCCAAACCGATTGACAAATGTAAGAGACATGAGCTTTTACAAAGAAAAAAGCATTTCACGCACATCCGGCATTTTTTCATTGCCGTCTTCATTCTTCATGTAAAATCCACCGGCCGGCCGCACTCCGAACTGTCAGTCCATACATTCCCGGTAACGCAAATGGAACTCCGTTACCGCTTCGATACCCTTGCGGAATATATCCAGCCGGAAGTTTTCGTCGGGGGAGTGAATGGCATCGCTCTCCAGACCGAATCCCATCAACACGGTCTTCACACCCAGAATCCGTTCGAAATCACTGATGATAGGGATACTGCCCCCCCGACGCACGGCAAGAGGCCTACGGCCGAAAGCTTTCCCAAAACCGGCTTCGGCAGCACGGTAAGCCGGCAATGTAACAGGACAGACGTACCCCTGGCCGCCGTGCATGGGCGTCACTTTCACCTGCACGCAGTCGGGTGCCAATGTCTGGAGATAGTCCGCAAACAATGCGGAAATCTTCTCATGATCCTGATGGGGAACCAACCGGCACGACACCTTGGCAAAGGCTTTGGACGGAAGAACCGTTTTTGCGCCCGTCCCCGTGTAACCGCCCCAGATACCACAGATATCGAAAGACGGGCGGCAACTGTTGCGTTCCAGCGTGGAATAGCCCGACTCTCCCCTCAGGGCCTTTACGCCGATGGCCGCCTTGTATTGTTCCTCGTCGAAAGGTATACCGGCCAGCATCTCGCGCTCGCAGGCGAAAAGTTCCTCCACATCGTCATAGAAATGAGGTACGGTGATACGGCCATTTTTGTCCGTCACCTGCGCCAGCATCTCGCACAGCACATTCACCGGATTGGCCACAGCACCGCCGAAATGCCCGGAATGCAAGTCGCGGTTGGGACCGGTGACTTCCACTTCCCAGTAGGCCAGTCCGCGCAACCCCGTCGTCAAGGAAGGAAGGTCGGCTCCCAGCATGCTGGTATCGGAAACCAGAATAATGTCCGATTTCAAGAGTTCCTTGTGTTCATGGAGAAAAGCGTTCAGGCTGGGCGAGCCTATTTCTTCCTCGCCTTCAAAAATAAACTTCACATTATGCTTCAGCAATCCCTCGCGCACAAGATACTCGAAAGCCTTCACTTGAATCATGGCCTGCCCCTTGTCATCGTCCGCCCCTCGGGCATAGATACGTCCGTCGCGCACCTCAGGTTCGAAAGGATCGGAATGCCACAGTTCCAGCGGTTCCGCGGGCATCACGTCGTAATGGGCATAAACCAACACCGTAGGCGCCGAAGGATCGATCGTCTTCCTGGCAAACACCAAAGGGTGACCGGCAGAAGGCATCACCATAGCTTCGTCGGCTCCGGCCTCCAGCAACAGTTGTTTCCAACGTTCCGCACAGACTTCCATGTCCGGCCGATGTTCCGGCTGCGCGCTGATGCTGGGAATACGTATCAGACTGAACAATTCCTGCAGAAAACGTTCTTCGTTCTCTTCGATATATTGCTTTATTTCCATAAACTGGTATATATTATTATAAGGTATCAATTGACAAAAATACAGTAATTCCGCGGAACCGGCAAACGTTTCGGATAAAAACCGACAGAAAGCACCGGCCTTGTCCGTATTACAAGAAATCCAACTATTTATTCCACTCCACATACTAAAGACAAAAAGAAATTCAAGCAAGCTTGTTTCTTTTCCGCTCAATTTACATTATATTTGCATATCTTTGAAACAAGTGATACCATGTCTCCGAAGAAACATTATCCGAAAAAGGCAATCGCATCGCCTTCTCCCAAGAGCGGTTCTTCGTCCGCCCCTCAGTCCCCAAAACGACTGTCACGATTGCCTTTGCTGCCCATCCCCTTGATATTTTTCCTGTTCGTCTGGTTCTTTGCCGGCGTTTGGTACGCGGATGTATTCCGCGCCGCCGGACAATACAGTTTTTACGCTCCGGACATCACATTGATGCACTTCGTATGGGACAAACCATACGGACCGTTGTGGATCGCAGGCCGCGCCATGCTTACTCTGTTCCACTATCCCTTGCTCGGCGGTGCCGTCCTGGCGCTCATGCTGACACTGATAAGCTGGCTCACGGGTTACAACCTGCGGCTCACAGCCCGCTGGCGTCCGCTGCAATACCTCCCGGCCGGCGTCTATCTGGGATGTCTGGCCTATTACGGACTGGATTGTTACTATCAAGCCGAAACGGGACGCATCATGGGCACCCCCCTGTGCGCACTGATCGCGCTGGCCGTTCCCGGTATCATCATCCGTTCATTCAGCCGGAAACCGGCACCTGCCCTGATAACGTCCCCGACAGACGAAAGACGGTTGCAAAACATGCTGGGGTTGCTGGTATGCGTAACGGTCGTGGCCGCCCCCATGCTTTATTCGGCTATCGAAAGACCTTATGTACGGGTAACGGCACACATGCAAAACCAGTTGGAACGACAGGACTGGGAGGGTATCATACGTACCGCGCACGAGAACGCGGAACTGTCTTACCGCCCCATGGCCGCCATGTATGCCATCGCCCTGGCGCAGACGGGACAGATTACGGAAAAACTGTTCGACATACGGTACGAATACGGTACGATGATGATACGCAACAGGGCCGGTAACACAGATTCCGGATCGGACTTCTTCCTTACGGACGGCAACTATTACGCGGGGTTGTTGCTTGCCGCCAACCGCAACGCCATCGAACACCTGACCATGGAAGGCCCCACCCTGCACATGCTGAAACGGCTGACGCAAATCGCCCTGCTGAACGACGAACCGGAGGTAGCGCGCAAATATCTGCATATTCTGGGGAAAACTCCTTTCGAGAAGGATTTCGTCAGACACTACACCGAACTGGCCAACCACCCGCAAGCTATCGGGAAAGACCCCGAAATGGCACGTATCCGCAACGTGGAACCCGTGTCGGACATGTTCCAATCCATGCTGCGTGAACCGCTCTTTCTGGGCTACAACATCGCGCTGTCCGAAGGACGGTCGATGGATGCGCTCCACCACAGCATAGCGGCTTGTCTGTATTCCAAACTGGTGCCTGACGCCGTAAAACGGTGCCAACCGATGACACACACCGTATTGCCGCGCAACATCGGGGATGCCATGGCCATATACGCCCGGGAAGACCCGACCGTCCTCCAGTTCTTCCAGGGCAACCAAATGACCATGCCGCGCTTCCAAGCTTTTCTGGCAACCATAAGACCCTACGCCGACACAAGACTGGAGCATGCTCCCGAACTGTTCCGTACGTACCGGGGATATTATCCATATTATTATTACTTCGGCAATCTGACTGCGCCGACGCGCAAGAAAGACGATTCCGCCACAGAACATAAAGGTGTGAACTAATGAAAAACATCGCTCTCCACAATCTGCCGCGCCGGATGCGGGTCATCGCACCGGCTGCCCTGGCCGCTCTGACCATCCTGACCGGATGCCGACGGGAGGTCCGGCTTCCCGATACATACACAGCATCGGAAGAACGGGCATTCCTGTACCCCGACTACACCGATGTCATCATCCCTCCCAACATAGCACCGCTGAACTTTATGGTATGCGATGCGGACGCCGAAGAATTCATAGCCGACTTTCAGGGAACGGGCGGCAACCTGAAAGCCGCGGCCGACAAAGACGGAAAGATCAGAATCGACAGCACGGAATGGAAAGCCCTACTGGAGCAACACCGGGGACAGACCTTGCAGGTCAGTCTGTACGGACGAAAGAAAGACGGATGGGTGAAATACCGCAGCCACTCCCTGACGGTGGCGGAGGAACCCATCGACGGTTTCCTTTCCTACCGCCTGATAGAACCGGGATACGAATACTACAGACAGCTGGGACTGTACCAGCGTGACCTGACCGGGTTCGACGTATCCGCGATATACGAAAACAATCGGATGTACGACAACGAGAACAATCACTGCGTAAACTGCCACAACTATCAGAACTACGACACCGGACGGATGCTGTTCCACGTGCGCGGCAACCACGGCGGCACCCTGATAGCACAGGACGGCCGGGTGGAGAAGATTCAGATACGGCACGACTCGATACTGTCGGCCGGCGTTTATCCGTCCTGGCACCCGACCCTACCGCTGATAGCCTTTTCAACCAACCAGACCGGCCAGGCCTTCCACATGAAACACGCCGAGAAGATCGAAGTGCTGGACACGGCCAGCGACCTGTTCCTGTACGATGCGGAGAACAACACGGCAAAGACGATCCTGCGGGGTGACGACGAACTGGAGACATTCCCCTGCTGGAGCCCGGACGGCCGCTGTCTGTATTACTGCACGGCCAAAAGGCCAGATATGTCGGAAGTTCCGGATTCCATGATAAGCCATACCATGCTGTTGCGTTACGACAGTCTGAAATACAACATCATGAGGCTGTCCTTCGACGAAAAGACCCGCACATTCGGCGCGCCGGACACCGTGGTGAACTGCGCCGCCAGAGGACGGAGCGCCTCCGTCCCGCGCATCAGTCCCGACGGACGCTACCTGCTCTACACGCTGGGAGACTACGGCCAGTTCCACATCTGGCACAAGAGCGCCGACCTCTGGGTGAAGGACCTGCAGACCGACACGCCTCCCTACCCGCTGGAAGCCGCCAACAGCCCGGAAGCAGACAGCTACCACACATGGAGCAGCAACGGCCGCTGGATCGTCTTCACCAGCCGGCGGGAAGACAAGAACTACAGCCGGGTCTACATAGCCTATTTCGACAAAAACGGGAAAGGACACAAGGCGTTCCTGCTGCCGCAGGAGGATCCCGAACAGAATATCGTGCTGCTGAAAAGCTACAACGTGCCGGAACTGACACGGAACGCAGTCATTCCGTCGAGGAGCGATTTCCATAAAATCATCTACGAAACCGAAGGAAAAGCAGTCCGCTTCACTTCCGAATAAGCGACCGGATATCCTCCATATAATATAAAGAGAGCACCTGCCTCCGTTGCCGGAAGCAGGTGCTCTTTTTTCTGTCTGTGCAGTGCGCGTCCCTTAGAGAGAGATGGCGCCCGAAGGACATACATCAGCGCAAGTGCCGCACTCCGTGCAGGCATCCGGGTTGATGCTATAGATGTCACCTTCAGAGATAGCGCCTACGGGGCACTCATCGATACATGTGCCGCAAGCAACACAATCTTCACTAATTACGTAAGCCATGATGTAAGAATTTTAATTATTAACAATAAGTCTTGCAAAAATAGTGCTTTTTTATGAATCAGGACTATATACGGACCACTTTTTTCCTACTTTTCGTATCTTTGCCGGAGCACTCTCACGCAATAACCCGCACGGGTCTGCGTTTAGTATAGGAAAGGAAGTATGCAACACATGAAACGACTCGCCACCCTCGTCCTCGCCCTCGCGGCCATAACGTCCCTGCAGGCGCAGGAACGCAAACTACAGAACCGCCCCTATATCGACCAGCGGAGATTTCATTACGGTTTCAGCGTGGGACTGCACATGCAGGACCTGGAACTCATGAACAGCGGATACGCCGACCCCGTAAGCGGCGAACAGTGGTATGCGGAAACCGACAACTACAATCCCGGCTTCAGCGTGGGAGTGCTGGGAGAGGCACGGGTGAACAGCTACCTGGCCCTGCGACTGGTGCCGACCATCCACTTCGGCCAAAAGCACATCTCCTTCCACGAACAAGTCAGCCAACGGGACACCACGCAGAACATCAAGTCTACCTACATATCCGTTCCCCTCGACCTGAAATTCAGCGCCCCGCGCTTCAACAACTACCGCCCTTATTTCATCGCGGGTGTCAATCCGATGGTGGACCTGACGGTGCGCAAGCACAATCCGCTTCTGGTAAAACGCTTCGATTGCTTTCTGGAAGTCGGCATGGGCTGCGACTTCTATCTGCCGTTCTTCAAACTGATTCCGGAACTGAAATTCTGCTTTGGCCTGGCCAACGTCTTGCAGAAGAAACGCGACGACCTGATGAACCGGGACATGCTGAAATACACCGACGCCGTAGACAGGGCGCGGGCAAAGATGATTGTACTGACACTGTATTTCGAATAAGGAGGGGGCCGCTTCCCTTTCAGTCCACCGGTTCCGCCGCCAGTTCCAGTCGCAGCGTACCTACAAAACGCCCGTTCTTCCCCATCTGGTTGCACGGCACCTCCTGTCCGTCGGCATTGACCACCCGTTCGGGATTCCGGAAATAAGTATGGGAATGTCCTCCCAGCACAACGTCTATATATCTGGTACCTTTTATCAGCTTTTCATCGTTCATGCCCGGAATGTTCCAGCCTAAGTGGGACAGACAGATCACCACATCGCAACGTTCCTCCAGTTTCAGATGCGCCGCCACGCGATTGGCCGTTTCCACGGGGTCCTCATACGTCACCCCACGGAAATTCTCCTCCGCCACCAGTCCTTCCATCTCCGGACTCAGGCCGAACACGCCGACACGCACGCCCTTGCGTTCCAGAACGACATACGGCTTGACGACATCCTCCAGGGGCGTGCCTTTAAATCCGTAATTGGCACAAACAACCGGAAACTCCGCCATCCGGAAAATACGCCGCATGTTCTCCAGTCCGAAGTCGAACTCATGGTTCCCGATGGTGCAGGCATCATAGTGCATGCGGTTCATCAGGCGCACCTCCACCTCGCCGTGAAACAGATTATAATAGGGGGAACCTTGCGAGAAATCCCCGCAATCGAAGAGCAGCAGGTCCGGGTCCTGCTCCCTCAACTGTTCCACCAAAGCAATACGGCGGACAAAACCTCCCTTGTCGGCCTGCGCCGTATCCGAAAGATTCTTGTTCAGGGGCATCACGCAACTGTGCGTATCATTGGTATGCACCACCAGCAACGTCTTCGCCCCGTCAGTCACCGGTTCCCGTGCCTGCAAACCGAGCGTACAGACACACATCCACCCAACCAGCCAACCAGCCTTTCCTGTCTTTTTCATTGTTCCTTCACCGTAATACGGCCCTCCATCTTTGATTTCAATTTACGCCCCTTCTCCTGTTCCTTCCGGATAAAATCCATCAGCACATCACGCACCGGCAGGGCAGTATCCCGCCTGTCGACCGCATTTTTCAACGCCAGCATCTTGTCGTTACCGGCCGCCAGATAATCCAGGGTAGCCACCGTGTAACGTTTGTCCGGCCGTATCGGCTTCCCGTTCACACGGGCACGGAGCAGTTTCCCGTCCGGAGTTATCTCGAGTTTCAGCCCGCTCACACCTTCGCCATGCACCCCGGCTATCTGTTCACACAAGACCAGCAGGTCATCGCCCGACAGGGTCAGCACACACAGACGGTTCTCAAAAGGCGCGATGGCCAGTATGTCGCCGCGCGTCACATTGCCAGCCGGCATCGCGCTGCGCAGACCACCCATGTTACACAGTCCTATGTCGGCCTTCACGCCGACCTGGCGCGCCGAATGCCGCAGGACGTCCGCCACCCAGTTGGACAGCAGGCTCTCGGGCCGTCCGGCACTCATATACATCCGGCTCTCGCCCACCACGGGCGACATCAGACTGTCCACGACCCGATTGTAAGGCTCCATCATCTCGAGAACCGCCTGGTCTGTTTCCGCATCCAATGCCCGTGTCACCTCATAACGGCGGGGCACGACCTTATCCACGGTGTAACGTTGCGCATACACGCCGCCCCATGCCATTGTCCACAGGGCGCATAAGACAACTCTGTATTTCATATATATATTGATTGAATGATATCAAAAACAATTCAAAAATAGCCAAAAGCGGCGTACCGGACAACAAATATTCAAAAAAAGAACAAGAAAGTTGCACAGCTCACAGATTATTAGTTACTTTGCACCCGCTTTCCGCGTAATCGCTGGCAGGATGCAGAGTTCCCTGTTATGTTGCGCCGGGACGAAAACAATTCATAATTAAACAATTAAAATGGCAAATTTAATTAAGATTGCAGAAGAAGCGTTTGCTACCGGCAAGTCTCACCCTTCCTTCAAAGCCGGTGACACCATTACCGTAGCATACAAAATCGTCGAAGGTACCAAAGAGCGTATCCAGCTGTACCGCGGTGTCGTTATCAAGATTGCAGGTCATGGCGACAAGAAGCGTTTCACGGTACGCAAGATGTCCGGCACGGTAGGTGTAGAACGTATTTTCCCCATCGAAAGCCCGAACATTGAGAGCATTGTAGTAAACAAGATCGGTAAAGTACGCCGCGCCAAACTGTATTACCTGCGCCAACTTACCGGTAAGAAGGCCCGCATCGCAGAAAAGCGTACGGCTTCCGCAAAGGCTTAAGTACCATAAGCAAGACAGACAAACAGGACTGCATCGTAGCGAAAGGTTTCAAACCTGCCCCTACGATGCAGTCCTTGTTTTTTCAACCTGTCGCTCTTGAATCCGCCTTTTCTTGGGTCAGTAGAGAATGTGTTCCTATACACAAATGTTTGTGGAAAAAGGCTTCAATGGTTCAGACTCACTGAGTATCAATAAGTAATGGTTCAGCGAAGGTTCAGCAATGATTCAGAGTCATTGGGAATCAGCGAGTAATGATTCAGAATCTACCAGCTGCGGCGCGCCGCCGCGGCCGATTATTGAACCATACGACGGAAATCCTGAAGGATGAATGAACCATTTGTCGCTGACAATCAAACAGTTTGAACCATTGAAGCCTTTTCCCACAAACATTTGTGTAGGAAGGGCGGAAAAACTGAAGGATAAGTGAAGGAATCCTGAAGGATGAATGAACCATTTGTCGCTGGAAATCAAACAGTTTGAACCATTGAAGCTTTTTCCAGCAAACATCTGTGTAGGGAAGAGGGCGATGGCCTCCGGCTTTCCTTTCTGCAGGCGATTCCCGTACCGAGCCGTATGCTGTTCACTTGTCGAGTGGAGTGCTGTCCACTATAGGTAGTGGAACGCTATTCACTTGGGATAGCGAAGCACTGTTCACTGGGGGTAGTGAAGCACAGTCCACTCTGTGAGTGGAATACTATCGTTAGATGCTCACAATAGTATTCCTTGTCTCCTTATAATCGTATTCCTTAGCACCTTACGATTGTATTCGTTAGACCCTAAGGATAGTATTCCTAAGGATGGCATTTCAGTTTTGCCAAATTCCCTGATAAACCGCAAAAAACGCTTTGCTATACAAATATATGTACTATCTTTGCAAAAACTAACCCTAAACAGCATGGAACAGGCCGCACTTCTCCAACGTAAACGCATCCCCTACGGCATGATGAACTTCACCGCCGTAAG
>CAMWUI010000048.1 GCA_947177395.1 uncultured Paraprevotella sp.
TTTTTTGCCTGCACCATAAAGAGAAAAAGGCCGCCTAAACTTGTTAGACAGCCTCCAATATATGCGAAGTAAGTTAAATTACTGCAACTTTACTGTCACACGACGGTTGTAAGAGTACGGAGCAAGATCAGCTACACCGCCCTTACCTTCAATAATCAGGTTGTTACGGTTCACACCCATGCTTACCAACTGGTCAGCGACTGCATTGGCACGTGCCGTACTCAACTTAGCATTGTATGCGGGACTACCCGTCTTGCTGTCGGCATAACCGGTAACAACGATCTTGCTGTTGTTAGCCTTAGCATACTCTGCAATTTCTTTTACGTTAACCAAATCCTTCTTAGAAGCGATTCTTGAAGAATTAAGATTAAAGAATACGGAAGCGGAAGTGCTTGCCATTTCTTTCACAGTCTTCACAACTTCCTTGGAAGGCTGCTGTTTAGCCAAAAGTGCTTTCAAACGAGCGTTCTCTGCCTGCTGATCTGCCAACGATGCGTTGAGAGCATCCATCTGACTCTTGTTCAACGCCATGATAGCATCCACATCCGGAGTCTTGCTCCATCCAACCTTACCCAAATTCACACCAACGCCCAACGACACACCTACCTGACGGTCTTTGCCATGAAAACGCTTGCCTCCCTCACCGGTCTCACCATTAGCATCATAATCAGGCTCACCGATGATACCGTAAATATCCAAATCGATAAACACACGCTTGCTCACATTGAATGTGTTCAACAAACCGGCCGTTGTAACCATGGCACACGCATTAGAACCATACTGACGAGCAACGCCCGCACCGGCACCTCCGTAAAGAGAACAGTTCCAGATACGAGCCTTGTAGCCGCCGAACAAATTGTGCAGATTGAACAGAGCCTGAGCCGTAGTCGTATACTGATGGATGAAGTTACTGGGATCGCCTACAACCTGACGTCCCCAAGCTCCGTCCGCCTTTATACGGATACCGAGTCCCGGAGTAAACCATTTACCAACAGAGAGATCAGCCGCCCAAGAACGACGGAATTTCTTAAACGGATTACCTGGCAAGCCCAAACCGTTCTCCTCGCCAGAATAATTAGATTTAAAATCTCCACCTACCATAACAAACCAGTTACTACCAAAACGATTGGTCGCAACACTATACTTGTCAGTAGGAATTTCGGTCGTCCCCTGAGCCCTTGCAACAGATGACATGCCGACAATAGCCAGCGCTAACATCAACTTTTTCATAACTTATTATTAATTTGATATTTCCAGATCACTTATGCTAATCAATTCACAATTATTCTTGTACAAAGATACGTTTAAATATTGATATATGTCTTGAACCAAAGTAAAACATTAGACAATTAACATTTTTTATGGATATAAAGTTCATTTAAACAGTGTTTCTATCTCTGTCTGCTCCAGGATGGCGGTTATAATTTTTCCGTCAGGGGCATAATTGGGTATATCACAAGCAAACAATCCATCCACCAGATTCTCCATTTCTTCGTTGTTCAAAACCTGTCCCGGCACAATGGCAGAACTACGGGCCAGCGACAAAGCCAACCGATGTTGCACCTCTTCTTCGGCTCCGCCTCCCTTCTCCAACACACAGCGCAACATATCATGCGCCAGCTCTACTGGATTCAAGCTTTCTGTCCCTGCAGGTATGGCATTAATGGAATAAGCCCCTCCCCCCAATGATGATATCTCAAAGCCTAACGATGAAAAATCATCCATAATTTCATCCAGTACAACAGATTCGGAAACAGATACCTGAAGAATCTCCGGGAAAAGCAGACCTTGTGCCCCCCCAGCCCGGTTCTGCATCTGTTCCTTATATCGGTCGTACAATATGCGCATGTGGGCCCGATGCTGATCTACAATCATCAATCCCGATTTTACAGAAGTAAGAATATAACGTCCTTTGTGCTGATAATGCTGTGCAGACTTTTCTGCCAGCATATTCTCTTCTCTGAACAATTGAGGCATGTCCTCTTCCGGCTCATCCAGCGACGGTACATCCTCCGCTTGATAAGACGCTTTGGACAATCCGCCGTACAGACATTCCCAATCAACCGAAGTTTTCTTTGGGGCGACAGAAGAGGATTTAAACGGATTGAACTGAGGATTGAACTCCATAACCGGTGCATCTATCGGTGTCTGTCCGCCGTTAAAAAGAGGAATATCCGGTCGGCCTTCCGTATCGAAATCTATCGTCGGTATGGCATTGAAACGTCCCAAGGCTTCTTTCACCGCAGCTGCAATAATCTGCCAGATGGCTGGTTCATTTTCAAACTTTATCTCTGTCTTCGTCGGATGAATATTCACATCGATATTGGCCGGAGCAATATCCAAATACAGGAAATACGGAATCTGCTCCCCCGGCGGCAACAATTGGTCAAAAGCCTCCATCACGGCTTTATGAAAATAAGAATGTTTCATATAGCGCCCGTTCGTAAAGAAGAACTGATGAGCACCTTTCTTACGGGCCGCCTCAGGTTTTCCTACGAAACCGGACAAGTGAACCAATGTCGTATCCACCTCTACCGGCAACAGCTGTTCGTTGAGTTTCTTTCCGAAAACATTGGCGATGCGCTGTCTCATCGTCGAGCGGGGCAGATTGGTAAGCTGCGTCCCGTTGTGTGTCAATGTGAAAGTCACATCCGGATGCACTAAAACGATCCGTTCGTATTCTTGCAGGATATTATTCAGCTCCGTCTGATTGGATTTCAGGAATTTCCGACGAGCCGGTACGTTATAGAAAAGATTCCTGACGACAAAATTGCTTCCGGCCGGACATGAATCGGGTTCCTGACTGTCCACTTGCGAAGCGGCCAACAATACTTTTGTACCTAACTCCGCATCATGTTGGCGCGTTCTCAGTTCAACTTCCGCCACAGCGGCAATAGAAGCCAACGCCTCTCCCCGGAATCCCATCGTACGCAAAGCAAACAGATCGGCAGCTTCTCTTATTTTCGATGTGGCATGCCGTTCAAAAGCCAGACGGGCATCAGTTTCAGACATACCTTTTCCGTCATCGATCACTTGGATTGAAGTCTTACCCGCATCCAACACAACCACATCTATCCGCTCTGCTCCCGCATCAACAGCATTCTCCACCAATTCCTTGATAACGGATGCCGGACGTTGAATCACTTCTCCCGCAGCAATCTGATTTGCTACGGAATCGGGTAACAAATGTATAATATCACTCATGCTGATGTCAATTTTAAAAACGGAATGTTCCGGTCAACAAATAATGCCAGACAAAGAGTAGAGCCAATATGAGTATCAAAATCACTCCGGCCTTCATCGGTGTGCGCCCGCTTTCTTTCCTCCGGCGCAAGTGTTTGGTAGCTTTTACGAAAGTCCCCCGGATATCTTCCGGATTAAATTCCTTGGGCGGCAACAATCCGAGTTCCCGTCTGGCACGTTCCTCGATAGCCTGAAGCTCCTCCTTGCGCTCGTCTATATATATATAAGGATGGTTGAACCCTCTCGGTTTTCTTGTTTTGAAAAGAGACATGCTTATTTCTTCTTTTTGATATTATCCAACTTCTGCAAAGGAGGTTGCCTACGTACAGTTGTCTTCAACTCCGTCCCGGCCTGTTTTGGACGCCAATTGAAAATATCGTCCTTGTCCGTCGGACGGATATAGTCGAACCAAGCAAAAGTAGGCAGATAAAGTTTCTCCGACGGAATCAATCCCAAAGGATAGAATGTACCGACAGCGGCAGGCATCCAGATATGATCCATTTTCCGTTCCACCATATACAGTTTCAGTTCGCTGGTCTCCGTATAGTCCATCATCGTTATCAGACTGTCATCATCCAGCACAAAATAGTCTACAAGTACATTCCCGATGACCCACGTCCAGTCGATATCGCCGTTCCGGAAATAAGATTTCATCTCACGCCCGGCAATCTGGTTATAATGCACGCTATCCACTCTCTCCACCATCAGCGCCTGATTGACGACATGTATGGAATCCAGTGTGGAATCATTCATATAAACCCTTATTTCTTCCCCAAGCAACTGCTGTCCCTGATTCCAGATAATGGGATCCTTATATAAGGTCATACAGGAATCTTTGGAGTTGAAAACAAGGGAGTCACATACAGCCTGCATATCTGTCCGATAGGCTCTCACCTTGTTATAAGCCCTGACTTCCCTATACATGGAATCCGTATCTATATGAAACGTATACAGTTTCATCGAATCGGCGTGCATATACATCGTATCCTTCTGCGAGTAGTCGATTGCCACAGCACTGTCCGTAGCCAAAGCATATCCGGTCTTCTCATTGTAGAAACAATAGTTCCCAGTCAGGGCATTCCTGTTCACGTCGTCCGTATATACGACGTTATCGAACGCTTCACCAATACCCAGTTCACTATTATAAAAGACACTGTCACCCACCAGACGTTTCCCATTGTTGGTAAGGATGGAACGATCCAGCAGATAAGCCTTATCGGCTCTCGTATCATAAAAACCCAGTTCGGAATAGATATGATTGTCGCCGTTATCAATATTGGACGGCCCGACTATGTGTGCCATACCCGACTGTGTATTGTAATGCAACGTATCCGACACCAACACGAATTTCGGATTCGTCAGCCGCACATTGTAATTGAATACCGCTTCCCGCGTTACAGGGCTGTACTCTCCCCACTCGGAAGTAAGCACATTCTCACCGTCCACCAGACGACCACCTTCAAAAAAATACCCTAAATCATACAAACGGTCATAGTCCAAACTGTCCGTATACAGCACCGAATTCCGGTGGGTCAGCACCACATTGTTCCGGACACGGGCCAATTGCTCCAAACCACTATAATAAAGCACATCCCCTGTAAGCGTCAAAGTATCGCCCTGCACCATCCGGACATTATGGAAAGCATCAAATGAATTGGAAGCCTCGTAAAAGCAAGCACTATCGCAATACATCAGCACGCTATCATGCTTCAGCACGACATTCCCCATCAGAATCTGCACACCGGGATGCCGATACTGATCATACGTCAGCACATCCGTATGCAACATAATGATGCGTGATTGTGAACGGGGACGTTCTTTTTCCGGTAGCGACATGGCAGTCAAACACGAAACAACCAGGTATAGAATACCATAAAAAGGCAATCTGCTCCCGATCCTCCGTTTTACATTCTTCACCTTCCGATTCATTTCACCCATCCCGGATACATAAATTCACAGTCACGCCATTCCTCGTTGATGCGCACATACGTGCTTTTCTGCTTTTCCCGTATCCACTCCTGTATCTTTTCCTCCTGTTTTTTAGCCACTACCACATTCTTCAGTACCTGAAAATCCTCAGACATGGTAGCCCGGTGGGTCTTGGTTCGTGATTTCAGTTTTACAATGGCGCACACCTCTTTTCCTTTGCTGTTCACCATCGTAAAAGGCGCGGATATTTCCCCCGTATTCATATTCATGACAACTTTCGCCACTTCCGGAGGAAGTTCCTGCATCTCGAAACGTGACGTCCGCATATAGTCATCCCCTGACGCCTCGTCAATCTTCACATTCGTCATCAGGCCATGATTCTTCCTCGTATCCTTATCATCGGAAATATAGGAAGCCGCTTCCTCGAACGTAAATTTGGCCAGCCGGATATTTTCCGCCACAGAATCCAAGTGCACCAGAGCCGAGTCTATATCAGCTTGGTTCAAACGCGGTTTCTTCAGTATATGCCGTACTTTCAGTTTATCCCCACGTTTATCTATGAACTGTATGATATGAAAGCCATACTCCGATTCCACAATCTTGGAAACCTTTTTCGGATCTGTCAATCCAAATGCCACATTTGCAAAAGCCGGATCAAGCTGACCGCGTCCAAAATAATCCATCTCACCTCCCATACGGGCCGAACCTGGATCCTCGGAATACAATGTGGCCAGTGTGGAAAAAGTTGTATTGCCCGAATTCACACGTTCCGTGTAGTCACGCAATTCTTCCTTCACCCGTTCAATTTCCTCCTGAGGAATCCTAGGCTGGATGGAAACGATCTGCACCTCCACCGTCGTCGGAATCAACGGCAAACTATCCTCCGGTACATCCTTAAAAAAACGCCTTACCTCAGCCGGTGTCACCGTAATGTCACTGGTCAGTTTTCGTCGCATGGAACGGGCTGTAAGATAATCCTTAAACTGGTCGTACAGTTTTTCACGAATCTGTGTCATGGTCATACGGTGATATTCTTCCAGTTTTTCTTTGGATCCCGCCATCATCACCCACTCATTGAGTTGTTGTTCCATAGCCGCATTTATTTCCTTCGGTGTAGCCTCCACACTATCAAGAGCGGCCTGATGCAGAAACAATTTCTGTACAGCCAGCCGTTCGGGAATGACGCAATACGGATTCCCGTTTATCTTCTCTCCACTCATTCTGGCATCTTCCACATCCGATTTCAGTATAGCCTCATCACCGACCACCCATATCACTTCGTCCACCACATTGCTTTGGGCAAACAACGACATTTGCGTCCCCATACACAGGAACGCAAATACCATTACACATTTCTTTGCTATATTCATTTTTATTCTATCTATACAACTCTGCGACAAAGATAATCCAAAAACTACATCATCAGTGTTTATTAACTGTGTTTAATACCTCCTTGAATATTTCCACTTTATACTTACTACGCAGATCTGCAATAAATTCCTGTTCCTTCAGATTCTGATAGTCCGACACGACATCGCTTCTGACATCCGTCCAGTCGACAGGCATTTTCTTCATCACCCGTCCATACACACCGGCATACGGATAAACCGAATCTTCCGTCAGTTCTTTCTTCTCCTTAAAGGCAAGTACATCCACAAAGGCATTATCACCTTTCTTGAAAATCTTCTTTTCCACTCTTACTTGAGGAATGGAATCACTGTTAAACTCCTTGCGCAAATCCTTTATCCACTGCGACTCTGGAAGGGATTTCAAAAAAGATTTCACCTTTTTCACATCGCTTTCCCGCCGGCACTGATAGAAAATTCCGCGGAAACGGGGTTTGTCATACGCATACTTCTTCCTGTTCTTCCTGAAATATTGCTTCAAACCCAGCGTATCCGTTGCAGCCTTGTTCCAGACCGTTTTCGAACATACCTCATAGAGCAACAAACCATCGTGATATTCCTTTATCAAATATTTCAAATCGGAATCCTGAGCCGACAGCCGTTCAGCCTCTTTGTCCATCACCTGAACGGCAGTCAGTGCTTTTCCGGAAGCCTCTACAAGGGAATCCACTACCTGCATCGCAATCTGTTCCTTTATCCCCCGCTGCTCCAGGAAATCCATAATACGAGGTTTTAACTCTTCAAAAGGTTCCACCTGCTTACTGTCTTTCAACAAAACAATGTGATATCCGATTGTAGACAGGAAGGGTGCCGACATCTCTCCTTTCTGCAGAGAGTAAGCGACATCCTCAAACTCTTGCAGCGTCTGTTTCGGAGAAATCCATCCCAATTCTCCGCCACGCACACCGGAAGCCTTGTCCTCGGAACACGCCTTTGCCAATTCTGCAAAGTCCGCTCCGCCCTGCAATGCGGCATAGATTGAATCTATACGTTCCTTGGCCTTTTTCTGCTGCTCTGCCGTAGCGTTCTGAGACACCCTCACAAAAATATGAGCAGGCGCCACCAAGCCCTTCGGACCGATATCATTTTTCATCCGCATATAATAATCGTAAGCAGCCTTGTCCACCATATTCGGCTTCACAATCAATGGACGAATCTGTTGGTCGCGATACTGCCGGAACTCTTTCTGAAAGGAAGACAGGGTATCCAGTCCGGCATCCAGCGCTGCCTCCACCTTCAGTTTATAGTTGACAAATAAATCCACATATTCCTCAAGCGACTTCTTATCTGTCACATCGGCCGCATTATTCTTATTATAATTATATTCAAACTCCGAACGCGTCACATCCTTGCCGTTGATACGCATCACGACAGGATCTGTCTGCGCCTGTACCGAAACCCAGGCAAAAGACAGGAATAGGCAATTCAATATTATTTTCTTCATCGCTTTTTTCTTTTTAGAAATCACTGAGGACGGCTATAGTTAGGAGCCTCACTCGTAATAGTGACATCATGGGGATGGCTTTCCTGTACGCCTGCATTGGTTATACGGACAAATTTAGCCTTGTGCAATGCCTCTATCGTATTGGCTCCGCAATATCCCATACCGGAACGCAAACCTCCTATCAACTGATAAATAACCTCCTGTACCGTTCCCTTGTAAGGCACCCGGCCGGCAATACCTTCCGGTACCAGTTTCTTGGCATCCTTGACTCCCGACTGGAAATAACGGTCCTTGGAACCACATTCCATCGCCTCCAGCGATCCCATTCCGCGATAAGCCTTAAACTTACGACCGTTGAAAATAATCGTATCGCCCGGAGATTCCTCCGTACCGGCAACCAACGAGCCAATCATCACGCTATAACCACCGGCAGCCAATGCCTTCACGATATCGCCCGAATAGCGCAGACCTCCGTCAGCGATCAAAGGTACTCCTGTGCCTTCCAGCGCACAAGCCACATCATATACGGCCGACAGTTGCGGTACTCCGACTCCAGCCACTACCCGGGTGGTACAAATAGAACCGGGACCGATTCCCACCTTTATTCCGTCCGCACCGGCTTCCACCAGCATACGAGCCGCTTCTCCCGTGGCCACGTTACCCACTACGATATCCACGTTCGGGAAAGTCTTTTTGGCTTCCTTCAATTTTTCAATAACATATTTGGAGTGGCCATGAGCAGTATCGATGATAATGGCATCTGCGCCAGCTTCCACCAAAGCTTTCATACGGTCGAGCGTATCCGCGGTCACCCCCACACCGGCAGCCACACGCAAACGCCCTTTGGAGTCCTTGCAAGCCATCGGTTTATCCTTGGCCTTCGTGATATCCTTATAGGTTATCAAACCTACCAGACGCCCGTCCTTGTCCACGACCGGCAACTTTTCGATCTTATTCTGCTGCAAAATCTCGGCCGCAGCAGTCAAATCCGTCTGAGCATGAGTCGTCACCAAATTCTCCGACGTCATCACCTCATCAATCGCCCGGTTCACATTCAATTCAAAACGCAAATCACGGTTCGTGACAATACCTACCAATTTGTTTTCATCATCCACCACAGGGATACCGCCGATATGATACTCGCTCATGATATTCAAAGCATCCTGCACCGTCGAGCCACGTTTGATAGTTACCGGATCATAAATCATTCCGTTCTCGGCTCTTTTCACGATCGCCACCTGACGCGCCTGCTCCTCAATCGACATATTCTTATGGATGACACCGATTCCGCCCTCCCGCGCAATAGCGATAGCCATCGGTGCTTCCGTAACCGTATCCATTGCCGCCGTGACAAAAGGTATCTTCAGTTCGATATTACGGGAGAACTTTGTCGTAAGTTCCACTGTACGAGGCAAAACTTCTGAATAAGCGGGGATTAACAACACATCGTCATACGTTAATCCGTCCATTACAATCTTATCTGCAATAAATGATGACATAAGCTTTAAATTTATTGCGTGCAAATATACGAATTTCTATTCATTTTACGGCCCTATTTTAGCGTTTTTTAGATAGTAAATTCACTATCGTCTCCAAAAAAAATACGGATGTACGGCCATACCGATGACAGCCATACATCCGCGACCGGCCTTCCACAGACCGCTAACAGTCCTTATCAATTATCAGTTAGCCATTTCCGAAATAAATTTCACACGGACCAGCCGGATTTCCTCCTCCGTATATTCATCTCCCAATTCATCCATCGCCACGTCCAGATCGTCTGTCTCCGACTCCCTGAAATACTCATAAATATCCTGCAGATGTTCATCGTCCATGATTTCATTGAGGAAATAATCGATATTCAGTCTCGTGCCAGAATAAACGATTGCCTCTACTTCATCCAGTAACTCCGGAAAATCAATACCCTTGGCCGACGCAATATCATCCAGTGCCACCTTCCGGTCGATACTCTGGATAATGCTTACTTTCAGTTTCGACTTATTGGCGACCGTACGGACCCGCAAGTCTTCCAGACGAGCAATGTCGTTATCCTCGCAATGCCGTTTGATCAGTTCGCAGAACCCCTTGCCGTATCGCTTGGCTTTACCGGCACCGACCCCGGGAATATTCTGCAGTTCCTCCTCGGATATGGGATACACGGTGGCCATGGCTTCCAGCGACGGATCTTGAAAGATAACATAAGGAGGTATCTCCAATTGCTTGGCCATCTTCTTCCGCAAGTCTTTCAACATAGCAAACAGGACAGGGTCTACAGCGCCCGTTCCTCCCGCGCGCGGAGCCTCGAAGTCTTCATCTTCGAAATCATTGTCCTCCGTTATCTGAAAACTGACCGGTTTCTTCAGGAACTTCTTTCCATCCGGCGTCACTTTCAACAGACCGTAGTTCTCCACTTCCTTTTCCATATAACCGGCTATCACCCCCTGGCGAATCACAGCATTCCAAAACTTTTCTTCGTTTTCATCACCACAACCGAATACATCCAGCTTATCGTGTTTATGAGCCACCACTTCATCCGTTTCGTTTCCTAACAACACATCTATAATGTAATCGGACTTAAAATTCTCCTTAACGGCACAGACAACCTCCAGTGCCTTTTTCAATTGTTCTTTTGCTTCTATTTTCATTTTCGGATGCAAACAATTATCACAATTTTCACAATTATCCACTTCAAACGCCTCCCCGAAATAATGCAATAAAAATTTACGCCGACATACCGATGTCTCGGCATAGGCCGCTGTTTCCTGTAACAACTGGCGCCCTATATCCTGTTCCGCCACGGGCTTGCCTTCCATAAACTTCTCCAGTTTCTGCAGATCTTTGTTCGTATAGAAGGTAATACACCGTCCCTCGCCTCCGTCACGGCCGGCCCGGCCCGTCTCCTGATAATATCCCTCCAGACTCTTGGGAATATCATAATGAATCACGAAACGCACATCCGGCTTGTCAATTCCCATACCGAAAGCAATCGTCGCGACGATGACATCGATGCGCTCCATGATGAAATCATCCTGCGTCTGCGAACGGACTGCCGAATCCATGCCGGCATGATAAGCGTATGCCTTGATTTCATTCGCGCGCAGTATTTCCGCCAGTTCCTCCACCCGTTTCCGACTGAGACAATAAATGATACCGCTCTTTCCGGCATTCTGTTTTATATATCTAATGATGTCCTTATCCACATCCTTTGTCTTGGGACGCACCTCGTAATAAAGGTTCGGACGGTTGAAAGAACTTTTGAACTCCACGGCGGCGGTCATCCCCAGATTCTTCTTGATATCCCCCCGCACCTTGTCTGTCGCAGTGGCGGTCAACGCTATCACAGGAGCCGCTCCGATCTCATTTATGATAGGACGGATACGGCGATATTCCGGTCTGAAATCATGCCCCCATTCCGAAATACAATGCGCCTCATCTACGGCGTAGAACGAAATCTTCACCGTCTTCAGGAATTCGACATATTCTTCTTTCGTCAACGATTCCGGCGCCACATACAATAGCTTGGTATAGCCGTTCTGTATGTCTGACTTCACCTGGTCCACAGCTGCCTTATTGAGCGATGAATTGATAAAATGAGCCACCCCGTCGTTCTCGCATACCTGCCGTATGGCATCCACCTGATTCTTCATCAGGGCAATCAAAGGAGAAATCACAATGGCCGTCCCCTCCATCAGCAAAGACGGCAACTGGTAGCACAATGATTTCCCTCCGCCGGTAGGCATCAATACAAATGTATCTTTTCCGTCCAGCACATTGCGGATGATGTTTTCCTGATCACCTTTAAATGCATCAAAACCGAAATAATACTTGAGTTGCTCTGTCAAATTCAGCTCTCTGTTCATAGAAGTAAAGTAACTCGGGTTTTACAATCAAAGTCAGTCCTTTTACGGATTTAACAAAGTTATAAAAAAAATCTGCAAACATGCAACTCACCGGGATACTATTTTCCAGCAAACAGGCTATTTTTATTTTCGGGCCTCCTTTTTTTATTATTCCACTCGGGGTAACTGAGCCTTTTCCAGCTGCTTTTCGGCATACTCCCGCGTGACACGAAGTTCTTTCGTTTCCCACGAGGGTGCCTCGAACATAGCGTCCATCATCATACTTTCCATAATGGAACGTAGACCGCGGGCACCCAGTTTATATTCCACAGCCTTGTCCACGATGAATTCCAACGCATCGTCATCGAACTCCAGTTTGATTCCATCCATTTCAAACAGTTTGATTTGCTGCTTCACGATGGAATTCTTCGGCTCAGTCAGGATGTTACGCAGTGCCTCTCTGTCCAGCGGGTTTAGATAGGTAAGCACCGGCAGACGGCCGATGATTTCGGGAATCAAGCCGAATGTTTTCAAATCCTGGGGCAGGATGTATTTCATCAGATTTCCTTTGTCTATCTGCTGAAGGTTCTGCACCGAATTATACCCGACCACATGGGTATTCATGCGCTGGGCGATCTTCTTTTCGATACCGTCGAAAGCCCCGCCGCAAATAAATAATATATTACGCGTATCCACGTGGATGTACTCCTGGTCCGGATGCTTGCGCCCTCCTTTGGGCGGTACGTTTACCATCGAACCTTCGAGCAACTTCAGCAATCCTTGCTGCACACCTTCACCGCTGACATCCCGGGTTATGGAGGGATTGTCGCTCTTCCGGGCTATCTTGTCTATCTCATCGATAAAGACAATGCCCCTCTGGGCGGCTTCCACGTCATAATCGGCCACCTGAAGCAGACGGGAAAGAATACTTTCCACGTCCTCTCCCACATATCCGGCTTCCGTAAAGACCGTGGCATCCACGATTGTGAACGGCACTTCCAGCAATCGGGCGATTGTCCGGGCAAGCAACGTCTTGCCCGTACCGGTACTTCCCACCATGATGATATTGGACTTCTCGATCTCCACCCCGTCCGAATCCGCCTGCTGCGCCAGACGCTTGTAATGATTATACACCGACACAGACAGATAGCGTTTGGCATCATCCTGTCCGATGACATACTGATCCAGATACTCTTTTATCTCCTTTGGCTTGGGCAGTTTTTTCAAATCCAGCCCCGACGTTTCTTTTTTCTTTTGGGAATCAGCGCCATGCCCCAAAGCCTCTTGAGAAATCTCGTAGGCCTGAGTGACACAGTCACCGCAGATACAGCCGTTCATCCCGGTAATAAGAAGTCCCACCTCACTCTCCGGCCGGCCGCAAAACGAACATACTTTTTTCATGCTTCCGCTCACTTACGAACCAACACTGTGTCTATCATTCCATACTCGCGGGCTTCTTCCGCCGTCATCCAGTAATCGCGATCCGAGTCCGCCCACACCTTGTCAAAGTCGGTATGCGAATGATTGGCAATAATCGTATATAGCTCTTTCTTCAGTTTCTGAATCTCGCGGGCTGTGATTTCTATATCGGAAGCCTGCCCCTGGGCACCTCCCATCGGCTGATGAATCATGACACGGCTGTGCGTCAGCCCCGACCGCTTGCCTTCCTTACCAGCCACCAGCAGAACAGCCGCCATCGAAGCAGCCATGCCGGTACAGATGGTGGCCACATCGCTGCTGATAAACTGCATCGTGTCGTAAATACCCAGACCGGCATATACCGATCCGCCGGGAGAGTTGATATAGATAGATATATCCTTGCCCGAATCCACCGAATCCAGATAAAGCAACTGTGCCTGCAACGTATTGGCCGTATAATCGTCTATCTGGGTTCCCAGAAAGATGATACGGTCCATCATCAGACGCGAAAACACGTCCATCTGGGTCACGTTCAGTTGACGCTCCTCCAGAATGTAAGGATTCAGATATTGACTCTGGGCATTAATCACGCCATCCAGCACCATACTGTTGATGCCGAGATGCTTCGTCGCATATTTCTTAAAATCGTTCATCATATTTTTCTGTTTTATATGTAAAGAAGAGACTTCCGCTTCTCTTCCCGTCCTTCGTGACACAAATGTAGGAAAAAAGAGGTGCGGAAGTCTCCCGTTCCGTTCCGGTTTAAATCTTTTTAAGCCGAAAGGAGGCCTTTATGCAAACATCTTGTTGAATTCATCCAGGCTCACCGTCTTGCCGTTCAGTTTGACTACAGCCTTGACAGCTTGTCCCAACTTCCGTTCTACGGTGCGGTTTACCAATCCGTCCACCTGTTCTTTCTTCTTCAGTTGTTCCTTTGCATAGTTTTCCAGCACCTCGTCCGGCACATTCGCCATACCGTATTGTGCAAACTGCATCCGGGTCACTTCCTTGGCTGCCTCCATCAGGTCGGACTGTTCCACTTTGATTTCATACGCCTTGACCAACTGTTCTTTGATCAAGTGCCAGGTAAGTTCCTCTATACTCTTGTCATAGTTGTCTTCCACAAATTTCTCGTCCTTGTCCGCATTGTTCAGACGCATCACGCGCTTCAGCAACGCATCAGGATATTCCAATTTGCCAATCTTATTCATAAGATAGCCGCGTACGTCCAGCATGAACTTATAGTCGCTGTCGTTTACAAACTGCGCAGCCAGCGATTCCTTCACCTTGGCACGGAATTCCTCTTCGCTCTTCACTGCGCCTTCTCCCATCACCTGGTCGAACAGCTCCTGACCAAGTTCCGCCGGAGTGAAACGGGTAATCTCTTCTACCTGGAAACTGAAATCCGAAGTCATGCCGGCAGCCTCTTCTTTTTTGATTTTCAAGAGAGAGGAGATTTCCACATCATGACCATCGTATGCCTTGTTCGGATTGAACACCAGCACATCGTTCACCTTGCAACCGGCAAACTTGGCCTTCTCCTCGCCGCTCTTCATGTAGTCGGGCAACATCACGGCGCCTTCCACCTGAATGCCACCTTCTTTCGTGCTGCCGTTTTCATCCAACTCGGCTAACAGTCCTTTCACCATATCTTTCTCCTGGTAGGCATCCACCTTGTTATAACTGCCGCCACGCTGGCGATACATGTCGATCTGCTTGTTCACCATTTCGTCATCCACATCGATGGTGTAATAGTCGATCGTATCGTCACCCGTCAACTCGGCTTTGAATTCCGGAGCCAGTGCGATGTCGAATACAAACTCGAACGTTTCCATCATCTCGAAATCGATCTGCTTCTGACGCTCTTCGTTGGGCAGAGGCTCACCCAGCATATTGATATTGTTGTCTTTGATATAACCGTACAACTTTTCTCCCAGCAACTTGTTCACTTCCTCGGCCAGCACTTCCTTGCCAAAACGTTTCTTCAGCAGTCCCATAGGCACCTGTCCCGGACGGAAACCCGGCAGATTGGCTTTCTTACGGAAATTTTTCAGCGAAGCGTTTACCTTTTCCTCATAATCCGCTTTCTCCATCTGAATGGTCAACAAAGCATTTACTTTATCGACGTTCTCGAACAAAATATTCATGAATATGTCTTTTTATATATAAATTATTATTATTCCGCTTTAACGGGCGTGCAAAATTAGCGTTTATCTTTCAATAAATCAAAAAAGAAAGCCAAAAACACATGTCCGGGCTGCAAAAGAAAGCCTCCCATCCCCGCAAAATCCCTGATAACAAGCCTTGTCATATCCCTTGTGCCGACTTTTCCTCGTCTATCTTCTGAAAGTCCTTCAGCCGGAGCACAAAACTGTTCGTCAGATATTTGGCACGCACCACCTCATTCACGGCCAGTTCCTGTGGCGATCCATGGAACAGTATCTGCCCTTCAAACAGCAGGTAGGCACGGTCCGTGATACACAGCGTCTCCTCCACATTATGGTCCGTGATAAGTACTCCGATGTTCCGCTTTTTCAGTTTCCACACAATATACTGTATGTCCTCCACGGCTATCGGGTCCACTCCGGCAAACGGCTCGTCGAGCATGATAAACTTTGGGTCGATGGCCAGACAGCGGGCTATCTCCGTACGGCGACGCTCTCCTCCCGACAACTGGTCACCAAGGTTCTTGCGCACTTTCTGCAAACGGAACTCCGTCAGCAGGCTTTCCAGTTTCTCCCGCTGATAGGCAAGGGGCTTTCCCGTCAGCTCCAGCACCGAAGCGATATTGTCCTCCACGCTCATCTTGCGGAACACCGAAGCCTCCTGGGCTAGATAACCGATACCGTTGCGGGCCCGCTTGTAAACCGGATAGTCCGTGATTTCCTGTTCTCCCAGATAAATATGCCCCGCATTGGGAACCACCAATCCCGTGGTCATATAAAAAGAGGTAGTCTTGCCCGCGCCGTTCGGCCCCAGCAATCCCACGATTTCCCCCTGCTTCACATCAAATGACACATCTTTCACGACGGTACGTTTGCCATACGTCTTCACCAGCCCTTCGGTACGTAGCACCAAAGAAGCCGTTTCATTCTGCTGGAGCGTTTCTGCCATATATTCCTGATTTGTCGCAAAAATACAAAAATTGCCACGAAAAAAGCCATTTATATCCAAAAACCGTGCAGGCACATTCCGTTTTTACGGGATTTTCACTACTTTTGCCTTTCACAAAAGAGGAATGATTATGTTTGTTTTCAACCGCATCGCCACTTTCGGCCGCTACCTGGAACTAATGGGCAAAACGTTTTCACGCCCGGAGCGCATGAGAATGTTTTTCAAACAATATTTTAAAGAGCTCAGCCAGCTGGGCGTCGACTCCATCGGCATCGTGCTGCTCATTTCCTTTTTCATCGGCGCCGTTATCTGCATCCAGATAAAACTGAACATCCAGAGTCCCTGGATGCCGCGTTTCACCACGGGTTACGTCACACGTGAAATCATGTTGCTGGAGTTCTCCTCCTCCATCATGTGTCTGATTCTGGCCGGAAAAGTCGGTTCCAACATCGCGTCGGAAATCGGCACCATGCGTGTGACGCAACAGGTCGACGCACTGGAAATCATGGGAGTCAACTCGGCTTCTTTTCTCATCCTGCCCAAGATACTCGGCCTGGTCACGATGATGCCTTTCCTCGTGGCTTTCAGTATATCCGCCGGATTCACAGGCGCCTATGCCACGTCCGTCATCGGCAACGTCATCAACATGGAGGACCTTACATACGGCCTGCAACATGATTTCACGGAATGGTATGTCTGGATGGGGGTCATCAAGTCGCTGTTCTTCGCCTTCATCATCAGCAGCGTATCCGCATTTTACGGCTACACGGTGGAAGGCGGCTCGTTCGAAGTGGGCAAGTCCAGCACGGACGCCGTGGTAAGTAGCAGCGTGCTCATTCTTTTCGCCGACGTAATTTTAACTCAAATCCTGTCGTAAATGATCGAAGTAAAATCTCTCTATAAGTCTTTCGAGGACAAGGCCGTTTTGAAAGACATCAATGCCGTCTTCGAAAACGGTAAAACCAACCTCATCATCGGCCAGAGCGGTTCGGGCAAAACGGTGCTGATGAAATGCATCGTGGGACTGCTCAATCCCACACAAGGCGCAATACTATACGACAACCGCGACTACACGACAATGGGCAAAAAGGAGAGGAAGACTCTGCGCCGCGAAATGGGCATGATATTCCAGAGCGCCGCTCTGTTCGACTCCATGACGGTGCTGGAGAACGTAATGTTCCCGCTGGACATGTTTTCCAACGACACGTACCACGACCGACTGAAACGGGCCCGGTTCTGTCTGGACCGCGTCAACCTCATCGAGGCGCAGAACAAACTGCCCGGTGAAATAAGCGGCGGCATGCAGAAACGCGTAGCCATCGCACGGGCCATCGCATTGAATCCCCAATACTTGTTCTGCGACGAACCAAACTCCGGCCTCGACCCCAAGACCTCCCTGATCATAGACGAACTGATACACGACATCACGTTGGAATACAACATGACGACCATCATCAACACGCACGACATGAACTCCGTGATGGGCATTGGCGAGAACATCCTCTTCATTTACGAAGGCCGCAAGGAATGGGAAGGCGACAAGACCCAGATTATGGGAGCCACAAACGAACGACTGAACAGTTTCATCTTTGCTTCGGACCTGTTCCGCAAGATGAAGGAAGCGAACACCGGGAAATAGCCTCCTCACAGGCCATAAAAACGCCGGAAACTCTGCTCTCGCAGAACTTCCGGCTGAAATTTGTTATGATTAGAATTTACTTGGTATCAGAAACGTTAAATCCGCTTCCTTTTATTTCAACACGCTTGCCACGGCTTCATAATCCGGTTCGTGCGTTATTTCTTCCACCAATTCCCGATAGAGAACCTTTCCGTCCCGGTCTACCACGATTACTGCCCGCGCCATCAGTCCGGCCAGCGGTCCGTCCGCCAGTTGCAAACCGTACCCCTTGCTGAAATCCGCACTGCGGAACACAGAAACAGGCACCACATTTTCTATGCCCTCCGTCGTGCAGAAACGGGTCTGTGCAAAAGGCAGATCCATCGATATACAGAGCACCACGGTATCCTCCATCCCGGCAGCCTCCTTGTTGAAACGGCGCACCGACATGGCGCACACGTCCGTATCCAGACTCGGGAACACATTCAGCACCACCCGTTTTCCCTTGAACTGCTCCAATGTCAGTTCGCTCAGATCACCGCCCACGACAGTAAAGTCGGGAGCCATACTCCCGACAACCGGCATCGTCCCCGACGTATGCACTACCTGTCCTTTGAATGTAATTGTTTCCATATAATTAAAGTTTAGTTTCTGCGAATTTTCTTATTGTTCGCTGCAAATATAAAGCGTTTCCCATAAGGGAGCAAAAAGAAACCGTTAATTAATAGGCAATAAAACTAAAAAATTCCTACACTTCCTCACACACGACCATCTCCATGCCGCGGTATACGACCACGATGCGATGGAGCGTGGTATGCCCCACGGCACGCCGCACCG
>CAMWUI010000049.1 GCA_947177395.1 uncultured Paraprevotella sp.
ATCCGATAGAGTCTCCCGAATCGGCGAAGAGTGTTCCCCTCAGCCGTTCTCTTTTCCCGTTCTCTTTCACGTTCAGTGCGAAAGCCACGCGCGTGGGCAGTCCTTTCACCAGATGTCCTCCTTCGGGGTAGAAGTCCACCGACTGAATGTTATTTGTGATTTCTTTCTTGTTTTTTCCTTTTTGCTTTTCTATAGCCGCCATCCACTCCTTCCTTGCCTTCATGTCGGTTATTCCGTACCGGATTGTTGCATCTTTAAAGGCTGCGTCGGTAGCGGTATCCAGTTTTATTTCTTTGAGGAAGGCCCGGTCGGATTCGAGTTCTTTCCCGAAAATGGGGAACACCCTGGAGAAGATACCTGCGGCGTCCCAGTTCGTCATGTACCTTGTGTAAGCCCTCACCTCGTACCACCCGTTGTCAATAAGGGGTATGTCAAGATTGAACTCCCCTCTGGCCTGCCCGTTCTCTATCTTCAGTTTCCGTGTCTGTATGATATCCCCCGTAGGTGCGACGAGTTCCACGTAGAGCACCCGGCTCAGGTCTGTAAGCCTTGCGGAGTCCGTCCTTACCACGTATGCCTTGAACCAAATGGTCTCTCCCCGGAAGTAGCTGGTGTTATCGAAATGGAGATACACCTTTTCCTGTGGCAGCAGGTTGTTGAAGGCGTGCACATTACGCGCGTATCCTTTCAGGCGTGCCAAGGCGTCATTGTCCGTTTGAGCCAAGCAGAGGGATTGCAATAAAACGGTAAAAAGAAGAAGTTGAATGCGTTTCATGGATAATATTAGGATGCTCCTGTATTATATCTTCTGTCTATTTCTGCATCACATATTGTGCCAAAGCCATTCTGTTGTACGCAAGAAGATTGTGAATTTCCATCATAGATGCAATCGGAAAAAGAAGTGGAGAGTGCGATTTCTTCGGAATGGTATTCTATATACACACTATTTTCTACTATTTTGTCTCTATAGTTGTCTGTTAAGTAGTCAATAGGTTTAGCATATAAATGGCTGTAATCCGGTATTATATTCATCCAACCGGTCTCAGCTGTTGCACCGTGGTATTCTTCTAATATAACCAATTCATACGGGGGAGGGAGTCCTTTCTTGGGTTTTCCTGTTGGCCTTTTTGCTTTGACATAAGAATAATAGTGATTACACAAAGCCACGGCTTTCTGATGAGAATCCCTTGCATTACAATATTTGGTATTTCCATTTTCGCTTCCGCATTCATGCATCTGTGGCGGGTCGGTAGGTGGTGTAGCCAAGGCTTTTAGAATTCCGGAATCTTTCGTTATGCCATAGTTGTTCCATGCATGTCTTAGGTTTAAGGCGACTAAGCAAAGTATGGCACTGATGCCTACAATAGTTCTTTTTCTTGCCATAATTGTATGTGTTTAAGGTTAATAATATTTAGTGCTTGATTTGGCAAATGTATGGAATGGATTAAGTAAAAGCAAATATCCGCTCAACAAACATTTTAATCTTAAATATATTTAATATTTATAATTAGTTGTTGGTAACAATTTTTCTTAGTGCGCGAGTTCGGGATAAACTTCTCTTAAAACAATGTCAATTGAGTGGTTCTTTCGACATGTACGGGCAACGCTTCCGGCTTGTTCTCGAAGAATGAATATGCCGTGAGTGCCGCGCAGATGTTCATAATGAAGTTGTGTATTGATCGGTGCCTTGAATGCACGACGTTCGCCTTGTGTTCTTCAGCAGGTCGTTGATGCACTCGATGATACATTTGGACGGATTAACGGGAACGTACTCCCTTCCCTACACAAATGTTTGTGGGAAAATGCTTCAATGGTTCAGACTCACTGAGTATCAATGAGTAATGGTTCACAAATGGTTCAGCAATGGTTCAGACTCGCTGGGAATCAACGAATAATGGTTCAGGAATTGCCGGTTACGGCGCGCCACGGCGGCCGTCCGCTGAACCATTGGACGGGAAAACTGAAGGATAGCTGAACCATTTGTCGCTGGAAATCAAACAGTTTGAACCATTGAAGCATTTTCCCACAAACATTTGTGTAGGGGAGGGGGAGCTGAAGGATGAATGAAGGAAAGCTGAAGGATAACTGAACCATTTGTCGCTGGCAATCAAACAGTTTGAACCATTGAAGCATTTTTCTGCAAACATTTGTGTAGGGAGGGGGTGACGCCGTCCAAAGGCGGCCTTCCTCCCGCAGGCGGTTCCCGTGCCGAGCCGTGTGCAGTTCACTTGTCGAGTGGAGCGCTGTTCACTATAGGTAGTGGAGTGCAGTTCACTTGGGGAAGTGAAGTGCTGTCCTTGTCTCCTTACGAATGCATTCCTTACCCCCTAAGGATAGTATTCCTTGCACCCTTAAAAACGTATTACTTAGCACCTTACGATAGTATTCGTTAGACCCTAAGGATAGTATTCCTAAGGATGCCATTTCAGTTAAAATGAACATGTCATTTCAATTAAAGTGAACATGCCATTTCAGTTGGAATGACAACATTACGACAACTGCAATAGTGGTCTCCGGATAGTTGCCTATTCGAATGCAGGTTCATTGGCGGGCTGCCCCGAATCCCCACGGAATTGTCTATTGTCCCTATTTCTGGGCTTTGGCCTGTGCCTGCTCGTCCAGCGCCTGGCATGCCTTTTCCCAATCCGTATTCAGGCTGAAAGGAGTCAGGCAGTCATCGTCTTTAAGAAAACTCTCGGCTACTTTCTTGTCTGCGTTGTCGAACAACGGGTTGGAAACAGATATGTTGACATATTCCCATATCCTGTTTTTGCGCGTTTTTGCATCGCTTCCCTGTAGTTCGCCTACCTCCAGAAAGAAGCGCCGCAGGAAGTCGGACAAGTAATAGGCCTGCAAATCCAAAAAGCGGGTCGTGACACTTTCCCGGTTTTTGAATGCCATATTCTTCGTATAGCGCAAGGCCGTGCTTTTGAAATGGTTCACTTGAATGCTGACTTCATCCGAACTCGGGTCGTTTACTATCTTCTCGGCTTTCTGTAATACCTCGTTATATAGTTCCTGTGCCTGGATGCCGGAACATAACCCGGTGAAGGATAGTATGACGGCGCATAATCTCTTTATCATAATGTGAAATTTTCGGAGGGTTCGCTTTTTAGTTATCTCCGCACAAATATAAGTAAACTTTTCCACACTTGGCCATAGATGCCCTTTTTTTAATGAACTTTCTGAGTCTGACCGGGTGTTTTCCTTAGAAAGAGGGAGTGGGTGATGCAAGGCGGCAGTTCTTCGGTATAATGCGTCACCATGATCAGCGTCTTGCCCGGCTGTCGGCATACGTGGTCTATGATGTTGCGCACCCGTGCCCGGTTGCTGTCATCCAGCCCGTGAAGCGGTTCGTCCAGGATGAGCAGGTCGGGGTTTTTGACGAACGCCCGTGCCAGCAGGCAAAGGCGTTGTTCGCCGCTGGAAAGTTTGAGGAACGTACGGTCCTTCAGGTGCCCGATGCCGAAGATGTCCATCCATGTCTTGCATACATTCAGTTGTCCGGGGCGCGGACGCACATACAATCCGATGGAGTCGTTCAGTCCGCTGGCCACGATTTCTATGGCCGGCATGTCTTTTTGGTAAGCGCGGTGCATTTCTGGGCTGACATATCCGATGTGTTTCTTGATGTCCCAGATGCTTTCCCCCGTGCCGCGCCGTTTGCCGAACAATTCCAGATGGCAGGCGTAACTTTGCGGGTTGTCGGCACAGACAAGGCTGAGGAGGGTGGATTTGCCGGAACCGTTTTCGCCGCTTAAGGCCCATTTCTCTCCCCGGCGTACGTCCCAGTTTATGTCCTTCAGGATGGTGCGGTTGCCGTACCGGATGGTTACGTCGCGGAAGGAAAGGACTTTTTCCGCCGATGCGCTGGCGGCCGTCGCCGAGGTGGCTGACGTGATAAGTTGCAGGGTAGGGGCGTCCAGCGGTTCCTCTGTGGGGACGGCCCGGCGAAGAAATTCATCACGGGGCATCTTTTCTTCCACGTGCAGGCCGGTGACGGGAATCACGTGCGTGATGAAAGGGGGCAGTTCGTCTGTTTTTGACAATACGATGATGACTTGCAGGTCAGTTTCTCGAATGAGTCTGTCCAGCAGTTGCGACAATTGGTTGCGTGTTTCCGCATCCAGTCCGATAAACGGATTGTCCATGATGAGGACGCGCGGCGCTCCCAGCAAAGCCTTTGTGAGTTGGAACTTGCGGAGTTCCCCGCTGGAGAGCGATATGATGGGTTTGTCTGACAGGGGAGCCAGATGGAAGAGGGTGTATAATTTGTCTCTCAGCAGTCGGCGTCGCTCGTTAGACTTTGTTTGCAGTTCGGTGTCCGGTGCATAGGCCGTTGTGTTTCCGGCTGTCCGGAAGGCCTTGTCCAGCAATTGCCCGGCAGTGGGTGTCTGTTCGTCGATGTCGTGTTGGTTCCATCTCTGCTGGTAATAGTAGGTGCCGTCCGTGTCTCCGTATGAATCCCGGAATGTGATATATTTGATGTTGTCGCTGACCAGCCTGAACGGGGAAGGCGTAAAATCGTATTTCACTTCGTTCGTCAGCAACGGGTAGCGCCCCGTTATGATGTCCACCAGCCGGCTTTTCCCGCTGGCGTTCCTGCCTACTATGGCTATCTGTTCTTTGGCCCCGATGCATAAGTTCACGGGGGCTGCCATTCGGAACGACGGATGACGTGTCACTCCGTTGCATATTTCTATTGTATTCCGGTTCATGAAAGCGGTGGGTCAGAGTCCTTTGATTTTAGTCGGGTTCTTATGAATAAAATCTTTCCAGCTGCTGTATGCCCGGGTGCTTTCCGGCCGGCCCATCTGGAGGAAGTGGCAGTAGGCGGCTGCCAGTCCGTCGGTGGCGTCCAGAAAAGGCAACCGGTTTTCAGGTGGGATGCGTAACATGCGTCTCAGCATGTCGGCCACCTGTTCCTTGCTGGCCTGTCCGTTGCCGGTGATGGCCATTTTGATTTTCAGGGGGGCATATTCCGTAATGGGAATATCCCGGTGTATGGCGGCAGCCATGGCCACTCCCTGTGCCCGTCCCAGTTTCAGCATGCTTTGGACATTCTTTCCGAAGAAAGGGGCTTCGATGGCCAATTCGTCGGGCAGATAGGCATCGATAATCCCCGATACCCGTTCGAAGATGCGCCCCAGTTTCAGGTAATGGTCGCCATATTTGCGCAAGTCGATGACTCCCATTGTCACCATCTCCGCCTTGTTGCCGGTGATACGCAATACCCCGTAGCCCATGATGGTGGTTCCGGGGTCGATGCCTAATATGATTTTCTCGCTTCCGGTGTGTTGTATCATGATTCCTCTATGATGTCCATCAGGGTAGTGAAGCCTATCACCTTGTCCTTGAAGATACTCTTAAGTTCCTCGTTCAGTCCGGTCCCCTGTTTATTGTACCAGTGATGGAGGCGTGCGGAGGATTCTACGTCAAACTGCAGCGAAAAACATTCCGTATCGGCCTCGCGGTGGGACAGGATACGGCACAGGCGGGGGTGTGTCAGAAAACCGAATTCCGCCACACGGGGAATATAACATTGGTGTATCCAGATAACGAAATTGCGTGCTTCGTCGGAGTCCACCTGATAGGTCGTATTGTATACCAGCATGTGAATCTTGTGTATGGATATTGCTTGCAAAGTTATAAAAAAAAGGTGCCTCGTGCTAATAAATCCTATTTTTTGCGACTATAGCGTCTGTCTTTTAATTATTCGTTATATTTTTGTCATTCATATAATAATATAGTACGATATGAAAAAGATTATAATGTTTGCATGTATGGTAGCGTCCGGTGCCGGATGCGTTTGTGCCCAGACGCAGATGGAGCAGGCGACGGTGCAGAAGGCCGGAAAGGCAAATGAGGCTAAGAAAGCGGAAATTACATTTGAGAAGACTACGCATAATTTCGGCACGTTTTCCGAAGACGACGCAACAGTGACTTGCGCTTTTGAATTTACGAATACGGGGACGGCTCCGCTGGTGATTCATCAGGCCATCGCGTCTTGCGGTTGCACTGTGCCTACGTATACGAAGTATCCTATCAAGCCGGGTGAAAAAGGTCAGATCGACGTTACATACAACGGAGTGGGGAAGTTTCCGGGACGTTTCAAGAAGACCATTACGGTGCGTACGAATGCGAAGCAGGAGATGGTCCGTCTGATTATCGAGGGGAACATGACGGCTTCCGAAAAAGCGGAGAAGTAACCTCCGGCGGCCGTCAAAGGCCGCATCTTTGATATTTGGGCGGGACGCTATTTCTCTTTCCTCCCCCCCCTACGATGTCCTTGTCTGTCCGAAAAGCGTGGCGGCCTTGCGCCGTCGCGGCATAAAAGTATACCTACCCCTATTCTTCTTCTCCGTCTTCCATATCGAAGTCGAAGTCTCCGAAGAATTCCGGAGCTGTAAACTCCTCTAAGTTGCGCCTGTCCTTTTTGGTAGGGCGCCCGGTACCGCGTGCCCGGTCGACAAAACCGCTGATGCGGTTCATTTCCAGCAGTTCGTATTGTTCCGGCGGTGTGATGTTTTCGAGAATATCCGGCAGCATTTTGGCGCCGACACGTTTCTCTATGGGCTGTTTGACTCTGAAAGAGTAGGTGACGGGCGGTTTTCTTACTTCCACGACATCCCCTTCCTTCACGGTGCGTGATGGTTTCAACTGGGCTCCCCGCATGCTGATCTGCCCTTTCTTGCATGCCGCAGTAGCCAGTGAGCGGGTTTTGAAGATACGTGCGGCCCACAGCCATTTGTCAATTCTCGCTTCGCTCATAGGGATGGTTCATTTTTTGTTGAACTGGTTCATGGTGATGTTGATTCCTGCCAGACAGAAACTCTTCACCATCTCTCCGGCCAGTTCCACGCGCTCGTCCATCTTTGCCAGTTCCTCCTCGTTGAACGCACTCAGCACGAAGTCTATCTGTCCTCCGCGCGGGAAGTCATTGCCAATGCCGAAACGCAGTCGGGCATAGGCTTGTGTGCCCAGTGTGGCGGCGATATGTTTCAGTCCGTTGTGCCCGGCGTCGCTGCCCGATGGCTTCATGCGCAAGGCTCCGAAAGGGAGAGCCAGATCGTCCACGACTACCAGTACTCGTTCCAGCGGGATATTTTCCTGTTGCATCCAATAGCGCACGGCGTTTCCGCTCAGGTTCATATAAGTGGAAGGCTTCAGCAGTACCAGCTGCCGGCCTTTGACAGACAATGTCGTGACTGCTCCGTAGCGTTTGTCTGCAAAAACGAGATTGGACGCCTTTGCGAGGGCGTCCAATACTCTGAATCCAATGTTGTGGCGGGTTCCATCGTATTCGGAGCCGATGTTTCCCAAGCCGACAATTAAATATTTCATGCTTCCGTATGATTCTTATTACTTGCCGGCAGCGGCAGCGGCAGCAGCCATGGCACCACGTGTCATCTTCACCTGACATACCACAACGTTCTTGCTGGTTACCAGTTCGAGGCCTTCGAAATTCAACTCGCCGACCTTGATGGTTTTACCCAGACCCAAATGGGAAACGTTGATTTCCAGACGCTCGGGGATATTCTGATAAGTAGCCTTTACTTTCAGCTTGCGTACAGAAGCGGCCAGCTTACCACCGGCCTTAACACCTTCGGCCAAACCTGTCAGTTTGATAGGCACTTCCATAACGATGGGCTTCGTTTCCGTGATTTCATAGAAATCCACGTGCAGGACGTTGTCCTTTACGGGGTGGAACTGAATCTCCTTCAATACGGCCTTGCAGGTCTTTCCGTCGATATCGAGGTTTACGGCAAAGATATCGGGAGAATAGATGAGGTTGCGCAGTTCGTCGTTCGTTGTAGAGAACGATACGGCCAAGGGCAGACCGTTTTCACCTTTGGTTTCTCCGTACAGGTTGCAGGGAACGCCGTTGTTCTTGCGCAGTTCGCGGGTGGCTTTCTTGCCGGTTTCGGTACGTGCAGTACCTTTTACGCTGATTTCTTTCATGTTACTGATTTTTTGTGTTACTCTAAATTAAGTTTCTTGCTTGCTTAATTCGCCATCACACGATGCTCGGCATCAAGTATGTTGCTGAAAAAGCGGTGCAAAGGTACGGATTATCTCGCTATTGCACAAGTATTCCCGCAATATTTTCGTGTCCTGGGGCGGTGCTTATTGTTTCAGCGGGTTCCAGCCCTGTGCTTTTAATTCCATCTCATTGCCGTCGCGGCATATAAGGGCGCAGCCTAATTCCGGTTTGGTGATGTATCCGATGACTTTGACGTTCGGCAGTTCGCTCACCTTGTCGTGCTCGGAAAGCGGGACGGTGAACAGCAGTTCATAGTCTTCGCCGCCGTTCAGGGCACATGTCGTTACGTTCATGTCCAGTTCTTCCGCCATGACCGCAGTCTGGTAATCCAGTGGGATGCGTTCTTCGTAAATGCGGCAACCGGTGTGGCTTTGCGAACAGATGTGCATAAGTTCTGAGCTTAATCCGTCGGAAATGTCCATCATGGCGGTAGGGCGGATGCCTGCGGCGGCCAGCGACTCGATGATGTCTCTCCGGGCTTCCGGTTTCAGCTGGCGTTCCAGAATGTATTCCTTTCCTCCGAAATCGGGCTGTGCGGCGTTGTCGGCCGCTTCCGGACCGGCATTCTTCTGCCTTGCTTCCTGCAATTGTTGGTTGTAGACCGATTTTTCCCGCTCCAGCAGTTGCAAGCCCATGTAGGCGGCTCCCAGGTCGCCGGACACGCAGATAAGGTCGGTGTCCTGCGCTCCGTGGCGGTAGGTCACCTTGTCCTTGTCGGCTTCGCCGATGCAGGTGATACTGATGGCCAGCCCGGTCAGCGACGAAGTGGTATCTCCGCCTACAATGTCTACGTGGTGCGCCTCGCAGGCCAGTCTCAGTCCGGCATAGAAGTCCTCCATGTCTTCGATGCAGAACCGTTTGCTCAGGGCAATGGAAACGACCAATTGTTTCGGCATGCCGTTCATAGCGTAAATGTCCGACAGGTTTACCATGGCAGCTTTGTAGCCCAAGTGTTTCAGGGGGACGTACGTCAGGTCGAAGTGTACACCCTCCATCAGCAGGTCTGTGGTGACAAGTATTTGTTTGTCTGCCGGGTATTGCAGTACGGCACAGTCGTCGCCCACGCCGTATATCGTGGATGCATTCTCCAGCGGAAGCTGGTCTGTCAGATGTTTGATGAGTCCGAATTCTCCCAGTGTCGCTATTTCGGTACGTTTGTTCTGTTGCATGTACTTTTATACCTTATATATATAGGCGCGTTAGGCGCGGTTTATCATTTCACGCATGATGTCTGCCATGAGAGGCTGTACGGCGTCGGCCGCTTTTTGGACTTCCTCGTGACTGACTTCCACAATCTTTCCCTCAACTCCGAGGTCTGTGATGACGCTGATGCCGAAACATTTCATGCCGCAGTGGTTGGCCACGATGACTTCGGGGACGGTGGACATGCCCACGGCGTCGGCTCCCCAGATGCGGAACATCTTGTATTCGGACGGTGTTTCATAGGTAGGGCCTTGTGTGGCCAGATACACACCCTCCTGCACCTTGATGCCTTTTTCCGCCGCGATAGCCTTGGCCTGGCTGATCAGTTCCCTGTTGTATGCCTCGTGCATGTCCAGAAAGCGCGGGCCGGTGGGGAAATTCTTGCCGCGCAACGGATTTTCAGGCAGGGCGTTGATGTGGTCTGTGATAATCATTAGGTCGCCGATTTCGAAGTCGGGGTTCGTCCCGCCGGCGGCATTGCTGACAAACAGGGTGCGGATGCCCAGTTCGTGCATCACGCGGATGGGGAATGTCACTTCTTTCATCGAATATCCTTCGTAGAAGTGGAAGCGTCCCTCCATCGCCATGATATCCTTGTTGCCCAGTTTGCCGAAAATCAGCCGGCCGCTGTGGCCTTCCACTGTCGATACAGGGAAATTGGGAATGTCCTTATAGTCTATGCTGGAGGCTGAATGGATTTCAGCGGCCAGTTTTCCCAGACCGGTTCCTAATATGATTGCCGTTGTTGGATTTGCCGGCATTTTTGCTTTTAGCCAGGATGCTGTTTCTTGAATTTTTGAGTACATAGCCAGTGATGTTTTCGTTAAACGTTTCTTGTTGGTTCTGCATGATAGCCACTTCGACGGGCAGCACATACAGATATTGTTTCACCTCGTCGCTCAGACCTTCCGCGGTCTGTAGCCGACAGGCGTCCTTTTCTGTCGTGATGATGAGCTTGTCACCGTGGATACGGTCGAATGTCTCGTTGATGAGTTGTACGTCCGTTGCCGAAAAATAATGGTGGTCGCCGAAAGGTAGCGGCACGACGAGAGGGGCATACTGTTCGATGTCCTGCCGCATCTGTTCCGGCGAGGCGATGCCGGTGAGCAGCACCACCTGTTCTTCTTTTTTCAGGCTTTCCAACGAGCGCGTTCCGTCGCCGAACACTTGTCTCAGCGTTCCGTAGCGGAGGGTGGAGAAGAACAGTTTCTGATAGGGGTATAGCCGCAGGGCTTTGCTGATGATTCGGAAGCCCATGGGCTTCATGTCGGTCGGGCATTTGGTGACGATGACGATGTTGGCGCGGCGGGTGCCTTCTTTCGGTTCCCGCAGCCGGCCTGCCGGCAACAGCTTGTCGTCGTAGATCATGCGGTGGTAGTCGACCAGCAGGATGTTGATGCCCGGTTGCACGTACCGGTGCTGGAAGGCGTCGTCGAGGATGACGACGTCCGTTCCGGGGGCTATCGCGTCGTCGCACAGGCGCTCGATGCCGCGCCGGCGGTTTTTGTCTACAGCCACGTACGCGTCGGGGAACTTCTGTTTTATCTGGTAAGGCTCGTCGCCGATTTGTTCCATCGGTGTGTCGGGGGCGGCCAACCGGAATCCTTTGCTCTTGCGCTTGTATCCCCGGCTCAGTACGGCGACCTGATATTTCTTCTGCAACAGGCGTACCAGATATTCCGTGTGCGGCGTTTTTCCCGTTCCGCCTACCGTGATGTTGCCCACTGAGATAACGGGCACATCGTAGCTTCGGGATTTCAGAATCCCGAGTTCGAACAGTTCGTTCCGCAGTCTGACTCCGATTCCGTAGAGCCACGAAAGCGGCAGCAGCCATTCATTGATTTTAATCAGGTCGCCTTCCATGCCGGTTGTCAGTTTGTGAGGTTAGGCAGATAGGGGATGCGCGCCTGGATGCACGACTGGCGGTCCATGCCCCGGAGCAGTTGCTGCAGCGGGAGATATTCGCCCAGCGTTCCGAGCCGGCTTTCCATATAACTCTTGCGGGTGTTGCCCAGCAGGTTGTCGTACCATTCCTTGGCTTCCGGATACGTCTCGACGTCATACTTTTTCAGTCCGCTCCGTTCCGCGGCCAGGCGGATGGCGTCCTGCAGGTTGCCGGTCAGGTCGGCCAGACCGTTTTCCACGGCCTGCTTGCCGGTCCACACCCTTCCCTGTGCCAGTTGGCGGATGCTGTCGGCCGGTAGTCTCCGGCCGTCAGCCACCCGTTGTACGAACAGGGCGTATCCCCGGTCAATATAGTTCTGCAATAGCTGGCACTCCGTGTTGTTCAGCGGCCGGGCCTGCGTGCCGAAGTCGGCCAGTTCGTTCGTTTTCACGACGTCGAAGTGCAGACCCAATTTCTCCTGCAGCAGGTTGCTCGCGTCGGGGAAGAGTCCGAAGATACCGATGCTGCCGGTCAGCGTCATCGGTTCCGCCACGATGGTGTCGGCCGCGCAGGCGATGTAGTAACCGCCCGAGGCGGCCATGCCTCCCATGGATACGACGACCGATTTCTCGTGGCGTGTCAGTTCCACTTCGCGCCATATCTGTTCCGAAGCGTAGGCGCTGCCGCCGCCCGAGTTGATGCGCAGCACGACGGCCTTGACGTCCTTGTCCTCGCGCAACTGCCGCAGGTCGTTGCACACGGTGCGCGAGGCGATGCACGGGTCTCCCCATTCGTTTTCCGCATCCGTGATGTCCCCGTAGGCATAGTATACGGCTATGCGGTCGGGAGCAGCCTTTTTATCTTTTTTCGCTGCCGCCAGAAAATCGGCGGGGCTTATCAGATTCAGTTTCCGGGTCTTTTCCGGCAGTCTGCTTTGCAGGTATTCCTTCATGCCGTCGGCATAGCACAGCGTGTCCGCCAGTCCGCGCGCCACGACAGAGGTCGCGGGGGCGAACATCATGTATTCATCGGCATAGCGCATCAGGCTGTCCGTCGGGATGTGCCGCGAGCGGGACACGTCGGCCATCAGCTCGTTCCAGATGGAATGCAGGTACGAGTTTATCTGTTCCCGGTTGGCGTCGCTCATCCGGGTGGAGGTGAACGGCTCGACGGCCGACTTGTAGTCGCCCACCCGGAACACCTGCATTCGCACTCCGATCTTCTCGAGCAGGTCTTTATAGAATACGGGTTCCGAGGCCATACCGCTCCAGCAGATGCTTCCTTGGGGGTTGAGCACCACCCGGTCGGCCGCGCTGCAGACGTAGTAGCATCCCTGTGTGTACATGTCGCCGTAGGACACGACAAACTTTCCGCTCTCCCGGAAGTCTTCCACGGCCTGCCGGATTTCTTCCAGCATGGCGGGGGTGGCTCCCGACAGTCCGCCCGCTTCGATATACAGTCCGTCGACGTCGGCGTTGTCCTTCGCACGGCGGATGGCCTCCAGCGTCTCTGCCAGCCCGAAGCCCGTGTCGCCCTGTCCTTTCAGCACATCGAGCGGGTTCTCCGTATAGCGTTCGGACAGGCTCCCGTTCAGCGACAGGTGCAGTATGGAGTGGGGCTTGAGTTCGGAACTGTTGCCGCTGCTGCCGGCAAGCGCGGCTATAAAGAAAAACAGGACGGCGAGGAGCAGGACGCCTCCCGCCATGAGCACTCCGGCAAAACTGGCTAACAAGTATTTAAAAAAATCCTTCATCTTTTGATTTTGGGTAACGATTCCTTGCAAAATTACGTTAATTACCTGTAACGGCCAACTTTTTTATCCTTTTCGTAAGGCGGACGGGGATAAAAAGAAAGAAAATGCGTCCTGTGGGGAGGAAGAGGGGCGTTCGGGCGGAGAATCTTTGCCCGATTGGATTTTTTTAAGTATATTTGTGGAAAATAAAGAACCCAGCCTCAGAGTTTCCTGTGGCCATGGATTTAATAATTGCGAATCATATAAAAACAAATTATGGAAAAGATTATCGGACTTATCGATGCGCCGTTCACGCCTTTTTATGCGAACGGTGAAGTGAATTACGAACCCATACCGGCTTATGCGCGGATGTTGCAAAAGAACGGACTGAAGGGTGTCTTCATCAACGGCTCCTCCGGCGAGGGCTACATGCTGACCGAGGAGGAGCGCATGAAACTGGCCGAGGCCTGGATTGCTGCCGCTCCCGAGGGATTCAAGGTGATCGTCCATGTGGGCAGTTGCTGCGTGAAGTCCAGCCGCGCCCTGGCGGAGCACGCCGCTGCGGCCGGGGCCTGGGGCATCGGCGCGATGGCGCCCCCGTTCCCGAAAATCGGCCGTGTGGAGGAGTTGGTGAAGTACTGCGAGGAGATAGCCGCCGGCGCTCCGGAACTGCCCTTCTACTTCTACCACATCCCTGCGTTCAACGGCGCCTTCCTGCCGATGGTGGAGTTGCTGAAGGCCGTGGACGGGCGGATTCCCAACTTCGCCGGCATCAAGTATACGTTCGAGAGCCTGTATGAATACAACCAGTGCCGCCTGTACAAGGACGGGAAGTTCGACATGCTGCACGGGCAGGACGAGACCATACTTCCCTGTCTGGCCATGGGAGGCGCGCAGGGCGGCATCGGCGGCACGACCAACTACAACGGTGTGAACCTCGTGGGCATCATCGACGCCTGGAAAGCCGGCGACCTCGAACGGGCGCGCGAGTTGCAGAACTTCTCGCAGGAGGTCATCAACGTCATCTGCAACTACCGCGGCAACATCGTGGGCGGCAAGCGCATCATGAAGCTCATCGGTCTGGACTTGGGCCCGAACCGTACCCCGTTCCGCAACCTGACGGACGAGGAGGAAGCCGCGATGAAGGCAGAGCTGGAGGCCATCCGTTTCTTCGAACGTTGCAACCGCTTCTGACGGAAGCAACGGACGAGGCCCGTGATTTTTTCGACACCTTATATTTATATATACGGATACATACAATGAAGAGACAAATCGTTCGACAGTTGTGTCTTCTCCTGCTGGGATGCTGCCTGCTCCCCCTTGCGGGAAGCGCGCACCCCGAGAAGGAAATCAGAGACAACAAGCACAACCAAGTGACTTTCCACCGCCTCTGCCCGCTGGCCGTGAACGGGCCGCAGGGCGTCTCGGCGCCCTATGCCGGACGTTGCGGCGATGCGGTCCTCGTGGCCGGAGGCTGCAACTTCCCCGGCCGGCCGGCCGCCGAGGGAGGTCCCAAAGTGTTCTATGACAAGATATACCTGCTGGAGAACCCCGCCGACAGCGCCGCGCAGTGGCGCGAGGCAGGCCGCCTGCTGACGCCCTCGGCCTACGGCGTGAGCGTCACCGTGCCGGGCGGCGTCGTCTGCATCGGCGGTACGGACGGAGAGCGGAGCCTGGCTGACGTCAGCCTGCTCACGCTCGGCATGGGCGCGGTGGACATCCACGCCTTGCCCTCGCTGCCCCTGCCCCTCGACAACATGGGCGGAGCCTTCGGCGGCGGGTACATCTACGTGGCCGGAGGGCGCAGCAACGGCGTGGCGTCGAACGCCGCCTTCCGCCTGGAATACCCGGGCGGCGAGGCCTGGGAGCGCCTGCCCGACATGCCCGACGGGGCGCGCCTGCAGCCTACGGCGGTCGTGCAGAACGGCGCGACCGGCCCGTGCTTCTACGTGATGGGCGGTTACAGCGAGCCGACGGACAACCTGCCCGGCATCGTGAACGTCGACGGGCTGGTCTACAACCCGCAGACGCAGTGCTGGACCACCACGGCGCACATCTCCCCCCAGGGCAAGGTCATGACGCTCGTTGGTGCGACGGGAATTCCCTCCGGCTGCGCCCACGTCGTATTCATCGGGGGCGTGGACGCCGATGTGTTCGCCCGGGCCATCAACCGCCCCTTCCGGCGCGCCAAGGCACTGGCGCGCGGTGATTCGCTTGCCGCGGACCGCATCGCCTGCGCCGCCGTGGCCTACATGAACCATCCCGCCGACTGGTATCAGTTCAACGACGAGCTGGTCATCTACCACACCGTCACCGACACTTGGGTCACCGAGGCACGCTCGCCCCTGATGGCGCGTGCCGGCGCCGCCGTGGTGCCCTACGGAAAGGACTGGATAGTCATCGGCGGCGAATCGAAGCCCGGCATACGTTCGGCCGACGTGACGGCTGTGAGAATGACCGTGCGCACCTCGTTCGGCTGGCTCAACTGGGCCGTGCTGCTCCTCTACCTGGCCGGCATGCTCGCGCTGGGCTTCCACTTCATGCGCCGCGAGGGCGGCGGCGACGACTTCTTCCGGGGCGGCGGGCGCATCCCCTGGTGGGCGGCCGGCATCAGCATCTACGCGACGATGCTCAGCGCCATCACCTACATGGCCTATCCCGCCAAGGCCTATGCCACGGACTGGACCTACTATCCGATGCTCGTTACCATCCTGATCGTCTCCTTCCCCGTCGTCCGGTATTACCTGCCCTTCTTCCGTCGCCTCGACGTGACCAGCGCCTATGAATACCTCGAGCACCGCTTCAACGCCGCCACCCGTCTGATGGCCAGCGCCCTGTTCATCGTCTTCATGGTGGCCCGCATGGCCCTCGTGCTCTACCTGCCCTCGCTGGCCCTGACGGCCGTCACGGGCATCGACATCTATACGTGCATCGTCATGATGGGCGCCATCACCATCGTCTACTGCACGATGGGCGGCGTCGAGGCCGTCGTCTGGGGCGACGTCGTGCAGGGCTTCATCCTCGTGGGCGGCGCCCTGCTGGCAGCCGTCTATCTGGTCTGCGGGACCGACGGAGGCGCCTCCAGCTTCCTCGACATCGCCTACGCCGACGGCAAGCTACGCCTTTTCGACTGGGGACTGGACTACCGCTCGGCCACCTTCTGGGTCATCATCCTCGGCGGCATGGCCAACAACCTGATTTCCTACACCTCCGACCAGACCGTGATACAGCGCTACCTGACCACGAAAGACGAGGCCGGCGCCCGCCGGAGCATCCTGATGAACGGCCTCATGAGCGTCTTCGTCTCCGTCGTCTTCTTCGTCATAGGCGCCGGGCTCTATACCTTCTTCAAGACCCATCCCGCCGAGCTCGACTACACGATGCAGAAGAACGACATCATCTTCCCCTTCTTCATGATGAGCCAGCTGCCCGCCGGAGTGGCCGGACTGCTCATCGCCGCCATTTTCGCCGCCACGATGAGCACCATCTCGTCCAACATCAACTCCGTGGCCACGGCCTTCAGCATCGACTTCTACAAGCGCTGGCGTCCGGCCTCGTCCGACCGCACGATGCTCGTCGTAGCCCGCCGCGCGTGCATCCTCTCCGGTGTCGTCGGCATGGGCATCGCCCTGCTCATGGCCACGTGGGAGATTCTCTCGCTGCTCGACTTCTTCCAGGAGATCCTCGGGCTGCTGTCCAGCGGGCTGGGCGGCCTCTTCCTCATGGGCATCTTCTTCCCCCGCATCGGCGGGCGCGCCGCGATGGCCGGATTCTGTTCCGGCGTGGCGGCTGTCTTCCTCGTCAAGAGCCTCACCGCCACCAGCTTCCTGCTCTACGGCGCCATCGGCCTGGTGACGAGCGTCCTTGTGGGCTGGCTCTGCTCGTGGGTGCTCCGGGAGAAGCGCGACCTGCGCGGGCTGACGTGGAAGACGCTCGAGGAAAAGAAATGAAAGCATTGCGATAACAAGAAAAACATAGTGCAGAAAATGAAAGACTTCAAGAAACTGGCCGCCCAGTACAAGGCGGAACTGCTGGACAAGGTAATGCCCTTCTGGCTCGAACACTCCGTCGACCATGAGTACGGCGGTTACTTCACCTGCCTCGGTCGCGACGGCGAAGTGTATGACACGGACAAGTTCATCTGGTTGCAGGGGCGCGAAGTGTGGATGCTCGCCACCCTCTACAACCGCGTGGAGAAGCGCCAGGAATGGCTCGACGCCGCCGTGCAGGGAGCCGAGTTCCTGAAACGGCACGGCCACGACGGCCAGCTCAACTGGTATTTCGCCCTCGACCGCGAGGGCCGTCCGCTGGTGGAGCCGTACAACATCTTCAGCTACACCTTCGCCGTCATCGCCTTCGGGCAGCTGAGCCTCGCCACCGGCAACGCCGAGTATGCCGACATAGCCAAGCGCACGTTCGACATCGTCCTCTCCCGGGTGGACAATCCCAAGGGGCGGTGGAGCAAGGCATCGCCCGGTGCCCGTGCGCTCAAGAGCTTCGCCCTGCCGATGATACTCTGCAACGTAGCCCTCGAGATAGAGCCGCTGCTCGAGCCCGCCTTCCTGCAGGCGACCATCGACACGTGTATCCACGAGGTGATGGACGTCTTCTACCGCCCCGAGCTCGGGCTCATCGTCGAGCATCTCGGCACCGACAACCAGCTGGTGGACTGCTACGACGGCCGCCTGCTCAATCCCGGACATGCCATCGAGGCCATGTGGTTCATCATGGACCTCGGCCGTCGCCTCGGCCGTCAGGACCTGGTGGAGAAGGCCGCGTCCATCGCCCTGGCCGAGGTGGAATACGGCTGGGACAAGGAATACGGCGGCATATTCTACTTCATGGACCGTCTGGGGCGCCCGCAGCAGCAGCTCGAGTGGGACCAGAAGCTCTGGTGGGTGCACATCGAGACGCTCATCACCATGCTCAAGGGCTACGAGCTGACGGGCGACGAGCGTTGTCTGGAGTGGTTCGAGCGCGTCCACGACTACGTGTGGACCCATTTCACCGACCCCGACTATCCCGAGTGGTACGGCTATCTGAACCGCCGCGGCGAGGTGTTGCTTCCGCTCAAGGGCGGCAAGTGGAAGGGTTGTTTCCACGTGCCCCGTGGCCTGTTTCAGTGTTGGCAGACGCTGGAGCGCCTGGCGCAGCGGTAGCGTAGCCGGCGCACCGGACTCCGCGGCGGGCGGCCGGAGGGGGAGGCGAGAGGCCTCTGCTCCGGTCGCCCGCCGTCCGTTTTCGCCCTTCCGGCTCCCTCATCCCTCGCTCCCGCGTCGTCGGGCGAAAGTTCCCGGCTTCTTTATTCCTCGCTCCCGCGTCGCCGGGCGAAAGTTCCCGGTTTCTTCATCCCTCGCTCCCGCGCCGTCGGGCGAAAGTTCCCGGCTTCTTTATTCCTCGCTCCCGCGTCGTCGGGCGAAAGCTCCCGGCTTCTTTATTCCTCGCTCCCGCGTCGTCGGGCGAAAGCTCCCGGCTCCCTCATCCTTCGCTCCCGCGCCGTCGGAAGGATATTCTTGGCTCCTTTGCTCCCTCATTCCCGCGTTGTCGGGCGAAAGCTCCCGGTTTCCTTGCCCCGCGCCGCCGCGTCGCCGGAAGAATGCCTGCGGCTCCCTTGCCCCGCACCGTCGCGTTGCTGGAAAAATGCCTCCGGCGCTCCGCCCGTGTCCCCGCGCGGCAGTGCCGTTTCGTAGAGGTATAGGTTTATTTTGCTGGAGGTATAGGTTTATTTTGCTGGAGGTATAGGT
>CAMWUI010000050.1 GCA_947177395.1 uncultured Paraprevotella sp.
CTATTCCGTCTCGCAAACTTATTCGCTTATCCCCACTAATTTTCGACTGAGCCATTTTTTACCATGCGCCCCTCTCTGGTCCGGTGAGTGCAGGGCGGATATAAAAAGAGAGGGAGCAGATTTCTCTACTCCCTCTCTCTGTACCCAGACCCGGGATCGAACCGGGATGGGTTGCCCCACTGGTGTTTGAGACCAGCGCGTCTACCGATTCCGCCATCTGGGCGCATTCTCTCGATTGCGGTGCAAAGGTATGATTTCTTTTGGAAATAGCCAAATATTTATTCTTTTTTTTGCAAGTCGGTGGGTTGGAGAATCGTTTCGGAGGAAGGGAATAAAAGGAGGATGCTTCTTTTTTGTTGCTTTTTGACTAAAATTAATGGATTTGTTTTTGTAGGGGTCGTAAAAACGGGTTATCTTAGCGCAGAAGATTTGTTAATGGGAATATTATGAATACAATCAATCGGGAATATTGTGTTATTTTGGCTGGCGGCATTGGCGGGCGTTTGTGGCCGGTGAGTCGTAAGGAGAAGCCAAAGCAGTTTCTGGATTTCTTCGGATGCGGGCATACGTTGCTGCAACAGACGTATGAGCGCTTTGCCGGATTTATGGATCCCTCTCATATATATGTATCTACGAATGTGGAATATATCGGATGGGTGGAAGAACAGCTTCCTCAGATTACCCGTTCGCAGATTCTGGCGGAGCCTATCCGGCGCAATACGCTGCCCAGTATAGCGTGGGCGACCTTGCATATCTACAGGATTTGTCCCGAGGCCAATATTGTGGTGACACCGGCGGACCAGCTGATTCTGAACGAGGAGGCATTCGCCCGTGATGTCGTGAGCGGTCTGAAGTTTGTGTCCTCCTGTTCGGCTTTGCTTACGATGGGGGTAAAACCCTCACGTCCGGATGTCGGTTATGGATATATACAGGCCGGTGAGGTTGTGGAGGGGGCACCATATATATATAAGGTAAAGTCATTTACGGAAAAACCGGCGATGGATTTTGCCCGGATGTTTGTTGACAGCGGCGAATTTTATTGGAACACGGGACTGTTTCTCTGGAACGCTCGGACGATGATACAGTCGATTTGCGACTTGGTGCCCGATTATATGAAAGAGATTGTCGGATGGGCGAATGGAGACAATGGGAAGGATGTGGATGATGCGCTTGAACATTTTGTGTCGTTGCCCAACCTCTCGTTGGATTACGGTATTCTGGAACGTAGCCGGGATGTGTTTGTGCAGGTATGCAATTTTGGATGGGCTGATTTCGGTAATTGGCATTCCATGCACGATGATATTCCTCACGATGCGGAGGGGAATGTGTTGCTTAATACGAAGGCCATGCTGTATAACAGTAAAAACAATGTGGTCTGTCTGCCGGAAGGACGTATCGCCGTTATTGACGGTTTGCAAGGTTTCGTCGTGGCAGAGGAGGGCAATGTGCTGATGATATGCCCGAAGGATGATTCCGCGGCCTTGCGTCGTCTGATGACGGATGCCCAGATGAGGCTGGGCGAGGAGTTTTCCTAAATCGGATTAGTTAATTAACGCCTGCGGGATTGCATCACAGAAAATATTCTGATGCAATCCCGCAGGCTGTCTGTAATGAGCCGTCTTACTCAAAGTGTGCGGCGATGGCACGGGCTGTCTCTTGAAACTCCTCCTTTGTGAATGTCAGTTTGGGGTTGTTGAACAGCATGTCCCGCTCGTTCTGCATCGGGATGAGGTGGATATGGGCATGGGGAACTTCCAGTCCCAATACGGCTTGTCCGACCTTGACACAGGGGAAAGCAGCTTTGATGGCAGCTGCGACCCGTTTGGCGAAAATCTGCATTTCGGCCAGTTCCTCGTCTTCCAAATCAAAGAAATAGTCCACTTCTTTTTTCGGAATCACCAGTGTGTGTCCTTTGACCAGAGGGTTTATGTCCAGAAAAGCGTAGAACTTATCGTTTTCTGCACATTTGTAGCTGGGAATCTCGCCGGAAACGATTTTGCTGAAGATGGTTGCCATGATGTGTATGGGTTATTCGTATGAAATATTGATTATCTTCAGTTGGATAGTACCTTGCGGGATTTTAATCTCGGCCACGTCTCCTACCTTTTTGCCCAACAGTCCCTGGGCAATCGGGGTTTGGACGGAAATCTTTCCTTCACGCAGGTTTGCCTCTGTTTCGGACACGATGGTATACGTCATCTTCATGTTTGTTTTGATGTTCTGCATCTCCACTTTTGAAAGAATCTGTACGGTGTCGGTCTGCAACTTTGACGTGTCGATAATCTTTGCATCACCGATGACGGCCTTCAGCTGGTTGATTTTCATCTCCAGCATAGCCTGATGCTCTTTGGCGGCATCATATTCTGAATTTTCACTCAGGTCCCCTTTATCACGTGCTTCCGCTATTGCGGCCGATGCGGCGGGGCGCTGTACCGTTTCCATTTCTCGCAACTGGGCTACAAGTTTGTCGTAGCCTTCTTGTGACATATATGCCATAATAACCTCACTTAATATTAATGTTTTTTATAGGGCGATATTAAAAACAAAAGAATTCCGGCACATAAATTACCGGAACCCTTTGCCCTAAATGTTCGTTGCAAAGATAGTGCTTAATTTTTATAAAACAAATGTTTCTGCAAAAAATAGTCCTGTTTCGCCTATAGTAGCTGTTCGATAGCCTGTTTTAAGTCCGAAATATCTTTGTCTCTTGCCTGCAGGTCGTTGTTCCGGTCGATCAGGAAATAGGTGGGCAATGTCTCCAGTCGGTATAGTTGCGTGTATGTCGAATTGAGACTTTCCTCGTCGTGTACGCATATCCAGGGCAGATGTTCGCAGGATGTCTTCCAGTAGTGGGCGTCGGTGTCCAATGATACCTGATAGATGTCGAATCCCTGTGCGGAATATCGGTTGTACAGGTCGCGTAATTCCAATATTCTCTCTTGGGAATAAGGGGCGGCAAAGACGGAAAAGTCAAGCAGGACCACTTTCCCTTTCAGGTCGGACAGGCGGCGTGTAGCGCCTTTGATGTCCGGCAGACTGATGTCGATGATGCCGGTTTCGGTGATTTTCTCGGCGTCTACCTCCAGTTGTCTGATTTGGGGACGGCGGGTGTTTTGCTGTCCCTGTAAGGCGATGTTCCGAAGGTTCTGGGTGCGTTGGGCGTCGGGATAATGCAGTTCCCATGCCGTGGCGACGGCAGTGAACCATTTTACGTCCTCGGCGTCATTGACGGGGTTGAAAAGCATAGTTCCGTTGATGGACTGGAACAGTGCGAAATAAGAAGCGGGCGATGCCGGGTTGGGGGCGATGAACTCCTTTCTGATGCGTTCTTTGTAATTTGTCACCAGCTGTTCGATCAGTCGTGCCTGTTCCCCTACGGTAAGTCCTCGGTTCTGGCTGATGGCTGTGATTTGTTTCTGTAAATCCGTCTGCAGTAGAGTCAGAGTGCGGAGAGTGTCGCATAGCGGAGAACCCTCGGTTTGATATGCAGTCGCCATGGATGGATAAGAAGCCCGCACGACAACCGTCTCCGTGGAGTCGATACCTAAATGGATGACTTTGTTCTTCACTCGGAGCCGGTAGAATTCGGGGGCAGACGGACGTTTGCCTTTGAAGGCGAATTGTCCGGATGCGTCGAGACGGATGGAGTCGAGGACGGTTATCCCGTTCAGTTCGAGCGCTTCGAACAGCAATATGCTGTCGGCGGCGTCTGTCAGATTCCCTCTGAGAGTAAAATGGTCGCCGGATTCGTTGCAGGCGGTAAATAAGAGCATGGCGGCAGATAGCCAGTATGTAATTTTCTTCATGTACGTTTAATTTGATTGAGAGACAAAGATACGCCATTTTTTATCTCTCCGCACAACCGGAATGCCTGTATTTGTAAAAAAAGTCTTATTATAATGTTTTTTAAAGGTGCTATCACCTGATTAATCAATAATTATATGTAAATTTGCCCGATTATTGATGTATTTTTTTAGAAATTAGATGAACGTAATTAAAAAGACCGTCGAATTGCCTGATGGAAGAACCATCAGCATCGAGACCGGGAAACTGGCCAAGCAGGCGGATGGAGCTGTTATGCTTACCATGGGTAACACCATGCTCCTGGCTACTGTTTGTGCGGCCAAAGATGCCGTTCCCGGAACAGATTTTATGCCTTTACAGGTAGAGTACAGAGAGAAATATGCCGCTGCGGGCCGTTTCCCCGGTGGATTCACCAAGCGTGAGGGAAAAGCCTCGGACAATGAAATTCTTACTTGCCGTCTGGTGGACCGTGCGCTTCGTCCTCTTTTCCCGGGAAACTTCCATGCTGAAGTATATGTAAATGTGATATTGTATTCGGCAGACGGTGTGGACATGCCGGATGCTTTGGCCGGTTTTGCCGCATCCTCGGCACTGGCTGTTTCCGACATTCCTTTTGACGGCCCGATTTCGGAAGTCCGTGTTGCCCGTGTCAATGGCGAATATATCGTAAATCCCACGTTCCAGCAACTGGAGACAGCCGATATGGATATCATGGTGGGTGCTACGGAAGAAAACATCATGATGGTGGAGGGAGAGATGAAGGAAGTTTCGGAGCAGGATTTGCTGGAAGCCCTGAAAGTCGCTCATGAAGCAATCAAGCCGATGTGCCGCCTGCAGCAAGAATTGTCCAAGGAACTGGGCAAGGATGTGAAGCGCGAATACAGCCACGAGGTGAACGATGAGGAACTGCGTGAGGAGTGCCGCAAGGCCTGCTATGACAAGGCGTATGCCATTGCCAGCGAGGGTAGTCGTGACAAGCACGCTCGTGAGGATGCTTTCGTTGCTGTTCGCGAGGACTACAAGACGGCCTACGTGGAGGCTCATCCGGAACTTTCGGAAGATGAATTGGCAGAGAAGTTGGCTCTTATAGACCGCTATTATCATGATGTGGAGCGTGATGCCATGCGCCGTTGCGTACTGGATGAAGGCAAGCGTCTCGACGGTCGTGCCACGACGGAAATCCGTCCTATCTGGTGCGAGGTGAACCCCTTGCCGGGTCCTCACGGATCTTCTATCTTTACGCGTGGTGAGACACAGTCCCTGTCTACATGTACGTTGGGTACGAAACTCGACGAAAAGATTGTGGACGATGTGCTCGATCAGAGCAAGATGCGCTTCCTCCTGCACTACAACTTCCCTCCGTTCTCTACGGGTGAAGCCAAGGCGCAGCGTGGTGTCGGTCGTCGTGAGATCGGTCACGGACATCTGGCATGGCGTGCGCTCAAGGGACAGATTCCCGCAGACTACCCTTATACGATCCGTCTGGTATCCGATATCCTGGAGTCCAACGGCTCTTCTTCCATGGCCACGGTATGTGCCGGAACTTTGGCCTTGATGGATGCCGGTGTGCCCATTGCGAAGCCCGTCAGCGGTATTGCCATGGGACTTATCAAGAATCCGGGCGAAGACAAATATGCCGTGTTGTCCGATATCCTGGGCGATGAAGACCATTTGGGCGACATGGACTTCAAGACGACCGGTACGAAAGATGGTCTGACTGCAACGCAGATGGATATCAAGTGCGACGGTTTGAGCTATGAGATTCTGGAGAAAGCCCTGATGCAGGCAAAGGCCGGTCGTGAACACATTCTTGGAAAGATTACCGAGTGCATGTCCGAACCTCGTCCTGAACTGAAACCGCATGTACCGCGTATCGAACAGATTACGATACCGAAAGAATTCATCGGTGCGGTTATCGGTCCGGGTGGAAAGATTATCCAGGGAATACAGGAGGAAACGGGCGCTGTCATCACGATTGAGGAAATTGACGGTGTAGGTCGCGTACAGATCAGCGGTGCCGGCAAGGACATCATCGATGCTGCCATGGCCAAAATACGTGCCATTGTGGCTATTCCTGAGATTGGAGAAATCTACGAGGGTACCGTCCGCAGCATCATGCCTTACGGTGCGTTTGTAGAGTTCATGCCGGGCAAGGATGGTTTGCTCCATATTTCCGAGATAGACTGGAAGCGTCTGGAGACGGTTGAGGAAGCCGGTCTGAAAGAAGGTGACAAGATACAGGTGAAACTGTTGGAGATCGATCCGAAGACCGGTAAGTTTAAGTTGTCACGCCGTGTGTTGCTCGAGAAGCCGGAAGGTTATGTCGAGCGTCCGGCTCGCCGCGAGCGTCCCGAGAGAGGGGAGCGTCGTGAGCGTCGTCCGCGTCCGGAATCTTCCCGCGAGGAATAATAAACCGAATTGAAGTTCTTATATAAATTAAGGTATATATCCCGTCTGTCTGGCAGGCGGGATATATTTTTATGATAGAATATATCTTTGTTGCAGTTGAGTATTTGCGGTTGATAAGAATAAAATCCATTTTCTTCGTTAAAGAATCTATTGGATGGCTATAATGAATCTGTTTATTTTGCATTGTCTATTAAAAAGATTCTTATGCAACAGAAACAAGGTTATTTATGGCTTATCTGCTGGGTGTCGGCCATGGGCGGACTGCTTTTTGGTTACGATTGGGTGGTGATAGGCGGGGCTAAGATTTTTTACGAGCCTTTTTTTGAGATAGAACAGTCGGCGGCTTTGCGGGGCTGGGCCATGAGCAGTGCGCTGATAGGTTGTCTGGCCGGAGCGTTGTTCTCGGGACGTTGGAGCGACCGTTACGGGCGGAAGAAAATGCTGATTATAGCCTCTTTTCTATTCTCCATTTCGGCCTATGGCACCGGAGTGGTGGACAGTTTTTCGTGGTTCGTGTTTTATCGCATCGTGGGTGGTGTGGGAATCGGCATTGCATCCAATATATCGCCGGTGTACATCGCCGAAGTGTCGCCGGCTCGTGTGCGCGGACGTCTGGTTTCCCTTAACCAACTCACCATTGTGGCAGGTATTCTGCTGGCCCAGTTGGCCAACTGGCAGATTGGTAACTGGTATGCCGGCGATACGGGCATGCTCAATGCCGAAAGCACGGAATGGGGATGGCGCTGGATGTTCTGGGCTGAATTGGTGCCGGCACTGCTGTTTTTTGTCCTTTCCTTCGTGATTCCCGAGAGTCCGCGCTGGCTGTCATCGGTAGGTCGGAGCAAAGAAGCCGGCCATATTCTGGCGCGTATCGGTGGCGGGGTGTATGCCGAGAGCACATTGCGAGAGTTGGAACAATTGTCGCCGGATGAGTCGGAAGGTAGCGGTGCCGGATCGCTTTTCAGTAAAGAATTGCGCAGTGTGCTGCTGATAGGTATCGTTCTGGCTGTGTTCCAGCAATGGTGCGGCATCAATGTTATTTTCAACTATGCGCATGAGATATTTTCGGCCGCCGGTTACGAGGTGTCGGACGTGCTGATGAATATCGTCGTTACCGGTTGTACGAATGTGGTCTTTACGTTTGTGGCCATTTACACGGTGGATCGCTGGGGACGTCGTACCCTGATGCTGTTCGGTTCCAGCGCGCTTGCATTGATTTACCTCTGCATGGGTTGCGGCTACTGCTGGGGACTGGGCGGATGGCCCATGCTGTGCCTGGTGATGCTGGCCATCGCCAGTTATGCCATGTCGTTGGCGCCGGTGGTTTGGGTGGTGCTGTCCGAGATATTCCCCGTAAGAATGCGCGGCGCCGCAATGGCTCTTTCCACTTTTGCTTTATGGGCTGCGTGTTTTATATTGACCTATACTTTCCCGCTACTTAACGAGGGGCTGGGAGCCGCAGGGACATTCTGGCTGTATGGCGGTATCTGTCTGGCCGGGTTCCTGTTTATCCGCAGAAACTTGCCTGAGACGAAAGGGAAAACATTGGAAGAGATTGAAAATGAATTAATCAGAAAATAGAATAAAACAATGATGACGAAGGTGAAAGTATGGGAAGAGGACATTTGCATACCGACTTACGGAACCGGTCGGCCGGAAAAGAACCCGATGTTTCTGGAAAAACGTGTTTATCAGGGCAGTAGCGGGGTCGTGTATCCTTATCCGGTGATTGAAAAGATAGAAGATACTTGTGAAGATAAGACTTACCGGGCGATATGGCTGGAGAATGAGTACATCCGGGTGATGATACTGCCTGAACTGGGTGGGCGTGTGCAAATGGCTTATGATAAACTGAAGGAGCGTCACTTTATCTATTACAACCACGTGGTGAAGCCTGCGTTGGTGGGACTGACCGGACCCTGGATTTCGGGCGGTATCGAGTTCAACTGGCCGCAACACCACCGCCCGAGCACCTTTCTGCCGGTAGACTACAGCATAGAGCACCTGCCTGACGGCGGTGCCGTTGTATGGGTGAGCGAGCGTGAGCGCATGTTCGGTCAAAAGGGAACAGCCGGTTTTGTGTTGCGTCCGGGCAAGGCCCGGCTGGAGATACAGGGCAAGGTGTCCAATCCCACGCCGTTGCCGCAGACATTTCTCTGGTGGGCCAATCCCGCCGTGGCGGTAAACGACCACTATCAGTCGGTGTTCCCGTCGGATGTGAATGCCGTATTTGATCATGGCAAGCGCGACGTTTCCCGTTATCCCATCGCGACAGGAACGTATTATAAGATGGATTATTCAGCGGGCGTGGACATTTCCCGTTACAAGAATATTCCCGTGCCTACTTCGTACATGGCCATCCGGTCGAAGTATGATTTCGTAGGCGGTTATGAGAACGATACCCGGGCTGGCGTGCTCCACGTGGCCAATCACCATGTTTCGCCCGGAAAGAAACAATGGACATGGGGCAATGGAGACTTCGGTCAGGCGTGGGACCGCAATCTTACCGATACCGACGGCCCGTATATCGAACTGATGACCGGTGTATATACCGATAATCAGCCCGACTTCGCTTGGTTGCAACCTTATGAGGAAAAGACTTTCACGCAATACTTCATGCCCTACCGCGAACTGGGCGTGGTGAAGAACGCTACTGCCGATCTGCTGATGAACTTAGTGTCCGAGGACGGAGGCTGTCATTTGAAAGTGTTCGCTACTTCAAGGCAGGACAATCTGCGCATCGTGGTAAAAGAGAATGGCGAAGTGTGCTGGGAGCAGGTGTGTAGCCTGTCACCCGAGAATCTGCTCGACACCGAGGTACCCGTGCGGCAAGTAGGCCGGGCATCGGTGTGCATATATGCTGCCGACGGGCGCGAGGCACTGTGCTGGTTGGCTGAGGATAACAGCGGACGCGAAGTGCCCGAACCAGCCTGTGCAGCCCTGCCCCCTGCGGATATCCGTACAGTGGAAGAACTCTATCTGAACGGGTTGCACCTGGAACAATACCGCCATGCGACATACTGTCCGACCGATTATTATGAGGAGGGACTGCGTCGTGATGCCAAGGATGCCCGTTGCAACAACGCAATGGGATTGTGGCATATCCGCAAGGGGCAGTTTGCAAAAGCGGAACCGTATCTCCGTCAGGCTATCCGTACGCTGACCCAGCGTAATCCCAACCCCTACGACGGCGAGCCTTACTACAACTTAGGTCTGGCGCTTAAATACCAGGGAAAGGCCGATGAAGCCTATGCTGCATTTTATAAAGCCTGTTGGAACGCCGCTTGGCAAGATGCCGGTTATCTGGCATTGGCCCAATTGTCGGCCTGCGCCGGACGCTGGGAGACTGCGCTCGAGGAGATAGAGAAATCCTTGTTGCGCAACTGGCACAGCCTGCGTGCCCGGCACCTGAAGGCAATGGTGCTGCGCCGGTTGGGGCGCGGCGACGAAGCCCTGCAATGGATTGAAGACTCGCTACGTATCGACACCTTCAACTATGGGTGCCGCTGGGAGAAATATTTGCTTACCGGCAGTGAAACCGATCGTGACGAACTGGTCGGTCTGATGCGTCGCGGGGCTCCCGATTATGAGACACTGGTGCTGGATTACGCTGTCGCCGGTGCATGGGAAGAGGCGCTGGGCGTGAGCCGGATGGCCATTGGACTGAATTTGGAAGAATGTACGTTGCTCCATTATTATGAAACGTGGTGCCTGCTGAAGCTGCAACGCGACGGAGAAGCCCAACGAGCCGGTGAGGAGGCTGAACGAACGCCTGTCGGTTGCTGTTTCCCGAACACACTGGAGGCCATCGGAGCGTTGCAGACCGTTATCGATTTTTTGGACCGGGCGCCTAAGGCCAGTTATTATCTGGGCAATCTGTGGTACGACAAGCGGCAGTATGCCGAGGCCGTGGCTGCCTGGGAACAATCAGCAGGATGGGACGATACGTTCCCCACGGTGTTGCGCAACCTGTCGCTGGCCTATTTCAACAAGTGCAACCGTCGGGAGGAGGCTGTTGCCCTGTTGGAAAAAGCTTTTGCGCTGGACACAACCGATGCCCGCGTGCTGATGGAGCTTGATCAACTCTACAAGAGACTGAACCGCCCGTATGAGGACAGAATTCGCTTGCTGGAGACCTATATGGACACGGTGTTGAAGCGGGATGATTTATACTTAGAATACATTACGTTGCAGAACCAAATCGGGAACTACGACGAGGCGATGCGTCTGATAGACATCCGCACGTTCCATCCCTGGGAAGGTGGCGAAGGCAAGGTTCCGGCGCAGTATCAGTTCTGTCGGCTTGAACGGGCCAAGGAACTGATGGGCGAGGGCCGGTACGAGGACGCCTTGCGGCGGGTGAACGAATGTTTCGTGTATCCGCACCATTTGGGCGAGGGTAAATTGCGCGGTGCGCAGGAGAACGATTTCCTGTATTATAAAGGTTGTTTGTTGCAGGTGTTGGGCCGGGACGACGAGGCGTACAGCCTGTTCGAGCAGGCTGCTGTCGGCTTGAGCGAACCTGCCGCCGCCATGTACTACAACGACCAGAAACCCGATAAGATTTTCTATCAGGGAATGGCGTTGCGCCAGTTGGGCCGCGAGGCTGAGGCACGCGGCCGGTTCAACCGACTGTTGAACTACGGCGAAGAACATCTGCACGACGAGTTTGTCATGGACTACTTTGCCGTGTCGCTGCCCGACCTACAGATATGGGAGGAGGACATGAACCGGAAGAATCGCATACATTGCCTTTATCTGATGGGCTTGGGCCATCTGGGACTGGGCTGTCTGTCGGAGGCTGTAACTTGTCTGTCGGAAGCCGCTACGTTGGATAACAATCATCAGGGTGTGCAGGTACACTTGAAACAGGCAACCGAATTACTTAAAAAAACAGAGGTATGAAAGGGATAGGAATAGCTATTATAGGGCTGGTGCTGACCTTTGTATTGGGTGCCTGTGGGACTAGCGACAAAGTAATTTCTTTGGCTGGTGAGTGGCAGGTGGCGTTAGATAGTCTGGATGTGGGGGTAAGTCAACGGTGGTTCGATCGTACATTTCCCGATCGAATACAATTGCCGGGTACAACGGATGAAGCAGGAATAGGAACTCCCAACACGTTGTTACCAGCATTGATGAAACCTCAGATACTGCATCTTACCCGTAAGCATAGCTATGTAGGTCCCGTGTGGTATGTGCGCGAAATCGACATTCCGGCAGACTGGGGCGGGCGGCAGATACACTTGAATCTGGAACGGGTATTATGGCAAACAATAGTGTGGGTAGACGGAAAAGCCGTACCTGAACGAGAAGAAAGTTTGGTGGCTCCGCATAACTACGATTTGACGGGGTATTTGGGACCCGGTCGGCATATGTTAGCTATCCGGGTAGATAACAGGAAGTTGTATGAAATAAGCGGAGGCGATATGGCTCATGCTTATACCAACGAGACGCAGGTGATATGGAACGGCGTACTGGGGAAAATGGAACTGACAGCCCGAAAGTCTCTGAATATCGACAGTCTGCAGCTGTATCCTGATGTGGATGCCCGTGAAGTGCGTGTGATAGGGACAATTGTAAATTACGGTGTTCCCTGTCGGGGTACTTGGGTAGGCGAGATCCGGGGTGGAAAGGAACGGGTGATCCGTGTATCGCAAAGCTTGTCCCTGCAATCGGGAATTAATAGGCTGGACGTTCGGTTGCCTTTGGGAGATTCCGTAAAGTTGTGGGACGAGTTTTCTCCTTTCCTCTATGATTTGACATTTGGGGTAACGGCACGGCGCGAATCAGTGAGGAAAAACGTTCGTTTCGGTGTCCGCAACTTAGTGCGGGAAGGAACAGACATACGTCTAAACGGGCACAAGATATTTTTACGCGGTACGCTGGAGTGTTGTGTTTTCCCACAGACAGGACGCCCGCCCATGACACCTGAAGGATGGCTCAAAGTATTTGAGACTGCCCGTAACTGGGGGCTCAACCACTTGCGGTTCCATTCTTGGTGTCCACCCGAGGCCGCGTTCCATGTGGCTGATTCGTTGGGCTTTTATTTGCAGGTGGAACTGCCTCTCTGGCCCGGTCGTGTGGGAGAGAGTGAGGCCAAAAACGCATATCTGTATAAAGAGGCCGACAGAATCCTGGCGGAATATGGCAACCATCCCTCGTTTTGTTTTATGAGTCTGGGAAATGAGTTGCCCGGTGATTTTGCTTTTTTGTCAGGATTGCTTGACCATGTGAAGCGGAAAGATAGCCGCAGGTTGTATACGACAACTTCCTTTTCCTTCGAAGGGGGACATGGTGATCACCCGGAGGACAACGATGATTACTGGGTGACGCAGTGGACCAAGAAAGGTTGGGTTCGTGGTCAGGGCGTGTTCGATGCGCAGCCGCCAGCCTTCGATCGTGATTTTTCGGCTTCTATCGAAGGCATGGAAGTGCCGGTTATAACCCATGAAATAGGTCAGTATGCCGTTTACCCGAATCTGAGAGAAATAGAAAAATATACAGGAACTCTGGAACCTCTTAACTTTAAGGGAGTGAAAAAGGATCTGGAAGAGAAAGGTTTATCGGACAAGGCGAACAGTTACCTCAAGGCATCTGGTAAGTTAGCCTTCCTATTGTATAAGGAAGAGATAGAACGGGCACTGAAAACAAAGGACTTCAGTGGGTTCCAAATGCTTGACTTGCACGATTTCCCGGGGCAAGGGACGGCATTGGTCGGCTTGCTTGATGCTTTTTGGGATAATAAGGGCATCGTTGAACCCGAAATGTTCCGGCAATTTTGTGCGCCGGTTGTGCCTTTGGCCTATTTTCCGAAAGCCGTGTATACGAATGCAGAGACATTTGTGGCGGAGTTGGGTGTGGCTAATTACGGCAATCATGAATTGGCTTGTCAGACGGTGGGCTGGAAACTGGAGACGAAAGCCGGTCGGCAGATTGCGTGCGGCACGCTACCTGCAGAACGTTTGGCTGTTGGGGGAGATAATAAAGTAGGTACGATACAGGTTTCTCTTATGTCGGTAAAGGAGGCTACCGAGTTGCGGTTTACCGTGTTCCTTGATAAAGATTCCTGCAAAAACGGTTGGAATATCTGGGTATACCCGGCACAACTGGCAGTGGAGAAGGGATGTGTGGTTTGTACCGATAACTGGGACGAAGCGCATCGGGCGTTGTCGGTCGGTAAGGACGTGCTGTTCAGTCCGCAGATTGCGGAATGCAAAGGGCTGGAAGGTAAGTTTGTTCCGGTATTCTGGAGTCCTGTACATTTCCCTGCTCAGGCTGGTACGATGGGTGTGCTACTGGATGCGGGGCATCCGGCTTTCGCCGATTTTCCTACCGATTATCATACAGACTGGCAATGGTGGTATTTGACGAAACACTCCAGGCCGATTGTGTTGGATTCTTTCCATAAGGGCGTGACGCCGCTGGTAGAGTGTGTCGATAATTTTGTGACGAACAGACGTCTTGCTGTTCTTTTTGAGACAAAATGCGGCACGGGGCGTTTGCTTTTCAGTAGCATGAATCTGCTGAATGATCAGGAGGACCGTCCGGAAAGGCGGCAGTTGCTATACAGTTTATTGCGCTACATGCGGTCGGACAAATTCCACCCCTCGACTGCTCTTTCTTTCGACGAGATAGAAAATAGAATTCACCTTAAAAACAAATAAGTTATGAGAAAATGGATAATTATGCTGCTGGGTATGGCCGCCTCCGGCCTATGGGCGGCGCCGGATGGAGTTGTAATAGACCTGTCAGGTATGTGGCGCTTTCAACTGGATCCGATGGGATTCGGACAGACGCCTGGTTCGGAACTGTATTTGGACAGATTGGTAGAGACGATAATGCTTCCCGGTTCCACTGACCAGGGAGGCAAGGGAATCAAGAACAATGCCCGCTATGTGGATCGTCTGAGTCGTAAATTCGAATACATGGGAATGGCCTGGTATCAGCGGGAGTTTGTGATACCGGAGGACTGGGACGGTAAGACGGTATGGCTGAAACTGGAGCGTTGCCACTGGGAAACGACCGTATATGTGGATGGTCAGTATGTGGGTAGCGGCGAGCGGCTGAGTACACCGAATGAATTTGATTTGACGGCTTTTGTCGCGCCCGGTGTTCATACGTTGACGTTGTGCGTGGACAACCGTCTGAAGTACCCGATGGACCAATGGACACACGGAATTACCGAATACACGCAGACCAACTGGAACGGTGTGGTGGGGGAAATCTCGCTGACGGCTAAAGAAAGGATTCATCTGCAACAGGTAGACGTATATCCTGACGTGACGGAGAAAGCCGTTCGTGTGAGAGCGGTCTTCCCGCAACTGGGTGAAGGTCAGAAAGGGACATTAGCACTAAAAGTCCGTGATGCCTCCGGGAAGACAGTGGCATCCCGTGTGATAGAAATCGATAGTCTGCAAACGAAAAATGGCATGGAGACGACAGTCGGACTGGGCAAGCAGATAAATCTGTGGAACGAGTTTACACCTTATTTATATACGTTGGATGCGGAGTTGCAAGTTGAGGGCCGGCAAGACACGAAAACCTTGCGCTTCGGGATGCGTCAGGTGGAACAGGGAGAGCATCACATTCGTCTGAACGGACGGGACATCCATCTAAGAGGCGTATTGGACTGTGCGGTGTTTCCGATGACGGGCTATCCGTCTACCGACGTGAGGGACTGGAAACGTATTTTCCAGACCATCAGGTCCTACGGGATGAACCATGTGCGTTTCCACTCCTGGTGTCCGCCGGAAGCTGCTTTCGTAGCCGGCGACGAACTGGGGTTCTATCTGCAGGTCGAACTGCCAATGTGGATAAAAGATGTGGGCAAGTACCCCGGGCGCAGAGATTTCTTTGAGCACGAGATGTATGCGGTGCTTGATACCTATGGTAACCACCCCTCGTTCATACTGATGTGTAACGGTAATGAAAACGAAGGAAACTTCGAAGTTCTGGAAGACTTGGTGAAGAAGGGACGCGCTTACGACGACAGACATTTGTATTCGGCTTCGACGGCTCGCACGCATACGGCATCCGATCAATATTATGTTTCCCATGTTACTTCAAAAGGAGGTATTACCGTATACGAAGGGGTTCCCTGGACCAACTGGGACAAGAACCGGGAGTCTATGATTGACGTGCCGGTCATAGCTCACGAAACCGGTCAGCGTTGCATGTATCCCAACTTTGCCGAAATGAGTAAGTACACCGGCGTGCTGGAAGCCCGTAATTTCGAGGTGTTCCGTGAGCGGTTGGCCCGGAATGGCATGTTGCATCAGGCCGACGATTTCTTCAGGGCTACGGGGGCACACACGGTTCTTCAGTACAAGGAGGTAAACGAATCGCTTTTGCGTTCGTCCAGGTCGGGAGGATTTCAGTTGCTGGGATTGGCTGATTTTCCGGGGCAAGGCAGTGCCTTTGTCGGCATTCTGGATGCTTTCTGGGAAGATAAAGGGCTGGTAAGCCCCGAGAAATTCCGCGAGTCGTGCGCTCCCGTCGTATTGCTGGCTCGTCTGCCGAAGCGCACCTTCCGGCCCGAGGAAACACTTGAGGTGGAGCTTGATATCTATCATTTCGGCCCGGAGGCTTTGAAAGGGAAGCGGGTACGCTGGACACTGGCGGATGAAGTCGGGCATGTGGTTGGCAAAGGGGCTTTAAAACAGAAAACGGTGAATCCCGCGACGGTGGATTCCCTGGGACGGATAACTTGCCCGTTGACTGCCGTGACGAGAGCCTGCAAGTTGACTTTAAGAGCCGAGTTGGGCGAAGTGAAAAATGAGTGGGATATATGGGTATATCCTCAATCTGCCGCCACGCCGTCGGGGTTTGTGTACGTCAAGGCATGGGACGAGACGGCCAAAGAGGCGTTGGCTGCCGGGAAGAGCGTACTGTTGGTTCCCGAAAAGCCGCAAGGACGGAGAACTCATTTTGCAAGTCATTTCTGGAACCCGATTATGTTTAACTGGGATCCGATGATTGTAGGAACGTTGATAGATGCAGCTCATCCGGCGTTCAGTGATTTCCCGACGGCAAGTTACGCTGACTGGCAGTGGTGGGATGTGCTGAATCACGCTACGGCTATGGAACTGACAGACTTGCGCAGTTTGACTCCAGTAATCCAAAGCATCGATACGTATGAATACAACCGGAAGCTGGGTATTGCTTTTGAGGCCAAGGTGGGGCGGGGCCGATTGTTCGTGTTGTGTGTGGATGACGGGCAGCAGACTGTCGGGCTTCCGGCCATGCAGCAATTGCTTTATTCTGTGAAAAAGTATGTTGGTTCCGACCGTTTTGCACCGCTGGTCACGTTACAGTTTTACGAAATAGATGCTCTTTTCTCCAAGGTTCGTTCAGAAGAAGGAGCCGGTCGTGCAGGAGCGGCAGTGATGCAATTGTTGAACCGGTGACGGTAATCCGTTCCGGGGAGGGTTGGCTGAAGTTTGCCGGAAGGAAGCAAATGTCTTTCCGGCGAATTTTTGTTGTCGATTGTTTGATGAAGTGTAGCTGAACCAGTATATTTGCAGCGCGGTTAATATCCAGAAGACATGATAAAACGCAAAGACGGTTTTTCGGGAGAGAGAGCCATTGTATTACCCGATTCTGTGGTCAAGGAAATGGAGAGCCATCCGTTGGCTTCTGCTTTGCATATCACGGATATGGGCTATTATCCGCAGGCTCTGTATCACTATCGGGAAAGGGATGAGGCCATACCTCAGCATGTGTTCATTTATTGTACGGCAGGCAAGGGGTGGTTTGAAATAAACGGGACGCGTCGTACGGTAGAGCAGGAGCAATGTTTTGTACTGCCTGCGGGTATTCCCCATCGTTACGGAGCCGATGAGACAACTCCCTGGACCATCTACTGGATTCATTTCAAGGGGACGCTTGCCGCCGGTTATGTGGAGCGTCTGCGTCTGCCTACCCGGATAAATATCTCGTTGGCGTCACGCATCGATGAACGGTTGGAGCTGTTCGAGGAGATTTATCGCATCCTGGACATGGGCTACAGCCGGGATCATTTGTTGTACGCCTGTTCCGTCTTTCATCATTTTCTGGGTACGGTCTGTTACTTGCAGGCATATCGGGGTACGGAGGGACGAGAGATGACGGGTGACCTGATTGATGCTACGGTACATTACATGAAGGAGAATCTCGAAAAGAAACTTACGGTGAAAGATATTGCAGAGCATATCGGATATTCCGTTTCCCGGTTTTCCGCCATGTTCAAAAGTACTACCGGCTATTCGCCTGTTGATTATTTCAACCGGTTGAAGATTCAGCGTGCCTGTTATCTGCTGGACTGCGCAGATATGCGTGTCAATCAGGTGTGTTATAAGATTGGTATTTCCGATTGCTATTATTTTTCTCGTCTTTTTTCCAAGGTTATGGGCATGTCGCCGAAGAAATATAAACAGAAGAAAAAAGGGTGATTCTGGGATAATAAAAAAACAGCAACTACTTTCGTAAGTAAGTTGCTGTCGCATGGTCGGGATGAGGCGACTCGAACGCCCGACCCCTACGTCCCGAACGTAGTGCGCTACCAACTGCGCTACATCCCGATTTGCGGTGCAAAGATACTGTTTTTTTTTGATATGAAGCGAAAGAAAAGGTCTTTTTCTTTGAAATAATCATGCAGAAACTCCGGTTGACGGCTTTCCGTACAGGGTGAGAGGCTATTTCGGAATGCCGGAATAAAAAGGAATGAGGCTATGTCGTCACGTACGGCGCGCACGCGGATGGCTTCCGCCGCCGCATACTATACGCTCCCCGGGACGGTAACATGCGGCTTTCCGAGTGCGCAACGGTTTACTTGTCGAGTGGATCGTTGTTTACTATGTATAGTGGAGTGCTGTTCACTTAGGGTAGTGGAGTGCTGTTCACTTAGGGTAGTGGAGTGCTGTTCACTT
>CAMWUI010000051.1 GCA_947177395.1 uncultured Paraprevotella sp.
AGATCAAACTCTTCAGGGCCAATCTGCGAGGGGTTGCCGACAAAAGATTCTTCCTGTTCCGTCTCGCAAACTTATTCGCTTATCCCCACTAATTTTCGACTGAGCCGTATTATGTTCTGATTTTGTATGATATTACAGAATACGGATAAAAAAAGAGGCTGTGTCGTAATTAATGTCTTATGAAGTGCACCCCAAAAGTTGGACACAAAACTTTTGGGGTGCACTTCAAATGTCTTACGGCACAGCCTCTTATAGTAAAACGAAGGAATCCTAAGCCTCGCGGAAACGGGTACCCATACGAGCTTCCACGACATTCACGACATAATCGCCCAATTTCTCACACTCATTGATAAGGTCCATATAGATTGTGCCTACCGCATAAGTGTACTCGTGGTTATTCACGTCATTGATATTCTGGAATTTCAACTGACGACGGAAATTATTAATTTCATTCTCGATATTGAGCGAGCGGTTTACGTCAAAGGATTCCTTGCGGCCGCCCATAAGCTCGTTCATGGTAGTCAGGGCATTGTCCGTGAGCTCCATCATCTGGTGCAGACGGGCATAAAGTTCGGGAGTGAAGTGATCGATCTTGTTCTGCGTCTTACGCGAGATGGTGCGCGCCATATTGTAACAAGAGTCTCCGATGCTCTCCAGTTCACTGATTTCCCGAAGCATGGCACGTATCTTGGCTTTCGTCTCGTCCGAAAGATGCGCGTCTCCCACATGGTCGAGATACTTGGCTATTTCAAGTTCCATATTGTCCGATATACCTTCGTATTTCTCGATACGGGCATAGAGCTTGGCAAAAGCTGCCGCATCCTTGGTGCCCAGCAATTCACGCACCATGCCAAACATGTGCTGTATACGTGAGGCAAAAGCGCGTATTTCCTTATGCGCCTCCAATACGGAAAGTTCTGGAGTCTTCATAATACCGGAAGTAATGAAATGCAGACGGAACTCTTCGTTATCGTCGTTCTTCGGCTTGATGACATAACAAACGAAACGTTCAATGTACGGCACAAACCAGATGAGCAGGAGAATATTGCAGATGTTGAAAGCTGAATGAAACGTAGCCAGCACAACACTGACTTTATTCAAGTCAGGATGTGCGGGATCGTAAGCAGTAATACCATATACGAGTTTCAGGAACCAGTTCATGGCCAACAAAACCCATACCACACCTAATATGTTCACGCTCATGTGGGCAAAGGCAGCCCGACGCGCCTGTGTGTTCGCCCCCATGGCCACGATGTTGGCAGTAATGGTCGTACCCACATTCTCACCCATGACAAGCATAAATCCCTGATTGAGCTGCAGGACACCTGTGGCACAGAACATCATCGTGACAGCCATGATAGCCGCCGAAGACTGAACGCATAAAGTAAGGATGGTTCCGATCAACAGGAAGAGCATCGAATTGAAGAAGGTAGGCTCACTAAAGTTGGAGAAGAATGAGCTGATGATGGCATTAGCCTCCGGATTGTCCACCAGCACGAAACCGGTTTCTTTTAGCGTTCCGAGCCCCATAAAGAGAAACGACACACCGAAAAGGAAATCTCCTATGATGCGTCGTTTTTTCATATAAATAAGTACGATACCTACAAAAAAGGCCGGATAAACGAAATCCGTGATGGAGAACGTACCGACCAGCGACATGATCCAGGCTGTGACGGTGGTACCAATATTGGCTCCCATAATGACCGATATGGCCTGCAACAAGGTAAGCACTCCCGCATTGACAAAAGAAACGGTCATCAGGGTGGTTGCCGTAGAGGATTGTACGGCTGCCGTGACAAATACACCCACCAACATACCGGTAAAACGATTGGTGGTCATTGTACCCAGCACATGACGCAACTGGGGACCTGCCATTTTCTGCAAGGCATCGCTCATAGATTTCATACCGAACATGAGCAATGCAAGTGAGCCCAGAAGCTTAAAGATTATAAAAATAGACATACTGTTAAGAGTTGCTAAAAACTTTTCGTCTACAAAGGTAGAAAAAACTCTCTATCTTCCAAAACTATTTTCTTCTCTTTTTCAGCATCTGACAGTTTCCCGCAATTCCATATTCTCCCCATTCATTCAAAGCGGATCGCCTTGACCGGATGGATATTGGAAACCAAAAAACTCGGCACTATCAGCATCAGTACAGACAGAGGTAATACAAGGATATTGATAAAGACAATATACCAGGGATTTATCCATACGGGGACTGTTTCTACATAATATGTCGAAGGGTCCAGATGCACCCATCCGAAAACGGCTTGTGCTCCGACTATAGCAAGACCGATGATGTTACCGATAATCATACCTTTCCCTATAATGAAAACAGCGAAAAAGAGAAAGATGCGCCTCACCGACGTATTGGTTGCTCCCAAGGCTTTCATGATACCGATAAAATTGGTACGTTCCAGAATAATAATCAATAGCCCGGACATCATCGTGAATCCGGCTAGTCCGATCATCAGAATAAGAATCACCCAAATATTGGTATCCAGCAAATCCAGCCAGCCGAACAAGGGCTTGTTCAGTTCCATTATGGTTGCCGAAGTATAGGTTGCTCCGTATGGGTCTGTCTGGCGGTTGACATGGCGTGCCAGCGATGCGGCCGTTTCGTCTATCATCGAAAAATCATGCAATTGTATTTCAACCCCACTCACCTGTTCCGGTGTCCAGTCATTCAGTCTATTACAGGTATATAAATCTGTGAAAACAAAAGTATTGTCAAAATCAGTCAGATTGGTCCTGTAAATGGCTGCAACCGTGAAGCGGCGGGCGCGCACGGTGTTTTCAAAAAAATAGGCATAGACTTTATCACCAACGTTCAAATGCAGTTCCTGAGCTATTGCATGGGATATGACAATCCGATTGGAAGATACCGTATCCGAAAAAATCGGTACCACGCCATCCGTCAGATTCTTTTTTAAGAAAGTTTCATCATATTCCGGACCGATACCACGGAACTGTATGCCTTTAAATTCATTTTCCGTTTTCAACATACCGGGTTTCAAGGCATAGCGTTGCACATGACGCACATTGGATATATTGGCCCATTGTTTCATCAGACTGTCCGAAACAACGACCGGTTTGGGCTGCAGAGCGTACATGCTCTCGTAGTTCATAACTTGGATATGCGAACCGAAACCTATAATCTTGGAACGAATCTCCCGCTTAAAACCGGCAACGACGCAAATAGACACTATCATTACTGCCATTCCAACCGCAATGCCGGCCGTGGCAATCCACACAGCCGGACGGGACACACGTTTTGTATCCCCTTCGTGACCATAGAGCCGCCTGGCTATAAACAAAAGATGGTTCATAAGTATAAATATCCGCCTTACTCCATGACTCGCCCCGGATAAGCTTCCAGTGCTTTCCGCAAAACAAACAATGCCCGTGTCAAATCCTCTTTTTTCAACACATAGGCAATGCGCACCTGATTGATACCCGCTCCGGGAGTCGTGTAGAATCCCGATGCCGGCGCCATCATCACTGTCTCGCCTTCGTAGTCAAAGTCACTCAGACACCAGGCACAGAACTTTTCAGCATCATCCACCGGCAGTTTGGCCACCGTATAGAAAGCTCCCATCGGTATGGGGGAATAAACTCCCGGAATCCTGTTCAGACCGTCAATCAGGCATTTGCGACGTTCCACATATTCGTCGTATATTTCCCGACCATACTCTTCTCCTTCATCCAGCGAAGCTTCCGCCGCAATCTGCCCTATCAGCGGGGGACTCAGGCGGGCCTGACAGAATTTCATCACGGCTTTGCGTACTTCCTTATTCTTGGTGATCAATGCTCCGATGCGGATACCGCACTCGCTGTAACGTTTCGACACGGAATCGATGAGCACGACATTGTTCTCTATCCCTTCCAGATGACAGGCACTGATATACGGGGACCCTGTATAGATGAATTCACGGTACACTTCATCAGAAAACAGATATAAATCGTATTTCTTCACCAGATCACGTATCTGGTTCATTTCTCTGCGCGTATACAGATATCCCGTAGGGTTGTTCGGATTGCAGATAAGGATGGCCCGTGTGCGGTCATTAATCAGTTCTTCGAATTTCTCCACCTTGGGCAAAGCGAATCCCTCCTCTATCGTTGTTGCTATGGTACGGATTACGGCCCCGGCGGAAATGGCGAATGCCATATAGTTGGCATAGGCCGGCTCCGGCACGATAATCTCGTCACCGGGATTCAGACAGGAAAGAAAAGCAAACAGAACGGCTTCCGACCCGCCGGAAGTAATGATGATATCATCCGCATCCAAATGGATATGGTACTTTTCATAATATTCCACCAGTTTCTTACGATAGCTGAGATACCCTTGGCTGGGAGAATATTCCAGTACCGTTCGGTCTATATTCCGGATGGCATTCAAAGCCGTCTTGGGAGTAGGCAAGTCCGGCTGACCGATGTTCAGATGATATACATGGATTCCTCTTTCCTTAGCCGCATAAGCAAGCGGAGCCAGTTTACGTATAGGGGATTCGGGCATTTCATGGCCTCGAACGGATATTTCAGGCATTTTTTGCTACTTAAATAATGAACATTATTAGTATGCAAAGATACGATTAAAGGGGTAACCGGACAAACAAAAAAAGAATAAATTGCAACGTACCTATCTTAATATCGCGAAAAGATGGAGAAATCAAATTAAATATGTAAGTTTGTCCTGTTGTTGCTGGACAAAGGATATTTGTTCCTACTGCTTGCGGTGATACACGATGTATGTAAGATGTATGTAAACAGAAAATTAAAATACAATAAAGAAAATGATGAACGAATGGTTTGAATGCAAAGTCCGGTATGAGAAAACGCTGGAGAACGGATTGATTAAGAAAGTAACGGAACCCTATCTGGTGGATGCTCTCAGTTTCACTGAGGCGGAACGTCGTTTCCTGGAAGAGATTGAACCGTTTATGAGCGGAGAATTTCAGGTAACGGATATCAAACGGGCTAAGTTCGCAGAACTCTTTGAAACGGCGGATGAATCTGCCGACCGCTGGTTCAAGGCCAAAGTGGCTTTCATTACGCTGGATGAGAAAAGCGGTACGGAAAAAAGATCCTGCCAGAATATGCTGGTACAGGCATCCGACCTGCGGGACGCCGTGGCACGTCTGGATAAAGGAATGGAAGGAACCATGGCCGATTACGAGATAAGCTCCATTGCCGAAACTCCTATTATGGATGTCTTCCATTATGCCGCAGACATTCCGGAAAAACCGGAATTTCCACAAGCGGCTGAAGTTTAATCAGTAATATTCAAGGAGTCAGGGAATGGGTATCATCCAGCAACAGATTAAGGAAATCACCGGCAGTATACCGGATGGAGTACGGCTTGTGGCTGTTTCCAAATACCATCCGGCAGCGTCCGTCCGCGAGGCATACGATGCCGGCCAACGGATTTTCGGCGAGAGTCATGCACTGGAATTGAAAAGCAAGCACGAGGAATTGCCGAAAGACATTCGTTGGCACTTCATCGGCCATCTGCAGACCAATAAAGTGAAGTATATCATTGACTATGTGGACATGATTCATTCCGTGGATTCCATAAGGTTGCTACGTGAGATTGAAAAGCAGGCAAGCAAAGCCGGACGTACGGTACGCTGTTTACTTCAGTTACATGTGGCTCGGGAAGAAACCAAGTTCGGCTTCACACCGGAAGAATGCCGGGACATGCTACAGGAGGGCGAGTGGCGCCGTATGTCCCATGTCAGTCTATGCGGTATCATGTGCATGGCCTCCAATACTGATGACACCATGCAGGTCAAAAAAGAGTTTCATACCGCCCGCCTGTTTTATGAAGAAGTGAAAAAGACTTTTTTCGCCAATGCGGAAAACTTTTGTGAATGTTCATGGGGCATGAGCGACGATTTTCCCATAGCTATCGAGGAAGGAAGCACACTGATAAGGGTTGGTAGTAAAATATTCGGAACGCGCCAACAATGAATCATAGCCAGATTGATGCCTGAATACATAAGACTGTATCGAATTTAAATCATACGAAACATTTGCTTGTGCGCAGAAAAAAATGTATCTTTGTCTGACAATCAATCTTTCATAAGCAGAATGGATATACCCGCTTTTAATGTCTGCGTAGAGGAAAGCATCAGGGCACATTGGGATCTTGACGCACTAACAGACTATCAAGCAAGCACTTTACAATATAAAGACGTAGCACGCATTATAGAAAAGCTACATATTATCTTTGAGTATAGCGGCGTAAAAAAAGGTGATAGGATTGCTATCTGCGGACGAAACACCTCCCGCTGGGGAGCTGTGTTCATGGCGACTCTCACGTATGGAGCCGTCGCCGTGCCCATACTGCATGAATTTAAAGCGGAACAGATTCACAACATAGTCAACCACAGCGAATCCAAGTTGCTTTTTGTAGGCGATCAGGTGTGGCCGGAACTGAACAGCGACGAAATGCCTGCCCTTGAAGGTGTCATCAGCATTGCGGATTATTCGCTTTTGGTCTGCCGGACAGAAAAGGTACGCTATGCGCGTGAACATCTAAACCAATTGTTCGGTGAGAAATTCCCTATGAATTTCCGTCCGCATCATGTGTCTTATCACAAAGATACCCCCGAAGAACTGGCCATGATTAATTATACATCCGGAACAACCAGTAATTCCAAGGGGGTGATGATTCCCTACCGCGCCCTATGGTCCAATCTGGATTTTGCCAACAAAGCCTTGGGAGTACACATGAAACCGGGAGATAATGTGATATCCATGCTGCCAATGGCCCACATGTACGGTATGGCCTTTGAATTTATCTTTGAGTTTTGCATGGGAGCGCATGTGCATTTTCTCACACGCATGCCCAGTCCCAAGATTCTGTTCAAGGCATTCACCGAAATCAAGCCGGCTGTCATCATTGCGGTTCCTCTTATTATAGAAAAGATTATACGTAAGGTTATTTTCCCGAAACTACAGACCGGAAAGATGAAGATGCTTATGAAAATACCCGTTATCAATCAGAAAATCAAAGACAAGATTTGCGAACAGATGCGGGATGCTTTCGGCGGACAATATTACGAAGTCATTGTCGGTGGCGCTGCGTTCAACCGCGAGATAGAAGATTTTCTGCACGATATAGGGTTCAACTACACTGTAGGATACGGAGCCACAGAATGCGCACCGATTATTTCGTATGCCGACTGGAAAGAATTCTGTCCCGGTTCCTGCGGAAAGGCCGCTCCCCGGATGGAACTTCGAATCAATAGCAAGGACCCTCAGCACGAAGTCGGTGAAATATGGACCCGGGGAGCCAACGTCATGCTGGGATATTACAAAAACGAAGAAGCAACTCGCGAGACGCTGGACCGGGACGGATGGTATCACACCGGTGATTTGGGCGTGATTGATGCCGAAGGCAACCTCTTCATCAAAGGACGTTGCAAGAACATGTTGCTCGGCGCCAGCGGACAGAACATTTACCCTGAGGAAATAGAAGACAAACTGAATACCTTGATGCTGGTCAACGAAAGCATCGTCATACAAAAAGGCGAGAAACTGTACGGATTGGTTTATCCTGATTTCGACGAAGCACGGAAACTCGGCTTGCAGGACACCGATCTTGAAAGCGTAATGGAGCAGAACCGTCAGGATCTAAATGCCCAACTACCGGCATACTCGCAATTATCCGGTATTAAGATATATCAAGAGGAATTTGAGAAAACACCCAAAAAGAGCATTAAACGCTTCTTATATACAGATGTTGAAATCTGAGTAGAGAAAACTTTATTAACCCTAAAAAACAAGTGAGAGCCGCCTTGGGTCCGTGAGGATGCAGGACGGCTTTATATATGCAATATAGTCATGCTGCCAAAGGAATCATGCTTAAAAAAACGGTCGCTTCCGCGTTGTTATTTGAATGAACAAAAAATTTTGGTTACATTTGCATAGGAAACAATTGCTCCATAGGCATACATGAACCACCATATATTTATAGGTATATATATTTTTTCTCTTTGGATATCCGGCGGAAGACTTGCGGCTCGTTGTCCGGCCTTGCGTCTGGACAGAGATAAACTGAAAAAAGAAAAAAACGAGCAGCCGCTACTTCCCGAACCGGATGCCATGGCTGCCGCCAGCCTTCCTCACCCCGAGGTTGTTTCGCCGGAAGAAGTACGTCCCCACCGGCTTAATCTGCACGAACCCCTATTTGGCATCGATGTGTCGCATTACCAAGGACGAATCGACTGGGTCACAGTAGCTCAGCACGACCATGTCACCTATACGTATGTCAAAGCCACGGAAGGTGCCGGTATGCTGGATGATACCTACCAGTATAACATACGTGAGGCACGGAAAGCGGGTATTAAAGTCGGATGCTACCACTTTTTCAGCCCCACGGCTTCCCCCGATGATCAGTTCGCCAATTTTATACGAAATGTAAACCTGAAAGAACACGATTTATTGCCTATCATCGATGTTGAAATCAAAGGCCGGGGGGATACACGTTCATTTTGCAAACGATTGCAGACATTTCTTAATAAAGTGGAGAAGCATTACGGAATATGCCCCATCATTTATACATCCTGTAATTTTTATAACCAGTATCTGGCCGGCAAGTTCACAAAATACAAATACATGATAGCCCGTTATCATGAAGAAAGGCCTGTACTGGAAGATGATATTCAGTTTGTCATGTGGCAGTTTACCGCCAGCGGCAACATTCCCGGCATACGGGGAGCTGTGGACCGTAGCTGTTTCATGGATGATTATAGTTTGAACGACATACTCCTACCTACAAAATAACCGGATGGAGTTTCTGCCGGAATCCGGCTTTCATAAAATAAAACGGACGCAGACCTGTACGTTGCGGATGGGTCTGCGTCCGTCATGACGGATTACCGGAATGTATTATCCGTAAATGATCTTTCCGTTTTCATCACGGTTTTCATCGATGAAAGACTTATTATATTGTGTCATGCCGCGCAGAGACATACCCATGTTGGAGAAGCCGCCGTCATGAAACAGGTTCTGCATGGTCACCTTCTTTGTTAAATCGGAGAACATCACCACACAATAATCAGCACATTCGTCTGCGCTGGCATTACCCAGAGGCGACATGCGGTCGGCAAAGTCGTACAGACCGTCGAATCCCTTGATACCGCCGCCGGCAGTCGTGAAAGTAGGCGACTGGGAAATCGTATTTACGCGTACACCCTTTTCGCGGCCGTAGATATAGCCGAAACTGCGGGCGATGGATTCCAGCAACGACTTCGCATCAGCCATGTCATTGTAACCGAAAAACGTACGCTGGGCTGCCACATAACTGAGAGCCAATATGGAACCGTTTTCGCTAATCGCATCCAATTTCTTAGCCGTCTGAATCATCTTGTGGAAAGAGATTGCCGAGATGTCCAATGTCTGGCTGAGAAAATTATAATCCAAGTCATCATACGTACGCTTCTTGCGCATATTCACACTCATAGCCACAGAATGCAACACAAAGTCTATCTTGCCTCCCAGAGCAACCTGTGCCTCTTTGAACAGGTTCTCAAGGTCCTCCACTGAAGTTGCATCGGCGGGGATGACAGTCGCACCGGTTTTCTGTGCCAAATCATCAATCGTTCCCATGCGGCAAGCTACCGGAGTATTTGTAAGTACAATCTGTGCACCTTCTTCCACTGCACGTTCCGCCACTTTCCAGGCAATAGATGCATCATTCAGCGCGCCAAAGATTATACCACGCTTTCCTTTCAATAAATTATAAGCCATATCCAATATTAAATGTGATAATAATAATTCATGTCCCTTAAACGGCGACAAAGGTACAATAAAATCTGCACACATTTAGCGCTTTCGTGCATTTTCTGACTTTCCAGCAGTCTTTTCTTTCGTTTTCAATATCGTTTCCGCCGCATTTAAGTTGCATTCAGGGAACGATGATCTTGCGGGAACCGGACCACGTGCCGCCCTTCGCCTGCACTATATATGTTCCCCGGCAAAGCGATATGTCGGTGATAAGTTCCCGAGTGGAATATTCTTTAATCAGTCCGCCGCTCAATGAAACGATGCGGATGAACATCAGGGTCCCAGGCACGGGATTGGAGACAGACAGAGCACCGGGACGGACGGACAAACGCATGCTTTCCTCCAGTGTCGCAGGCGATATCCCGTTGGCCGTCGCATAATCGAAAAAGGGGACCAGCCACCATTGGCGCGTAGTGGCCGTGGCCGCTGTTCCCAAGTCGTACAATCCGATGCGTGTCCCGTCGTTACACGCCGCTCCCTGCAGGTCAAACACCCTTTCTCCGGTTGCCTCCTGAATATAATAATAACCGTCATTCACCTGATGGAATGAAAAAAGCCGGCTCCCGCTGGCCGTGGGTGATGTCGACAGGAAGTAACCGCCCGTATTCGTCAGCGGAGTCTCTCCTTCGGTCGTCAGCGCATAGTTTTCACCGGACGGAGACAATCGCCACACCTGGCAGTCATTTCCCTGATCATATACCGCTAATGCCAAACCGTCGTCAGCGGCAGTCGCCACGTATGCCCCGTTGCGCGGTACAATCAGATAGTTGGCTCTCGTATCCAAAGCCGGCATCTCCTCTCCTACTTCCACCTTCACGATATACGTCTGTATAGTATAGGGCAGCAATTTCACTTTCAACATCTTATTCCTGACTTTCACCCCAGTCATGCGGGACAGTGAATAGCTGTCCGAAGTGGTATATCCGGTACAGATAGTGGTCAGTTTCTTAAAGGCAGACAAATCATAATTATATTCTACCGACCGGCTCGTGTTGTTCAAATGCACGATGACCAAAGAATCCCGCCCGGGACTTAGAGCCGCCAGTGTCTGGTCATTCAATACGTTCAGCAGCGTATATCCCTGTTTAATAAAACGCGTCACTTGCTGACGTACATAGTAATTCTTCACGAATTCGTATGTCTGGGCTGAAAAGTTGGCGCGCAGCATATTCCACTGGTCCGTCCACTCTTCCACATACTGCCAGTCAAGCCATCCGTCGGGCATCAGATAACGCATGTCATCCATCAGCCGCTGGGCCATCGCTAAGTTTCCGGATATACCCTCGCCTCCCGAACCGCTCTCGCTCATCCACAGCGGCAATTTCCTGTCGGCGACCAGCGCTCTCAGTTTTGTACGGTCCGCGTTGCTGGCCGAATAGGTATGTACGTTCCATTGTCCGACCATATTCAATACATCCTTGTCTTTGGCATAGGCTTCAAACGCCTGAATCGATTGGTTGACGGCTGTTTCATCCGAAGCGGCAATGCGCGTGCCCAGTCCGGACTCCTTCAGGATGGGAGACAAAACTTTAAGAAATTCAATCTGTGACTTCAGACCGAAATGGCATCCTTCCTGCCCGCCATTTGCCCCCCAATAGGATGTCAGAGGCTCGTTAAAGGGCTCCAGTGTCCGGAACTCTATGCCGTATTCTTCCTTATAATGCTTGCAGACATCCACCAGATAATGGGCGAAGGCCTCGTAATATTCCGGTTTCAGGTTATCGCTTCCCGCATAAGTATGTCCCGCGCAGCAACCGCTGTACGTCATCCACCACGGAGCCGAATTGCTGAAAGCCTCGAATATGGCATCCGGACGCTTTTCCTTTATCTTCAGCATGATGCGTCGCTGTGCCTCGTCACGGCTCCAGTCGTAGTCAGATTCCTTATATACTTTAAATCCTTCCATCTCCGCCCGCAGGCCCTTTCCGCCTGCCGCCCCCATATGATGCTCCGTACAATGCCGGTTTTCCGGGTCATCCCCTCCACCTATGTTGTAACGGAACAGATTGTAGTTCAATCCGGTCGGGCTTACCAGCAAATCGACAATGGCATCTACGCGAGCCTCGCTCCAGCGACCGCACATGTTGGCCCACCAGCAGAGGGATACTCCCCACCCCTCCAGCGTCTGTCTCCGGTCGTGCGGATTTATGCTCACCGTCACAACATCAGCATTCGTCTGTGCCTTCACAGAATTCCCCGTCATCAGACAGCCTATCGCCAGAACTGCCCATAGAAATCGTTTTGTCTTCATCTGTCTTATGTTTTATTCATGTTCTTCGTATTCTTACCCCCGACAACGTCCGCTGTGTTCTATCATCAGGCGTATCTTACGGTTCAACTTATCGGCCCGCATCAGTTCTTCCAATGTAAGGTGCATACGATAATGCCAGTAGTTGCGCGGATTGGCCGGTACATTGATACGCTCGGAATCCACATCCGGCCGGCGCAATGACTCGTCTATGGACAACCAGTCCTGCCATGAGACAAGACACAGCATGGAAGAAGAAAACAAATGGCGCGTCACCACTTCTTCACACAGCCATCCCGGCATAGGATGCGGAGCTTCCCCGTCCTTCTGCAACATGTCATTATAGTATGCCTGCGTGCGAGCGGCATCCTCTTCCCACCATCCCCGCAGGGTCGGCATGTCATGCGTGAATATCGTGCTTACACTCCTGTAAGGATTTTCATTCAGAGAAGAAAACCGCACTCCCGGCTGTTTGGGCATCGTCTGGATCTCCAGTGTCAGGATGCGCAGATCGTTCATCACCCACGGCACACATTCGGGCACCATGCCCAGATCTTCGGCACAGACCAGCATCGATGTAGCCTCCACCAGCATAGGAAGTTTACGCATGGCCTCCCCATACCAAAAATGGTTGTGCCGGTGGTAATAATAATCCTCATAGAGCGCGTCGAACGCTTCCCTTTCCTTTCCGTTCAAGGTCTGGTAGACATAGTCCGTACGGGCGGCGATACGGGGATGATAGTAACCGTCGCGCTTCCGGTCGGGTACGAACAACACGTTACTTATCAGGGAATACAGCCCTTCACGCAGCCTTATGTCAGCCTCGTCCGTCCGTCCCTCGAATGCTTTCTCCACCTTGCGTTGCGTGTCGTAGCCGGGCTTCATTTCATACCAGTCATACCCAGCCGCATCCAGATACGTGTCTTTCACATGCCGGATAACCTCCCGGTCAAACAGCCCTTCCAGCACCCGGTCCGTGATATACGGCTTGGTGAAATATTCCTTGCGGAACTGCAAACCGTATTGTTCTATCTCGTCCACACTCAACGGCAGGGACGGCACAAACTGCCCCAGCAGCCCGTGCACGGAATGGGCGGGTATCTCCCATATCCGAAAGAAACCGAGAACATGATCAATCCGGTAGGCATCAAAGTATTCCGCCATTTTCCTGAAGCGTTGCTTCCACCATTTGCAACCGTCCTTCAGCATCTCCTCCCAGTTGTATGTGGGAAATCCCCAGTTCTGTCCATTCACCGAAAAATCATCGGGCGGCGCTCCCGCCTGTCCGTCCAGATTGAAATAATAAGGCTCCACCCAGGCCTCCACGCTGTTGCGGCTGATGCCGATGGGAATATCCCCTTTCAGCACCACGCCATGGCTGCGCGCATAACTGCCGGCTTCGCTCATCTGCCTGTGCAGGACGAACTGGACAAAGAAATAAAACGCGATGTCCGTATAGTGCTTTGTCCCGGGCGTGCAAAGACGCTGAACGTCTTCAGACTTGTACACGGAGCATTCCGGCCACGTCCGGAAATCGGCCGTTCCGAAACAATCTCGCATAAAGGAAAAGACGGCATAGGGCCGCAACCATTCCTTGTTAGACTCAAAGAACGAGGCGTATTCCGGCGATGCCAGCATCTCCCTCCCCTCCTGTGCATATACGGCTTTCAGCCATTCCGTTTTCAGGGCATTCACGCCCTCGTAATCTTCCTCGGGCAATGCGTTCAGGCGGGCCCGTTCCGCCTCAAAACGGGCGGCAAGCAGTTCGTCACGCAACGCCGGCAGGCGCCGCATGTCCGTATACTGGGGATGGAGCGCATAGATGGATATGCTGTTGTACGGATAAGAGTCCATCCAGTTGCGGTGGATCGTGGTATCATATATGGGCAGCAGCTGGATTACCTTCATCCCCGTACGCACAGCCCAGTCTGTCAGTGCCTGCAGGTCGCCGAAATCTCCCACTCCGCATCCCGTTTCCGAACGCAGCGAGAACAAAGGTATCACGACACCGGCCGCCTTCCAGCGCTCGCCCTCCAACCGCAAAGAATCGTCTGTTATGACGAGTACCGTGTTTTTGTCCACCCCACGGAATCCGGAACTGCGGTTGTCTCCGTTTTCCCACTGAATCAGGTCGCCCGTGGCCTCGTCGACCACGACATATTTGTATTCGAAGGGAAACTGAAGCCCTATGGCGTTCAGGGTCAGTTCCCATTCGTGGAGCCCCGTCTCCCGCATACGCAGCGCCATGCGGGGATTCCATCCGCCCAAGGCCGGCTGACTGCCTATAACGGCCAAAGCCTGACCGGCTTTCAATTGAGGAGCCGACACCCTCAGTATGAGGGTATTGCTAAAATAGGACTGTTCGGAAGCAGTCATTTCCCGTGGGGCTATGCAACGCGTGAAGGCAGAACTGAACAAGTGCAGTTGCAAGGGAGCGTCTTTCCACTTGTCCGGAAACAGGAAGTTCCTGTTCACGTCCGCCGTAAAGCGCCGGGGCTGCCCGTTCCATTCCTGCCGGACGAGCGTCTCTCCCCGATAAATACAATAACGATAGGAAAAACTTTTCATGTCTTTTTCGGTCAGCATCATCTCACCGACCCACTTTTCACCGTCCTGTGTGTTGAGCGGGAAACATAGCTCACGGCTCTGCCCTTTCGATGTAGCCACCTGTATCTGTACGCGGACTTCCTCCCCCCATCGGGTGCGATAGCTCACAGAAAACTCTAACCTCATAGTATATTAATCCGATTTTAATTCCTTTTTACAAAGATAATGAATTAGAACAAACTAATTCTGTCATCGCCGAAAAAAACGCAAAATACACAGGAAAAATTTGGAGAATACACCCTGTTTGCCTAACTTTGTTCTCAGAAAACAATAAAGCCGCATCGGTTAGATTGGGATACTCATCAAAATTAAACTGAAAACCGAGAATGCTTCGTTTCCCAATGGCGGGCCACGCCTTCGGGTAGCTTTATGCCGGTGGATTACAAAGGGGACGGGCGCTCAAATCTTATTATACTCGGAGTTTCATCACATCATCGGTGCGGCTTCTTTTCCAATAAATTCCTTTCTTATCTTATATATGCAAAGCAGGTCGTGCCCGTTTGGGGCAGTAGAAAATTGCGGGCCTCGGAACAATCTGCATAATCATCAGTTTTGCCAAAGATACATATCGTAGTATCTTCAGTAGAGAGGAGACAAAAAACATCAAGATCGTGATGGAAGCCTTTGGCAAAGACAAGGAGGATTGCAGGGCTATCGGAACTTTCCTTGTGTTCACGGCAGACAAGAACTCACCTTAAAAAAAGATATATGTGTGGATATAAACTATCGTAAAAAAAAGTTGCACCTTCGCGTAAAGCCTTAAAGGAAGAATATACGAAAACGACGAAGGCGCCCGTTCCGATTAATATATGATTGTGTGATTGTCGAATGTCTTTATGGAATCTTAGAATCATCAATGGCAAACGAACGCATGTCGGGATTCTCCAAAGATACATATCTGTAATCCGGGAATAGATTCCAACAGTCCGGCCATTTGTTTAAAAAATTATTAAAATCGACACTCGGGTTTGTGAAAGTGAAGAAATTTTAGTAACTTTGCACTGCATGCAGTAAGTGCATCCTATCATCTGATTACATTACGCTATTTTAGGCTCTGTTTAATCTTGAATTCACGAAATACAATGCATTATATAAAAAAGACTGTGTTTGTCTGCCTAATGACTGCTGCAACCTGCGCTTTTTACGCTTGCACGTCCGACTCTCCCGACCTTGTGTCCCCTGAGGATTATCATGAGATGAGGTTTGTTGCGGCTGATGTCTCACGCTCCATCGTATCGGGCATCAACTACGCTGGGTCGTGTTTTGCCTTGTTCGGCGATATGAAACACTCCGGCGACAGCCCTGTCGAAATATTCCACAACACAGAGGTTAAATACGACGGCAGCGCATGGAATTATGCCGGTACGCAATACTGGTTTCCCAATCATGAACATTCTTTCGTGGCGCTTTACCCTTACCCTGACCAATCCGATCCTATTTCCTCAGATTCTGTATATAATGATCTTGTATATAGAAATTCTAAGCTCTCTTTCAAATATTCCCTTCCGTTGTCCGATAATCAGTCGACCGATCAAAATAAAAAAGGAATAGATCCGTCTAAACTTACTGATATAATCGTAGCTACCCATAGGCGAATGTATTACGAAGGCTCTTCTAATTTATCCGCCCCTGTCAGTCTGAAGTTCTTTCATATCCTGTCGATGATAGACTTCCGTTTGAAAAATGACAATTTTGCCGATGCTCTGAGAGTGACTAAGATAGAGTTGGAGGAGATAGATAGAACCGGTGCTTTCTCCATCACTCCCGCGTCTCTTTCTTCAGGCGCGCAAACGAGTGATTACAATTGTTACTGGACCGACATTTCAAATCGCGGCACTGTCACCGCGAATATTGATGCTTTTGTGCGCAGAAACGAGGATTTATCCATTTTCGCCGACGATGAGGCTCTGCTCATGATTCCTCAGCCTGATAATAAGGGCGTGATCGTGAAAATCACCTATACGATTATCAACGACAACAAGGATGACAAGGAAGTGACGTTGATTGTAGAGACACCCATAGGTGGCTGGGAGATGGGAAAGAGATATATTTACGCTGTAAATGTGGAGGAAAGATACATTACCTTCACCGTAACTGTGGTAGACTGGAAAGACGGGACAGAGAACGACTATATGGTGCCGAGAAAATAAAAACTTAACGAATATGAATACGATAGTAAAGACATTATACATAATATTGGGCGGTACGCTTCTATTATCCTCTTGCGCTCAGGAGGAAGCACCGATTGTGCGGACTGAGGGAAACGACAGAAGGATTATTTTCCATTCATCGTTGCCGGAAGTGACGTCCCGGGCTTCAAAAATAGCCACAACCCTGGACTATTTCTATATGACGGTATTCGATGAGTCTGACAACAAACTGATAAGCGACGGAAAACTCATTGAGTACGTTGACTCTCTGCAAATCAACAAAACCGCCGGATCTGATACTTACATATCCGACAATTGCGTGTGGCCTGTTCCGGGACAGGAGAGTGACCGGCTCCATTTCTTCGCATATTATCCGACCCTTAACGATGGCGCCTCTCTGGTCAATGCTACTTCTGTCGATGAGAGCAATAAGACAGTCAGCTATAAGGTCAAAGATTTCCAAGTAGCTCCCGACATCGCCGATCAGATCGATTTCGTAACGGCTTACACTGCGGGCTCCATGGATGACAATCAGTTTTCCGGCATCGCGCTCAAATTCCGTCACCAGCTGAGCCGTATTGAAGTGAAGGTAAAAGGCTC
>CAMWUI010000052.1 GCA_947177395.1 uncultured Paraprevotella sp.
TTCATGACGCCCTCGTTGCCGAAAGCGAGTGCAAAAGTACAACCTTTATACATACAAACCAAACTTTACCACAACTTTTTTTCAAGAAAATAATCGGAATAGATGGGAAAAGGAGGAAAATATGGGGAATAATATGCTATAAAACATATTGTTAACTGGCAAATATTAAAAAGAGCAAACAACAGAGAAAGGAGGAGGGGGAGGAAAGCTGCACGGAGGGATTATATAATATATATGGAGAAGAGGATACGGGGAAAGCTTACATTAACGAACAACACTCCACTGGGAAGTGGAGTGTCTACCTACAGAGTTTTATTCAAAACACGAGACTATGTCGTAATTAAACTTTCTTACGACACAGCCTCTTATTGTGACTATATATACTAGAAAACGGCGGTTTACTTCTTCACCCTAAATACAGCAAAAGTCTTGCCTTTTATAGTTGTGCGAATGGAACCGTCCCGCACCGGCACGAACCCGTCAGCCGGCACCACGGCATTCGGATTGTTCGGCGTATTGTCCAGTTCGTAATCGCTACAGTCCAATATGACTGTCTGAGCCGTAGCCGGGAGTTTCTTTGCGTCTTTTAAATCAATACGCACATCCTGCACCCTGTCGGTCGTATTGATTACCTTTATTATATATACCTGCTCGTCATTATCCCACACGGCACTCACAAACAGACCGTCCTCCCCCTTGGGAGTAGGTGCCGACAAAGAGGTTGCCAGAACATGTGTGCCTTTGTTACGGGCATACATCTGCTGCACATAATAACTGGCTGTGCACGCACTGCGGAGATTATCGAACCAAATCATGTCGGGGCGCCACTGCCAGCCGTCCACATGGGCAAACAAGGGTGCATACGTAGCCATGTGAACCACATCGGCATTGCGCTCCAGCGTGGTCATGAAAGCTGCCTCGTAGATGGAAGCGCCGGCATGGTTCCACTTCTTACCACGGTCGTGACAGGCATATTCACCGGCAAAGACTTTTGGCCCCTGCCGGTCGTAATCGTCATAGCGGTTCATGCTGTTTTTGAACCAGTCGATGGAACGATAAAAGTGTTCGTCCACCAAGTCGGCTTTCTGTGTCCTCATCGCTTCCCACCCCAAGTCGAAGTTCTTCCCCTCGGAATCTGGACCGGACGTACCGATAATCTTAATTTCGGGATGCGTCTTTCTCACCGCCTCTACAAACGGTTTCAGACGTTTGAAATAAAACTCGCCCCACTGTTCGTTTCCGATGGCCAGCAGTTTCATGTTGAACGGCGCGGGATGCCCCATTTCGGCGCGTACTTTGCCCCACTTCGTATCCGTCCCTCCGTTGGCAAACTCTATCAAATCTAGACAATCATCAATATAAGGTTTCAAATCAGCCTCCGTACAAGGCACATGGGCGCTTTCCCTGTCCCAGTTCTGATACTGGCAGACCATGCCTACATTAAGAACCGGCAACGGTTCGGCCCCCACTTCCTCCGAAAGAAGGAAATACTCATAAAAGCCCAGACCATAGCTCTGGAAATAATCAGGATAGAAACGGTAATTGAATGTATACTCCCACCGGTTTTTATTGAGCGGACGGTTCTCTACCGGTCCCACGGTATTTTTCCACTGATAACGGTCGCCGAGCTCCGTCCCCTCCACGATGCAACCGCCGGGAAAACGGAATACTCCGGGCTTCATGTCATAAAGCGCCTGCGCCAAATCCTTGCGTAAGCCATTCTCATGCCCCATCCACGTATCGACAGGAAAAAGGGATACATGTTCCAGATCCACCGTACTGTTGCCTCCTGTACGCTTGTTTTCATCCGTCAGGAAGATGCGAAGACTGGCTTTGTCTATCGTACGGTTGGACCGAAGAACTACCCCGTATTTCTTCCATTCCTTGGAATCGATTTTCAACATTTGCTCCGCAAACTGCTGGCGCTCTTCACGGGAGTGTTGGTCAATGAACTGCACCAGCAGGTTCACAGGCCGTCCGTCCGGCACACGCGCCCATACAGTAAAACGGTAATCGGCATCCTTTTTCAGTCCGATGCCAAAGAAGCCTTCATTCTGGATACCCGTCCATTTATCCGAGTGCCCACTGCCGGACAGGCGCACATAGTGGGGATTCCGTTCAAAAGGTCCGTCTTCCCTGAGCGTAACATTCCCAAACATGTTCCACCCCATAAAATGGTCCGGATAAAATTCGAAAGAACGGTTTTTTACCAGTTCTGCATACAGACCGCCATCCGCAGCATAGTTAATATCCTCAAAGAATACTCCGTACATAGTGGGCTGTATTTCCGCCCCGAGTTTCTTTGTCTGCACGGTCACCACATTATCCTGTCCTACGGCCGCAAGACTCATTGCAAACGCAGCCGTTGCAAACAACAAACGGTTTAATTTCATGCTTTGTGTTTTTTATTAGTAAAAAAAGAGTAAATTTGTTCTGCGTGTAAAATTAGACATTATTAAAGGAAATAACAAACAAATAAAAAAGAATTGCAGAAACGGACTGAAAATACGGATTTATCCCTGTCGGCAGAAGACAGGAGCACAGAGAAAAACCAACGGAAGAAGACGTTCATAATTCTTATCAGCGGATTCTTCGTAATCTGTCTGGCAGGATGGTTCTCGCTGTCAGCCGAAGAAGACTTCCGCCGAGCCACCGTATGGATGGAATGCAAGACAACATACGCTTTTCCTGTTTCGAAAGCGGACACCCTGTTTTGTGCCGACTTGTCGGCTCCCCTTTTCGACATATCCCATGCCCGGCAGGCAGATGTTTCATTCCGACTCCGAAAGCATACGGCTTTCTTCGTATCCTACGACGGTTGCCTGATAGCGCCAGCCGAAGACGAAGCACTCCTGCTGGATGACTCACTCAGGAGCCTTATAACCAGAGAACGGGAACGGCTCTGCCGCCTATCCGACATCCTATCCCACCAGTTGCAGGAACTGGCTTATTATGAACAGACGCACTCCATTGCCGACGACGGCTATACGGAGGTCATGACATTTTACACGAAACTGAACCAAAAGAAACAATGTCTGGACTCGCTGCTGGGCAGCATCGGACAAATGGAGAGACAAGGCATCCCCGTTCCGGAAGTACGGCATTCGTATATTATCCGTACTCCAGACGGCGCGGAAGAACCTTGCTACCGCCAAACAAAGCCGATTGAAGGTCTGGCTGTATACCGGCTGCAAAACCGCATGCTACCACCAGCATGCAGCCGGATACGACCATCGTTGTGCGCTCTCCTGTTCCGAAACATTTCCGACGGACTCTTACACCTGTCCGCCTTCTGCCAACACACGGAAACGACAGACCGTAGCATTCCAGAAGAACCCGCATGGATTACTCTCCCGTACGAAAACGGACGCTTCCGGATAAAATTACCAGCTTCAGCCGACGGTGCCCCTGTCGTGCGCAAGGGGATGCTGACCGGCATCTACCGGCAAGACACATGCATACCGGCTACAACCGTCGAAACTGTCATACGCGCCCATCGGCCTTTCTGGAGGCGCTGGAAAGAAGAGGTCGCAGCCTGCCGTCGACGCTTCCGGTATAAATCATCCAACGATATACAACCATGAGACACACAATCCTCTTCTTTCTGTATCTGGCTATTACCGAGCTGCTCGGTGGATGCGAACGGACGGCCGTGCTGCAACTATGCGACGGCACATACCAGGGAGAGACACACGACGGGCGGCCTCAAGGCTACGGAGACTTTGTATCTGCCGACAGGCATATTTCCTACTCCGGAGAATGGTATCGAGGGAGAAAAAACGGCTACGGACGGTGGCAATGCGGCGACTCTCTCTACGAAGGGTTCTTTCGGAACGACAGCATGAACGGACAAGGGCGCCTGCGTTATCCAAACGGAACGAGATATCAGGGAGCATGGAAAAACAACCGCCGCCACGGCTATGGGGAACAGACCGACTGTACCGGAACGGTCTACAGAGGAATATGGGATGCGGACAGTCTGTCCCGTGGAGATCACTCTGATTCAGCCGGTATCTATACCGGTTCGTTCGACACGCAACTCCGTCGGACGGGCGACGGGTGCTACATCACACCAGACGGTTCATATTACTTAGGGCAATGGTCCGAAGACTTACGCCACGGATGGGGCTTTGCTGTAGAACCTTATCAGGTGGTAAAATGTGGAACATGGCACAACGGTCGTTTTCAAGGAGAGCAAATCCTATACAACCCGGAACGCGTATACGGCATCGACATATCCAAATATCAACACGGAAGTCCGCACAAGCCGCGTAGTATTCAGTGGAAGGACCTGCGTATCACCCATCTAGGAACCATCAGCAAAAAACGCATTCAGAACGACAAGACGGATTACCCCGTTTCGTTCGTCTATATCAAGGCATCCCAAGGCACACGCATCACCAACCGATTTTATCTGTCAGATATCCGACAGGCCCGCAAATACGGTTACGAGCGCGGAGCCTATCACTTCTTTTCCACCCAACCGGGAGTTGCCCAAGCCAGTCACTTCCTTCGCACGGCACGCCCGCAAAAAGGTGACCTGCCACCCATGCTGGACGTAGAACTGTCAGACAAGCAGATCGAACAGATGGGCGGAGCCAAAGCCATGTTCCGTGAAATCATCCTCTGGATGAAAGAGGTGGAAGAACGGGTACACACACGACCCATTCTGTATGTCAGCCAGTCTTTTGTCAACGACTACCTGCCACAGGCTCCCCGGGAACTACAGGAGGACTACCATGTCTGGGTAGCCCGTTACGGCGCCTACAAACCGTATGTACACCTGCTTTACTGGCAATTGTCGCCCGACGGACAGGTAAAGGGGATACAAGGACGTGTGGACCTCAACGTCTACAACGGGACAAAGGAGCAATTCAAGCAATACGTCCGGCAGGGATGTGTACGGTAGCCGCGCCGCTCAATGGCGTTTTGTGTCGCGGGCCGCATCAATGCGGAGAAAAATAAACAACAAGAACGTGAATCCCCATAACGATGAACCACCGTAACTGAAAAACGGCAGAGGAATGCCGATTACCGGCGTCAGCCCCAGTACCATGCCCACGTTGATGAACACATGGAACAGAAAGACGCTCATGACACAATAGCCGTAGACCCGCCCGAACATATCGGGCTGCCGCTCTGCCAAATGTATCAGCCGCAATATCAGCACCAAGAACAACAGCAGGACAGCAGCGGCTCCCAAGAAGCCTTCCTCCTCGCCCACCGTGCAGAATATGAAGTCCGTAACCTGCTCGGGCACGTATTTCAATTTCGTCTGCGTCCCGTTTAGGAACCCCTTGCCCTCCAGACCTCCCGACCCGATGGCTATCTTCGCCTGAATAACATTGTATCCTTTCCCTGTCGGGTCGTCTTTCAAGCCCAGCAACACCTGGATGCGATCCCGCTGATGCGATTGCAGGACCCTGTTCATGACGATATTCACCGAAAAGAAGAAGGCCAACGAACCGAGGCCGAACAGGGCGATATAAAAATAGCGCATCAGGCGCTCGTGGAGAGCCGCATAACAGAGGTAGCCCAGCATGACGACGCAGCCGGCGAGCTGCACCCACGTGACATCAAAGGGTATGACATAGAGCGAGAACAGCAGAGGCAGTACCGTGCAGGCTCCCATGCAGACGACCATACCCGACAGGTATCTGCTACGTCCGCAATACACCCAGACCATTCCCGCGAGAAACAACTGTATCAGGAACAACACGGCAAACTTTCCTACACTCACCGGCATGTCCCCCAGCATGTCGTGTTCAAAACGGACACCGACCACAAAATATACAACCGCTGATATGCCAGCAAACAGCACGGAACCAGGCATCCCTTCACGGTAGAACATCAGAAAAAAAGAGAGATAGACCAACGCAGAACCTGTTTCGTGCTGGCGTATGATAAGTCCTACCGGCAACAATACGATTCCCAGCGTAAAAAGAAAGTCTCGCCAACGGGTGATGTTATACCCGTAGACACTCATGAACTTCGCCACCGCCAAGGCCGTGGCAAATTTGGCGAACTCGGCCGGCTGTAAACTATAAGAGCCTATCTTGATCCACGAATAAGAACCCTTTATATCGCGGGCCAACAAAGGTGTCACTGCCAGCAGAACCAACAGAGCCAAATAAATCAAATAGGCCAGCGTGTCGTAATGCCGGTCGTCCAGCATAAGCAGCAAGAAACCTATCCCCATCGATGTCCCCATCCACACGAGTTGCATGCCTGAACGAGTTGAAAGAGACAAGAAATCGCCATCTTGATTAAAATCGTAACTAGCTCCGCACACACTGACCCACCCGAAAGCCAGCAGGGCCATGTAAATCAGCACTGTGAACCAGTCGAGCGACCGGAACACGCTCACCTCTTTCTTATCTCGCATAACTGCCATAGGTTATTCGTCTGCTCTGGAAGAGCGCCGCCCGTTCCTCGCTGGCCGGCGACAACTTGCCGTTGATATACTGTTCCATCATCAGCGCACCGATGGGGACGCCGTATTCAGCCCCGTAACCGCCGTTTTCCACATACACGGCTACCGCTATCCGGGGATTGTCCTTGGGGGCAAATCCCATGAAGACGGAATGATCTTTTCCTCTGTTCTGCGCCGTACCAGTCTTACCGCAAACCTCGTACCAAGGGTTGTTCGCACTGCGGCAGGTCCCTCCGGTCACGGCTTTCCGCATACCCTCCACGACCGTCTCGTAGTGCTGCCTCTCCACATTCGTATAATGCCTGCAGGTATAGAGGGTATCCAACGGGGCGTCCTGGATTTCCTTTACCACATGGGGGACATAATAATACCCCCGGTTGGCGATGGTGGCTCCCAAGTTGGCTATCTGCAACGGCGTGAGATTTACCTCGCCCTGTCCGATGGAGATACTTATAACCGTCAGCCCGTTCCACGAACCGCGGTAATACTTGTCATAAAAGGCGGCATTGGGTATCATACCGCGCTTTTCACCCGGCAAATCAATACCCAGACGATAACCGAATCCCATAGCCACCATGTGGTCCTTCCACCGCGTCATAGCATCCTGTACGGTAGGATATTTCCGACGGTTGCCGAACATGTGATAGAGTCCCCAGCAAAAATAAGCATTGCAGGAAGTGGCTATGGCAGGAGCAAGCGGCAGGGGCGCGGGATGCGCATGGCAACCCACCTTCAATCCCTTGTAAACGAAGCCTCCGCTACAGGCATAGGGTGTGGTAGGGGTGATGACTCCTTCCTGGAGAAAAGTCAGCGCCTGTGAGGTTTTGAATGTCGAGCCCGGAGGGTATTGTCCCATAATGGCACGGTTGAGCAGAGGCTTCATAGGGTCGCGGCTCAACTCCAGATGGCTTTTTCCCCGCTGGCGTCCCACCATGATACGGGGATCATAATTCGGTGAAGAAACCATGCATAGGACTTCGCCCGTGGAAGGCTCGATGGCCACAATACTGCCGATTTTCCCCTCCAGCAACCGTTCGCCCAATGCCTGCAACCTAATATCCAGACTTAACGTCAGGTTCTTTCCAGGCACAGGCTTCCGGTCGAACGCACCATCTTGATAATGTCCCTTGATACGTCCGTGGACATCCCGCAACAATATCTCCACACCTTTCTCGCCACGCAGACTGGTTTCATACGAACGCTCTACCCCCAATTTCCCGATATAATCCCCCCGGCGGTAGTATTCATCTTCCTCAATATCGCCCGGCGAGACCTCGCCGACGTCACCCAACACATGCGCCGCATAAGGGTGGCGATATTGACGAACGGATCTTTTCTGAATATAAAAACCGGGAAAGCGGAACAGTTTTTCCTGAAACACACTGAACTCCTCCACGGCCAGTTGGTTCATAAACAACTGTTGCGTGTAAGGGGAATAACCCGGATTACGTTTTATATTCTTGATTTCCGCCATGCGCCGTTCATAGACCTCGCGCGTAATGCCCAGACTTTGGCACAAGGCAATCGTATCTACACCGATCTGTTCCTTCATCACGACCATAATGTCGTAAGCCGGCTGATTGTAGACCAGCAGTTCTCCGTTTCTATCCGAAATCACACCGCGCGACGGATACTGTATCCGCTTGAAAAAAGCGTTGGAATCGGCATTCTTCTTATAGTCGTCGCTCATAAGCTGGAGCGTAAACAGACGCACGATATAGACGAAGACAATGACTATGGCAACGCCTCCCAGCACATATTTGCGTTTCTCCAGATTATAGTTCTGCATGACTGCAAACGCCCTCCCTTATTTACTGCCACGCAAGCACTCCAGTACAACTATCACCAACACCGACAACAACCAGCTACCCCAAAGCTCCGTCAGCCAGTATTCCCAGTGAAAGAACGAAAAGAACTCCAGAGAGAAAAAAGCGATGTGATGAAACAATACCAACAAAAGGGCATACCGTATGTATGTCCAAGTGCCCATCAGGCGGAAAGAAGGCGTAACGGCTTCCACCGTGTCTTTGGGTAACATCAAGCCCAACAACACGGGTTGCATCAGTCCGGTCAGTGTCATGGCTCCCGCCGCCACACCGGGCGTATTCGAGAATACATCCACCGCCAATCCCATCACAAAGCCCCATGCAATGACCTGCCATCGGGCCGTATCTTTGGGAAACATCAGCAGTAGATAGACAAAAACCAACGGGACAGCCACTCCCCACAAATGCAGATGACTGAACACCAGCACCTGCAAAGCCAGCAACGACAAGGCCCACATACAACGGGAAAGAAAAGTCTGCATCCTATTTATCTACCTGATATTTTATTGTTCTCTATCCGTTCTTCCAACTTACGAATCTCCTCGTAGTTCGGAGTGGCAATCACACATACATTGTCGAGCCTGGAAAAGTCCGTACCCAAATGAATTTTCAGCCTATACGCCATTCCGTCATCCGAATTATATATATGGTCCACGACTCCGACAAAAATTCCGGCAGGGAATACAGCCGAATGGCCACTGGTCTCCACCGCATCTCCCACCTTAAAACGGGCATGCCGGGGAATGTCATCCAGATAAGCATACAAGGGACTGCCGCCATCCCAACTGAGATAACCGAAATAACCGGACTTACGCAACCGACAACTGATGCTCGACTTGGCGTTGAGCACCGGCATCACCAATGCGTAGTGAGCCGATGTCTGATAAACGATACCTACCAGCCCCGTACCGCACACGACTCCCATTTCCGGTCTCACACCATCAGCCTCCCCTTTGTTTATCGTCAGATAATTATCCTTCAGACGCACACTGTTACTCACCACGCGGGCATCTATCAGTTCATACTCTTCCAGCAGACCGGCCTGGCGTCTTTCCGCATAAGTAGAATCGTGTCGGGCTTCCTCCAAGAGGCGCTGCAACATGCTCACCCGTTGTTCCAACATCGCATTCCGTCGGGTCAGTTCTCGGTTACGGTCCCCCAATGTCAGATAGGATATGACGCCCGTCTCCCATTCCATCACCCTGCCGGCCACGACATTGGCGGAAGTCAGGTATACACTGCCCTGATAGTCATTGAAACGTACCAGTAACCACAAGCTTATCGCTTCCAGGCAGATAAACACAAACCAATAACCGTATTTGGAAAGGTTTTCAAAAAAGGTGAACACGTCTTTACTTAACCGTTATCATTCGTTTAACAAAAACCGGATGGCACAAAAGCAAGAGTCAAGAGTCAAGAATCCGAACCATGGAAAACGTCGCTCCGATATATCGGATTCGCTCCGGCCGCCACTCCTGCTCCCTCGCTTCCCCCCGGTTCCTCACACTACTGCATCAGGAACGAGAAGTTGTTCACGTTCTTCAGAGAGATGCCCGTGCCCTTAGCCACGCTATGCAAGGGATCTTCCGCGATATGGAAAGGTATGTTTATCTTATCCGTCAGACGCCGGTCCAGTCCACGCAACAACGCCCCTCCTCCCGTCAGGAAAATGCCGTTATGCACGATATCGGCATACAGTTCGGGCGGCGTGTTCTCCAGTGCGCTGAGCACGGCCGTCTCTATCTTCGCTATGGATTTCTCCAGACAATGAGCCACCTCCTGATAACATACAGGCACCTCCATCGGCAATGCCGTAATACGGTTCGGGCCGTGTACGATATAATCTTCCGGCGCATCCTCACCCAAATCCGTCAGAGCCGCCCCCACATGTATCTTGATACGCTCGGCCATACGCTCACTGACCTTCACGTTATGCTGGCGGCTCATGTATTCCTGTATGTCGTATGTCAGTTCATCCCCGGCGATATCTATCGAGTTGTTGGCCACGATTCCGCCCAGCGAAATCACGGCAATCTCCGTCGTACCGCCGCCTATGTCCACGATCATGTTTCCCTGCGGCGCCTCCACGTCAATACCGATACCTACGGCAGCCGCCATCGGTTCGTATATCAAATATATGTCACGGCCTCCCGCACGCTCCGCCGAATCACGGACAGCACGCAGTTCCACCTTCGTGGAACCGGAAGGGACCCCGATGACCATACGCAGGGACGGAGAGAACAAACGGTTGCCGGTATGCACCATCTTTATAAATCCCCGGATCATCTGCTCGCAGGCATCAAAGTCGGCAATCACTCCGTCACGCAAAGGACGCACCGTGCGGATGTTATCGTGCGTTTTCTCGTACATCATCTTGGCCTTCTCTCCCACTGCGATCATCTTGTCCGTACGACGATCCAGCGCCACCACGGAAGGTTCGTCCACTACGATCTTTCCGTTGCAGGTGATGATTGTATTGGCCGTTCCCAAGTCCATCGCCATCTCCTGGGTAAATGAAAAAAATCCCATCTTTCTGTTTTTGTTTATCTTTTACACCTACATTTTATTCCGGTCACCACATCCTTACCGTCTCTTACTTATCGAAATAAGCATGAATGGCCGTGTCATAATGACTGCTCACACCGAATGCACGGGTTGCAAACCAACGGCGGTCTTCCAGTTCCGTCTGGGCTCCGTTACGGTTCAGCAGGTCCAGCAAAGGCTGGTATTCGGCCTTGCTCGGCACAATCACCACGTCCTTGAAATTCTTTGCTCCGGCACGAATCAGCGAAATACCGCCAATGTCTATCTTTTCAATAATGTCAGCTTCGGAAGCACCGCTGGCCACAGTATCCTCAAACGGATAGAGATCCACGATTACCAAATCGATTTCCGGAATCTCATATTGTTTCATCTGAGCCTCGTCCTCTGCCAGTCCGCGCCGTCCCAGAATACCTCCGAACACCTTCGGATGCAAGGTCTTGACACGTCCGCCCAGAATGGAAGGATAAGTCGTCACCTCTTCTACGGCCATACAGGGATATCCCTGCTCCTCGATAAACTTCTGCGTACCTCCCGTGGACAGGAAGCGTACGCCCTCCTCATGCAACTTTGCCAACAGGGAATCCAACCCGTCTTTATGAAAGACCGACACCAGCGCGGTCTTGATTTTTTTCGTCTCTGCCATTGTTCTGTCTGATTAAATTATGGAAGCACAAAGATAGCATTTTTTAGAATTACATACCTTATATTATAAACGGAAAATTTTAAAGTCCGCAAAACTGACTTCAAAATCACCTTGCAGGGAATCAAAACGACACTCCGCACGAACAAACTTGTCCATTCACACTCTATCTTTTTCGTTTCTCTTAAAAAGATAAAAAGAACAAAAGTTTTAAAGTCTTTAATTGGCAAAGTATTTCTTTATCATGTATCTTTGTCGCAATTTTCAATTATAGTAACATGGATACGACTCAGTTTTTGATTAAAACCATCATAAAAGGGATACAAGAAAAGAAAGGACACGACATCGTTGTGGCCGATCTCACCGATATCGGCGACACCATCTGCAACCACCTGGTTATCTGCCAGGGGAACTCTCCCGCACAGATAGAAGCTATCGCCGAATCCGTAGGTGATTTCGCACGTACGCATGCCCATGCCAAACCGACTGCCGTAGACGGTCTGCGCAATGCACAATGGGTAGCCATGGACTACAGTGACGTTATCGTACATATATTCCTGCCCGAGCCGCACGACTTTTACGACTTGGAACACTTGTGGGCCGATGCCCGACTGACCGAGATTCCGGACATAGACTAATATCAAGCCGAAAATACATGAACGACAAAGAAAACAAAAACAATACGCCCCGGTTTGGGTTCAACATTACCTGGATATATATCATTATTCTGGCCGTGCTGGGATATCTGTTCCTGAAAGGAGACGGCAGCAGCACCTCGCGAACCATCTCGTACACCCAGTTCAAGACGTATGTCACCGAGGGGTATGCCAGCAAAATCGTGGCACGGAAAGACGACGGCACCCTTACCATGTTTGTCAAGGGAGAACACATACAGGATGTTTTCCACACAGATGCAAAACAGCTGGGCAGCGCGCCTTCCGTTAAAGTGGAATACCCGTCAAACGACAAACTGGAAGAATTCATCGAGGCACGGCAGGCTGACGGCAGTTTCACAGGCGAAGTGAAATACGAGCAAGGCAACGACATGTACAGCAACATTTTCTGGAACTTCTTCCCCTTGATGCTCATCGTCGGCTTCTGGTTTTTCATCATGCGGCGCATGGGAGGAGGCCCCGGTGGCGGCAGTGTGTTCAATGTCGGCAAGAGCAAGGCCAAACTGGTGGAAAAGGGAGAAGGCACGAAAGTAACGTTCAAGGACGTGGCCGGACAAGCCAGTGCCAAGCAGGAAGTGCAGGAAATTGTGGAATTCCTGAAGAATCCCGGCAAGTATACGGAATTGGGCGGAAAGATACCTAAGGGGGCGTTGCTGGTAGGTCCTCCGGGAACGGGTAAGACGTTGCTGGCCAAAGCCGTCGCTGGGGAGGCCGATGTACCGTTCTTCTCCATGTCCGGTTCCGATTTTGTGGAAATGTTCGTCGGCGTGGGAGCCAGCCGTGTGCGCGACTTGTTCCGGCAGGCCAAGGAAAAGTCGCCCTGTATCATCTTCATCGACGAAATCGATGCCGTGGGGCGTGCCCGCGGCAAGAACCCGGCCATGGGTGGCAACGACGAGCGGGAAAATACGCTGAACCAGTTGCTGACGGAGATGGACGGTTTCGGTACCAACAGCGGTGTCATCATCCTGGCTGCCACCAACCGGGTGGACATTTTGGACAAAGCATTACTGCGTGCCGGACGCTTCGACCGCCAGATACATGTAGACCTGCCCGACCTGAACGAACGCAAGGAGATATTCAAGGTCCATCTGGCTCCGGTAAAGACGGACGAAAGTGTGGACATCGACCTGCTGGCACGCCAGACGCCTGGTTTCTCCGGTGCCGACATCGCCAACGTATGCAACGAAGCGGCCCTGATTGCCGCACGCCACGACAAAAAGACGGTCGGCAAAGAGGATTTCTTAAGTGCCGTAGACCGCATCATCGGAGGACTGGAAAAGAAAACGAAAGTGATGACGAACGAAGAGAAAAAGACCATCGCCATCCACGAAGCCGGCCATGCCACCATCTCATGGTTCCTGCGCTATGCCAACCCGCTCATCAAGGTGACCATCGTTCCCCGGGGGCGGGCACTCGGAGCTGCCTGGTATCTGCCGGAGGAACGGCAGATAAACACCAAAGAGCAGATGCTGGACGAAATGTGCGCCACATTGGGGGGACGGGCCGCCGAGGAACTGTTCACCGGCCACATCTCCTCCGGAGCGCTCAACGACCTGGAAAGAGTGACCAAGCAGGCATACGGCATGATAGCCTACATGGGCATGAGCGAAAACCTGCCCAACGTGTGCTACTACAACAACGATGAATATTCGTTCAGCAAACCCTATTCCGAAAGCACGGCACAACTGATTGACGAAGAAGTCAAACGGATGATCAACGAGCAATACGCCCGCGCCAAGGAATTGCTGAAGCTACACGGTGAGGGACACGCCAGACTGGCACAGGTGCTGGTGGAGCGGGAAGTTATCTTTGCCGAGGACGTAGAAAATATTTTCGGCAAGCGCCCTTGGACCAGCCGCACGGAGGAACTGCTCAACAATGAGCAACCCTCGGACAATACGGACAGAAAAGATGAAAACCAACTGGTATCCGATACTTCAGGTGAACTACCCTTTGACTACGACAAGTCCGACAAAGCATAAAAACATCATGACTCCTAAGATACAAAACTTACTGACACGTTCAGTCACAGGCGCTTTGTTCGTTGTGGCCGTCATCTGCTCTTTCTACTACGGGCCGCTGACTTTCGCCTTTTTCTTCGGTCTGGTCACCCTGCTCAGTGTGCGGGAATTCTGCCGGATCACGCAGACACAGGACAGCATTCAGACCAATGCATTCATCTGCTCCGTCGCCGGCCTGTACCTGTTCCTCGCCTTCTGGGCCTACATGAGCGGCATGGTGGGAGGCGGCATCTTCATCCCTTATCTGCTCACCCTGCTTTATCTGCTTGTCAGCGAGCTCTATCTGAAACGTCCGTCGCCGCTCGGCAACTGGGCATTCACGATGCTGGGACAGATGTACGTAGCCCTGCCGTTCGCACTGCTGAACGCCCTCGCATTCCAGAGCGCCCCCCACTCCAGTCTGGGTGTGGAATACCGCTTCATGATTCCCCTGTCGATATTCTTTTTTCTGTGGGCCAGTGACAGCGGAGCCTACTGTTTCGGTTCGATGTTCGGCCGACACAAGTTATTCCCCCGCATATCCCCCAACAAATCCTGGGAGGGTTCCGTCGGCGGCGGTCTTGTAGCCTTGGCTGTATCCCAGCTTTTGGCCACCTACGATGCATCGCTCGATCGCATGGGCTGGATGGGCCTGGCCTTGGTCGTGGTAATCTTCGGCACTTGGGGAGACTTGGTGGAAAGCCTCATCAAACGGCAATTGGGCATCAAGGACAGCGGCAACATACTGCCGGGACACGGCGGCATGCTCGACCGCTTCGACAGTTCCCTGCTGGCCATTCCGGCCGCCCTCATCTACCTATACACACTGCAGATACTCTGATGTTTTATCGGGCAAGCGGCACAGTTTGTCTCGTAAGGTAAAGCCCACCTTTATTGCCATAATCGTATTTTTGAAATACGAATACATTATTTTATAAGGTATATAGATTATGGCAACCATCAAATTGAGATTCCGCCCCTCCTTGGTATCCGGCAAGGAAGGGACATTGTATTATCAGGTAATTTACCGACACAAGACATTCACCATCAGCACAGCCTACCACATCCACCCGCATGAATGGGACAAAAGGCATGCTGCCATCCTGACAACGGCATCCACCGGCGACAACGCCCGACTGACAGCACTGCAATTCTACGCATCAGCCATCAACGGAGAAATGAACCGGATGAAAAGGCTCGTGGAAGAAAAAGTCAAACTCAGTTGTACACCAGAGGAGCTACAGGCTGCCTTCCGACAAATACTTCCCGTTCAAAGTTTCTTCGGTTATATCCGGTCGCAAATAACCAGGAAAAACCGGATGAAGTGCTACGGAACAGCCAAAAGCTACGCCAATGCTCTGCGGAGCTTCGAGAAGTTCCGCAAGAACAGAGACATGGGATTCGACGACCTGAGCCGGGAACTCATACAGGAATACGAAGCATGGATGTTGCACGGCGGTCTGAAACGCAGTTCCGCCTCCTGCTACCTGCGTACCCTCCGCACGCTCTACCGCTTGGCAGTGGAAGACGGACAGACTGAGGACAAAAGCATTTTCCACAAAGTACATGTATCTATCGGAAAGACCCGCAAACGGGCTGTTTCCGCCGATGTGATACGAACCATCCGTCATCTCGACCTGTCCCAAAAGCCGTCACTGGATTTTGCCCGTGACATCTTCATGTTCAGCTTCTACACCCGCGGCATGTCGTTTGTGGACATCGCCCATCTCCGGAAAAGCGATCTGCGTAACGGATTCCTCACCTACAACCGCCGCAAGACCTTCCAGAGCCTCACCATACAATGGGAACACCCCATGCAAGCCATCACGGACAGATATGCGGAACAGACAAAGGGTTCGGCATATCTGTTTCCCATCATAACGGGCGAAAGCCGGGCCGACCGCAATCGCTACGAACAGACCTTGCAACGTGTCAACCGGAATCTTAAACGAATCGGCACAATGATAGGCCTGCCTACCCCACTCACCACCTATGTGGCACGCCATTCATGGGCCAGCATCGCCCGCAACATGGCCGTCCCTCTCTCTGTCATCAGCGAAGGTCTAGGACACGACTCAGACAAAACGACACAAATCTATCTAGATTCGCTGGATACCTCCATGATAAACAAGGCCAACAGGGAAATAATCAATCGAATATCTTTTTATAAGAACAGCTAATCAGGTGCCTGTTTTCGTGTAGTAAAAC
>CAMWUI010000053.1 GCA_947177395.1 uncultured Paraprevotella sp.
CAATAACCGTAAAATGGCGTTGTATGAACCGCTACCTATGCTATAAACCATCGGAATGCTTGTATGGAACAAAGGTGGCCTGATTTTACGAATTTTACAAAAAAAAAGAAGACTGCCTAACTTTGATTGTTAGACAGCCTCTTTTTGTGAATATGAAATATCGGTAGCTTGTAGGATATGCACATTCTGTGTATCTTTGCATCCTGATAAAACAAGAAACAACTCTTTTATGGCACAGCAGAAAATTATATTGACCGGCGACCGTCCTACGGGCAAGCTTCATATCGGACATTATGTGGGCTCGCTTCGTCGTCGGGTGGAATTGCAAAATTCAGGTCTTTTTGACAGGATATTCATTTTTGAGGCCGACGGGCAGGCACTGACGGATAATATAGAGAATCCGGAAAAAGTACGTCAGAATGTTATAGAAGTGGCACTGGACTACCTGGCATGCGGTATCGATCCGTCAAAATCGACTTTGTTCATTCAGTCTCAGATTCCCGAACTTTGCGAGCTGACGTTCTATTTTATGGATCTCGTGTCGGTAGCTCGTTTGCAGCGCAATCCGACGGTAAAGACCGAAATACAGATGCGTAAGTTTGAGAGTAACAGTATCCCGGTAGGTTTCTTTACTTATCCTATCAGTCAGGCGGCTGATATTACGGCTTTCAAGGCTACGACAGTACCGGTGGGCGAGGATCAGGAACCGATGCTGGAGCAGGCGCGCGAGATTGTCCGTCGTTTTAATTATATATATGGAGATACATTGGTAGAACCGAATATCCTGTTACCGGAAAACAGCGCTTGTCTCCGTCTGCCAGGAACGGACGGTAAAGCCAAGATGAGCAAGTCGCTGGGCAATTGCATCTATCTATCGGATGAGGCAGATGAGGTGGAGAAGAAGGTGAGGAGCATGTACACGGATCCCAATCATTTGCGTGTGAGCGATCCCGGTTCGCTGGAAGGCAACACGGTTTTCACTTACTTGGATGCCTTTTCACGTCCCGAACACTTTGGACGTTATCTGCCGGACTATCCGAATTTGGACGAACTGAAAGCTCACTACCAGCGCGGAGGATTGGGAGACATGAAGGTGAAGAAGTTCCTTGCAGCTATCATGCAGGAAGAACTGGAACCGATTCGCGAGCGGCGTAAAGAGTTTGCCAAGGATATCCCGGCCATTTACGAAATATTGCGCAAGGGTTGTGAGGTGGCCCGTGAGGCAGCTGCACAGACGTTGAGCGAGGTGCGTCGTGCCATGAAGATAAATTATTTCGAGGATGAGGCGCTGATAAGCGAACAGGCCAAACGTTTTTCCGGAGAATAATATATACTTTTTGGGTGATATTTACTTGTATTTTAATAATAAAGGAATAAAGTATCCGTTAAAAAGGAAAGAGGACAGTGGGATTTGAACTCTTTCCTTTTTTATTGAATGATTTTTTTAAATCTGTCGTAGCCTAAGTAAAATCTTTTGTTAAATAAAACATGCAAAAACTATTATTTCCACCCCCGTTCAATTTTGTGGAGGGGAGTAAAACACTTTTTTGTATCGTTGCTTTTACAATCGTCAGTGTCGTACGACTTTATGCTCAGGAAGAGATTTACGAGTGGAGTTCCCTCCCTTTTGGAGGAGCCGGATTCGTGACCGGTATCATTACATGTCCGCAGGAAGAAGGACTCATGTATGCCCGTACCGATGTAGGTGGTGCTTACCGGTGGAACCCTCAGGGAGAATCGTGGATTCCTATCACTGACTTTTTGCCTGAGAATCAGGTAGGACTGATGGGCGTGGAGAGTCTTGCCATAGATCCCTCGTCTCCGAATAAAGTATACCTTTATTGCGGAACCTCATACTGGAACGGTGGGCTTAGTGCTATTTTGTACTCCGAAGATTACGGTGAGAGTTTTACGCAAGTTGCCACCGTCACCGGCCTGTTTCCCGCTCATGGCAACGACCTGGGTCGACAGAGCGGAGAGCGTCTGGCGGTATGCCCCCGAGGCGGTAAGTTGATTTTGTGCGGTTCGCGTACACGTGGATTGTGGAAATCGGAAAATGCAGGAAAGAATTGGAAACGGATGGCTTCTGACTGCTTTGTCAATGACCGGAAGATATCCTTTGTGCAGTTCATTGACAGTGTTACCGTTGTAGCCGGTCTTCTGTACAAGGGGGGTGATAACCTGTTTATATCCCGAGATGGAGGTACTACCTGGAATGCAGTGGAGAATGCGCCTGCCGACTATATGCCCCATCGTTGCAAACTAGCTCCGGATGGCAGGACACTTTACATCGCATACAGCGATAGTGAAGGTCCCGGAACGAATGGTTCCGGAGCTTTGATGAGACTGGATCTCGCCACTTTTGCGTGGAGCGACATATCCCCGCAGCCGGTCTCTTTCGGGGATATTTCTGTAGCCAGTGATAATCTAGACCATCTTATGGCTGTGTCCATGGGGATATGGTGGGGACAATACTGGAAAAGCGGGGTCACCACCTGGGGAGATCAGATATGGGTATCGAAGAACGGCGGGAAGACGTGGACGTGCCTGATGGAGAGCGGGCGTTCCACCTATAGTGAACCTTTGATAACATGGATGAAGTCGCAATGTCATCTGCACTGGTGCGGTAGTGCTCAGATGGATCCTTTCAACAGCAGTAAGGCTTATTTCGTATCGGGTAACGGTATTGTCTGTACCCATAATCTGTGGACCTCGCGGCCAACTTTTAAGATGTGTGTCACCGGGCTCGAAGAGACGGTTCCGCTCAATGTAGTCAGTGTCACCGGTGCACCTCTGGCTGTGGCCATCGGTGATTATGACGGTTGTCTCTATTCCGATATCACCCGTTACTATAGCCGGTATAGCCCTTCCATGGGCTCCACCAGCGCCATTGCCATTGCGGCTCGTAACCCCAAGGTTATGTTGCGCGGTGCAGGTGACATCTATTACAGCAGCAACGGGGGACGAACCTGGATTAAGAAGAACAAGCCTGTCAGTGATACTGGCATTAGTAGTTGTGCGCTTTCCGCTGAAGGAACCATGCTGATAGCCCGTCCGTCCGGAAAGAAGCCCTATTACTCTGTCGATGGAGGGAAGAACTGGAAAGAAATCAGCGATTCTCCGTCAGGAACTGATATATTTGCCGATCCTGTCAGCGATTGTGTGTTTTACGGTATGAGCGGCGGTGTTTTCTATATTCACATTTACGATCCGGCTACCGATAGTTTCGCAACCACGAAGAAAAACATCAGCAATGTTGTCGGCCGTATGTGCGTGGTAGACGGTATGTCCGGTGAGGTGTGGCTCCCCCGGGGGACGAATGGACTGGCACATCTTTCCGGATGTGATACAGGAACGCCCGTTATTAAAACTATAACGATGAGCAGTTGTACCTGTGTCGGAGCTGGGAAAGCCAAGGAAGAAGGCGGTTATCCGTCTCTTTATATCTGGGGAAGAAAGAATGCAGCTGGTAAAATAGGGCTCTACCGCAGCGACGACAGCGGTATCAGGTGGACGCGCATCAACGACGACCGACATCAGTTCGGAGGCCCCGGCAATGCTCAGATTGTATCCGGGGATATGAATGAATATGGTCGCGTTTATATGTCTACGGTCGGTCGCGGTGTGATTACCGGAAAACTGGTTGTCGATACCGAAAATGCGATAGAAGATATATCCGGTATTGCCCCATTGATAAAAAGAGATGATATATACAATGTATATAACACGGAAGGCAAACTCGTAAACAAGGCGTATGACTACCGTACAGCGGTGTCATCCCTCGGTTCTGGTATCTATATAGTAAAAGGTAAGTACGATGTTCGGAAAATAATAAAATAGGCGGATGTATTATTCGTGGTGCCGACCGATATGAGGGGGTATTTCTTTTTATGTTTATGTCAGTGGGATATTCCGCGAAGTGAAAGGGAAAGGCGTCAGGTATGACGGTTCTGAAATTGAAATAACAATCTGATTTGGATTATGGAGAATAAAAGTATGGCAACGTTTGTTGCGGTCTGTATGTGTTTCCTTGCCAATGCTGTGAGTTTATGGGCGGCGGGCGACAACCGTGCCGTCTCTTTCGACAAAGGGTGGAAATTTTCTTTGGATGATTCTTTCTTGTATGTCGTTCCCGCATGGGATGACTCATCCTGGCGGAACCTCGATCTTCCTCACGACTGGGCTCTCGAAGGACATTTCAGCAAAGAGAATCCTTCTGGCACGGGAGGCGGAGCTCTTCCCGGTGGCATCGGCTGGTATCGCAAGACATTCACCTTTTCTCCGGCTTGGAAAGGGAAGGAAGTTTATATTGATTTCGACGGTGTTTACATGAATGCCACCGTGTTTGTCAACGGACATGAACTGGGGACCCGTCCCTACGGCTATGCCTCTTTCAGTTATAATATCACTCCGTGGTTGAAATCGGGCAGGAATATCGTGGCGGTCAGGGTGGATAATTCGGAACAGCCTAATTCCAGATGGTATAGCGGATGCGGTATTTACCGTCATGTGTGGCTGAGGGTGCTCAATCCGGTGCATGTGGCTCAATGGGGAACTTTTGTGCGTCAGGACAGAGTGTCCGATGCGGTGGCTGAATTGACAGCGATTACTCGGCTGGAAAATTCCGGAAAGAAGAATGTGAAAGCCTTATTGGTTACAGAAGTGGTTGCGCCCGACGGGCACGTGGTAGCGAAGACGTCATCCCCTGTCACTCTGAAACGTAACGGGGCGACGGAAGTCAGACAGGCCGTGTCAGTACTGTCTCCCTCTTTGTGGTCAGTGAAAAATCCAGTGCTTTATACCGTTGTGAGTGAGGTGAAAGTCAAAGGATACACCGTCGACAGATATGAGACCCGAACAGGATTCCGCTATCTTGGATTTGATGCAGAGAAAGGATTCTCGCTCAACGGAGAGCGTATGAAAATAAACGGTGTGTGTCTGCATCACGACGCCGGTGCGCTGGGAGCGGTGGTAAACAAGGCTGCTATTGCCCGTCAGTTGCGGATTATGAAAGAAATGGGTGCCAACGCCATCCGTTCGTCCCACAATCCACCCGCCCCGGAACTGCTTGAACTCTGTGACTCCATGGGACTCATGGTTATGGATGAGGCTTTTGACATGTGGCGCAAGAAAAAGACGTCTCATGATTATGCGCGTTATTTTCCTGAATGGCATGAACAAGACTTGACCGATCTGATTGTCCGCGACCGCAACCATCCTTCTGTCATTATATGGAGTATCGGTAACGAGGTTCTTGAACAATGGAGCGACGCACGGGCCGATACGTTGTCGCTTGAAGAAGCGAATCTGATTCTCAACTTCGGACATGGAGAAGAAATGCTGGCCCGGAAAGAAGATCCTCTTTCGGTAAATTCCCTTCTCACCCGGAAACTGGCGGACATGACACGGCAACTGGATCCTACCCGTCCCGTCACTGCCGGTTGCAATGAACCGGATCCCGGTAATCATCTTTTCCGTTCTAATGCTCTCGATATTATCGGGTTTAATTACCATGATAACTGGTTTAAGGACGTGCCCCAAAATTTCCCCGGTAAACCATTTGTCGTGACCGAAAGCGTATCGGCTCTCCAGACAAGAGGTTATTACCGGATGCCGTCGGACAGCGTGAATCTCTGGCCGGAACGCTGGGACAAGCCTTTTTATGATGCCTCTTTTGCCTGTTCGGCCTACGATAACTGTCACGCTCCCTGGGGAAATACCCACGAGGGAACGATGCGTCATGTGGAGAATCATGATTTCATTATGGGACAGTTCGTGTGGACAGGATTCGACTACCTCGGGGAGCCTACTCCTTACGGATGGCCTGCCCGCAGTTCCTATTTCGGACTTGTAGACCTTGCCGGAAATCCGAAGGATTCCTATTATATGTACCAGAGCCGCTGGCGTCCTGATAAGAAGGTGCTCCATCTGTTTCCTCATTGGAACTGGACGGAAGGGGAGATAGTCGATGTCTGGGCCTACTTTAACAATGCCGACGAGGTAGAACTTCTGCTCAACGGAAAGTCGCTTGGCAGTAAACACCCTGAGGACGGCCGGTATCACGTATGGTGGCGTGTACCCTTTGTGGCTGGCGAACTGGAGGCTGTGAGCCGGAGCGGAGGTAAAGAGGTAAAGCGTACGTCCGTGAAGACCGCCGGTGCTCCGTCGGCGATAAGGCTTGTGCCCGACCGTACTGAAATCAAAGCCGACGGCACCGACCTCTGTTATATTACGGTCGAGGTGGTAGACAGGAATGGAAACCTTTGTCCGCTTGCCGGAAATGAAATCCTGTTCACGGTAGAAGGAGCCGGTTTTAATGCAGGGGTGGACAATGGCTCTCAGACATCGCTCGAACCGTTCAAGGCCGACCGTCGGAAAGCATTCTATGGAAAGGCATTGCTTATTGTACAGAACAATGGCGGGAAGGGTGATGTAAGGGTAACGGCTGTTTCGCCGGGTCTGGAGAAATCGACAGTGACAATTAAATCCTTATAATAAACAATCTATGAAATTTGCAATGTTATGGATGGCGGTAACTATGGGAACATGGAGTTCCGTCGCACATGCGGATAAGTTCGTGTATCTCGATTCGGATGAACCGGTTGAGAAACGGGTGGAAGATGCTCTTTCACGGATGACGCTTGAAGAGAAAGTGGCGTTGTGCCATGCCCAGAGCAAGTTTTCCACGAGAGGGGTTGAGCGTCTCGGAATCCCCGGTATACGTATGAGCGACGGCCCTCACGGAGTCAGGGCGGAGATTGACTGGAACGACTGGGGATATGCCGGATGGACGAATGACTCCATCACGGCTTTTCCAGCCCTTACCGCTTTGGCTGCCACCTGGAATCCGGAGATGGCAGCCCTGTACGGAAAGTGCATTGGCGAGGAGGCACGCTATCGTGAAAAAGATGTGTTGCTCGGTCCCGGCGTGAATATATACCGCACGCCCCTCAACGGGCGTAACTTCGAGTATATGGGCGAGGATCCTTATCTTGCCGGTGAGATGGTGGTGCCTTATATCCGGGAATTGCAGAAGAACGGGGTGGCGGCTTGTGTGAAACATTTCGCTCTCAATAATCAGGAACAATGGCGGGGCACGGTCGATGTGCATGTCAGCGAACGGGCACTTTACGAAATATATCTCCCCGCGTTCAAGAAGGCCGTGACAGAAGGAGGTGCCTGGGCCATAATGGGAGCATACAACAAGGTTTGGGGGCAACATTGCTGTCACAACGCGCGCTTGCTCAACGATATCCTGAGAGGGGAATGGGGATTTGACGGAGTCGTGATAACCGACTGGGGCGGTGCCCACGACACGAAAGAAGCGGCACTGAACGGGCTGGACATAGAGATGGGATCCTATACCAACGGACTTACCAGCGAAAGTCAGTTCGGATATGATGATTACTTTCTTGCCCGTCCTTTTCTAGAGATGATAAAAAAAGGAGAGGTGCCGGAAAGCACCGTCGACGATAAAGTACGCAATATCTTGCGGTTGATATTCCGGACGGCGATGAATACCGGGAAACCGTTTGGCTCGAAGTGTTCTCCCGAACATTACGATGCCGCCAAGACCATCGGCGACGAGTCTATCGTCCTACTTAAAAACAATGGTATACTTCCGCTCGACGGGGCGAAATACAGAACTATTCTCGTGGTGGGAGACAATGCCACGCGATGCCTTACGGAAGGTGGCGGTTCCTCGGAGCTGAAAGTCAAAAACTATGTGTCGCCGCTGGCGGCGCTCCGGCGTCTTTATGGCGACAAGGTGATGTACGCTCCCGGTTATGCGTGCGGACGTGCGCTTTATGAGGCGGAGGAACCTGTCTCGTCGGACGTGCAGGACAGATTGCGTGCGGAGGCGGTGGCTATGGCGAAAAAGGCCGATGTCGTGATTTATATCGGCGGACTTAACAAGAACGCATGGCAGGATTGCGAAGGAACGGATCGGCACGGGTATGAACTGCCTTTCGGGCAGAATCAACTGATAGAGGAATTGGTAAAAGCGAATCCAGATATTATCATTGCCAACATTTCAGGAAATGCTTATGCGATGCCATGGGTAAAGAGTGTCCCGGCAGTTCTCCACGCTTCTTATCTTGGTACGATGGGCGGTGCCAGTCTGGCGGATGTGATAGCCGGGAAAGTAAATCCCTCGGGGAAATTGCCTTACTCCATACCTGTGGTGCTCGAAGATTGTGGTGCCAACTCGTTTGGCGTAGAGTCTTATCCGGGAGTCGATAGCCGGGAAGCACAAGCAGCAGCGAATCCCGGTTCCGTCATGGAGGGAGGCGGTTATCCGCGGCAGGTTTATAAAGAAGACATACTGGTGGGTTATCGTTGGCACGATACTAAGAAGATACCGGCTCTCTTCCCGTTTGGGCACGGACTGAGTTATACGAGATTTGAATATGGCCGACCGATAGTTTCGACCACTATCATCGGAGAAAATGGCAGAATGGCGATAGAGGTGCCTGTCACCAATAAGGGAGCGGTGGCCGGCAGTGAAATTGTAGAACTTTATATCTCCGATCTCAAATCCTCATTGCCGCGTCCGGTAAAGGAACTTAAAGGTTTCGGTAAAGTCAGGCTGCAGCCGGGGGAGACAAAGAATGTAATGTTTGAGATTACATCTGAGTCTTTGAACTTTTTTAACGATAAGACGCACGCTTGGGTGGCAGAGCCGGGTAAGTTCAAGGCTTATATCGGTGCTTCGTCTGCTGATATCCGTTATATTGTCCCCTTTGAATACAAGTGATTTTCCCTCTCATTTTGCAAGATACGACATCAAGAGTGTGCTATGTGTTGAAAAGTGTCGAAGAGTGCCGATATTTTCCGACTCACTCTTTCGGACTCTCAAACAGTGCTTTGTTACACCTTGACGGAGCACTGTTTGAGGGTGTAATGAAGCACTGATTGAACAACTAACGAAGCACTGTTTTAACTCCTGATAAAGCACTGTATTACACCCCGAAGAAGCACTTCTTTAAAAATCCCCGTTTTACTCTGCTGTGCCGGATATTTCCAGGTATATGATTCTGGTAAAAAATCATGCCTTCCCTCGGCCTTTTACAGGCAGTGGCACTATGGAATATATACTTTTTCTGTCAGCTTCGGGACACCTGCTTGACACCTTTCACGGTTTTCAGTTTCTTGATGAGCAAGTCCAGTTTCGATGTATCCTCCAACAGGACGGTTAGCGTGCCGGAGAACAGGCCGTCGTGAGAGTCAATGCCGATGCTTCGGAGGGAGATTTTTTCCTCTTTGCTGATGATGGATGTGATGTTGTTGACGATACCTAAGTCATCGTTGCCCACAACCTTCAGTGTGATGGGATATTGACTGCCGCGTTTGCCGGCCCAGCGTGCCTTGACGATGCGGTAGCCGAAACGCTTGCGCATTTCCTCGGCGTTGGGACAGTCGCAGCGGTGTATCTTGATACCCCCGGTGACAGTGACAAAACCGAATACCTCGTCTCCGTAGATGGGCTGGCAACATTTGGCCAGTGAGAACTCCAGTCCTTTCAGATTGCGGTCGATGACTAGTACGTCATCGTGCGCTCGTGTTTTCTGTTCTGCTTCCGACTGCTGGTTGTAGGCTTGTGCGCTGGGGGCCGGGGTATGCTCGGCCTGACCGGAATCATAGCGCTGCATCGCCGTGTAGTTTTCGATGACGGTGTTCACGTCAGTCGTTTCGTTGGCTATGCTGTTATAAAAGTCTGTCACCACCTTGAAGCCCATTTTCTTGATGACGTGCATCATCGTGGGTTCGTCATATTCTATTTTCTTGTTCTTGAATTTCCGTTCAAGTATCTCTTTGGCAAAAGCCGCTTGTTTGGCCTGTGCCTCTTTCAGGGACTGCCTGATTTTGGCACGCGCTCGGCTTGTTTGTGCCAGATTCAGCCAGTCTTGTTTAGGGGTCTGGTTGCTGGCGGTGAGAATTTCCACCGTGTCTCCGCTATGCAACCGGGTACGCAACGGTTCGTTCTTTTCGTTGATGCGTGCTCCGATACACCGGTTGCCCACGTTGGTGTGAATCGTGTAGGCGAAGTCGATGACTGTAGCCCCTTTGGGCAGTTTGAATAAATCGCCTTTCGGAGTAAACACGAACACCTCGTCTTCGTATAGGTCCATACGGAACTGGTCCATCAGTTGCAGGTCATCGTTTGTCTCTAAGGCATTTCGAATGTTGTTCAGCCATTCGTCCACGCCGGATTCGCCACTCTTGATACCTTTGTAACGCCAGTGAGCCGCCAGTCCTCGTTCGGCCACTTCGTCCATCCGTTCCGTGCGTATCTGTACTTCCACCCATTTGTTCTCCGGTCCCAGTACGGTGATGTGCAGACTCTCATAGCCGTTGCTTTTGGGGATAGACAACCAGTCGCGCAACCGGCGCGGATTGGGCTGGTACATGTCGGTGATGATGGAATAAGCCTGCCAGCATTCCATCTTTTCGCGGTCCGGTTTGGAATCCAGAATGATGCGGATGGCAAACAAGTCATATATCCCTTCGACATCGCATTTCTGCTTTTTCATCTTCTGCCAGATGGAGTGTATACTCTTGGTGCGTCCCTTCACATGAAATTTCAAACCGGCGGCTTCCAGCTTTGTCTGGACTGGAGTGATGAAGTTGGCGATGTACAAGTCGCGGCTTTGCTTGGTTGCGTTCAGCTTTTCTTTGATGTGGTAATAAGCATCGTGCTCCATGTATTTCAGCGAAAGGTCTTCCAGTTCGCTTTTCAGTTTGTAGAGTCCTAACTTATGAGCCAGTGGGGCATACAGATACGCTGCTTCGGCCGACACTTTCAGACGTGCCTCTTCCCGGTCCGTGTCCTTGATCATCCGCATGGTCTGAACCCGGTTGGCAATCATGATAAGCACGACACGCATGTCTTCGGCAAACGAGAGGAGCAGGCTCCGGAAGTTTTCGCTCTGTATGGCCGGAGTCTTTTCGTACAGGTCTTCTATGCGGTTCAGTCCCCGTATGATGGTAGCCACGTCCGCGCCGAACCGCTGTTCGATGTCCTCCACTTGGTGTGCTCCGCTCTTGACACAAGTGTGCAGCATAACCCCCAGGATGGCAGCGCGCGTCAGTCCGATTTCGGAGGCCACAATCAGGGAGGTTTCCATGTCGGTAATCACGGGGTTGAAGCCGAAGATGTCCCGTTTTAGCAACTTTTTCTGTACTGCCTCCTCGATGTGTGCCTTCATTTTCAAGCAGTCATCCGGTTGCAGGACGTTGTCCGACAGTTTTAGCAGACTATGGTACAGATTGCATAGTTGCTTCCGTTCTTCCGAAGTGAAAAAGCTGTTGTCATTCATAAGCCGAAATTTTTTTCTTTCAAAGGTAGTCCTTTTTTGATAGATAGGATAGTTCTATTGCATTTTTTTGTTATATTTGAACATTGGTTTATAAAATTATATCAAAAAGCGGTAGTCATGTTAACGTTAGAAGACAAAAAGTTGTTGGAGAAAAAAGGAATATCTGAAGAACGGATACAGGAGCAGCTGGAAAATTTCAGGAAAGGATTCCCCTTTCTGAAACTGAAGGCGGCGGCTTCGGTAGGCAACGGGGTTCTCTGTCCAACGGAAGAAGAATGCGATCGGTTTGTGGAAGTCTGGGAATCTTATAAGAAAAGCGGTAAGAAGGTGACAAAGTTTGTTCCGGCATCCGGTGCCGCCAGCCGTATGTTTAAGAATCTGTTTGAATTTCTAGACGCCCCGTATGATGTCCCGTCTACGGATTTTGAGAAGCAGTTTTTTGCAGAGATAGGGCATTTTGCCTTTTATGCCGACCTGGACGAGGTGTGCCGGAGGAATGGGGGAAAGGGTATCTCCGCATTACTGAGTGCGGGAGCTTACAAGACGGTTGTGGCCAATCTGTTGAAGGAAAATGGATTGAATTATGGCCAGTTCCCCAAAGGGCTGCTCAAGTTTCATCGTTACGGCGAGTCCGCCCGCACTCCGGTGGAAGAACATTTGGTAGAGTCGGCTTTGTATGCCTCGATGGACGGAAAGGCGGATGTTCATTTCACGGTAAGTGCGGAACATAAGGACTTGTTCGCCGCTCTGGTGGAACGGAAGAAACAGGAATATGCCACCCTGTACGGTGTGGAATATCAGGTAAACTTTTCTGAGCAGAAAGCCTGTACTGACACGCTGGCAGCCACGATGGATAACGAACCGTTCCGAGTGGACGGTCGGTTGCTGTTCCGTCCGGGCGGTCATGGGGCGCTGATAGAAAACCTGAATGATTTGGATGCCGATGTGGTGTTTATCAAGAACATCGACAATGTGGTGCCCGACCGATTGAAAGGTGATACGGTGACATATAAACAGGTGTTGGCAGGTATTCTGGTGTCTTTGCAACGGCAGGCTTTTGCTTATTTGCAGAAACTGGACAGCGGGGTATACGCCCATGCCGACCTGGAAGAGATTATACGTTTCGTGCAACAGCAGTTGTTCTGCCGCAAGGAAGACATAAAGGATATGGAAGATGCGGAACTGGTTATATATCTGCGTCGCAAGCTGAATCGCCCGATGCGTGTGTGCGGTGTGGTAAGGAATGTGGGCGAACCCGGCGGAGGACCATTTCTGGCATATAATACGGACGGCACGATGTCGTTACAGATTTTGGAGAGCAGTCAGATAGATACGGGGAATCCGGAATACATGCGGATGTTTGCCGAGGGTACGCACTTCAATCCGGTGGATTTGGTTTGTGCCCTGCGTGACTACAAAGGCGACAAATTCCATTTGCCGGATTTCGTGGATGTGAATACCGGTTTCATCTCTTATAAAAGTAAGAACGGCAAGGAGCTGAAAGCATTGGAGTTGCCCGGTTTGTGGAACGGTGCTATGAGCGACTGGAGCACGGTGTTTGTGGAAGTACCTCTTTCCACGTTTAATCCGGTGAAGACTGTCAACGACCTATTGCGTGAGCAACACCAGTAGCGGGCCGTCTCAGTCGTGGAATAAAAACAGTAATCTTCTGTGTAAGGATGGTTTCTGTGTGTGGGATTTTTTTTATCTTTGTTGAAAATTAGTGGAAATAAGGAATTATGACCAAGAAAATACTTCTTTTAGGTTCCGGTGAATTGGGTAAGGAATTCGTTATTGCATGCAAGCGGAAAGGGCAGTATGTGATAGCATGTGATTCTTATGCCGGAGCTCCGGCCATGCAGGTGGCCGACGAGTGTGAGGTGTTCAGTATGCTCGACGGAGAAGCACTGATGGCTGTGGTGGAAAAGCATCGTCCGGACATTATTGTGCCCGAAATAGAAGCCATCCGCACCGAGCGTCTGTACGATTGCGAGGAGATGGGGATTCAGGTGGTGCCCAGTGCACGTGCTGTGAATTTCACGATGAACCGGAAGGCGATTCGTGAATTGGCGCATACGGAGCTGGGACTGAAAACGGCCGACTATCGTTATGCCAATACGTTTGAAGAACTGAAACAGGCGGCGGAGGCCGTGGGGTATCCTTGTATCGTCAAACCGTTGATGAGTTCTTCCGGTCACGGTCAGAGCAAGGTGGACGGGCCGGAGGAATTGCCGAAAGCGTGGGACTATGCCTGCGGCGGTGCGCGGGGCGATGTGAAAGAAGTCATTGTGGAACAGTTTATTCCTTTTGATAGTGAAATCACGTTGCTGACCGTAACTCAGAAAAACGGTCCCACATTGTTCTGTCAGCCTATCGGGCATGTGCAGAAAGGAGGAGATTACAGGGAAAGTTTCCAGCCGGCTGCCGTTTCACCTAAGATGTTGGTGGAGGCGCAGGAGATGGCCCGCAAGATAACCGAAGCTCTTTCGGGAGCCGGTATATGGGGCGTAGAGTTCTTCCTGAGTCACAAGGAAGGCGTGATTTTTTCAGAATTGAGTCCGCGCCCGCATGACACCGGTATGGTGACGCTGGCCGGTACACAGAATCTTTCTGAGTTCGAACTCCACTGCCGGGCTGTGTTGGGGTTGCCGATTCCTGAAATAACACAGGAGCGCATGGGGGCCAGTGCCGTCATTTTGTCGGAAGCGGAGACGGAAGGACGCCCTCAGTATAGGGGGGAAGAGGATGTATGTGCGGCAACACGCACCTATCTCCGCCTGTTTGGCAAACCGGTGGCGCATGTCGGGCGCCGCATGGGTGTCGTGGTTTGCTGGGATGACCTGCAGGCCGATCAGTCGGTGTTGCGCGAAAAGTGCAAGGCGCTGGCAGCTAAAATCAGCATTTATTGATTTTATCGATAAATACCAATAAGTGTCCCTTGCCTTTCTTCGGAGAGGCAGGGGCTTTTTGTTTGTCAGACACGAATGTTATTCTATCGGAAGAATTCTCCGAATCCCTATGATTTTCGATGTTTCTTATGCCGTATATAAAAAGCAAACACCGAGTTGTCGGTATTACCCGACTCTCGGTGAATTTTGCCAATAGAAAGATTCTGTTGGGCTGATATAAGCGATGAATCGAATTTTGCTATTCGAATTCCGAATAGAGGATACCATCAAATATGAGGGTGTTGTTCCATTCGTCAAAGCCGACCGGTTTGGGTTGCTCAAGTTTATCAGCATTTTCCATGAGTGATTTAAGGCCTTCAGAGGCATCTCCCCATTCAAATCGTTGATGAGTGGCAATGATTTTCCCATCTTTGACATCCGCTATGTAGCAGTAGCTTTCGGCCGGTAGATTTACTCTCATCCATGAGATGTTAATTAAAGCATGAGTCTTATCAATAGGTGAAATTTCAATGTCTCCCTGAAAACGGATTTTATCTGCCCCTTTGTTGGAGTCTATGCTTTTGTTGAACATTTCTGTCGGAATAACGGCGTCGCAAATTGTTGCCACAGACTGTGAAACGTACATGGGTTTGCCATTGATGTCGATTTTATACCAACTGCCGTTTGTTTCTATAAGAGGAAACATCTCACCTTTTTTGAGTGTGCCTCCTTTGGCGGCGGAAGCGGAAGGTGCAGTTCTGATATTAACGTTTCCTTTGGTGGAGTAGACGTATTGATCTTGGGCGTGTCCACTGAGTGTCATTGTTATGAGTGCAACTGTCAGTGTGATAATTTTTTTCATTGTGATTCTGTTTGTTGATGATTATAACTATACTTGTACTGTCTCATTTTTATTATTTGAATCTTTCGAAATACCACATTCCGTTTTCCTGTTCAACAATAACAGAGGAAGGAGACTTTTCTGCATCGAACCTTACACGGGCCAATTTGGTTTCGGGTGTAACTTCTCTGCCTGTGTATTCTTCTAAAACATCTTGGAATACGCGGACAACAGTCTCTGATTGTGACGCTTTTTCGGGGTACTCTTCTTTAAATTTCTTAGCCAACTCAATCATTTTGTCCATCTCCTTAATCTTTGCCGTGTTGTTGGGATTGACTAAGGTTTTAAGTCCCTCATAATCGCCGTTGTCGTAATACTTGAGTGCGGCTTCCGCTACATTTTGCGGATCCTTTTGATTAACTCCTGAACTACAGGATGTTAATATAGCCATCGTTGTTGTCAAGCATAGAGCGAAGGTTAAAACACATTTTTTTATATTTTTAAAAGGGTTTAAGCAGACTGGCTCTATTCTGCGATTATTATTAGATTTAAGAAAACGTGAGCCGACAATGCTCGTCTTAAGTGATTTTATGTTTTCATTTAGTAAGAAAAGCATAGCGTTTCTTTTTTTAAATATTGTGATAGAATTATTCCCTATCATTCGCAAAAGTATGATTTTTATTAATAGTATCCAAAATAAATTGAGAAAATAATATAACAGAAAGAATAGTGGAATATTTATTTTTTTGCAAAATTCTGTTTCGTCTGTCAGTTGAGATTCGTAGCTTCTCATGAAGAGGCTACATGTATATTTATTCCGCTCCGTACGGGAATCTAAAAGAATGCTTGTGTCTTTTCGATACTCTACCATAATGTCGTCGGGGGATATCGTGTCTTCCTCACTCCACCGGGTCAAGCTTCCCCGCTTCCTCTTATCCATATATATAATCTTTCCTCCCCCTCCTCTTTCTTCTGTTGTTCACTCTTTTTAACATTTACTCGTTAACAATATGTTTTATAGC
>CAMWUI010000054.1 GCA_947177395.1 uncultured Paraprevotella sp.
ATTTGCGAGATTACCTACTTTTATGAGACTTTTCTTATCCCGAACTGACGTATATCCTTGATTGTGGCGAGTCCGACCTGTGCCATTTCGGCGAGATCCTGTTGTGTGAGGGATAGTGTCTCCCGACGTTGCTTCATTATATCTTTTAGTTCCATAGTATGACATAATAAACTTTTGCACAAAGTTAATAAGAAAATCGGGCGAAATTATATAAAAGTACAATAAAATATACTTTATGGGCGGAATTTGATATGAAGAAGACGTTTCTAAAACATGAAGTATAATATATTATACTTGATATGTGGTAATTTGTCGAAAAATGACCCGACTCTGCATGGCATAAACAGCGTTGGGATGATGACCTTGCGATAACTATAATAATAGTCTACGGATAGTTGTCTGTCTGAAATCCTATTCGTTAACGGGTTGTTCCGAATTCTTTGTCGCTTTCTAATTTTTATACAATGAATATCATACCTCCAGATGATATCTGTCACGAAACAGTGGCTTTTCAAGGGAAATAGCGTCCTTTCATATCACCTGTTTTTGCAAGATACGAAACGAAGAGAATGCCAAGCGTCGAAAAGCGTCGAAGAATGTCGATGTTTTCAAACTTGTTTTGTTGCACCTTCATTCAGTACTGAATGAGGGTGTAATGAAGCACTGAATGAGACCTTAATACAGTGCTGAATGAAGGACTAACGAAGCACTGAATGAACCCCTAACAAAGCACTGAATGAAGGTGTAATACAGTACTGAATGAAAATACGCCCAAATACGGTATTACGAAGCGTTGAAAATAAGCAGAAGAGCGGGATAATATTTGACAGAATTGTTTGACGATTGGGCATTGCCGTCAGGCGACTACCTCATCGTGATTTCAACTTTATTCTTGCTAGAGAAAATATACGTTCAAGTGACTTATCTCATGGAGTCGGCTGCGACGGTGGAGCGTGAGTTTGCTCCTTTATTGGCGATTAACGACCATTATCCAAAGTTTGTGGTGAGTATGGATAGCGCATGGAGGGATAATGTAGAGGGGGTGAGACACAAATATATAGTAGATTTTCTGTTGGATGAGAATTGGTGAGTTTTTTAGGCTGTTTTTATTCCCGATATTCGTCATTATGTGTAAATTTGCATATTAGAAAAATTCAATCCAACCAGTGAGTTTGGTACCATAGAATCCTGATGATAAAAAATGGAAATTTTACTTGTATCTCAATATTTTTATCCGGAGAACTTTAAAAGTAATGATGTGGCATTTGAATTGGCTAAGCGAGGGCATCAAGTGACTGTACTCACTGGTATTCCTAATTATCCACAAGGGAAGTTCTATGAGGGGTATGGACTGTTCAAAAGGAGGAAGGAGATTATAAATGGAGTGACGGTATATCGCACGTTTGTTATTCCTCGTGGCAATGGGGGAGGGGTACGATTGGCATTTAATTATTTGAGTTGGGCATTTATTGCCTCGTTGTGGGCAGTGTTTATGGCATTGTTCAAACATTATGATGCTGTTTTCGTACATGAAACCTCACCTGTCACACAAGGAATTCCCGCTTTGATGGTAAAATGGATAAGACGCTCTCCCCTTTATTTTTGGGTACTTGATTTATGGCCGGAAAGCTTGCAGGCTGCAGGAGGGATAAACAATAGGCGGGTGCTGGGCTTTTTTGCATGGTTGACACGATTGATCTACCGTAATTCAGACAAGATACTGATTAGCTCGAAAGGGTTTCGAAAGTCTATTTTGGACAAAGGGGATTTTGGAGATAAAATAGTGTATTTCCCAAACTGGGCGGAAGACACGTTTGCCGAAGTAGGTGTTTCCGCGATAGACAGGGATAAGATAAAATCGCTAATACCCACGGGCTTTCGAGTGATGTTTGCCGGAAATATCGGTGAAGCGCAGGATTTTGACCATGTGATGCAGGCAGCCTTGCTTTTAAAAGAAGAGAAAGAGATTAAGTTTGTGATTATCGGCGAGGGAAGGAAGCGGCAATGGGTGTTGGACTTCATTCAGGCAAATGGATTGCAAGAAACGGTGTGCTGTCCGGGAAGATTCCCTTTGGAGATGATGCCGGCATTTTATAGGGAAGCAGATGTGCTGTTCCTGTCTTTGAAGGATGAACCGATCTTCTCACTGATAGTGCCGGCCAAAGTTCAAACATACATGACAGCTGGAAAACCGATTGTGGCCATGATTAATGGAGAAACGCAGGATGTAATAGCAGAAGTGAATTGTGGATTCTCGGCCAATGCGAGTGACTATAAGACTTTTGCCAAACATGTTATGCAGCTGAAACGAATGACTCCAGAAGAGCGGCATGCAATGGGCGAGGCGGCTTTGGCCTACTATGAGATTACATATCAAAAAACAGTGTGTATGGAGCACTTGTTTGAAATCATAGAAAAACGATCATAACAATAATACAATACATTTATGTCAGTATTCAAAGATAAAGTCCTGTTGATTACAGGGGGCACTGGTTCTTTTGGAAATGCCGTACTTCGTCGCTTCCTTGATAGCGACATCAAAGAAATTCGTATATTCAGCCGTGATGAAAAGAAGCAGGATGACATGCGGCATCGTCTACAAAATCCCAAAGTGAAGTTCTATATAGGAGATGTTCGGAATAAGACTTCTGTAGATGTTGCTATGCGTGGTGTTGATTATGTATTTAGTGCAGCCGCGTTAAAACAAGTGCCCAGTTGTGAGTTCTTTCCGATGGAAGCAACTCGTACAAATGTATTAGGTACGGAAAATGTCTTGCTTTCCGCTATCGAACATGGCGTGAAAAACGTAGTGGTTCTTTCAACAGATAAAGCGGCCTATCCGATTAATGCAATGGGAATCAGTAAGGCATTAATGGAGAAGGTGGCAATTGCTAAGGGACGTGAATTAGGAGAAGGGGCACAGACGACCATCTGTTGCACCCGTTACGGCAATGTGATGGCAAGCCGTGGTTCGGTAATTCCCCTGTGGGTTGAGCAGATAATAGAAGGTAATCCCATCACTATTACAGATCCGAACATGACCCGCTTTATGATGACACTTGATGATGCTGTAAATTTGGTGGTATATGCTTTTACCCATGGGCATAATGGGGACCTTTTTGTTCAAAAAGCACCTGCTGCCACATTGGAAACTTTGGCACAAGCATTAAAAGAGATTTATGCGAAAATCAATCCTGAATACGGCGAAACTGAAGTGAAAATAATTGGGACTCGCCATGGCGAGAAATTATATGAAACTTTGGTAACCCGTGAAGAGATGGCAAAGGCTATAGATATGGGTGATTATTATCGTATTCCTTGCGACAACCGTGATTTAAATTACGACAAGTTCTTTACGGAAGGTAATAAGGATATAGCCAAAATAGAAGATTATCACAGCCATAATACAAATCGCCTCGATGTGGAGGGCATGAAAATGCAATTGATGCGTTTGCGGTTCATTCAAGAAGACTTAGGGTTAATTGAACACGCTAAAGCAAAAGAAATCCGTTCGGAATAAAACAAGCAATCAAGATTATGGTATTAGATAATGTATTGCTGGATGCATTGTTAAAAAAGGCATCAGAGAGTGGACGTTTACGTGTAGCTCACGATTTACGTACTTCGTGTGATGACAACTCGCAACGTATGTTAAATGCTCTTTTACCCGGTACGGTGGTTCCTATTCATCGTCATCCTGCAACGGCTGAAACTTTGATGATAGTTCGTGGATCTCTGGTAGAAGTATTCTATGATGAGGAGGGTAGAGAAACAAAACGTTTTGTACTTAATGCAGCGAATGGGGTGTATGGCGTACAAATCCCCGCAGGACAATGGCATTCCGTGATAGTGACGGAACCATGTGTGATATTGGAGATTAAAGATGGGAAATATGTGCCGGTATCTCCCGATGATGTAATGGATAGATAGGATTATGAAAGTACTGATAACGGGTGCAAAAGGTTTTGTCGGACGGAATCTTTGCGTGCAACTTAAAAATATTCGGGATGGAAAGGCACATTGTTACGATGGCCTTACCATAGAAGAGGTAATGGAATATGACCTTGGTAGTACGTTGGAGGAGTTGAATCTATATTGTTCAAAAGCCGATTTCGTGTTCAATCTTGCGGGAGTGAACCGTCCTCAAGAAAATGAAGAGTTCATGAAAGGTAACTTCGGTTTTGCATCCTGTCTCTTGGATACATTAAAAAAGTACCAAAACGTTTGTCCGGTAATGTTGTCCAGTTCCACCCAGGCTTCACTGACAGGAAGATTTGGAAACAGCGAATACGGCAGAAGCAAAAAAGCCGGTGAAGAATTGTTCTTTGATTATGCCAAAGAGACTGGAGCAAAAGTTTTGGTGTATAGATTTCCAAATTTGTTTGGGAAATGGTGTCGTCCCAATTATAACAGTGCGGTAGCCACTTTCTGTCACAATATTGCTAATAACTTGCCTATACAGGTGAATGATCCGAACGTAGAACTTGAATTGCTTTACATAGACGACCTTGTCGAGGAGATGATTGCAGCACTGAGAGGTGAAGAACACCATTGTGAGTTTGAAGGATTGGAAGTTATAGCTTCTGAAAAAGGAAGATATTGTTATTGTCCTATTACACACAAAGTGACCCTTGGGAGGATTGTTGAGTTACTATATGCATATAAAGAACAAAGCCAAACATTGCTGATGCCTGAAATTCCGTCAGGAAGTTTCAGTAAGAAGCTCTATAGTACGTATCTAAGTTACTTGCCTAAAGAAAAAGTCTGTTTCCCCTTAGACATGAATATCGACCAAAGAGGTTCGTTTACCGAATTGCTGAAAACTGCCGGTTGTGGTCAATTTAGTGTAAACGTCAGCAAACCTGGTATAACAAAGGGACAACATTGGCACAATACCAAATGGGAATTTTTCATCGTAGTAAGTGGAAGGGCATTAATCCAGGAAAGGCGAATTGATTCCGATGAAGTGTTGAATTTTGAGGTTAGTGGGGAAAAGATAGAAGCCGTACATATGCTTCCTGGTTATACGCATAACATCATTAACTTGTCAGATACAGAAAATCTTGTCACATTGATGTGGGCGAATGAGGTGTTTGATTCAAGTCATCCTGATACTTATTTTGAAGAAGTTGAACCTAAAAAAATGTAAAAGCCATGAAACTAAGAACAGATTATTCAAATATCAAATTTGTTGATAATGGTAAACTAAAACTACTTATCATTGTTGGTACTCGACCGGAAATCATTCGATTGGCTGCGGTAATAAATAAGTGTCGTCAATATTTTGATTGCATCTTGGCTCATACTGGTCAAAATTATGATTACAATTTAAATGGGATTTTCTTTCGAGATTTGAAACTGGCCGATCCTGAAGTTTATATGGATGCTGTTGGAGATGATCTTGGGGCTACTATGGGTAATATTATCGATGCTTCATATAAATTAATGGTTCAGACACGTCCGGATGCAGTCCTTGTCCTTGGAGACACAAATAGTTGTCTTTCGGTGATTGGGGCCAAACGGCTTCATATACCGATTTTTCACATGGAAGCGGGTAATAGGTGTTTTGACGAATGTCTTCCGGAGGAAACAAATCGTCGTATAGTGGATATAATTTCCGATGTGAATATTTGCTATTCGGAACACGCACGTCGTTACCTGAACGCAACCAATGTTGCACCGCAACGTACTTATGTATGCGGTTCTCCAATGGCAGAAGTGCTTCATGAAAATCTTGTGGATATAGAAGCTGCGGATATACATGAACGACTTGGTTTGAAGAAAGGTAAATATATTCTTTTAAGTGCCCATAGGGAAGAAAACATTGATACGGAGAAAAATTTCCTGTCACTTTTTACTGCTATAAACAAAATGGCAGAGAAGTATGATATGCCTATCCTCTATTCCTGCCATCCTCGTTCACGTAAACGGCTTGAAACAAGTGGTTTCCGACTTGACAGTCGTGTGATTCAACATGAACCTCTTGGTTTCCATGACTATAATTGTTTACAGATGAATGCTTTTGCAGTAGTTTCGGATTCGGGTACGCTTCCTGAAGAAAGCAGCTTTTTTACAAGCATTGGTCATCCGTTTCCCGCGGTCTGCATACGCACTAGTACCGAGAGACCAGAGGCTTTAGATAAAGGATGTTTCGTTCTTGCCGGTATTGAGGGTGATTCGCTTCTTCAGGCAGTAGAGATTGCTGTAGAAATGAATGCAAATGGAGATAATGGTCTTCCTGTTCCTGATTATACCGATGAAATTGTCAGTTCCAAAGTCGTTAAGCTTATCCAAAGCTACACAGGTATTATTAATAAAATGGTTTGGAGGAAATAGGAATTACATGAGCACCGAAGGAATATTATCGTCAAGGTACAGCAGTGGTATTCCTTCGGTCATCCTAAAACAGTATTGAATGCTATGTAGAGCATTCATCATAGACAGTAGGATTTTGATGAGAGATATGACTGTTCTCGACATTTGGCACTTCCCCCATTTCGTATCTTGCAAAAACAGGTGACACAACAAACGCTATTTTCCTTGGAAAACCACTGTTTCGCGACAGATATCATCGGGAGGAAGGATACTCGTTGTATAAAAACGAAACCAAAATCTCTGCTAATTTTATTTTCAATGTTATAAAGAGAGAGGCGGCATCTTCGGATACCGCCTCAACTCGTTATGATGTTTTACAAATTTATTTCGTTCCGTCAAGCGTACAGATGCTGACACGGTTCCAGTCCGGTTCGCTGAACATGTCACCTACGCCCTGGCCTTCGGCTGTGATGCGGTCTTTGTCGATTCTGTATTTTTGAACAAGAATAGTCTTGACTGCTTCTGCGCGTGAGGCGGCGATACGTGCGTTTACATCTACGCTGCCTTCGGGAGAAGCATATCCCTTGATGGTCACTTTAGCCTCCGGATGATTTCTCATATAGGTGGCAACGCGTTCCACATTCGGCAACTGTGAAGCATCTACAGTGGATTTGCCCTGGCGGAATGTGATGACAGATTCCATGGTTTGGTTAGTCTTGGTTACTTCTACCTGTTCTATTACCGGTTTGCGGTTGCGGCATTCTTTCAACTGCTGTTCCAGCATACGTACTTTGTCGTTTGCACGGTTCAACTGACCGTCTTTTTCACTGATCTGTCCGCGCATTTCATTGATACGGCAGTTCAGCCCGTCAATTTCAGCCTGGTCGTAAGCTTTTTGCAGGGTAAAGTAGTGTTCGCCGTTGCTACGGTTTTTGAAGTGGTAGGTCACGCCGGCCATCAGTTCAATGGCTGCATTGTTTACGTTATAGCGCGGATAACTTCTCTCATGAACTCCATCATTTTCCATATTCCATACGATGGCCGGTTTCAAGGCGAGTGTCCAAGCTTTTTTCTGACCGACATTGAAGTTCAGGTTTAGACCGTACTTCGTGGTGAAGTTGTTGTAATCGTATGAGTGATCATAGAAACTATGTGCCCAACCGGCACCTGCTACAGCCTCGATTTCAAAAACGCGGGGTCTACCGTTATAACCGCCGAAAAGGTTCATCAGGTTGAAGTTACCCAGCAACGACACGTTGACGGCATCCAATGCGGTACGGCTGTCGGTGATGTTTACGGCGGTTGTTCCTTGCACTCCTAAACCGAATACGGGAGTGATTTGCTTGGTGATTTCAAGGCCTGCATTGCCGCGCATGTTTTTCCAGAACGGAGAGTGGGTGGCAGGTGTGATTCCACCGCCAACTAAACCGATGGACCAGTTATCAAAAAAATAACTTCCTTGAACGGTTTTCTGAGCACTGGCGCCGAGTGTCATGACACCCAAAACGCAACATGTAAATAGTTTCTTCATAATTAAAGGGATTTAAGACAACTCCTATACTGCACAGGAGTTTTCATCTTTATGGTGGCAAAATTAAGTGATTAGATGGAATTGTGCAATAGTTGTCTCTTTAAATATAGAAAAAGAATCGCCAATTTTGAGTTATTTTGCATCTGCCCCATGCTTTAGTTTACATTTTTATAAAATCTATGTTTCATAATGTGAAAATAGGAGGTTACTCCCATTTTTTAACTGCTTTCTCATTTTTTCTCCAGTCCCACCACAATTGACGGAATCCTGTATATATAAAGTAACCGGAGTATCTGAGAGACAGCCCAGGGAACAGGCGGAACAGGCGGATTTGGTGGTTGATGTTGTATCGCAATGAGAATAATTTGTTGCCGAGGTAGCTCTTGGGGCGGTTTTTCAAATCTTTGTTGTTTTTCCCCATGTTGCCGGTGAGAAAGATTCGTTGCAGGATGATTTCGGCTTTATTCTGAAATGTGTTGTCGTAGAATGGAAATTCTTCCAGGGGCAGACCGAGCGTATGGACGGCAATACAGCCGAATGCTTTCCATACTTTAAGTAAGCCTAAGCGTTGCAGGTGTTTTTGTAGCTGAACTTTGTCAATTGTACCGCTGTAATGATGCAACAAGCATACCCAGTCTGTCAGTTGCCGCAGTCCCAGACCGCTGGTTATGAAGTGGTCGACGGCATGTACAAGGATATACAAGACATTGTAAGTGGCAGGAGGAATGCGCAGATTCGTATTTTCAAGGCATACTGTTTCGCATCCGTCCGGGAACCATTCCTTTGTAATCTGCTGGAAGTACCGGTCAGTTCGCGGAGTATATTGGCGGCTGACATACCGGTGGTTCTCAATTTCTTCCTCGCCGACTTTATAACAGGCATGTTTGTCTGTCTCGTGGTCTTTCCGTACGTTCGGTTGGCTCTGCAACCATTCGTTGGCTTGCCGGTAGTCTTTTTCACCGATAAGCCAGTCGATGTCTCCGCTATTCCGGTGCAATGGATTGTGGTAGCAGGCGGCTATGCCTTGTCCTTTCAGCAATACGGGAGTAAACCCTTGCTCTTCATATTGTTTATATAGGTTGGCGGCGGCTTTGTTGAGGGTTCTGTTGGTTTCCTCGATGTAAGCCAGTTGGGCATACCAGTTGATAAGAAAAGCGCGTGGCGGGCGTTGGGGGGAAGGAAGAGACGAGATACCATCGAAAATAATGGCGAACAACGTCTGTTCCTTGCTCAGCCGGAACAACTCGCCCCAGTCGGTGGCTCCTTCGAATAACTCCTTGCGGGCTTCGGCTCCCCAAAGTCCGGCACGGAGAAGTTCGAAGAACTGCGTTTCGGTATGCGTCATGTTTCAATATATAAGAGATGAAAACAACCGCATGCAGATGGCGTGTTTTGGGAAGTGCTTGTTCGCTTCATTCAAAGGATATCCGTGTCATCTGCATGCGGTTGAAGAAAGGGCTTTCAACAGCGGTCGCTATACATCTTTTCGTAGTATTTCTGATAGTCTCCGCTGGTCACATCTTTTATCCAAGCCTGGTTTTCAAGATTCCAGCGTATGGTTTTTACGATACCTACTTCAAATGTCGTTTCCGGATACCAACCCAAATCTTCTTTGATTTTGGACGGGTCGATACCGTATCGCTGGTCATGTCCTAAGCGGTCCTTCACAAATGTGATGAGGCTTTCGTTAATCCAGTCGATGCGGATGTTGCCTTCTGCATCTTTCTCCTGTTTTTTCAGCAGGTTGCGCAAGGCCGGTTCCTGTTCCATCATGTCGTGGATGGTCCGGATAGTCAGTTTGACAATCTGTATGTTCTGGCGTTCGTTGTGTCCGCCTACGTTGTAGATCGAACCGTCTTTGGCCTGTGTGACAACCATGTCGATGGCTTTGCAGTGATCTTCCACGTACAACCAGTCGCGGATGTTGGTACCTTCCCCGTATACGGGCAGTTGTTTGCCTTCCAGTATGTTTTTAATGATAAGGGGAATCAGTTTTTCCGGAAACTGATAAGGACCGTAGTTGTTGGAGCATCGTGTGATGCTGACAGGCATGTGATAAGTGTCATGGTAAGCACACACAATATGGTCGGCACTGGTCTTTGACGCGCTGTATGGGCTATGGGGATTCAAAGGAGTTTCTTCTGTGAAAAATCCCGTTTCGCCCAAACTGCCGTATACCTCATCCGTGGAAACCTGATGAAAACGTACTCCTTTCCGCCAGGTCGGATAGCCTTTTTCGTCCCGGCCTGTCACCCAGGCGCGGCGGGCGGCATCCAGCAGATTCTGTGTGCCCAGAATGTTTGTCTGTAAAAACAGCTGGGGATTCTCTATGCTTCGGTCCACATGGCTTTCGGCAGCGAAGTTCACAACAACTTCGAATTTGAATTTGGCAAATAGCTCGTCTGCTAATTGGGCGTCGCATATATCGCCTTTGACAAAGAAGCAACGTTCATCGTCGATGTCTTCCGCGATAGTCCCCAGATTGCCAGCGTAGGTCAACAAATCCAATACGACAACTTTTATGTCATCGTGTTTGGCCAAAATGTATTTGATGTAATTGGCGCCGATAAATCCGGCAGCTCCGGTAACTAAATATGTTTTCACTATATGAAATGATTATATGGTTTGTTACAAAAGTAATTCTTTTTATTTACAACTCCAATTTTTCTTTGCTCTTTTGTGTAAGTAATACCTAACGCGGCATCTCTATGACTTCTAAATCTTTGAACAGACCTTCTTCGGCCGTAAAACGTATCAGTGTGCGTACCTTGTGCCAGCCGGTCAGGCCTGCGGCGCCGGGATTGATATGGAGAAGGTTGAGTTGCTTGTCGTATTGCACTTTCAGGATGTGGGAATGGCCGCTGATAAACAGACGGGGCGGACGGGCATAAAGTTGGTTCCGTATGTCCGGGGCGTAATGGCCCGGATAGCCTCCGATGTGTGTCATGAACACATCGCTCCCTTCGCAGTTCCAGCGAAGGCGTTCCGGATATATGCGCCGCAGATCGCCCCCGTCGCAGTTGCCGCATACGGCACGCAAAGGGCGGAATTCAGACAGACGGGCGGCTATTTCGGAAGAGCCGATATCACCGGCATGCCAGATTTCATCGCATGATTCGAAGTGAAGCAAGTATTTATTGTCCCAATAGGCATGTGTGTCGGACAATAGGCCGATTCGTTTCATAACATCAGTTTCTTGGTGACAAATTCCTGAATGTATTCGGTGGTACGTTCCAATCCCAATACGGAGGAGTTAATACATAAGTGATAACTGGATGCTTTGCCCCATTCTCCGGCGCTATAATAATTGTAATAAGCAGCCCGTCGCTTGTCTCCTTCCGCGATTCGTTTCTTGGCTTCGGGTTCAGTGATACCGGTTAACTGGCAGATACGCTTGATGCGGTCGTTCAGGTCGGCGGAGATAAATATGTTGACGCATCGGGGATTGTCACGCAGGATATAGTCCGCACACCGTCCCACGAAGACGCACGATTGTTCCGAGGCGACTTTGCGAATGGCGTCGCTTTGTATCTTGAACAGAGATTCTGAACTCAGCATGTTGTCATATGGATTGATGCCGCTGTTCAGGAATGGGAAAGTTCCTATCAGTTGTTTGAACAGGTCATGTTCTTCGTCGGTACGTTCAAAGAACTTTTTGCAGAAACCGCTTTCCTGTGCGGCCAGTTCCAACAATTCTTTATCGTAGAATTTGATATTGAATGCTCTGGCCAGCCGTTCGCCGATGTGGCGCCCGCCGCTTCCTAACTGCCTTCCTACGTTGATGACAAATTTTTCAGAGGTTTTCATGTTCATATATGCGTTTGTTTTCCATTATTAAAAGATGATGCGGCAACTTCCTTGTAAAGGCGGATGTATTCTGCGAATCGGTCTTTGGCGTTGAAGCATGTGACGGCCCGTTTGCGGCATGCTTCCCGATAGGTATCCTTGCCTTGTTTCCATACGGTGAGGGCGGCCTGTTTCATGCCCTCAATATCTCCTTGTTCTATGACGAAACCGGTGGATCCGTCTACTGCTTCCGGGCTTCCGCCGGTCTTGTAAGTACATACAGGGGTGCCACAGGCCAATGCTTCCAGATTGGTGGTGGGAAAATTGTCTTCGTAGGTCGGATTCAAATAAATTCCGGCTGCGGAATACAATGCAACAAGCTCTTCCAGATTGTTTGTTCTTTTGATTCCGATGACATCAGGAGGTAGTTGGCGGATTTGTTTGTCGGTCAGCCCCACCAGAACTAGCTGGAACAGCGAGTGGTCGATAAGTTCGTTCAACTTCAGTAGATCGGCCAGTCCCTTGCGGACTTCCCAGATGCTGGCCAGCCCCAGTAGGATGGTTTTGTTGCCGATATTCAGTTTTTCCCGAATCTTTTCCGTTTCGACAGGATGGAAGGTGTCAGTGTCTATGCCGTTGTGGATGATTCGGATGGAAGTTTCTTTCAAGAAAGAATGATGGATAATTTGTTCCAACCATTGGGAAACGGGAATGAGGGTAAGTCGTTTGTTGAGGCTGGTGAAAAGTTCTTTCTTCAGACGGTAGCTTTTAGCGGATCGATCTATAAATGTACGCGGATACTGGCTTCCTCCGGGGCAGTGACGGCAGTTGCTTTGCCATTTGTTGCAGTGAACAAAATCAAAAAAAGCACATTGTCCTGTCATAGGCCAGCAGTCGTGTAGTGTCCATAATATCGGTATGTCGGTTTGTTGCAGATACTGGAAAAGGAGAGGGTAGTTCAGATAATAACCGTGGATGTTGTGCAGATGGATGATATCCGGATGAATCTGTTCTATTTTCTGTATAAGTATTTTGGTAGCTCGTCGGGAACCCAGACCGTGGCGTCCCAATAAGGAATAAAAGATGTGGATATAAAAATCAGCAGAGTTCCCGATTCGTATCAGTCGGGATTCGCTGGGATTAACGTACCGTCCGTAGGCGATGTAGCTTTCCCATCCCTCCTGCATGCACAGGCGACTGATGTCTTCCGCGATGCGGCCTGTACTGCCCCAGCTGGCAGTGACGTTTATCTGCATGATTTTCATGGGTAACTTATTTTAAAACATGTTTCAGCAGTTCGACCTGGTAATACGGATTCCATTTCTTGTCTATAACCTCAAAACAGGTCGTTTCCACTTCTTGGGTGGACGGGGCCTTGGCTAACCACGTTTCAATCGTGAGTGCCATGTCTTCAATCGAGTCTTTTCGGAAGAAGGCTCCTGTCTTTCCCTCTGTTATAGCTTCAAATTCCGGCATCTGCTCTTCAAATGTTCCATGCGTGATGACCGGGCAACCGTAAGAAAGTGCATGTAGAGCGGTCAGGCCCACATTGCCGGGTGAGACACATACCGACGCGTTGTAGAACAGTTCTGCAAGTTCTTTCTCTTCATAGCAGGGGCCGTAGAAGCGGACCTGTTCCTCGATATGTTCTTTGCGGACTTGTTCCGTGAGCGCGTCCCGGCTTTTGCCGTCGCCGACAATGAGCAGATTGCAGTGTCTGCGTCCCTGTTGTTTAAGTATTGCTATGGCCTGAATCAGCAGGTCGAGTCTTTTGGACTCCTGAAGTCGACCTACATAAATGCATGTAGGCAACGTGTTGTTGAACATGCGTGTGTAAATGTCTGTATGGGTTAAAGTCCGACGGATGGACTTTTGGCAGTCGTAGTTCAATGAATTGGCGATGCAATGCAGCCGGACTGGGGGGAATCCGTTTTTAATCATTAGATTACGGGCGTATTCTCCGTAGAGGAACACCCCCTCCGCCTGTCGGAAAAGGAGTTTCTTGACAAACTTCTTCCATCTGTTCTCTCTGCCATACCATCCGTGGGTCCACAGATACACTTTTTTGTGGTGCAAGCGCGCCGCAAAAAGGAAAGTCCAAAGAGCGAGGTTGTATATCTCCCCCGTCATCAGGTATGTTCCATAAGGTTTCCGAAGCAGCCGGAGGATATTTCGTTGCCAGTAGAAATGGGAGAACAGTCGTAGGTTCTTCACGTTGCCCCGGTAACCTTTCAAGGTATTTACGTCCATCGGGCGTATGGGAGTTTCGGGTTGGTCGCCGAAATAGAAATCGCAAGACAGTTCCTTGTCCATCAGTTGGTAGATGGCTTGCCGGTAGTGCGGGGCGAAGTTGAATATGCAACAGATAGTTCTCATTTGAACCGACGGTATTGGGAGTACAACATGGCGCTGGCAATCAGCGATGCGAAAAAGTCGGATACGGGCATGGAATACCACACTCCGTCCAGTCCCCATATCCGGGGAAGGGTAAGCAGGAGAGGTACGAGGATCAGTAATTGCCGGGAGAGCGACAGAAAGATGCTCTTCCCCGCATGGCCGATGCTTTGGAAAAAGTTCGTAGTGACCATCTGAAAACCGATGATGGGGCTGGCCATAACCACAATGCGCATGCCTCGGACGGCCATGTCTGTCAGTTGCGGATCAGAGGTAAAGGCGCGTACACATAGTTCCGGTAAAAACTCCCCTATCAGGAATCCCGTGGTGGTAACGGCCGTCGCTCCGTAGATGGTGTAACGCAACACGCGCCGCATGCGGTCGAATGCCTGAGCTCCGTAGTTGTAGCCGGCTATGGGCTGCATGCCTTGATTCAGTCCCATGACAATCATAATGATGACGAACATTATCCGGTTGACGATACCGTAGGCGCCGATGGCCAGGTCTCCACCGTATTCGGCCAGTCCCTGATTGATGAGCACCACGACAAGGCAGGCACAACTATTCATCAGGAAGGGAGACATGCCGATGGCGATGGTGTCTCTCACGATTTTTTGCTGCGGTTTGAAGATGCCCTGCCTGAAGTGGATGAGTTCGTCTTTTTTGCTTAGTAGCCGCAGTTGCCATGTGAGCGAGATTGCCTGTGACAGGACAGTCGCTATGGCCGCTCCTTTGATGCCCATGCCGAATCCGTAGATGAACAGCGGGTCGAGTATCGTGTTGACGATGACGGTCAGTATAGTGGCTGTCATGGATTTCTGCGGATGCCCCGAAGCGCGTAGCACGGCGTTCAGTCCGAAATACAGATGGGTGATGATGTTGCCCAGTAGAATGTATGTCATGTAGTCGCGGGCGTAAGGCAGTGTAGCTTCGCTGGCACCGAAAAAATACAGGATAGGCTCTAAGAAAACCAGAGCCAGCAGACCGAAGACAAAGCCTAGAATCAGATTCAGAGTGACAACATTGCCCAGAATGTTCTGTGCTGTCTTGAAGTCATGCTGTCCCAGTTTTACGGAGATGAGCGTTGAGGCACCTACTCCTACCATAGAGCCGAATGCCGCCGAGAGATTCATCAGCGGAAACGTGATAGCCAGTCCGGAAATGGCCAGTGGCCCCACCCCCTGCCCGATAAAAATACTGTCCACCATATTGTAGAGCGAAGAAGCCGTCATGGCAATGATGGCCGGTACTGAATATTGCAGTAATAGCTTTCCGATCTTCTCCGTGCCGAGTTCAGAAGCGCTTCCTTTCATGGCTGAATGTGGAATGTTTATACGTTTTTCGGCTACAAAGGTACAAAAGAAAAAGGAAACGTACTCTGTACTGTCGGAGGTAATGAAAGAATATGGCATGTTTTTTTCTCGTTAAAAAAGGTTTTCAATAACTCTTTTTTACTATCTTTGCGTCCGTACAGCCGTTCCCCGTCAGGCGGGATGGCTGTTTTATTGCAAGCAAGAGAGAATAAGTATAACTTTAAATCAAAAAACTCAAGAAAACATTATGAGTGTTCAAACGGAAAAAATCAAGGAACTGGTGG
>CAMWUI010000055.1 GCA_947177395.1 uncultured Paraprevotella sp.
GGTTTTGTGAGTGAGTGAGTTTGTGAGTTCCGCGGTTTGCGACTGGCGGGACGGGAGAAAGAGAGCCTTGTTTACTTGGGGTAGAATATTATACCGCAAGGTCTTTTCTGTAGATTCTTTCTCTTTGTACTTGATGCATAGTAAAGTTAATTATTTTTTTTAAACTATTTGGAGGTAATGTGGATATATTATTATCTTTGTATATCTATTATGTAAATAAAACATGTATTATGAAGTATAAAAGTTTCTTGTGTCTTATGGCATTCGGTGTGGGATGTAATGCTCCTGTCTATTCATAAAAGTGGTTGAAGAATTTGGGAAAGGTGCTTAACGAGGTGGTAGAGACTACGGCAAATACTCCGAATACTTTCCTCATTGTGGCAGGATCTTTCGAAATTGTCTTATAATCCTCAATTGAAAGATGCCCGTCCGTTTTGTGATGGTTTGTCATGCTATTACGACTACATGAAAAAACGCTATGGTTACTTCGACCGACAGGGGAAAATTGTGATTCCGGCATGGGACATTGATATTCCGTCGTCCTTTTGAATATGAAATGGGGAAATTTCATGGTGGAGTGGCTTTTATAGAGAGTTTGAACGGGGGATGGACCGGTTATGTGGACACCCAAGGACAAGTTCTGATTTGCTTCAAACAGAGTGACTTCTAAATTTGAGATACTGTCTGTTCCTCTCCTCATTTGAGGTAGTGACAGAATAACGCGGGAACTCTACCAGATAATTTCTCCTTTCTTCCGTGTATGTTGAAGAGCATGGAAGGAAGGAGAAGTTTTATTCTTTCCTGAAACGTAGCGTGGCCCAGTTTTCCAATTGCGTTTCATCGACAAACGCGAGGCTAAGGGCGGAGGCACGCTCTTTCAGGCAAGGCTCGTCTTCCGTGTAAAAACCGCTGATAAGCAGTTCGCCGCCAGAAGACAACGATTGCGCGAAGCGAGGCATGTCGGCCAGCAGGATATTGCGGTTGATGTTTGCCACAATGAGGTCGAACGTACCCCGGCCATCCAGTACGGACGAATCTCCTTCGGCCACGTCAAGGGTGACACCGTTCAGGGCGGCGTTTTCCAATGTATTGCGCACGCTCCATTCGTCGATGTCGTATGCCATCACCGGGGACGCTCCCCGCAGTGCGGCCAGTATGCCCAGTACCCCCGTGCCGCATCCGGCATCGAGCACACGTTTGCCCTCCAGTGGCAGACGGAGCAGACGTTCCAGCAACTGGCGCGTGGTCTGGTGGCTACCTGTCCCGAAGGCCAGTCGCGGATTGATGACGATGTCATGGCGTGTGGCTGTCTGTGCCGCATGCCCCGTTGCCCGCACGGTAAGTTCCGTGCCTATGGTAATCGGTTGGAATCCGTTCTGTTCCCATTCTTCGTTCCAGTCCTTGTCTTCGGCCTCTTCCACCGTATAGCGGATGTCGGTGTCCGGCAAGGGGAAGTCCGCCAATATGTCTTGCAGTTTCGCCTCGTCGAACAGTTGTTGCTGCACGAAGCCTTTCACACCGTCCCCGTCGGGCAGGTAGCTTTCAAATCCAGCCTCGGCAGCCAGTGCTGTCAGCAGGTCGCAGGCCGTTTCTCCGGCCGGTGTCAAGCGGAATGTCACTTCAAAGTATTTCATGCCAAAAGATATGGGTCGTATGATTGGGATTTGTTTGCATTTGGAATGCAAAATTATAGAAAAAAGGGGATTTCCCTAACTTTAATTAGGGTTTTTCCTTTGCGTTGCTAAAGTATTACGTATATATTTGCATCCGATACGATGGTATTGTGATAATCTCAATTGGTTGAACACGAAATACGATGGTTATGAAAATAAGGACTTTTCTCTTTGCCTGTATGGCGGCTTTTCCTTTAGCCGGACAGGCGCAGGAGGATGATATGTATTTCACTTCCGGAAAAAAGAACAAGAAGAATAAGGAGGAGCAGGCGGACAAGACGCCGGTTCCCGTGCGAAGGCAGACGATGGTGGTCACGTATGAGGACAGGACCGCACCCGCGGCCGGCAGGGAGCGCGACGTGGACGAGTATAACCGTCGCTATGTCCGTCGGGACAACGATACGCTGTATCTGGATGAACCGGCCTACAGGCAGCAGGAAGCGGAGTCTGTCGACGAGGACGGCGATTACGGTTGCCGGCTGATGCGTTCGCGTGCCTTGTTGCTCGGCATACCGGTGAACAGCCGGCTGTACTGGGACATCTGCTATGGTCCCGGCTCCTTCTATTGGGACGTGTATGACGACGGGTTCTATACCTATGCCCATCCTACGGGCTGGTATTACGGCGCTTATCCCTGGACGTGGTCCTATGCCTACGGTTCCCCGTGGTGGCACTACGGTTATCATTCCTGGGGATGGGGCGGTCCGTATTGGGGATGGAACGTGTCGTGGTATCCTGGTTTCCATCGTCCGTCGGGCATCTGGAGAGGACCCGGACGATGGTCGTCCAATTATCACGGCGTACGCGACGGGCATCGCGGGGCATGGTATCCATCCCGCGGTACGGCTTCGGGCAATGGAACGGGAAGGTATTCCCGTCCGGGGGCGACATCCCGTCCCGGCGTGTCCGGCGGACAGTCATCGCCGACGGCGCGTCCCTCGCGTTCCGGCATAGGGCGCACGTATGGAGGAACGACGCGCCCGGAAAGGCAACCGTCCACCGGTAGCCAGCGCCCGCAGCGACAGACGGACATGCCGTCGTCCCGTCCGACTTATACACCGCAACGGTCGGACCGTTCCTACGGGGGCGGCAGCCATAATTCCGGTACCGTTTCCTCTCCGTCCCGGAGCGGTGGCGGTAGCATCGGCGGCGGTTCGCGCGGCGGTTACGGCAGCGGAGGCCGCCGGCGCTGACGAGGGTGAAAGGAACAAAGATGTAGAACGCATTTTTTAAAGGACAGACTATATGAAAAGGACTATTTATATGATTTCTGCGGCATTCGTGGCCGCCGTGTCTCCCCTGCAGGCGCAGGATACCTATCTCAACGACCGTCTGACGAACACGAACGACCTGATCGGCACGGCCCGGTATGTGGGAATGGGAGGCGCGATGGGAGCCTTGGGAGCGGATCTCTCGGTGATGTCTTCCAACCCGGCGGGTATAGGGCTCTACCGTCGGGCTGATGTGGCAGGCACGTTCAGTGTCATGACGCAGAAGGACCGGCAGGCGAGGGGGGAGGACTTTACTCATTTTTCTTTCGATAACTTAGGGTTCGTGTATAGCAGCGACTTCGGAGGCGACAAACTCGAGTATGTGAATTTTGGTGTGAACTACCAGAAGAAGCTGAACTTCAACCATGCCCTGATTGCCGACCACGGACGTCTGAACGGATTGTCGCAGTCTATGCAGCTGGCCGGGCAGTGCAATCTCATTCTGCCATACGAAGACGGGAACGGATACTGGAGCTATCCGACCGATCTGGCGGGGGCGGCATACAATGCATTTGTGTTTGATAGCGATGAAATCGGTTATTTCGGTGATCCCGCCTTCAAGAACCAGTACAGCCGTGTAACGGACGGTTCGTTGCAGGGTTTTGATTTCAACTTGTCCTTTAATCTGCGGAACCGTTTCTTCTTAGGGTTCACGTTCGGTCTGGACAACCTGGACTACAGCAGCCGCAGTGTCTATACGGAGTATCGCGACGGCGTGGGCGGAGATGGCAGTGTGATGGCACTGGACTATTCGTTGCTGACGGACCATGTGGTGAGCGGTTACGGTGTCAATTTCAAGCTGGGGGCCATCGTCCGTCCGTTCGAGGAGTCGCCTTTCCGACTGGGCTTTGCCATAGAGTCTCCCACGTTTTATAATTTCAGTTCGTCGGTATATTCCCGGATTGAGTCGACATTCGACAGGGATGGTGGTTATCTGGAACAGGGAATCTATACCCATCCCGGTATCGATACCAATCTGGAATACCAGATACGTACGCCGTGGAAGGTGCGCCTGAGTGCGGGACATACCGTGAACACACTTTTTGCCATCGGTGCCGAATATGAGTATGCCAACTATTCGAAGACGTCGATGGGATACGGCACTGAATATTATGATGATTATTGGATGAACGATAGGGACAAGGATATGAACCGGCTGACGGAAAAGACGCTGAAGGGGACGCATAGTTTCAAGGTGGGAGTGGAACTGAAGCCGGTCGGCAACGTGAGCCTGCGCGCCGGTTACAATTATATATCCAAGAGTTATGAGGATGATGCGCGTTTCGACATTCCGTTGGACTCTTATGCGGCTCTTTATAACCACCATACGGACTATATGAACCTTGGTGATGTGAACATTTTCACGGCCGGCGTCGGTTATCGCTTCAAACACTTCTATATGGATATGGCGTACAAGTTTCGTTGCCAGAGCGGGGAATTCTATGCTTTTGACGACAGTTTTGTGAAAGGAGCGGACTTTGCCGGCAGCGGATATGAAAATCTCTCGCTGACTCCGGTGGACGTGAATCTGAACCGCCATCAGGTGTTTTTGACACTGGGTTATAAGTTTTAAATGACGGTGCGGGACCTTGTGCTCCATGCCGGTTCTGTTGTCATAACGAATCTTGCGGCACGTTGCGCTTGTTGTATACAAAGCGGCGTGCCGCAAGTCTTTCGGTTCCGGAGTCACATTCTTTTATAAAAAGCAGCGGGCAGGTGGCGCAGCAGGAAAGCCATCAGACGCCAGCGGCGGGTGACAACGGCGGTTTCCCGTTTGCGGTCGAGGGCGTGCAGAATCTGGCGTGCCGTCTTCTCTACGGGCATCACCCAGAACAGGCCTTCTCCCTTGGCCATGGCCGTGTCCACAAGGCCCGGCCGTATGTCCGTGAGACAGATACCGGCGTGCGATTTGCAGGCACGCTGGCGCAGTCCTTCCAAATAATTCATCTGATAGGCCTTCGATGCGTTGTAGGCCGGCGCGTCTCCGCTGCCGCGCAGTCCGCCTACGCTGGTGATGACGGCCAGTTGGCCGTGTCCCTGTGCTGCCAGGCGGTTGAACGCACGGTTCACGATATTCGTCCATCCTACGACGTTCGTGAGCAGGGTGGGGCGATCGGTTCCGAAGTTCAGTTCCGGATTCAGTTCTCCCGTTCCCGCGCTTACAATGATGAGTCCGACTTCCGGAGAGTCTTCCGCCATGCGGTCGAACGTTCGTGATGTCGTCTCTGTATCCGTGATATCCATCGGGTAGCAGGCAATCCGTTCGGGGAAACGGCTCCGCACTTCCTGTAGTTTCTCTGTCCGTCTTCCGCTTATCAGTACACGGCATCCCCGTTCGGCGTAAAGCAGTGCCAGTTGGCGGCCCAGTCCGGTGCTGCCTCCTATGATGATGACTGTGTTCGTAGGGCTCATAATGCATGGATTTGAATTGCAGGCAAAGGTAACAGGCAGGCGGAGGGCGGCCAAATATTCTGTATTTTTTTCGTGAAACTCTTGAATCCGTTCAAGTCCTTTCGCCTCCTTATATATGTTCGTGATGCTGTTCGTCAGCCAGCAGACGTCGGCGGATGTGGCTGATGGTTTCCGGAGTCACGTTGAGGTACGAAGCGATTTCTTTCAGTGTCAGTGTCTCCGTCAGTCGGGGGCAGCGGGACATCAGTTCGCTGTAACGTTCCTCCACGCTTTTCCGGTAAGTATCCAGCAGGCGGCGGTACACCTGCACGAAGAGCCCTTCGGTCCATCGACGGGCCAGTCGGTCGCCGTCTCTTTCCTGTGTGATGAAGCGGAGCAGTTCTTCTGTCGGCAGCCGCAGAAGGGTGCATGCCGTTACGGCCTGTATGCCCGTTTCGGACGGTTGTGCGTACAAGCAACTCGGGTAATCTGCAACCAGTTCTTTCTCGAAAGCAAAACCCACGGAGCAGTTACGGTCGTTTCGGGGATGCGGGCACGTATGCCGTAGCAATCCTTCTTTCACATAAGCGATATAAGGATATACTTCGCCGGTCCGGCAGAGCCATGCTTTCGGGGACAATCTGAGCAGAGTCCCTTTTTGCAGGCAGAGTCTGCGGATGGTATCCATACCTTCGGAAGCCATATAGGTGTTGAATGCTGTGTTCATGATGTTTGCGGGGATAAAAAGGGCGGCGTGCCATACCTTGTCATGTACAGGTGGGCGCGCCGCGGGATTATCACAAAATGAAATCGATTGTCCGTAAGGCCGGTGGCCTTTGCATTATTTATCTTTCGATACGCAGTAGTTCTTCACATCGAGGTTCGTCACCCGGCTCTTGAACTGTCCGGCTTTCCGGAGCGGGAATACCAGCGTGCTCAGATAATTGTATTTCTTCTGCTGGTGATTGATGCGCTCGTCGTATCCCAGTTCCTGCACCAGTCGGCCGTCTACAAACAAGCGTGTGGCGCGGTTGTCGCCTTCGATACGGATTGTCTCCTTTACGCCCGGACGCACGCTGTAGTTGAACGTGTTCAGATAACCGTCACGCGAGAATCCGAGCATTCCGCTGATGGGGTCGGATAGGTAGAATTCGGCGTTGTTTCCGGAGAAAAGGATTGTGCCGCGTGTCTCGTCTGCATATTCGATATCGAATGTCACGCTGTAGTCATATCCTATTTCTTCCCGGCCGGTTGCCTTGCCGGCTTTTACTTCGGCCAGCGTCATCACCGTCTGGTGCGCTTCCTTGCTCAGACGTCCCAGTTCGTTCACGCCTGGAGCCTCGCTTAAGGTATGGCGCAGGGTATTGAACTGGTCAAACGGGATCTGTTTCCCGTGTGCGCGCCAGCAGGAGGCGGCGATGGCTTGTAGTCCGGGATAAGCGCGGTGGTGGATGTCCTTCACGCTGATACCGTTGCCCACAACGTCGTTCCATACGGCGTACATACCGCCCAAAATCTGGGGGTGGTACGGGTCGAAAGTCTGGTTGCCGATGGTGACGGGCGACCAGTTGTTGTAGAGATATTGCAGGTTCAGATAGTCATAATAGTATCCGGCTGCGGGCACGATATATGTCTGTCCGTCGTTGATGTTGATAAGTTGGAATCCTTGTTCGATCATGTCCTTAGGATTGGCATATCCGTTGTTCCACAGACTCATCACCACGTCTTTCGATTTGATGGGAGTATCGCCTTTGGCATGAGTGAGCGATCCCCAGACACAGGCCTGCTTGCCGAATTTCTCCACGAACCGGATGTAGTGGTCCGTGAACTCGCGGAACTTCTCCACGACTTCTTTTTTCCGGTTGGAGTACTCGTCCGTACCGATGTGTACTCGTTTGCCCGTGAACACCGGTTCGTCGCCTCCGAGGTATTCCGTGAACAGCGAATCGAGGAATTCTGACACCTTGGGATTGAACAAATCGAGGTGGTCCACACCGTATTCTTTGCTTCCCATGTAGGAACGGTAGTGATAGAACGCCAGGGAGTGGGCGGGCACGTCGATTTCGGGGATGATTTCCACGAACTGGTTAGCGGCGTCCAGTTGGAACTGGCGGAACTCCTTTTTACCGTAGTGTCCGTCGCGCGCCGTCAGTCCGGGGAAGAGGTCGCTTTCCATGCGGAAGGCAGAATACGTCTCGTCCCAATTTCCATGGAAATATGCGGGAAAACCGTTGTCGTTCAGATGTATCTGCAACGTGTTCATCTTGTAGTACGCCATGATTTTCACGTAGTTTTTCAGATAATCCATCGGAATGAATTTGCGGGCGCAGTCAATCATATAACCGCGCAGGGCGTAGTCGGGCTTGTCAAGCGTGTAGCCCTTTGGCAGCTTTGTCCCTTCGTTCTGTTCCAGTATCTGGAGCAGGGTGCGTGTGCCCCAGTAAGCGCCTACGGGACGGTTGGCGTTCAGCGTCACGTGGTCGGCAATGTCTATCGTGTAGCCTTCCTCCTCCAGTTGCGCTTCGTTTTTCATCGTGATGACGATATCTCCCTTACGGGGAGTTACGCCTTTGGTTTTGCAACTTACCGACAGTTTGTGTCCGAACATCGTGCGGTAATCGTCGGCCAGTGCTTGCGCCACATGTTTCAGTGCCTCGTCCTGGATGAGGATGCGGCTGCCGGATGTCAGTTCGAATGTACCTTGGCTACCTTTCCATTCGCGGAGTTCGGGAATGACAAACGGTTTCCCGTTGTTCTCGTCGGGGGTGGCAGACATGGCGGATGCTTGGGCAATGCCGAGTCCGGCCGCCATCAGCAGGGTGAACAGCACCTGATACAATTTGTTTTTCATACGTTGTTATTTATAATAAAGGGTTAAATAAAAAATTTCGTTTTGCTTGATCCGTGCTGTCGGTCGGATAGGCGCGTTGCAGCCGGATAACAGGTTAATTACTGCAAAGAAAGCATTTTTTTCCGAAACGGGAAACCGCATGGCGTAAAATAGTCATGAAAGAAGGAAAAATCCTGCCTCCCGCATGCAGGACGAGTCAGAGCAGTCCCGCCTCTTCCATCATACGGCGGTAGAATTCCGCTTTCCGTTCCAGTTTCATGGGGTAGGCACGCGAACTGGAAGGCATCCGGAAGAGTCGCATGGAGCGGCCTTCCCATGTGAAAGGGCTGCTGCCTCCGACCGGAGGCTCGGCCACGTCGAATTGTGTGCGTAGCGTGTCGGTGGCTTTCTGTCCGGTGGTGACGATGGCGTGGCACAAAGGAAGGCGGGAGAGCAGTGCGGCGACGTCAGTCGGTGTGACTACTTCCAGAAACCGGTCCGAGGCGTTGTCCTGAAGCCGCCGGACAGCCGTGGCCGTATCGTAGAACGCCAGTCCTCGTTCGTGGGCGAAAGCGATAATGTCTTCACGGCGGAAGACCTTGTGCTCTATGTCCACAAACCGGTTCCGGTCGTCGAAGAATACCAGTCCCATGATGCGCCACATGTCGTTGATGAAATTAGGATAATAGAAATCCATGCACCACCGTTTCCGCTGGGGTGGAAAGCTACCCAGCATCAGCAGGCGGGCTTCTTCGGGCAGGAAGGGGGACAAAGGATGATTTTCGGCAGAATTTGTTTTCATGTGACAAAAGTAATACTTTTATTCGGTTTCGTCCGCGATTTTCCGTATCTTTGTCTGCATCGTCGACCGACAATCTATTTTTATTATCAAACATAACGACAAACGCATTTATCATGAAAAACAAGCTGATGACTTACATGTTGCTGGCGTTGCTGCTGCCTGTGGCGGCTCTGGCGAAAAAGAAAACGACGGTTAACCCGCTGGGGGACGGTGTTTCGGACCGCGCCTATTGGTGTGAACTGGCCTACCGGATGGCTGCGCCTGTGCTGAAGAATATGGCCGAAGGAACGTTGCAGGCCAACATGAATCTGGAACTGAGTCCTACGTGGGACAACCGCAACCGCAAGGTGGCCTATATGGAATGTTTCGGCCGCTTGATGGCGGGGATTACGCCTTGGCTTTCGCTGCCTGATGACGATACGCCCGAGGGACAGCAGCGTCGGCAGTTGCGCGAATGGGCTTTGAAAGCCTATGCCAATGCCGTGGATCCGCAGAGTCCCGACTATCTGGGATGGGAGTGCGGAGGCCAGACACTGGTGGATGCAGCCTACGTGGTGGAAAGTCTTTACCGCGGATACGACGCTCTCTGGAAACCGCTCGACGAGACCACGAAGGAACGCTACCTGAAGGAACTGAAAGGCCTGCACCGCTATGACCCTCCCTACACCAACTGGTTGCTTTTTGTTTCGATGGAAGAGTGTTTTTCTATGTATGCCGGGGCGAAGGACTATGACTCTTACCGTATTCACATGGGTATGAATAAGGTGGAGGAATGGTATATCGGCGACGGATGGTATTCCGACGGTCCTTCTTTTGCTTTCGATTATTACAACTCCTACGTAATCCAGCCCATGTACCTCGAATGTCTGGAGATGATTAAGGCCCGCCATCCGAACGACACATGGCTCTGCCGCCAGAAAGGGGCGAACAACGGAGTGAAGCGCCGCTATGAAATGGCTCTCAAACGCATGCAGAAATATGGTGTCATTCTGGAGCGTTTTATCTCTCCCGAGGGTACGTTCCCCGTTGTGGGACGCTCCATTCCCTATCGTATGGCTGTGATGCAGCCGTTGGCACAACTGGCTTGGCGCAAGCAGTTGCCCGGAGAACTAAAGAACGGTCAGGTGCGTGCCGCACTAACAGCCGTCATGAAACGTATGTTCGAGGGCAAGGGACAGACGAATTTCACCGAAGACGGATTCCTGACCATTGGTTTTATCGGCAGCCATCCCAATACGGCCGACTGGTATACGAACAACGGCAGCCTCTATATGACTTCGCTGGCTTTCATGCCGCTGGGACTGCCAGCAGACGATCCTTTCTGGACCGATGCGCCGGAGAAGTGGACCAGCAAGAAGGCTTGGGAAGGCGATGACTTCCCGAAAGACCATAAGTGGGATATCAATCGCGAGATACTTTACTGGGAATGATTTGAACCGGCGTGTATCCACACGCTGTTTCAAAAACATCGGCGGCACGTTTCACCCTGGGTTGGGTGTTCGTGCTGCCGTTTTCCTTATATGGCCACCGTTAATGGTTCGTCTCCACGATCAGCCACGTGCCCGGGCTGCAGAGCAGAGGGACGTCGCGTGTGATGACGGTGGCCGTATGTTCGGCGCAGAGCCGTTTCACGTGGCCGGTGGCTTCGGGCGAATAACCTTCAGCGGCGGAGAGAGTGACAGAGCCCGGTACATACGTACAGGTCCCGTTGGCCGTTGTGGCCTTGTCCATGCGCAGGACGGTGCCGTTCTCTGCAGATAAAGCGACAGAGGAGCCTTCGTTTCCGAGTACTACGTAACGTCCCGTAGACAGGTTCCGTAACAACCACGTATTATCCTTCTCCTGCGGTTCGAAAATCCACAGTTCTGCCGGTTCGTTCCGGGGTGTGAAGTGGAGACGCAACGTTGTGTCGGCAGCGTAGACGGCCGAACCGGCATATTTACGTTTGTAATAAGTGGAAGCTGAGATAAGACGGTATGTTTTCCCTGCCTCGGGTTGGCACACAGGAGCATTCTTATATGTGCCGATAGCCTGGATCAATGCGTGTAGCCGTTCGGCAGAACGCATGTCAGCGCTCAGTTCGCTGCAGGCTGTTTTCAACGCATCATAGACGGGAGTAGCAGGGTATCCCACGCCGCCGCGGAGAGAGACGTCCAGTATTCCGGTTGCTTCCTGAAGGGCCTTTTCGGCTTCGGACTGAGGCTTCGGTTCGATATAATGGCGGGCGTAGGTGAACCGGCGTGTGTCGAATATCTCGTCGTGGCTCTGCAGGCGCTGTAGGAAGTCCTTCCAGTCTTTTTTCTCTGCCGGCAGCCATCCTGTCTCCGCCAGTGCGAGCAGGCGGGGCAGAAGCTGGTATTCCAGTTGTTCCACGGTATGTGTGGTTTCCGTCCACATGTTTCCTTGTACGCCCATACAGAAGTCTTCTTGTCCTTCGAGGGAGGCTATGGGATTCACTCCGTACACGGTCTGTAGCGTGTTTACGTGCCGGTCTGTCCAGCCGCCCTGATACAGTTCGTTCACATCCGCTTCGTCGACCGGCACCTGCATCATGTCCAAGTAGAGCGACTGATAGGGAACGACGATGCTGCGAAAACCTTTGTCTGCGGCTTCGCGGCTCTTGTCGATGTTGTTCCAGGCCATGATGACGGGGCGGACCTTGTTGTCGTTGTTCCAGTGAGTCAGCAGTTCGTCCCATACGACGATATTCTTGCCGTGTTCGTTGCGGAGCCATTCTCCCAGCAGTTCGACAAGCCACGATTGCAGTTCGTTTACGCCTTTCAGATTCTCCGTTTTTACGCGGGCCAGACAGTCGGCGTTGGCGCTCCATTGTGTCGTGGGGCATTCGTCGCCTCCCAGATGTATATAAGGATAGGGAAATACCTCGGCCACGTGTCCGAGCACGCATTTCAGAAAATCGATCACTCGGTCGTCGCCGATATTGAGTACATCGTGCGATATGCCGCCGTCCACGCGTACCTGGTATTTCCTTGAAACGTCGCAACTCAGTTCCGGATAGGCCGTGATGGCGGCCATCATGTGGCCGGGCAGGTCTATCTCCGGCAGGATTTCGATATGGCGTTCGCGGGCATAGGCCACGATTTCCCGCAAGTCGTCCAGCGAATACCACAGTCCGAGACCGTACTCCGAGTCATCGAAGAATTTCCGGTTGTCGCCGCAGTTGATGAACGAACCGGCGCGCCGGCTTCCCACTTCCGTCAGTTTCGGGTATTCGGGAATCTCGATGCGCCATCCCTGGTCGTCGGTCAGATGCCAGTGGAGTCGGTTCATCTTATAAAATGCCATGAGGTCGAGGATACGTTTCATTTCCGGTTTGCCGAAGTAGTGGCGGGCGATATCGAGCATGTAGCCGCGATGGGTGAGCAACGGTTCGTCTGCTATGGCGACATAGGGAACAGACCACTCGCTGTCTTCTTGCAGCGTGGTGCCGTGGATGGCGGTGGGGAGAAATTGCGTCAGGGTCTGTAGGCCGTAGAAAAAACCGGCTGGCCGGGAGGCGGTAAGTTCGATTCCGTCGGGATATACCGTTAGGGTGTAGGCTTCCGGTCCCAGTTTCTTATCCGTCCGCAGGTGTATCGTATGAGGCTTTCGACGAGCGTTCTTTTGTACGGCGATGGAAAGCCGGATGCCTGCCGTTGCTTTCAGCCGGGTGGCAAATGATTCTGCTGTTGCTTTTAACTCTTCTGTCGGACAGGTGATGGCTGTCAGCCGGTTCAAGGGTAGCCGCCCTTCTGCCGTTGTCCGGAGGGAGGACGGATAGGGGATGAGCGGATAGCGCGCGGGTTTGCCTTCTGCTTTTGCGGCGTCCGGCGTTAAGATGGTATGGAGCAAGGTCAGCAAAAGAAGTAATAAGGGTCGTTTCATGGGTATGATGTTTTGGGGGTGATACGTTTATTCTGATTAAGGCCGGTTGTAGCAGGTTGGACTCCGCCTCACCGGTATGCCTTTCTCTTGTGGAAATTCAGTCCGATATAGAAGTTCAATGTACCGAACGTATTGCTGATGGTCAGCTGGTTGCGCCGGTAATTGTAGTTGCGGACGATGACGGATAGTCCGCCGAAGTATTTGGTGTTGTTCCATACAAGTCCAATGCGTCCGATGCAGTTCATGTGCGTGTTTCCCAACGCCCGTCGTTGGGTGTCAGGTGTTCCGTCTTCGTTGTTGTCGATGATGTCCGAACTTCGGGTGCGTGTTTTCTTATACCCGATGGCCGGTTCCAGCGAGCAGGAGAGGAGCCAGTTGCGCTTGAATACCCAGTTGTAGGCGTATCCGAAGCTCACGCTGTAGTCCATGTAGTCTATTTTGTCGAACATAAACTCCTCTTTCAGCGGATATTCGGGAGACGAGGTTATCTCGTCGGGCAGCTGGTCGTAGTCGAACGTCATGGCGTGGCGTGTGCAGGACAGACCTGCCTGCCACGTGCCGCAGCTTTTGCGCTGTACGGTGCTCTGTGCGAAAGCGGCGGGATAAGAGAAATGTTTGTGGTTGAATACGTAATAGACGTTTACCCCCGTCACTTCTATCCATATACCGTTGTACTGGTGTCCTTCTACCTGTTCGGCTTCCGGTCCGAATCCGGTTGTGTTCTTGATGCGGAAGTTGTCGCCCGTACGGCGGTAAATAAGGTCGCATCCCAGCATGGAACTGTATAGGCAGAGATCGAATTCCGTGCGGCGGGATTCTTGGCCGTTGCGATAAGAGGCGATGTCGAAAGTGTATCCGAGGAATATCCATCGCCAGCCGATATAAGGGCCGAATTTGGCGGTGGGACGGGAGGCGAAGCTGAGGCTCTGGTCCGGTTTGCGGCTGCTCAAGTCATAGAGTTCGAAACTGTTCGTGTTCTGGAGCATAAAAGCCCAGTTGTAACGGTTGGGAGTGATATAAGTCGTGTCAAACTCGTCGAACGCACGGATAAATCGTTTGAGAATGTTGTATTTGTGTTTGAGTTTGTCTCGTACGCCGGCCGGAGAGGGAGTCAGGAGGCCTTCTGTTTCCTGCGGGTTGGTGAGTCCCGGGGTGGAAAGGGTGTCTGTCGCGTCTTGTGCGGACAACGTGATGCACAAGAACGCCGACATAAGCCATGTCAGTGCGATACACTTCATTACGTCCGGTTATAGTTTGCTTAATATTTTGTCCATGACCCAGTTTACGGAGGTGGCACTGATGCTGTCGCAGGTGCAGACGGATTTCTGTTGCAGGTGTTCCACGATGTTCCGGATGAGCGGGAGCTGCACATGTTCCGGATTGGGAATTGCAAATTCCTCGCGTCCGTGCTCCGTGTGCAGGGCTATCGGTTCGTAAGTGAAGACGGAGAAGCAGATCTGTCCTTTGTCGCCGATAATCTCGATGCGGTCGGTCTTGGCCGCTTCATGTGCCACAAAACACCAGGAACCGGAACCCGGCAGACCGTCCGGGAACTGAAAACAAGCGCTTACACTGTCTTCCGTAGAATACAAGCCGCCCCGGTTGGTGCAATATCCTTGCACCTTCAGGATAGGACCGAAAAGTTCCTGAAGCAGGTCGAGTTGATGGGGAGCCAAATCATAGAAATAACCGCCGCCTGCGATGTCGCGTTGCACTCGCCAAGGCAGATTGTGGCTGTTGTAGTCCAAATCCCGGGGAGGGACGGCAAACCGTATCTGTACATTGATGACCTGGCCGATGCTGCCGCTCCGCACCAGTTCTTTCACCTTATTGAAATAAGGAAGATAGCGGCGGTAGTAGGCAACGAAGCACGGCACGCCTGTCTGGGCCGAGATGCGGTTGATGCGCGCGCATTCCTCGTAGCTGGCGGCCAGCGGCTTCTCCACGTAGACGGGTTTTCCCGCTTTCATGGCCATGATGGCATAAGTGGCGTGTGACGAGGGGGGCGTGGCTATGTATACGGCATTCACGTTCGGGTCGTTCACCAATTCCTGTGCATCCGTATACCATTTGCTGATGCCGTGCCGTCCGGCGTAAGAACTGGCCTTTTCTTTATTGCGGCTCATCACGGCCTCCACTTGCGAGCCGGGCACGATGCTGAAAGCCGGACCGCTTTTCTTCTCGGTGGCCTCCCCGCATCCGATGAATCCCCATTTGATGATATTGTTTTCTGCCATTTGAACTGTTGTGAATCTGGGTCTGATGTGAATCGTGGAACAAAGATAGCGAAATAAATCTTCAAAAAAGCCTCTATTCCTTGACGTATATCAAGAAAACCCTGTTTTTATGCTTAAAAACATATATTTGTTTGTCCGGTGAGGTTCTATGTGTGTATATTTGCAACGTCATAAGAAATAAAAAGGATAAAGAAATTTAAAGGTATTAGACCTCTCAAGGGAGGTGGATTTAAGGTAAAAGATTGTTTAATTAAAAGGAAAAAAGATTATGACAGGATTTATGGTATTGTTGTTGGTCGCAGTAGCTGTGGCCGCACTGGGAAAGTATTCTGATAAGTTTAACAAAGATTTATTCGGATCCAGCACATCCATGTTCTTCAGGGATGGAAATATGGGGGCAGGTGCGGCCTGCTGACCCTGTGGCGCAATGTCTGGGATTTATTAAGAAGCGATAAAAAGAGGCTGTCTAACAATCAAAGTTAGGCAGTCTTCTTTTTTTGTGTAAAATTC
>CAMWUI010000056.1 GCA_947177395.1 uncultured Paraprevotella sp.
GCTAGGTAGCGGTCTGCAAAACCGTGTACAGCAGTTCGAATCTGCTGGGAACCTCTCTCACACAGAACAGCCTCCGCAGCATCACGCCCCGGAGGCTGTTTCCGTTGGGAGGAGAACAGAACAACCATCTTCACACAACTATGGACGTCGCAATCATCGGCGGAGGAGCCGCCGGATTCTTTATGGCCGTCAATCTGAAACTCATGGCGCCGCATTGCCGCATCACCGTCTTCGAGAAACACAATCGGGTGCTGGCCAAGGTGGCCGTATCGGGAGGCGGACGATGTAACCTGACCAATTCGTTCGCCGAAGTCAAAGACCTGAAAAACGTCTACCCGCGCGGCAGCCGACTGCTGCACAGGCTGTTCCGTACATTCGGTCCCCGGGAGGCATTCCGGTGGTTCGAGGACCACGGAGTGGAACTGGTGACGCAAGACGACCAATGCGTATTCCCGCAGTCGCAGGACGCACAGACTGTCATCAGCTGCTTCCTCCGATTGGCGCGCGAACTGGGCATCGAAGTCAGAACATCGCATGCGGTATGCGCCCTTGAACCGCTGACGGGGAACAACGGACGGAGACGTTGGCAACTATCGTTCGCCAGCGAAAGCATCCGTCCCCGGACGTTCGACCGCGTGGCCGTCACGACGGGCGGTTCGCCCCGCGCCGAAGGACTGCGTTACCTGGCAGAACTGGGACACGAGGTGGTCTCCCCTGTCCCGTCGCTGTTCACGTTCAATGTTCCCGACCCCGCCTTCCGGCATCTGATGGGGACGGTGGTGGAACCGGTCATTGCTTCCATCCCTGGCACAAAGTTCCGCGAGACAGGCCCCCTGCTTGTCACGCACTGGGGTGCCAGCGGCCCGGCCATCCTGAAACTGTCGTCACAGGCGGCACGCCACATCCACGAACGGGAATACCGCTTCCCCCTGCTGGTAAACTGGGTGAATACGCCTGATACAGAGACCGTGGCGGAGAAACTGAGCCGTACAGCCGCCGCCCACCCGCAGAGACAGTTATCGGGCGTACGCCCCTATGGCCTGCCCTCCCGCCTATGGATTTACTTGACGGAGAAAGTGGGACTCGCCGGCGAGCGGAAATGGGGAGAACTGGGACGCAGGAACCTCAACCGGCTGGCGAACGTGCTGTGCAACGACCCATACGAGGTGGACGGCAAGGGTGCGTTCCGCGAAGAGTTCGTCACCTGCGGAGGCATCAGCCTGGAGTCCGTGGACAGCCGCACGATGGAAAGCAAGGTGTGTCCCGGTCTGTATTTCGCCGGCGAGGTGCTTGACATCGACGGCGTAACGGGAGGCTTCAATTTCCAGGCGGCATGGACGACCGCATGGACAGCAGCGCAGGCCATCGCCCGCACGACGGAAGAAACACAAGCGTAAGAAAATACCGCAATCACGGTATTTGTGCCGGCGGGGATTCCCGGTATCTTTGCAGTCCAGACAACAACATCTACAATGGAAAATATCGCAGCACTGATATCGGGCGGTGTGGACAGCTCCGTGGCCGTCCACCTTTTATGCGAGCAGGGATACAGACCGGACCTGTTTTATATCAGGATAGGCATGGAGGACGAAAAGGAATTGACATGCACGGCCGAGGAGGATATCGAGCTATGCACCGCCACGGCACGCAGATACGGTCTCCGGCTGGAGACAATAGACCTGCAGCGGGAATATTGGGACCAGGTGGTCTCTTACACCATCGACCGTGTCCGCCGCGGACTTACTCCCAATCCGGACGTCATGTGCAACAAACTGATAAAATTCGGCTGCTTCGAACAGCAGGTAGGCCATCTGTACGCAAAGACGGCCACCGGACATTACGCCGACATTCTGGACATGGACGGACAGAAGTGGCTGGCCACTGCCGCCGATCCCGTGAAAGACCAGACAGACTTTCTGGCACAGATTGACAGTCTTCAGATGACCAAACTCATATTTCCCCTCGGCCGCCTGAGGAAGCACGAAGTGCGCGACATCGCCCGCCGGGCGCATCTGCCCAATGCGCTCCGCCGGGACAGCCAGGGCATCTGCTTTCTTGGCAAAATCAACTACAACGATTTCATCCGCCGTTTTCTGGGCGAACGCCCGGGACCGGTCGTCGAATGGGAAACGGGCCGGCAGATAGGCACGCACCGGGGCTATTGGTTCCACACTATCGGCCAGCGCCGGGGACTGGGACTGGGCGGAGGCCCATGGTTCGTCGTACGGAAAGACATCCGCGAAAACATCCTGTATGTGTCCCACGGTGACGGCACAGCGGGCATCTGCAGCACGGAGTTCCATATCTCCGGTTTCCATTTCATCACGGGCGACCCGTGGCAAGGACATTCCCCCGTGGAGGTCTCATTCAAGATCCGCCATACGGACGCTTTCACGCGCGGCACGCTCGTCCGCGGCGTGGACAACACATGGCAGGTCATCAGCCGCCTCCCCCTGCAGGGCATCGCTCCCGGCCAGTTTGCCGTGCTTTATGACGAACAGGCACGGATATGTGTGGGGAGCGGGGAAATTTGTTTGTAAACGAAAAAGCGCCCCAGTATACGGGTTTATTAAATGTTTATTTTTCTTCAATCCTTTCCGGCATTTCGGAAATTCATTTCTATCCATCTGCTATCTGTTATTTCCATAACCCGAGAATTATGAATTTTGACAGAAATCGAAAGAAAAAGAACGGGATGGTAACAATGACCAGAAAAAGGGCTAAAAAAGGGGGCCCTGGAAAAATAAAACTCTCCAGTTGGAAAAATGAAATTACCCAGTTGGAAACATAAAAATACCCAATCGGAGGCTTTTGAGAACATTCCATGAAACATTCATTTTCCTTGTTTGGAAAAATATACACATCTTATATTTCAATAGAGAAACGGAGAAGAACAGACATGTTATGTCAGGTAATGACGCCACCAGCATTATACATTTCAATTGTCATGAATATTCAGCACAAAAATCATCTTTCCGAACTGGCAGGCCGTATGATTCTATCCCCAATGCCCCACTAATTTTCTACTGCCACGGAAACTCCCGGCAAAGGAAAAAGGTTCCTACCAACACTGACACAACAAGTTATTCTTCATCTGAATCATAATCCTCCCGAAGCGACGGCAGGTTCCTCCACTATCTTCCCGAACCTGCCATATTCGTCATCCGTACGGAAATCCCGCGTCATCCCCTCCGGCACATGGAGCACACAGCGTGAAACATCGAAACCTTGGGTCACGTCATACCCCAGACCGTCCACGTCGAAATCCACGATGGAATCCGACTGTGCACACAATGTACCGGAAAAGCACAAAAAAGAAACCACAAACAGGCAAACGCGTTGCCACACAATATGTCTCATTCGATTTTTTTTCTTTTAGAAAAGGCGCGACCATTCGCTGGCCACGCCTTTTCTTATTATCTGATAACAGGTTCTGTCAATCAGTTGAACCACTTCACGTAGCAGAAGTCCTGACGGTGGGGCAGATCGTCGTTCTTGGGGAACATACGGAAAGCCACCTTAAAGTTACCGGCATTGTTCAACGAGTGCATCAGTTCAAACGTGTACAGGTCGCCTTCTACCTTCACCACCTTCATCGGTTCCACAGAATAGATATGATCCTTGTTGTCCTTGTCGGTGCTGATGGTAACCAACTCGATGCCGATGGCGTCCTTCAAACCCTTCTCGTCTACGACCATCGTTATCTTGTAGTCCTTACCGCTCTCTATTTCACCGTTGGTCAATTCCTCGCACTTGTCGCAGGAAACCACCTGAATGTCATTCCAACGCTCGGCAACGCTCTCTTTCCATGCTGCAATTTCCTTGGCCTTGGCGTTGTCATTGGCACTCAGTACCTTGAAACGGGCAGCCTCCTTGTTGTAGAACTTGTCGTAGTAATCGTCCAACTGACGCTTCATCGTGTAATGGGGCGCAATCTGTGCGATGGAGTTCTTGATGACTTTGATCCAGCCTGTAGAGTAGCCTCGTTCGTTGCGGGCGTAATACAAAGGCAGGATTTCGTTCTCAAGCAGACTGTAGATAGTGGCTGCATCGAGAGCATCCTGATGTCCCTGGTTCTGGTAAGTACGCTTTTCGGTCAATGCCCATCCGGCACCCTCGCGATAGCCTTCCAACCACCATCCGTCGAGTACGGACAGGTTGACAACACCGTTCATCAGGGCCTTCTCACCCGACGTACCGGAGGCTTCCAACGGACGGGTCGGCGTGTTCATCCAGATATCCACACCGCTTACCAGACGGCGGGCCAACTGCATGTCGTAGTTCTCAAGGAAGATAATCTTGCCGAGGAACTCGGGACGCTGTGAAATCTCATAAATCTTCTTAATCAATCCCTGACCGGCACCGTCCGCAGGGTGAGCCTTACCGGTGTAGAGGAACTGTACGGGATAATTGGGGTTATTCACTATCTTGGCCAGACGGTCGAGGTCGGTGAACAGCAGATGGGCACGCTTGTAAGTGGCGAAACGACGTCCGAAACCGATAAGCAACGCGTTGGGATTGATCTTGTCCATCAACGATACCACACGTGAAGGATCGCCCTGGTTCTTCAGCCACGTGCCACGGAACTGACCGCGGATATAGGTAATGAGTTTCATCTTCATCTCCTGACGGGTCTTCCATACCTCCTCGTCCGAAACATTGTAGATGGCCTCCCAGATCTTTTCGTTGCTCTGGTCGCTTTCGAAATTCTTATCGAAATGCTTTGCATAGAGTTTTCTCCATTCGTTGGCAGCCCATGTGGGGAAGTGTACGCCATTGGTCACATAACCTACATGGCTCTCCGAGGGGAAATACCCTTTCCAAATGCCGGAGAACATTTCCTGAGATACCTTACCGTGCAGCCAACTTACACCGTTCACTTCCTGACAAGTGTTGCAGGCAAAGGTCGACATACAGAAACGTTCTGAATGATCCTCGGGATTCTGACGTCCCATACCGATGAACTCGTCCCACGTAATACCCAGCATGGAGGGGTAGCCCCCCATGTACTTACCGAACAGGCCTTCGTCGAAATAGTCGTGACCGGCCGGTACCGGCGTATGTACCGTGTAAAGCGAAGAAGCTCTTACCAATTCCAATGCTTGGCCGAACGTCAGGCCCTCCTTCACATAATCAAGCAGACGCTGAACATTGCAGAGCGCGGCATGTCCTTCGTTGCAATGGTAAATGTCTTTCTTGATACCCAGTTTCTTCAACGTGAGCACACCACCGATACCGAGCAGGATTTCCTGCTTCAGACGGTTTTCCCAGTCGCCGCCGTAAAGGGCGTGCGTGATAGGACGATCGAATTCCGAGTTCATCTCATGGTCCGTGTCCAGCAGATAGAGCTTGATACGGCCCACATTCACACGCCATACGTATGCGTGTACGGTATAGTCCATGTAAGGAACATCCACTACCATCGGATTGCCGTTTTCATCCAACTGGCGTTCGATGGGCAGTGTTCCGAAGTTCTGCGATTCATAATTGGCAATCTGCTGTCCGTCCATGGAAAGAGACTGCGTGAAATAGCCGTAGCGGTACAGGAAACCGATGGCACACATGTCCACGTTGCTGTCCGACGCCTCTTTCAGATAGTCACCGGCCAAGACGCCCAAACCGCCGGAATAGATTTTCAAGACCTGGTTCAGGCCGTACTCCATACAGAAATAGGCAACGGAAGCACGCTTGGAATCGGGCTCGACATCCATATATTTACGGAATGAAGCATACACATCGTCCATCTTCCGGAGAACGACCTTGTCCTTTGCCAGCTCTTCCATCTTCTCATAACTCAGACGAGCCAGCAACATCACCGGATTACCGTCCACTTCATCGTACAGTTTCTCATCCAGATTGCGGAACAATGAACGTGCGTCGTGATTCCATGCCCACCACATATTATGGGCCAACTCTTCAAGTTTCTTTAACTCCTCCGGTATACGTGACTTGACTGTTACGTCTTTCCAAGTCACAGCATTGGAGTTACTTGCTTTGATCTTCATAAAACTCTCAAATTAGTTATTTAAAAAATCTATCCTTTAGTTATCGCATTCGTTACGCTGTGCGGCATGGCGCAAGGCTATGTCGTACGCTTCATAATAATAGGTAATAAAGTTTTTCCACAATGCCTTCTCGGCCAAGCGCGCCGCCTTCTTGCGCACGTCCTTCACGCGGGCCTCATCATACGAAGCATATTCCGCGATGGCGTTTTTGATAGCATCGGCCACCTCCGAATAATTATAATCGGTGCGCTTGATGACCTCCACTCCCTCGGCCAATTGCCCGTCACGCCCCTGCAACTGATTTACCCACATGCCAAAACCGGACAGACTTGTTGTCACACATGGTATGTGGAAAGCCACGCTCTCCAACGGAGTGTATCCCCACGGTTCGTAATAAGAGGCATATACGCAAAGGTCGTTACCGATCAGTAAATCGTAATAAGGAATATTGAATATACCGTCATTGCCGCTCAGATAGCAGGGTACGAAAATGACTTTGACTTTGTCCTCCGGCCTGTTATACATATTATAATAACGCAGCATGCCGGTCACGGAATCATTGTCCATATCATGCAGCCAGTGGGTAAGATGGGCATGTTCCAGCGGCGTGGCGAAAACTTCCTTCGAGGCCAGACGCTGCTGCAGGTCCTCACGCGGACCGGCCACCCATCCGGGCACCTGTATATAAGCCAGCACCTGACGGTTCAAATCTTTGTTCTGCAACGAGCGGTGCAACGCCTCTATAAATACATCGATCCCCTTGTTCTTGAATTCATAACGTCCGCTGGTCGCAACAATCATCGTGTCATCCGGTAACTGGCCCCCCAACAGAGCATTGGCCACCTGCAAAAGCTTTGCACGCGCTTTCCTGCGCCGGTTGGTGAACGTCACGCCCTTCGGCACGAAGTTGCTTTCAAACCCATTCATCAGCACCACATCGGCCGGTTTGTCAAGTAATTCCCTGCATTCGTTGTCCGTCACTTCGCTCACCGTAGTGAAACAGTCCACGTGATGCGCCGTCTGACGTTCTATAGAATGCTTGGACTGCATGTTCAGTTCCCCGGCCATCTGCGTGCCGTCATACGCGAACAGGTAGTCATATAGCGGCTTGTTATTTCCGGCGATGGACCGCCCGATGCTGGTCGCATGGGTGGTGAACACAGTGGCTATCTGCGGTACATGCTTCCGGATATACAAGGCTCCCAGACCGGTCATCCACTCATGAGCCTGATAGACTACCTTCAAATCTTCGCCCAACGCAAAACGATAGTAGCTTTCCACTACCTTGCCTGCCGCATAAGAAAACATGGAGGCCTCATCGTAATCTCCATACGCATGAAGGGAATCCACCTGGAAATCGTTCCACATTTCCGTATACAAGTCATTCTTAATAGCGAAAAAAGGCTGGAAATCCACCAGAATCACCAAAGGCCGTCCCGGAATGTTCCAACGCCCGGTCCGGACAGTCAACCCGTCTTCCGCCGCCTGTTTCCGCCAAGCCGTCAGCAAGGGTTCATTTTCTATAAACAGAGGATTTTCCTGCTCTTTCCAAAAATCCGGACCAATAAATATGACTTTGTCCTTCATCGCATCCTGTAATGTTTTCGCGCGCGTTGAAAGAACTGTATATATTCCCCCGACTTTATTGCATACTTCCCAGCTGGATTCAAAGATAAAATCGGGGGTTAATCTTTCTTGATTCATCTTAACATTCTGAATTTGCGTGCAAAGGTAGGTATTTTCTTTGAAAAAAGAAACAAAATCCTTGCTTTTACGTTCTATAGAGGACCGGCATTTGTAAAAAAGGGGGCTGTAGAAACTTTCCATAGAACCGCGGTCCAGACTTTTTCTTATCGTACCGGCTATAATCGAGATTTTTTATCTACATTTGAACATAAAACAATTATATATTGAAAAAACGAACGTTTCAACCATGAAGGGAAAAAGAATCATCATTTACGTAACAGCCGCCATCTGCAGCCTGCAGGGAATGGCGCAGCAACGTTTCAAAGGAACCTTACATAACAGAACGGAACAGCTGTCGCTGAAAATCGACTTGTATGACGAAAGTATCTCAGTGCCGGGAATGGAGTTCTTCGGCCCGTGCAACGGCTATCTGCACGGCAACATTTACGGCATCTGGACCATCACATCCTCGCGCGTAGTCGATGAGAAAAACGCTGTCATCCGCCTTTCCAATGACCAAGGCTCGGACACACAGGAAGTGGAACTGAAATTCGAGAACGACACCACCTGCCTGTTCCGGCAGAAAGGAAAAGCCTGCATCAAGAAAGTCGTCAACCGCAAACTGGTGAAAATCCCGGTCGACATACGGCTTACCAGACAGACGGACTAAGACAAAAGGATTTTCCCATTCCGTGTTTAGCGTAACAAGACGAAAAGAAACGACATCAAGCCTTTGCAACCAGCCAGGCCATATATAGGAGGTATGCCGACACCAGGACGCCTCCCTCCCACCGTTCCACCGTAAATTTGGTCGAAGAGAACAGCCAAAGCAGAAGCAAACCGAACACCATCAAGGCAAAATCGGCAGCCGACACGACACCGGCATCCAGCGGCGCCGCCACAGCACTGCATCCGACTACCCAAAAGATATTGAAGACATTGCTGCCTATAACATTGCCGACGGCCAGCGCAGAACTACCCTTACGGGCCGCCACGACCGACGTCGCCAGTTCCGGCAAGGAGGTCCCCGCCGCCACTATCGTCAGTCCGACAATCGTCTCGCTCACTCCCATGGCCAAAGCAATTCCCGTAGCCCCGTCGACAAACAGACGTCCTCCAATGACTAGCGCCGCCAGCCCCGTTAAAAGACATATCACGATGCGGGCATAAGAGACAACGGCAATCTGCTCCTGAGTGTCCTCTTGCTCCCCGCCGTTGCGGGCGATAGAGAACGTATAGCCCATAAATATCGTAAAAAAGGCCAGAAGGACAAGGCCTTCTCCACGGGTTATGACGTCTTCTCCCGTCCCCGACAGAAACGTATCAAAAGACATGGCCGCCAGCACAAGCGAAGCCAACAGGGCGAAAGGCATATCCTTGCGCACAACCGACCGGCCCACGGCAATGGGACAGAACAGGGCCGATACTCCTACGATTGTCAGCGTGTTGAAGATATTGCTCCCGATGATGTTGCCCATGGAGAGTTCCGAGCTGCCCCGCAGAGCCGACACGAAACTGATGACAAACTCCGGCAACGACGTACCGAACGCAACCACCGTCAGTCCTATGACCAACTCCGAAACACGAAACCGACGGGCCAGCGCCGAGGCACCGTCCGTCAGTCTGTCGGCTCCCCACAGGATGCCGGCTATACCTATTATCAAATAAAGGATGTCTATCATAATACCTTCCATTCATGCGTCAGTCACGGCGCCCCATGAATATCATCACATAGTAAACCAACGTGGCGAGCGAACCGAGAGCGGCCACGACATACGTATAAGCGGCCGACCGCAAGGCGGAAACAGCCGCCCCATGGTTGCGCGCATCCGTTATACCGGCAGAGGACAGCCAGTTGACCGCCCGTCTGCTGGCATCGATTTCCACCGGCAGCGTGACGAAACTGAACAGGGTGGTCATAGCAAACAGGACAATTCCGGCCAGCAATATCGACGGAAACGTCTGCACCGTCAGCACTCCTATCAACAGTATCCACGTCATCCAACTGGAAGCAAAGGACACCACCGGCACCAGATTGCTGCGCATCCTCAACGGGGCATACGCCTTGGCATGCTGCACGGCATGCCCGCATTCATGAGCGGCCACGGCTGCGGCCGCCACGTTGGACATGCTATAGACGTCTTCGCTCAGGTTTACCGTCTTTGTGGCTGGATTATAGTGATCGGTCAGCGAACCGGGAGTGCTCACCACCCGCACGTCATAAATACCGTTGTCACGCAACATCTTCTGCGCCACGTCCCTCCCCGTCAGCCCGTCTCTTAGAGGCATGCGGGAATAGCGTTCGAACTTATTCTTCAAATTCATCTGTACGACATAACTCAACAAGGCAATGCCGATAAAAATAATCCAATACATAGTTTGTTTTCTTTTAATGGTTCATACATCGGAAAATCTTCAAAATCCGTGCCAACGGCTACAAAAGTAACCAAGATAAAGCTTTCACCCCTCCAAAAACGTACATTATTTTATATTTTTAACCCCATCCGCCGCCTGACAGACCCAGATATTTTCTCTGCATTTACGTGGCCATATATTTTTTTTCAGTAATTTTGTAAAGGGTAACATATATTCGTGATATGATGAAAACAACAACTCTTGCAACATCCTTCGCCGTTCTGCTCTGTGCGGGCGGGTGCCGGCAAACGGAAAAAGACATAGGGCAGGATACCGTCTCCGACAGTTTGCAGACCGAACTGCCGAAAGTCTTCTACGGACATCTGGGAGAAAACACTGGCATGAGCAGTCTGGAACTCATCACCGACAGCGGTGATACCCTATCCCTGAGCAAAGCTGACGAAAACAGCGGTACATACGGACTTATCCTCGGATGCATCACCAACTACACCGACCGGTATGCAGTGACGACCGACGACAGCTGCACTTTTGTGCGGCAGGCCGTCAATCTGTCGCAGTTATCCACGGAATGGGCATCCCCCCGCACAGCGGACTATACGCTCCGTATCATCCCGGACGGGCGGGTCGAAACGCAGGGAAACGGCATTCCCCCGTATACTTCATGGACACTGGACGGAAATCTCCTGCTACTCTACAGAACAGTAAGCGTCAGCGAACCGCGCATGGCGACCACAGCCACCGATACGGCGGAAGTTCTTTCCCTGTGTACCGACTCCATGCAACTATCGTTCAAGGGAGAAAGATACGAAACACTTTACCACACGAAAAAAGCAGAATAAAGGATATGGCAATCATGGTACAATGCCTCCGGTGCAAACACGGACGTTATATGCAATGGATGAAAAACCCCATCATTTGTGAATGTGAACTGTCCAACGAACGTTTCGTAGCTGAAGCAAGCAGAATCTGCCCGATGTACGAGACTTCCAATAAAAAGCCTGATATCGTGCACTATACGAAATATGACTAAACCTGTCTATGGCAGACAAACTTTCGGCATACCTACATTGAGACATGGATTTGCCGCATCAGCCCGGACGGCAAAAAAGCCGGCCGGACAGCATGCTGTCAGCAAAAAAATACCTACTTTTGCAACCGCTAACAACTAACTGACATGAGAATTGACATCATCAGCGTCCTGCCGGAAATGCTGGAAGGATTCGTTCACGAATCCATCGTAGGACGCGCCCAAAAGAAAGGATTTGCAGAAATACACCTGCACAACCTGCGCGACTACTCTACCGACAAATTCCGCCGGGTGGACGATTACCCATACGGAGGATTCGCCGGCATGGTGATGCAATGCGAACCCATCGACCGGTGCATCTCGGCACTGAAAGCGGAACGAGACTATGATGAAGTCATCTTCACAACCCCAGACGGAGAACAGTTCGACCAGCCGATGGCCAACTCCCTGTCACTGAAACAGAATCTAATCATCCTCTGCGGCCATTACAAAGGTATCGATTACCGTATCCGGGAACATCTCATCACCAAGGAAATCAGCATCGGAGACTATGTCCTCACGGGCGGAGAACTGGCTGCGGCAGTCATGACGGACGCCATCGTGCGCATTATTCCCGGGGTTATCGGCGATGAGCAAAGCGCCCTGTCCGACTCTTTTCAGGACAATCTACTGGCCGCTCCCGTATACACACGACCGGCCGATTACAAAGGATGGAGGGTTCCCGACATCCTCCTGTCGGGCCATGAAGCCAAAATCAAAGAATGGGAACTCCAACAGTCTTTCGAGCGCACACAGGCGTTACGCCCCGACTTGTTGCAAGGAAAATAAAACGGTCACGGACCACAATGACACAATCGGTCAAAGACACGCTATCGGATATTCGACAACAGATTTATTTGGTTAAAAAACATTTCTTTTATTGCTATATCCAAGTCTTCATGCTACATTTGCTCATCAATAATTAACCGCTTCAGCCCATGTCCGATCAAAAACATAATCTATACATCATTGCAGGATGCAACGGGGCGGGCAAGACTACGGCCAGTTTTACCGTATTGCCGGAAATGCTCGACTGCAAGGAATTTGTCAACGCCGATGAAATCGCGGCCGGACTCTCCCCGTTCAATCCGGAAGGAGTGGCCATCGAAGCGGGCCGGCTGATGATTAACCGGATCATACATCTGCTGAAAGAAGGAACTACCTTTGCATTTGAAACGACACTGGCAACCCGGTCTTATGTCAAATTGATCCAACAGGCACAGAAACGAGGGTATTTCGTCACTTTGCTGTTCTTCTCCCTGTCGACTCCCGAGCAGGCCGTCAGGCGGGTAGCCAAGCGCGTCAGCCTGGGAGGACACAATATCCCCACGGATGTGGTTTACCGCAGATATGACAGCGGACTGAACAACCTGTTTAAATTATACATGCCCGTCTGTGACTACTGGGCACTATACGACAATAGTATCTGCCCGGCTCACAAAGTGGCCTATGGCTGGAAAGATAAAAAAGTAACCATCCTGGAATCTACTGTTTATGAGGAATTCAAACGTAAATACAACGGTCCCGAGTGCAATGAATGAGCAGGAAATAGCAGAGATGCAGAACAAGATAGACCAAGGCATCCTGCTTGCGCAGGAAAGATTGATAAAGCGTGCCCTACATGACAATGAGACATTGGTCGTGGTGCGCGACGGTCAGGTCGTGGAAGCAAAACCGGAAGACTTATAAAAATGGAAACAGGATTATCCTACACAAGCCGTCTTACCGTAACAAGCGAAAACACCGCCGCCCACATGGGCAGCGGAGATCTTCTTGTGCTGGCAACCCCCTCCTTAGTTGCCCTGATGGAAAATGCTGCACTCAACGCAGTGGCTTCCCACCTCCCGGAAGGCTGTACGACAGTAGGCGGATATATCCAGACATCACACATCAAACCCACCGGTTCGGGACACATTGTTCAGGCAACTGCCACACTCACATCCGTCGAAGGACGCAAACTGACATTCGATATAGCAGCACACGACGAGGAAGGACTTGTCGGGGAAGGCAAACACATCCGCTTCATTGTAGACCGGGAGAAATTTCTGAAAAAGATTCAATAGACCCGCTTTTCATTCCCCTGCCGCAGATACCGTTTGCCTTCCGTGACTATCAGGAGCATCATTCAACTGCTACTTCTATTCCAGCTTTCTCCAGACGGCGGGTACACACTGGTTTGTCTGCCGCCGGAGAGTCCGACCCGGCATCCACAGAACGGGTGGCATACGGAAGGGCATACCAGGTATATCCGTAATCATACCCACCGTATCCATTTATGTTCCAATACTTCCCGTAACTCTGCAAACGGAAACGGGTTGCTGAATATGCACCATCCATATATCCGGTGAAATAACTATCGGAGAGACTGTAGTCCCATATCTTGCAGTCCAAGTCCGGGTTGTCAAACAGAAGCACGATTACACCGTCCGCCACGTACCATTCAAAATCATGATATACCGTCTGCACACCGTATCTTCCGTAATAATCTATCTCCGTACCATATCCGGAGGAATAGTTACCGGTCGGTATGAACTCCAGCACCGAACCGCGGGCCGGACGTCCGTCGATATACATCCCGACATCGCCGAACCACTTACCGGACAACATGTATCCCCTGTCACTATCGAAATCGGGTTCGCAGGAAACCAGAGACATGGCTGAAACCATCAGCACCATACCCGCCATTATATTCTTTATTGCTTTCATATCCACATTGTTTTTTAACCTGATGAAACTTTCATTACGACAAAGGTATGACAAGGCACAAACGTTTCCAACAGAAAATCCCCAAAAGATGTTAGGGATTTCCCTTTTTATGAAAGGGGAAAATATGGATAGTGTTACCCTATCGTCTTATAAGCAGATTCAATATCATTGATTTTGTATAAATTATAATATATTGATAATCATTTATATTATAGATATTAATAAACAGTACGCAACAAAATTGCAACAAATAATTAGAAAAATATGCAATTCAAATTGATACCAGAAATGATATAATAAATATTGGTATATTATCAATTTATTATTTGAATACGCAAGAATATTGAAAATAATTCATGTCTTTGCAGCATGATTAGTGAACAGTGATATGGAAGCGAAGGATTATAACCGGATTAAAGTTGTTTTAGTGGAGAAGAAGCGCTCCAATAAATGGTTGGCGGAGCAATTGGGGAGAGACCAGTCCACTGTGTCGAAATGGTGTACCAATTCTGCTCAGCCGGGACTTGAAATGCTCTTCCAGATTGCGAAATGTCTGGAAGTGGAAGTAAAAGACCTGATACGTGAATCGGCTAATGACATTTAATCAAAAAGACAATATGGATATCTCTCAATATACAACCGGCATGATTTCAGAGAACTATGATTCTTTAGTCAGGCATATTTAGAGTGTAGGCAAAGCATTACGCCAAGATGCCCATGTTGTCATCAATCGCAATGTGACAACCAGAGCATGGCTGACAGGCTATTACATTGTGGAATATGAACAACATGGAAGTGACAGGGCAAACTATGGTGACCATCTGCTTCAGAATCTCTCCCAAAGTCTGGGCGGAAAAAGCTACAGTGTCACTAATCTTCGCAGTTATCGTCTGTTCTATTCGCTGTACCCCGAACTACGACCGATTATTGGACGCTATATTCTTGAGCGTTTCGGTCAGGGGAAAGAGATTGCAGATGAGATAGCACTCCTGCCCTCACAAATTCAGCAGTCACTGATTGCTGAATTGCGAGACGACGGAAAAGAGGCTGTCTAACAATCAAAGTTAGGCAGTCTTCTTTTTTTTTGTAAAATTCGTAAAATCAGGCAACCTTTGTTCCATACAAGCAGTCCGATGGTTTATAACATAGGTAGCGGTTCATACAACGCCATTTTACGGTTATTGAGGACAAAAATATGC
>CAMWUI010000057.1 GCA_947177395.1 uncultured Paraprevotella sp.
CGCCGCGCCCCTTGTTATACCCCTCTCTTTTACCAATAAAACTTATAACACCAAAACCGACATCTTTTAAAAATCTGCCCCCCCCCCCCAGTGTGTTACGCTTGTTCTGGTAAGCCACAGTGTTCCCAATAAGAAATGTTATCATTGCGACGGCTCCTTTATTTTGTCCTAAAAGAAAAAGACAAATGCACGTATATATGCCGAGCAGGATAGCGGTTGTCAATACAACATTTATGGGATTCTTTCCGATGAGCATGGCTATATAAAATATTATATACAACCAGACGATACTGAAAATATACCAGGCAAAAGGTGTGTATTCACAAAGTAAGATTTTGCTGAACGACAGCCCAGAGAAACCATCTGTTGTCCATTGCAGCAAGCAAGTCAGAATGTAACAAATACCAATTGGCAAAATCCTCTTTTTGATAAATCCTTTATGATATGCTTTTTTATTTAGCATGCCATACATTAATCCGTATCCCGACACAAAGAAGAATACAGATACAGAAAACAATCCAATGTAACAAAATAATTTATATAATGCAAATCCCAAAAACTCTTTACTTGTATGTCCGACAAATACTCCTACGATGGCAATACCTTTCATCACGTTCATGGAACGAAGGCTAAATGCGTCATCGTTGGTCTGTCTCACAAAGGTTAACAGGATAAACACTAAAAATAAAATATTAAATATTTCCATTGGATTGTTTTATGATACCATCTTTATTTTGTGCCGGGTAAATGTTTGCAGCAAGTGAATCTTGCTCTATATACTTGTTGCAATATCGTCACACATGGCGCCTACATCTTTCCACTTTGTAATTTGCTGAGAAGTAAAATGCAAGCCAAAATGTTTCTCAATACCTACGACTAACTGGATATGGGAAAGAGAATCCCACTCATCAACATCGTCAGCCACTGTATTGAAATTAATTTCCAAGTCATCATTGTCAAGTACGTCACGGAATATGTCCTGTACTTCTGCTAAAATTCTTTCTTTTTCCATTTTTCTTTGCTTTTTTATTATTAGATATTTATTCCTGCGTTTATTGGAATATTTATTCCGTTGATATATTGTGGACTGTTTATTAGAAAAGCAACCACCTCGGCAACATCCTTGGTTTCCAACAGATGTTTTAAAGGATGGCTCGCCGTCATCTGTTCCACTACTCTAGAGTCAATGCCAGAGGTAAATCCGGTCTGCATGAAATCCGGAGATATGCAATTGCTGGTTATGCCTTGTTTGATATATTCTTGGCTCCAAGTCTTGGCCATTTGTGCAATATATGCTTTGGATGAACCATACATCCCGTATCCCAACGGAGGGGGGCCTATGAGAGAAGATGTCAACACTGTAATGATCTTACCACTTTTCTTTTTACGGAATGTTTCCAATGCCGTTTGTGTTATCATGATTGTCGGAAGCACATTACGGGTAAAATCATCATTTAATTGTTCCCATGTCAGTTTATGAAACCGTATTCCTTCTGGTGAACCTGTCCATGCATTATTTACCAGCACATCCAGGTCCCAGGTTTTAATTGCCTCTTTCAAATCATCTAATTCCAACTTCTTTTTTTGATTGCATTTAAAAGCAGTCGTGTTACTTAATTCTTCCGTAATGGCGTTAGCGGTATTTGCTGAATTGCAGTACGTAAAATATACATGGTTGTTTTTGTCAGTCGCCAGTTTCTTTACTATGGCATAACCTAATCCTCCCGTACCTCCTGTAATCAATATGTTCATATCACACTTATTTGAATATGCCCTCGGGCAACTGTCTTGCCGTTGACATTGTTGAATCTGAATTTGAAATCGACAACATTCACACTCTCGTAAATTTTCTCTACAGTAAGTTCCGCATCCAACTCATCATTCAGGAAAACGGGTTGTCTGTAAGTTATATCCTGAGAGTTTATCATCACATCTTTTGTGGGGAGGCATTCACCTATTAGCATAGAAACGAAAGCATTCAGTATGTTGCCATACATCACACACTCCTTGAATCCTTTTTCTTTAGCAAATTCGACTTTTGTATGTAAAGGATTGTAATCGCCACTGCATTGTTGAAATGCCTCATATACTTTCTGCGACACCACGAATTTATGGCGAACAGCCTGCATGTTTTTAAATATCTCTATCATCCTTATTTTCGTTTGATATAACATTCCTTGTTTTTATAGTCATCAACATTCAATATATATTGAGCTGTATTTGCCTTTTCCATTCTCTTAAAACCAAGATTTGGATAATGCAATTCGACCATTTTGTTTTTGGGTGTCGGTAAATATTCACCTATGATATATTTGATGCCCTTTTGTCGGGCATATTCCACAATCGCATTTAATACGAAATTTTCCATACTGCGTTTCAAAACTCTGCAACTCATCAGCCATGTATCGATAAAAGCCGAATTTGTGTTAATAGATTTTAGAATAACAACGCAAATCAGTCCGTTGTCTCCAAACTTGTCCGACAGTGTAAAAGACAAATCTATATAGTCTGGATTGCTTTTTATCGCTGCAATTTCAGCTTCTGTATATCGTATTGTGCGTAGATTAAATTGGTTGCTCCGTTGAGATAATTGTGCAACACGCGGAATGTTGAAATTATTAAAACCGCCGACTTCGCTTTCCATGTCAAGTGATTTCAGGAAATCGTTTTCGTTAGTGAAGTTTTTCAATAACGAAACTCTTTTTGCTTCCACCTGATATTGTTTGGTCCTGTCTTTATCTCCGGTGCTGTAAGATACTGTTTCGAACAGGTTTTCAGAATAGAGAAACTCCAGATAATCTCCCGGATCTTCGGGTAGTTCCGGAACTGTGATTTCCGGAAGATGTTCACGAACCATATTACGTTCAAAGGGATTATCATCCAAAAAGACCATAGAGTCAAAACCTATATTCAGAATCTGCTGGATAGTGCGGATATTGTCAACCTTATTTTCCCAATTCGCAATAAAAACAGCAATATCATCCAGTTTCAATAGCATTTCCGGATTTTTTTCAAAAGGTTCTTTCGCTTTTTCTTCATCATTCTTTGAACATATGGCAAGAATTATTCCTCTGTTTTTTAATTTCAATATCCATTGCTGGAATTCCGTAAAGGCCTTTCCTATACCAAGTCCATGACCGATTTGAATGTTTTCCCATCCATCATCGCCCACAATGCCTCCCCAAACGGTGTTGTCCAGATCAAGAATCAAACACTTCTTAAATTTGCCTTCTGTGGCGGCAATGATGTCCGCCGTCCGCGATGCGACATAAGGCAGTGCATCGAGACTAAGTATCATTTCCGTACTGATATACACCGAAGAATCAAACATGACATTCCGGCCATATTTGGCTGATATTCCAGCTAAATTGCAAATAAACAGATTGGGGTATTCCTGTGAAAGATTTAATAATTCATAATTCAATCTGTATAATTGATAGATGAATGAACTCTGCACCTTTGATGCGTAGCTACCGAATACACCATCGTCGATTTCCGGATAATTGTAATAGATGATCCTGCCTTTTATTGTTTCACATAAAAGGCGTATAAATGCCAAGCGATCCTCCGCCAGTGCAAGTTGGCTGGAAGCATCGGTTAAACTGTATTTCTCCAGAAGTTTATGTGTTGATTGAAATACAATCGTATAGTCGGCATTGAATTCATGTAGCTCTGATTTACTGTTCATTACCTGCATTTCTATCTGATTGTATTCAGCTTCCCACAGAACCACGTTGTAGCCGCGCAAAATACATTCTCCTTTGATTGAAGTTGCCAATAACTGGGTTGCCGAATCACCTAACAATGCGATCTTGATTTTTTTGCCTTGTATTGTAGGGATTTGTTTGCACGCTCTTTTATATTCTTTGAGTGTATACATGTCAATTATTTAAATAATTTGCGATGTCATTACGTCTGTTTATATAATATTTCTCGAAGTTTTTCTCAAGTTTATTCAACGGAATCCGCTCTTCTTGAATATAATATGATTTTTCATACTCAATAATTTCTTCCGGAGGCATTGTAAAGCCGGTTATGCGGGCTGGATTGCCCACTGCGATGGCGTAGTCAGGAACATTTTTCATGATGACTGCTCCGGGAGCGACCGTTGCTCCTCTGCCGATTTTTAAAGGGCCAAGTACTAATGCGCCGGCTGCTATGCGGACATTGTCTCCAATGAGGGGTTGGCCTTTCTCTGATTTATGTCCAATGCTGACTCCTTGGTTGACCCAACAGTTGCGTCCCATTTTGGCTGGGGATATAATTGTACCATAACCATGTTGAACTATCAGTCCGCCTCCTATTTCGGCTGTTTCAGATATGTCCAATAAGGGTTGAGGGAGAGCTAATATCGATAGGAACTTCGCATAATAATGATGTCTGTTTCCCACACGTGCATAGAATATATTTCGGAACATTGTGTAGAAAGTCATTAGAAAACAAAACTCAAGAAAAGATGGTTTCTTGTAAACATCCAATGGTATTCTCCTGACAAATTGATTTAAATTACGATTTAAATCGGCATCAATGGTTTCCTTGTTAGATGCCAACATATAATATCCCCAGTGCAGAATAAAACGCATGGATGTACATGCTACAAAAAGTCGTTTCATTAGTTTTAATATATAAGTTTGCGTTTATTGCCTTTGTATCGATGGTATAGTAGCAAATAACCATAAAGTTTAGAGAATAGTTTATGGAAAAGTCGGCAATTGATTCCCCAGAGAAAAAACTTTCTGCCGAGGAATTGGCACATTTCTTTAGTTCCGTTTTCTTTTATGAATTTTCGATAACGCAGATAACAGTCTTTGTCAAATCCGACTTCATTATAAAACGTGAAGTTTATATGTTGCGCGTTTTCATAACATTGCAATATATATATATCATTTTTATCGTCGGGTGCAAGAGCAGATTCTAATGTTTTGAACATTCTGTCAAGATATTGATGGGATGCGACTTTCCGGTGCATGATAGACTCCTCATTCATGTAATAGTTGTAAAGAATATCCGGAAAGATGAAAATTTTGTTGAAGTTCTTTGATGCTAAATAATTAGTTGTTATATCTTCTCCAACAGAAATATCTAAAACAGACCTGAATACTTCTTCCGAATAACAAGTCTTACGAACTAAGCCTCCCCACATATAAGAATCAATTTGTCCATTCAGGAGTTTTTCACGATACATTGAAATTTCATTAATTTCTCCAAGAGTTCGTGCGGGAAAATTAGTGAAATCGTTCTCAGTTCTTACTACTCTGTAGCTGCCACGAACCAAGTCATACCCATCCTTGATCTTTGTAAATAATAGACCGACTGCATTGCAAAATAGATAGTCATCGGAATCCAAGAACATCAGATATTCCCCACGTGCTTCCTTGAAGCCCGCCAATCTTGCAGACACCAGTCCTCCATTCTCTTTATGAACGACCCGTATTCGTTCGTCCTTCTGTGCATATTCATCGCAAATCTCCGGACAACGGTCAGGGCTTCCGTCGTCCACAAGGATAAGTTCCCAGTCCGTGAAGTCCTGTGACAAGACAGACTCTATGCAACGTGACAAATATTTCTCCACCTTGTACACGGGTACAAGGATGGAAACGGATGGACCATCATTCATAGATAATCAATAAGTATTAATAAATCAAACGGAATGAACAAAGGAAAACGTGCCTTTGTGTAGTTATTTGTATCGTTTATTGATGCTAAGTTTGGTATGCGACACTTATTTGGAATACCTTATTTTGAACGTTTGTTATCGTGTGACATGCTATCGCGGCTAATAGGACGCTTAATGAGAAAATATAAGCTATCTATTTTATTACTAAGACGTTCAATCTTATTGTTAAGACATTCGTTTTGTATGCTATCTGCTCTATTGATATAATTCAACTGTCTTTCATTTGATAACTGGTTTGAGTTTCTAATCTCAAGCACAGCTGTTACCATTAATGACGATATTCCAAGTATTGCACCGACAATGCCCCATTTTAGGCTTTTTCCACCTGCCGTATAGCTTACAAGTGACACATAGTGATTGTACCAAAATAAAAGATTATCCAAAGAATTGTCAAATTCAGCGCAGACAGCCTTCAGTTCTTTACGCTTTTCTTTTGAGCTGTCATTAATATTTGTGTTCGACAGGAATCTGCAATATCCTAATTCTCCCCGAACCCGATAACAGTTCTTTATCAACGAATGGATAAACTTTATATTTCTTGTCACATTCTTTCCATGCGAAATCTCATCAAGTATGTCACTCAAATGATTGTTTATCTCAGAAATATTACCTTTTAACTTCTGTATGTAACAATCCAGATATGAATCTACTATATCTTTGAACGTTTGTTTGTTGCTGAATGATATAGGCGTCTTGGAAAAATAACAGGCAAGAAGAGAATCCTCAGACTTGTCATGATGTATGTGATTATGGAAGAACCCTTTTATATAATGATAGTACGACTTATGAAATCCGCTATTCAGACCTACTGACACAAAATCCGTCGCATCATCATCGACTTCAACGCTGTAAGCAATAAAGCCCGTTGGGTGCTTTTCTGTACATTTAAGTATATAATTACGTTTGGCTTCTCCGGGCGACCAATATTCTAATTTTATGTTATAAGTGCTTGTGTCGATACCGCCTTGTATATGCAATTCCTGCACGTCAGGCAAATCTTTAAGGACAACGTCAGCAAGATTCCTGTTTATTATTTTTAGATTCCCCTTCTGTACTACAGGGATCCATAAAACAAAATACGAGGTCATTATATGCTAAAATCTATTCGCCGTATTTTCAAATTAAACCAATCGCATATGCGTTCCCAAATTGTGCTCTTGCGATAACGTTGCTTAGCTAAATTTAAAGCGCGTGTGGATATACGCCACGTATCGCCGTCTTTTGTCGGGGCATTCGCAATATATCCCATAGCTTCCATTTGTCGTACGGCATCCTCGCCGAACTTCTCTTTAAGCTCAGTTACCTTACCGTATTTCTCTGTGTATATATAATGTAAATAGCTGCTCATACCTCAACAATTTTTGCAAATATAATATTTCCCACTCATTTCAACAAGTCAAAATCAACAAAACGTTCTTTGTATACTGTTTTTAACATCAATCCATGTTGTTCATTATCAATACTCATGTATTTCAAACGGCCTGTCATTCACCAATGCCGCCGTCCTTGCGAACGCACTACGGTACATCTTGCCGGAACGTGCCAGATATACTTTCTTGGCTTTGGAGATGAGGAAGAAATCGAGAAACGTTTTCATGTTCACGTCATCGCCATGGTCATAGTCGATATGGCCGACTTTTCCGGGAATGACGTACACATTTTCCATTTCCTTGGCTCTTGACAAGAACGTCTCACTGTCTGCTGTTACCAAAATTTTATCATGCACAGGAGCCTGACGGCTTATTATTTTTATGGCCTCCAGGCTTCGCTCTATAAGATCTGTCCGTTCTTCGGGAGGTAGGGGAGTGCCCGTACAATCTGTAAAATCGCCCAATAGTGTAGTAAAGCGGAAAGAGATGGAAATATATTCTCCTCCTATATTGACCAAGTGCTCATCTATTATTTTTTGCAAGCGGGAATCTGGACGGAAAAGTTCATTGAAACGCGCACCAAAATCCGCGTCCTTTCTTTCCATATTGGTATATATGTGCAATTGCTTTGACGTATCCGACAGATTTTCATTCATCCAAGATTCAAACAGTTCATTTTGATGTTCCGCAATCTCTTTTTTATGGCAAGTCCTCGGCTCCATCAGGCATACCCTGGGCATAGAGAAGTCTTTATTGTAGACGATGCTTTCCGGAAGCCATCCGACCTTGTTGGGTATTAGATAATCCTGCAAACTGAAAGGCTCACGGAAGTTTATCCTGAACTGACGGCCGTTCCGTTTGCACCAGTCATATACCGCAACGATACCTTTCAGTCTGTCGGCCAGACCGCCATGCCATATCCATCCATTGCAGGTAAAGACCACCGACGTGTCGTCCGTCTGTGTGTCCTCCATATAATGTTCTGCAACCATCTTCTCAGCCATGGATTTCTGTTGTTTGCAGAAAAATCTCCATGCGCCGCCAATTGCAATCTGTACATTATACCATTGCATCTTCATGCTGTGAAGGAATTTCCTTATTGTCTGTTTCATTCTTCTTACGTTTTTCTGAGTTTACCGTTTATCGGTTTTCAGTAAAATGTACCCCACAACGGGCGGAGCCTGCCCTCCGCACGGTGTTGTGAGGCTCTTTCAAAGTAAAGGGGCGCGGCTTGTAGCCGCCATCTCCGAGGGTGTGCACCGATGCCCGCCGGTCGTTGTCTCAATGTGCGGCCGGCACGGTACGGCATATTGCGTTTTTCAGCCACCATTGGGGAGATCCGCCCTTCCGAAACATTGCTGCTTCATCTGAGGGCAGTTCGCTCCCGGCACTGCCGTATATTCCGCATACGTTTCTGTCACACCGGTGCTGAATGGCAGTCTCGCCAGCACCTTTCCGAGGTCAGGAGGAAGAGGGTGCATACGGACGGGACATTTGTCGGCTGGTCATTCCGTAGGCTGTCGGATGCCTGCCGCACCTCCCAAGTTCCATGTCGCATCCCGTAGCGGATGCACCGGACATCTCTCGCGCAATTGTGTCAATAACGGGGTACGAAAGAGCCGAAGGAAGCATGGAAAATCTCGTTCCACGCTTCAGACATCATCCTGTCAATATCTTGTCTGCTGTGCACTTGCTCGTCACGAAACGTCGCATCTATGCGGTATAGAATCTTGTACAAGGTCTCTTTTTTTAACCCCCTCCCCGGATGATCGGGATTCAGTTTGGCCAGAGTACGTGCGTTCATTCCAAGACGTTTGGCTGCAAGCCGGCAAGAATTCAAGTCCAGTTCCTTAAGGAGTCCTGCGACAACGCGGGCGGCAATGGCTATCCACTCGCGTTCCTTTACGAGTGATAACTTGCTGGCCATACTGCCTCAGGATTATTAAGCCCTGCTCTCCTTTTCAGCGGAGAACACTGTATGCTTTACCTAGACAAGTAGCGAAAGGCCTATACGCACGGGTGGTGTTAATTCAAGTTAAAAGTCGCATAGATTTCTTCCTCCGTGCTGCACTTCTATAGAGTACAGCACCTTCTAGAGGGACTGTGCTATTTTTGCAGAAGACAGGTTGCACCTCAGCAATTTCAAACAAGGTCTGATTGCGTTCGGTTTGCGCTGTCATTCATGGAATGCTTTGAAAGAAAATGTGTTTTTATCAATAAATTTTAATTATATGGATAATATCGTATTCAAATTCGAAAACCTGCGAAGCCGCGTTCCGGTGGCAACCGGCTTCGACGAAGTTGTGCGTATGCTCACCGACGGGAGCCTGAAGGCCGCGACCGTGCAATACCGCCGTACGCTGACGGAAGCGGAGGCGGCCGAAGCACGTGGCGACGCAGAGACGGCGCAGATGCTGAAAGGCAGACTCACGCGACTGAAAGCGGATATGCCGGCCTTCGTGGCCTGGGTGACCCTGAAGGGAGGACGCTCCGCGGCTGACGTCACCGGCTACACGGGCTACGTGATGGTGGACATCGACCACCTGCCGGACAATGCGTTTGCCACGGCGCTCTCTGCCGTAAAGTCCGACCCGCACACGTTGCTGGCCTACACGACCGTCTCGGGACGGGGCATCCGTGTGGTGTGCCGCATGGCCGCCGGGGTGGCGGACAAGGAGGCGTTCCGCGAGGCGTGGACCACTGCCAATGAGTATTACGCCCGGCTTGCCGGTTGTCCCTTCGACCGCCAGTGTTCCAATGCCACGCGCATGTCCGTCGTCTGCCACGATCCTGAGGCACTGTTCCGTCCCGACGCGCAGCCGATGGCTACCGTATGCCGTACCTCCAAGCCTGCAAGAGGCAAGGGGCGTCCTGCAAATATCTCCGCTGCCGTGGAGGAGGCCAAGCGGGTCCTTGCCGATGAGGGGGTGTGCTACGCACCCGGCCACCACAACGAGTATGTGAGCCGCATGGTGTATCTGCTCAACCGCTACGGCGTGGGCGAGGCGGACGCCCTCGGATGGCTGCTCCGCGAATATGCCGATTACAACGCTTCCAACGGCAACCCGCTGACGGCCATGGTGCACAGCATCTACGCCAACCACAGGGGAGAGCATGCTTCCGTGAAGCCGAAAGGCGGAAGAGAAAGCAAGAGCACAAGTGTGCGTGCCGCCATCGGGGAACTGGAACGGTTCATCACGGAGCGGTACGTGTTGCGCCACAATGTGGTAAGCGGGGAGACCGAATGGGCGGAAACGGACGCGGACGGACAACCGTCGGACGTATGGAAAGAAATGGACGACAAGTTCGAGAACTCGCTCTGGTGTGAGATGCGCCGCGCGGGCATCAACACCGACCTGGTGTCGCTCTCCACGTTGCTCCGGAGCGACTTCGTGCGCCCGTTTCATCCCATGGCCGCCTACCTGGAAAGCCTGCCGCCGTGGGACGGACGCACGGACCACATCGGACGACTGCTTGCCCTCGTGCACTGTCGCAGCGTGCCGCACGACGTCTTCGACCGTTACGCACGGCGATGGCTCGTGGCCATGGTGGCTGCCGGTATTCATGACGATGTGGTGAACCATGAGATTTTGGTTTTGTTAGGTCGGCAGGGCACGTTCAAGTCGTCTTTCATGAACAACATCCTGCCACCCTGCCTGCGCAGATATTACAGCGTGAAGACCAACAGCCACCGCATGGACAAGGACGATGCCTTTGCGCTCGCAGAGAATTTTCTGGTGAACTTCGAGGAAATCGACTCCATGCAGCGTGCCGAACTTAACCAGCTGAAGGCACTTACCACTGTGCCTTACATCAAGGACCGTCCGGCTTATGGAAGACACAAGGTGAGGTTGCCGCACAGGGCTTCGTTCTGCGCCACGGGCAACAACCTGCAATTCCTCACCGACGACACGGGAAACAGGCGCTGGCTGGTGTTCGAGGTGGAGCGCATCGACAACCCGTGGACGGCCGCCATCAACCACGACGGCGTGTATGCGCAGGCCAAGGCGCTCATCGGAGCCGGGTTCAAGTACTGGTTCGACGGAGACGAGATAGAGGAGATCAACCGACAGAACCGGGAGTTCGAGACACCAGACAGTGCGAGGGAACTTGTCGTGACACATTTCCGCCATCCCCGTCCCTGTGAGAAGTGCACCTACCTCACCTCCTCACAGGTGGCCGCGCGCTTCGCACCGCAACTGAAAGTGTCACCTGTCGCGGTGGGCAGAGTGATGCGCGAGTTGGGCTTCGAGCAGGTGAGAAACCACTGCGGACGGTTTTGGAAAACCGTTGAGATACAGCCTGCTGACATCGGGAAAAGCGTTCCCGGAAACGATCCGGAGGAGGGCGCACTGCCTTTCTGAAAGGCCGTCGGGGACGTGGCGCGCGACAGGTGACACTTTTTTCCTATAGAGGTGTAGAAAAGGACAATAAATATACCTTCCTTTAAAGGATACGTATTTTTGTAGTTTTGGAATATCTCCTACGGATGCGCTGTCGCGCTGTCACCTGTCACTTACCCTTCCCGTCCTCTCGGACGCTTCTTTTACGGCTGAAAAGCCTTATACGATTAAATTTAAATATTTTGATTCACACCCTTTTAAAGATTCACGTTATGAACGACTCAAGACCCGCTTCCAGTTACACGCGCCGCTCGCTGGCACAAATGTATTTCCCCGACTCCGCTCCCCGTCAGGCCGTCCGCCGGCTCACGGAATGGATCAAGCGTTGCCGTCCGCTGCACGAGCGTCTCACCGAAGACGGCCGCCAGTTTGACCGGCGCCGCAACCTCACCATCCGCGAGGTGCGTCTCATCTATGAATATCTCGGCGAACCGTAGGGGATGCGGTTTGTGCCCTGCAAGGAATACGTTCCTAAGCCCCTAAGGAATGTGTTTCTAACGTCCTAAGGAATACGTTTCTAAGGACTTAAGGAATGCGTTTCTGATAACTCAAGGAATACGTTTCGCACAGATTGGGGCTTGTGCCCCGAAGGGCCGAAGGGCACCTGTGACGCCACCCTGCCGGAAGGCGCCTAATGCACGCTCGTGCACGTTTGCCCCACGCCCCCGGCCGTATCTTTGCATTGTTCTCATGAGACAGGAACCCTATTTTCAAACATTTAAAAACTTTACAACTATGCCAAAAGCCTACAGAGTAACCAAACGCGAGCTGCAGATCGGCAGCCGCAAGGGAGAGACCGTCTACAATGTCAGCCCCGTGAGCTACGGGGTGCTCGGCTCCGACGACGTGGCTCGCCAGATAGCCGCCGAATCCACGGCCAGTCCCGGCGACGTGAAGAACGTGCTGGACCGCTATGCCTATTACGTGGTGGAGAACCTGAAGAAAGGCTATTCTATCGAGTTGCTCGGTTTCGGGACGCTCTACCTGCGTTTCATCACCGGCCGGAGCGTCACTGCGGAGAAGGATGCGACGGCAGCCCTCGTGAAGAGTCTCGTACCCGGTTTCCGTCCCGCCTACACGCTCGTCAACAAGAACCGCATCTATGCGCTCGTGCCCGACAAGATCACTTTGGTGAAGTACAACGGCCGGGTGGCGACGGAGGATAACTCCGAGGACACCGTGGAGCAGCCCTAAACCCTACCGGAGGTGGACACGCGGATTAGGCGGATTGAAATCCATAATTATGAATTGAAAAATCCGCTCTGCGTGCCATCACCGTTTTTCTTAACTGTTAACTCTTAGTTAATTATGAATCGACTCAACAGACCGGAAAAGTTATTCCCGAGAATCGGCCTCCTTAAGATAAAACTCCATCCAAGGCTTCAGCTTCGGAATGTCATTCTCTATTGTCAGCCAAAGTTGCTTGGGTTTGATTTTATAGTAACCGTGCACCAAAACATGGCGCATGCTTTCGATTACATCCCATTCAACTTCCGGATGCGACGTGCGGAATTCTTGGGTCAGCATATAAACCGCCTCTCCGATGATCTCCACATGTTTCACGAAACCAAAAAACACGATGGGATTTTCCTGAATCTCCTCCAGCGTGTAATGCCCCTTGCGTTCCAATATCACGCAAACGGCGTCAAGAATATGCCGGAGCCGGTCCTTATCCCTTATCTTCTCTCTCATAAATCAATATCTTGTCGCGGTTGGCACTCTCCACGGCAAACGGGAGCAAACAGTCCTCCTCAATGAGATCGACCTTGCGGTTGACAATCTTGCCAAGGGCAGTCATAATACGTGAAATGGTAGTGAGGGAGACATCGGCCTGTTCTTCATAGCAAACCAGTATATCGATGTCGCTTTCCGGCCCCTCTTCCCCCCGGGAACACGACCCAAACAACCAAGCCCTGCTTACAGGCTGGCTTGAAAGGTATTTGCGGACCTTGGGTAAAACACGTTTTATGCTATTGCTAATCATCGGCGCACAAGTTCGTTTTTACAAAGAGATATAAACTTATCTACAAAGATATGGTTTACTTCCGAATCAAACAAATTAATTTCTAACCTTTAAATTCCAACTCTTATGAAATCAGAAAGAAAAGTCAATTGGTACACCATCCTCAACGCCATCATCCAGGCCGTCATCGCGGCACTCACCGCCTTGGGCGTGAGCAGCTGCATGGGGCATTGATTCCGAACGATTGCCCTTTAATTGTTAATTCTTTAACTCTTTAATTTTGAACGATTCCATGATTCCAGAATCCTATCCCATGACTGTCGGCGGGGAGGAAGTGCTCAACGAGCGCCAACTCCTTGCCGGAGTGGAGGACGGCCCGTTGATGCCGTCGGCCGCCAGTGTGCGTTACCTGATAGTCCATTGTTCGGCCACCCGCTGCACGCGCGACTATACGGTGGAGCACCTGTTGCGCGACCACAAGGCGCGCGGTTTCCGCACCATCGGTTACCACTTCTACGTGCGCCGCGACGGCAGCGTGACGCAGCACCGCCGCCTGCTGGAGGTCGGTGCCCACTGCCGTCCCTACAACCGTTGCAGCATCGGCATCTGTTACGAAGGCGGTCTCGATGCCTCCGGTCGTCCGGCCGATACGCGCACGCCGGAGCAACGCTCCTCGCTCCTCGTTCTTCTGCGGAAACTCCGCATGCTCTTTCCCAAAGCCATGATTTGCGGCCACCGCGACATGGCGGGTGCCGTGCCCAAAGCCTGCCCCTCGTTCGATGCCCGGGCGGAGTATGCGGGGATTTGAAATTCTTCTGACGGAGTGTGTCAAGCCTTGTCCTTGCGGGGCTTGATACACCCTCTTGTTTACTATTGCATTTGTTCGATCTCTTCCTGCGTAAGTCCCGTGCTTTCCGCTATCGAAGACAAGGGGAGACCTAACTGCTTCATCTTCTTTGCTATGTCCACGGCTGCCTCGGCACGTCCCTTTGCAAGTCCTTCTTCACGACCCTCTTCACGCCCCTTGGCGAGTCCCTCGGCGAGTCCTTCCTCGCGTTCCGTATAGATATTGGATTTCAGGATGACAACGTTGTCCAGATGGCGGTAATAGGCGCGGAGCTCATCCTGGGTCATGGTGTCCAACTTCAGCCTCTCCCGGGCCGCTTCCAGTCCGGGCG
>CAMWUI010000058.1 GCA_947177395.1 uncultured Paraprevotella sp.
CCTGGGAAGAAACAAGGTTGCACAAGGTGGACACGCTGCTCTCACCGCCCATCGTGCCTGCCTATGAACCTTATGACTCCACGCTGTTTACCGTAAAGAAAAAAAGGATTCTGAAAGAAGTGGTGGTGAAAGAGAAAAAAAAGAGGCGCAAGGAATTCTCCTGGACGGAAGAAGATCTGAAGCAGGAGCAGGACATAGAAAAAATGATTTACTACGATTGCGAGAAAATTGTGGATGATTTGCTTGACAAAGGAGAAGATATTCTTCCAACCAATAGCTGGATAAGGGCGCTCCCTCATATCCGGTATGTAACCGAGATTGAGAATAGGGATGTGATCCACCTTGTTTTCGGGAATGTTCCTGGCACGCCATCCGACCAAGGAAATGGATATCTTTCGGCAGCCGTACGGGACTTGCGTAATGTTCGTTCCATATACCTTTATTTTCAAATCGGTGATGATAAATTAAACTTTGTACTGAAACCCAGCCTCGACCCACGCATAGGCATTAAAGACTACAAAGCCGATTTAGAAAGAGAGAACAGGGCGATTTGGACTTATATTTTTCCCCGATACAGTTTTCCATTGAAGAAGCAGGGCATACGCCAAACGTATTTCCAAGGTTACAACCGTCCGGAGACCTTTCAAATGAATGACTACAGCGTAATGGAGCCGGTGGAAGACCATCGCCGCACACTATACTGGGATCCGGACATCACAACGGATTCCACGGGAACAGCTGTTGTTACGGTGTGGAATAACATGTCCTGCCGCAAACTCTACCTGACGGCTGAGGGTATTACACAGGAGGGAATACCTATAATCCATTAAAAAAAGCCAATGAAACGCATTCAACTTCTTCTTTTTACCGTTTTATTGCAATCCCTCTGCTTGGCTCAAACGGACAATGACGCCTTGGCACGCCTGAAAGGATACGCGCGTAATGTGCACGCCTTCAACAACCTGCTGCCACAGGAAAAGGTGTATCTCCATTTCGATAACACCAGCTACTTCCGGGGAGAGACCATTTGGTTCAAGGCATACGTGGTAAGGACGGACTCCGCAAGGCTTACAGACCTGAGCCGGGTGCTCTACGTGGAACTCGTCGCACCTACGGGGGATATCATACAGACACGGAAACTGAAGATAGAGAACGGGCAGGCCAGAGGGGAGTTCAAGCTTGACATACCCCTTATTGACAACGGGTGGTACGAGGTGAGGGCTTACACAAGATACATGATAAACTGGGATGCCGCAGGTATCTTCTCCAGGGTATTCCCCATTTTCGGAAAAAAACTTAAATCAGACTTGACCTTCCTCAAAAAAGAGATTATGGACACCATTACCGAAGCTTCCCTTAAAAGAAATGTAAGCCGGTACGGAATAACCGACATGATGGCAAGGAAGGAGTGGATGGCGGCTATAGAAAAGCAAAAAAGAAAAAACAAGAAAGAAAGCACAAACAACATTCAGTCGGTGGACTTCTACCCCGAAGGAGGATATCTGGTGAAAGGACTGCCCACGCGCGTGGCTTTCACACTGAACGTGAAAGAGAACGGAAAAAGAGAACGGCTGAGGGGAACACTCTTCGCCGATTCGGGAGACTCTATCGGATACGTGGACACAGACTATGAGGGACGGGGAGTATTGGACTATCACCCTTCCAAACCGGCAACCAAACTGTCATTCAAGGATAAGGAGGGAACTCAGGTATTCGTGTTGCCGAAACCCGAAGACTCGGGATGCGCAGCGCACGTAGATGCCGTGACGGACAGTCTCAATGTGAGCTTCACCTTCCGATGCACGGAGGATTGGGAAGGCCGGTTGTTCGGATGGACCATTCTGCACGAAGGGAACGTTTTACGCTTCGACACTGTCAGACTACAGGAAGGGAGAGAAAAGAGAGCGGACATACCACGGAACAGATTACGGGCCGGAGTTAACCAGCTTACCCTTTTTAACCAAGAGGGACGCATACTGGCCGAAAGGATGTTCTTCGTACACCCCACGGAAGAAAAAGACATGGAACACATACGCATCACTACGCCGGACACCATACGGCCCTACGGAAAGATGGATTTCATCTGCCATACGAAGCCGGGACGCACGTTCTCCCTATCCGTCATGGATGCGGACAGGGTGACGGAGGATGCACCGCGAGGAAATGCCCTGTCATGGCTATTGCTGTCGTCTGACTTGAAGGGGTTTATCCGGAATCCGGAACAGTATTTGGAAAACAATGACTCCATACACCGGGCGATGACGGACAGGCTCATGATGATACAGGGATGGAGAAGATACGACTGGCAGACCATGGCCGGAAAGAAGACGTTCGTCAAGAAGCAGCCCTTGGAAGACGGGCTCTATATCGACGGACGGATAAAATTGAAGCACAGCGAGGACAAACCGGGAAAAGTTGGAATCGACCTGATACTGATGGACCCGGAAAAGAAACACAAATGGATGGCCGGAGAAAAGCTGACACAGGAGGACGGATGGTTTGCTTTCAAGGTGGAAGACGACATAGAAGGAAAATGGGGATTGGTCATCAATACGAAAAAGACATTCATAGACAAAGAAGAAAAGGTACACAACTACCGAGTTCTGCTTGACAGGCATTTCGCACCCGAACTGCGGGCGATACCCTGGGAAGAAACAAGGTTGCACAAGGTGGACACGCTGCTCTCACCGCCCATCGTACCTGCCTATGAACCTTATGACTCCACACAGTTCACCGTAAAGGGAAAAAGAATTCTGAAAGAAGTGGTGGTGAAAGAAAAAAAAAGAAGACGAAAGGAATTCTCCTGGACGGAAGAAGGAATAGAGTTAGAAAGGAGATTGGATACTACGTCAATTATATACCATAATTGCGAAAATATCGTTGAGGACATGCGCGATCGTGGAGAAGACACACCACCTACATTAAGCTGGATTTTGAACAGAAACTACATGAAAATAGCGGTAGAAGAAGAAAAACGAAAATTTTACACTTGGCCAATCGGAGATTTTTACTATCCTTTGCCTGAACAGTTCGATCCGTATGTTCTTCCAATCGCAATAAGGGATTTAGCTGATGTGCGTTCAATTTACGTTGACATTCCAAGAGGAGACCACAGAAGAATAGTTCAGACTATAGGCCCATCCTCCGTAAACAAACAACTTGACGAAGATTTAGCCAGAGGCGTGAATATCTATATTTTTCCTCGCTACAGTTTTCCATTGAAGAAGCAAGGCATACGCCAGACATATTTCCAAGGTTACAACCGTCCGGAAACCTTTCAAATGAATGACTACAGCGAAATGGAGCCGGTGGAAGACCATCGCCGCACACTATACTGGGACCCGGACATCACAACGGATTCCACGGGAACAGCTACTGTTACAGTGTGGAATAACATGTCCTGCCGCAAACTCTACCTGATGGCCGAGGGTTTTACACAGGAGGGGATACCAATAATCCACTAAGAAAAAATAGTTACCAACAACTAATTATAAATGTTAAATATATTTAAGATTAAGATGTTTGTTGAGCGGATATTTGCTTTTACTTAATCCATTTCATATATTTACCAAATCAAGCATTAGATATTATTAACCTCAAACACATACAATTATGGCAAGAAAAAGAACTATTGTAGGCATCAGTGCCATACTTTGCTTAGTCGCCTTAAACCTAAGACATGCATGGAACAACTATGGCATAACTAAAGATTCCAGAATTCTAAAAGCCTTGGCCACACCACCTACCGACCCGCCACAGAAGCATGAATGCGGAAGCGATGAAAATGGAAATACTAAATATTGCAATGCCAGAGCAAACGAAGTTCCCACCATAATTCTATGCAATCATTACTACACCTTATTCATTGGTAAAACACCGATTTCATCTGCCAAAGATAAAAATGGGAAATATATATATACAACAGATGTTATATTAGGGAGAGTTGATGGAGCCGACGATCGTGGATGGGTTTATGAAATGCCTGATTTTAGTTACAAATACATTAAAAATGAACTCCTTACAGTTGATGCAATTATTCCAGGAACAGAAAGAATGGAACATCATGTCGAAGAGATCGCTTTTAGCAGCTCTGAAAACGAATGCGTCTACAACCCATCAACATCATGTGTTCCAGGAAGTGGCTTATCAACAGCATGCAAGGTGGAAATTGAAAGAATATATGCTAACGGTGCAACCTAAAAGTCATTTAAAAACTGACAATATGAAAAAGTATCTAATATTATATTTCATACTTCTCTTCGTATCCTGCAAACGCCATCATATCGTGCAGACCGTAGCTCCCCTCAATGGAAATTACAATGAGATGAACTGGGAGCAGGCGTTCGTGATAGAAGATGTTGCGGAACTTCCTCTTCTGCCCTCTACCCCAACTATCATTAAGGTCCCGGAACATGCGGAATCAACTTCACTGAAAGAATATATATCTTCGTATCGCTATATACCCCTTGAAACATCAGACAGTTCCCTCATAGGCGGCATTACTAAATTATGCGCGGATGACTCCCTGTTGTTTATCTTTGACCGAAAAAACAATTTGGCACTTCGCTTTTCCTATGAAGGAAAATTCATGGGACACTTGGGACAAAAAGGACGAGGACCGGGAGAATTTATCGACTTATGTGACCTTTCATTGGATAAGACCCGAAAAGAAGTATGCCTGCTTGACCTAAACGGCGGCAAACAAATATTCTATAAGTACGACGGCACACTGATTCGCGAACAGCCCCTATATTTCTATTACAACAGGATTGAGTTTCTCGGAGACAAACAATTTCTGTCAACCTCCTATGCCAATAATGAACGTTGCATGGCCATCGATGCCTATCGCTTGGTTGTGGCCGAAGAAAACCAGATTCCACTTTACAAGGCATTCCCCTTTCCGCCTCAATTACGTGAAGAATTTCATTGGGAAACAGAGAAACCACTACAATACTGCAACGACCGACTGTATTATAACTATATTGCCAGCGATACCGTATGGAGTGTCTCTGCAGAAGGATATCGTCCTGAATACGTGTTGGATTTCGGCTACCCTACCCCTTTTATCCCCAAAGACGGAAAAACGTTCATCACCGATGAAGAATATCAAAATATAGACAAGACCAACATCACCTTTTCCGGAATGCACCTGCAAGGGAAAGAGGTGGCTTGCTTTTATATCTCGGATAAAGAACAACATATAAAACCGCTGTTATATAATAAGCAGACAGGAAATATTCTCTATGGATTATCCTCCGGCGCAGAGAAAGACGGATTACAAGCCTTCTTACTATCCGGCGTTTTCAACTTTGTTGTCAATGATACTTCATTTATTCAAATATTGGAACCGTTTAGAATTATGAAATGGGTAGAAAGCATGAAAAAATTCAATCTGCCGTTGAAGCTAAATCCACAGGATAAACAACTGCTCCAAAACTTAGATACGGAGGACAACCCTGTACTTGTAGTCGTGGAACTGAAACCATTCTGACTTTCCTACCATCATAAATTAACATAAGAACAACAACCAAAATCTACTTCTATGCATACCACAACTCATCACCACACAAGCGGACTGATTTCAAGTTTGCTTCTGCTGTCACTCTTCACCAATTTGCTTTATGTCCAAGCGGACAATGACGCACTGAACCGTCTGAAAGGATATGCACGTAATGTACAAGCCTTCAATAACCTGCTACCGCAGGAAAAGGTGTATCTCCATTTCGATAACACCAGCTATGTCCGGGGAGAAACCATTTGGTTCAAGGCATACGTGGTAAGGACGGACTCCGCAAGGCTTACAGACCTGAGCCGGGTGCTCTACGTGGAACTCGTCGCACCTACGGGGGATATCATACAGACACGGAAACTGAAGATAGAGAACGGGCAGGCCAGAGGGGAGTTCAAGCTTGACATACCCCTTATTGACAACGGGTGGTACGAGGTGAGGGCTTACACAAGATACATGACAAACTGGGACGCCGCAGGTATCTTCTCCAGGGTATTCCCCATATTCGGAAAGTCCGCTCAACAGGACTGTCCGAAAGATTCACTTCAATTTGTAGAATTTATACGTACAGAACAGGAATATACGGAAAAGGAAGCCGAAACCAAGAACCGTAGGAAAGAACAAGCCATGAGCAATATACGCTCAATTGATTTCTATCCCGAAGGCGGCCATCTGGTAAAAGGGATCCCCTCCCGTGTGGCTTTTATGCTGAACGTAAGAGCTGACAAGAAAAAGGAGGGACTGACAGGAATGTTACTCACCGCCTCCGGTGATACACTGGAATCCATGAAAACCGACAATGAGGGACGAGGCATTTTCCAATATAACCCCTCTATGAAGCCGACCCATTTGGCTTTCAGGGAAGCAAATGGCATGGTACAGAAATTTAAGCTACCGGAAATGGAAGAAAGCGGTTGCGGAATACACGTAGATGCCGTAGAAGATAATAAAAATGTACATTTCACACTCCGATGTACGGAAGACATGGAAGAATGCCTATTGGGCTGGACACTCCTGCATGAAGGCAACGTGCTCCACTTCGATACGGTACGCCTTTCGTCCACATCGGATACAGAACATTCCATTCCCCGCAACACACTGCCCGCAGGGGTGAACCAACTCACTCTTTTCGACCGAGAGGGACGCATCCTTGCTGAACGGCTATTTTTCGTCCATCCCGTTGACGGAAAAGACATGGAGCATATTTCAGTCATCTCTCCGGATGCTATACGCCCTTACGGGAAAATGGATTTTCAACTCCATACCAAACCAGGAAGAACATTCTCCTTCTCCGTAACGGATGCGCAACAACGAGTGGAAACCGTCAACCAAGGAGGTGTGGCTTCATGGCTGCTTTTGTCATCCGATCTGAAAGGATTCATACGCAACCCGGAACACTATTTACAATCCGATGATATGGAACACCGTGCAGCAACAGACAGACTCATGATGGTACAGGGATGGCGAAGATACGATTGGCAGACAATGGCGGGGAAAAATTCATTCATCAAACGGCAACCACTGGAAGACGGACTTTATATAGACGGACAAGTCCAATTGAAGCTTGGAGAAAATGCCCCCGAACAAGTGGGGCTGGACTTGCTTTTAATGAATCCGCAAAGAAAGCATCAGTGGGTAACCGCGAAGGAGGAGACCCAAAAGGAGGGATGGTTCGCGTTCCGTGTAGAGGGTGAAATCGAAGGAAAATGGAACTTGATTATCAATACAAAAGAGACATCCGAGAACAAAGAAGGACAAGACTACCACGTGCTACTCAACCGGCATTTTTCTCCGGCCTTGCGTGTGCTACCGTGGGAGGAAATGCGGCTCATGTCTCCATACTGTTCTCCTGTCCGGAAGGACTATACACAGCCAAACAAGAAAAAAAAGGAACAGTCTTGGAAAGAATCGTCCAAAATAAAAAACTCCTTGAAAGAGGAGGCTAAACTGGCTGCAAACTCACTCATGTATTACGATTGTGAAAAGGCCGTGGAAGATTTGCTTGACCAAGGCATGGATATTCCATCCGTTTACGACTGGCTACAACAAAAGCCTTACATAAAATACGCCCAAGAAGTAGAAGGCAGGCACCTCATTGGTGAAAACAAAGATCCCGGTCATGCTCTTCTTTCCACACAAACTCAACGGGTGATTGACCCCATTCAGCTCTTTTCTTCATCCACGCCCGCTGGAGCGAAAGGCAAAATGGAATATTTGCGTTCCGTATACATCAACATACCGGATGACAAACAAAAAGTAAAAGTAAATAATAACCTACCTGATTACAGCGACTCCTATCTTATGTTAGACAACGGCTTGTTGGCCAAGATTTCCGATAGGCGGAATATGCAACCTTCGTATTATTCCCAACCAACCTCCACCATTACGGACGAAGAGAAACACAAACTGGAACGCGCCGTCTACGCTACCACATTCTCTAAAACCGACAAACTATCAAAGAAACAAGGTATCCGCCAAACTTACTTCCAAGGCTACAATCGTTCGGAGACTTTCCACATGAACAACTACAGTGAAGTGGAACCGGTGGAGGACCATCGCCGCACGTTATACTGGAATCCAGACATCACTACGGATTCCACAGGTTCGGCTACCGTTACGGTGTGGAACAGTACGTCTTGCCGGGAAGTTTATCTGTCGGCAGAAGGAATCACACCGGAAGGGAAACCGATGACCGGTCATAACAAGGATAATATTCCTCAGCTATCAGCAAACACCCTTCATTGACAATCAAATGAAATCGAGCAACGCGCCATATCCCCTCAGGGGCATGGCGCGTTGTGCACAATAGGAATAATTCGGCACCGGAATGCTTATTCCGCGCTCGTGGATTCCTCGGAATGACCGTTTAATTCGGCCATAATCTTTGCCTCCAGTTCTTCGCAGAGTTCCGGATTGTCCCGCAATATCTTCTTGACGGCATCACGTCCCTGCCCGATTTTCGTATCATTGTAGCTGAACCACGAACCGCTCTTCTTCAGGATGCCGAACTGTGTACCCAAGTCAACGATCTCGCCGATTTTAGAAATACCTTCGCCGAACATGATTTCAAACTCGGCCTTACGGAACGGAGGAGCCACCTTGTTCTTCACCACCTTTACACGCACTTGGTTGCCTATCACCTCGTCACCGTCTTTCAGGCTCGTCACACGACGGATATCCAAACGGACACTGGCATAGAATTTCAGTGCGTTACCTCCGGTAGTCGTCTCCGGGTTGCCGAACATGACACCGATTTTCTCGCGCAACTGATTGATAAAGATACATGTCGTATTCGTCTTGTTAATGGTAGAAGTCAGTTTGCGCAAAGCCTGGCTCATCAGACGAGCCTGCAGACCGACCTTATTATCTCCCATGTCGCCCTCTATTTCTGCCTTTGGTGTCAAAGCAGCTACAGAGTCTATGACAATAATATCGATGGCAGACGAACGTATCAACTGGTCGGCAATCTCAAGTGCCTGCTCCCCGTTGTCGGGCTGTGATATCCAAAGGTTGTCCACATCCACACCCAGTTTTGCCGCATAGAAACGGTCGAAGGCGTGCTCCGCATCAATAAAAGCTGCTATACCTCCCGCTTTCTGTGCCTCAGCTATCGCATGGATGGCCAAAGTAGTCTTACCGGAACTTTCCGGACCATAGATTTCAATGATACGCCCGCGGGGATAACCGCCGACTCCCAAAGCCGCATTCAAACCGATAGAGCCGGAAGGTATCACATCCACCTGCTCTATGCTTTCGTCACCGAGCTTCATGATAGAACCTCTTCCGAAGTTCTTCTCAATCTTATCCATCGCCGCCTGCAACGCTTTCAACTTCTCAGAAACCGCACCGGCATTTTCCTCTATTTCTTTTTTCGCCATAAAACTTTCTTATATTAATAATGTATTTTATATTATTCTCTCAACGAACGACGTAGTTCATCTTACGGGTCGTTCTCTTTCGGGTATCCACCGTCTTGTTCAACCGACCAAATATGCGACGGAACATACGGATTGCCCGATTCGTCCGTCTGGAATACGACTCGAACGTATCCGTGCGGAAATCAAAATCCGGTTGCCACACCCCTTTGGGAGAAGCATAGCAATAAATCAGGTCTTCCACCTCCTTGTTCTCATCTTCAGAGTTGTTCTCCAGAGCCGCCAGATTCTCCCGCGCGGGTCCAATAAACGTAATACCCCGACGCAGGCACTCCTCCTGCAAAGGCACCAGCACAGAGTCATAACAGGCTTCCACCTTCTTCAGACTGAAATTGCAATAATCCGTCTGTCCTATCTGCTGCACGGGACGCACCTGAAGCACATGCGGCAAAGCCTTGGCAAAGACTGTCCAGAACAAAACCAGTTCCTCCACGTTATCCTCATTCACGGTATAATTCACCCGGAAACGAAAGGCCGGACACTCCTCTTTCACCCGGGCAACCTCCCCAAGCAAATGACAGAAATCGGAGAAACGTCCGGGAGGCATCATCGACTCATAAGTAGCCTGACACAAGCCATGCACCGACAGAGTCAGCTCATTCAGTCCCGCGTCCACCAGTCCGCGCAATTTCCCATAGGTCAGTAGCTGCCCGTTTGTAGTAAGCGAGATATACGGAACCCGGCAACGGCTCCCCCATCCCACCACCTCTTCCAGATGAGGATAGAGCGTAGGCTCGGCTCCGCAACCGATCTGCAGTTTCAGGGTACGATGAAACAACGAACGGGCCACACGCGGCACATCCTCCGCCGCTATCGTTCCCCGCATAGTCCGGCGGCGCCCTTCGTCACTGAAGTAGCACATCCTGCACCGGAAGTTACACGCCAGCACCGGATCCAGGTGTACCGCCAGATAACGACGGCCACAGACGTGCAACATCCACAATCCGGCCAGCTTCAGCCGGGGACTCCTCAAACGTCCGAACCAATGCAGACAGCGATACAGATCCATCGCACTCCCCCCCTTGTTGGTCTATCACAGTTCCAAATCTCCGTCAAACACCTCATGCCAAGGCAGTCCCTGCTTGTTGAGCTGCTCCATGAACGGATCCGGATCGAACTCTTCCACGTTCCACACTCCGGCACGTTTCCACTGTCCAGTAAGGAACATCATGGCACCGATCATGGCCGGCACTCCAGTCGTATAGCTGACACCCTGCATGCCGGTCTCAAGATAAGCCTCATGATGGCTGCAGTTGTTGTAAACATAATAGGTTCGTTCCTTGCCGTCCTTCACACCGCGGATACGGCACCCGATGCTCGTCTCGCCTTCGTAGTTCTCGCCCAGATCCTGCGGATTGGGAAGTACAGCCTTTAGGAACTGTAGCGGTACAATCTTCATGCCATTGTAATCCACTTCGTCGATACGCGCCATACCGATATTCTGTATCACACGTAGGTGGGTCAGGTATTCTTCTCCGAAAGTCATCCAGAAACGAGCCTGCCGGATTGTCGGGAAGTTCTTCACCAGACTTTCCAATTCTTCGTGATACATCAGATAACTCTCACGCGGACCGATATTCGGATATGTCAAAGGTTTGTGTATTTCCAGCGCACCGGTCTGCACCCATGCCCCGTCTTTCCAGTAACGTCCTTTCTGCGTTATCTCCCGGATATTGATTTCCGGGTTGAAATTCGTTGCAAAAGCCTTGTGATGATTACCCGCATTGCAATCCACGATATCCAGATAATGGATTTCATCGAAATAATGTTTGGCCGCATACGCCGTATAGATACCGCTCACTCCCGGATCGAAGCCGCATCCTAAGATGGCCGTCAGGCCGGCTTCTTCAAACCGTTTCTTGTAAGCCCACTGCCAACTGTATTCGAAATGAGCCTCGTCCTTCGGCTCATAGTTGGCCGTATCCAGATAGTTCACCCCTGTTCTCAGACAGGCATCCATGATTGTAAGGTCCTGATACGGCAATGCCAAGTTCATCACCAGTTCCGGTTTATAACTATTGAACAAATCAACCAACTGTTCCACATCGTCAGCATCCACCTGTGCCGTACGTATCGCCGGATTGCCTATTGCTTTCACGATTGCGTCGCATTTAGCCTTTGTACGACTGGCTATCATTATTTCAGTAAACACATCGGGATTTTGAGCCACTTTGTGGGCTGCGACAGTCGCCACCCCTCCGGCTCCGATAATCAAAACTCTTGCCATATCTGTCTGTTTGCTATATTTAATTAGTTTTTAATGTCCGAATACCGTAAAAACGTTTGTCTGCATTTTCAACATGCCGAACTACGCAAAGATAAGGATAAAAAACATAAAAAGCGGTCTTGTCACCGCTTTTTATTTAGTTTTTTAGCGAAGTCATGCCTCCGCCGGACGAGATCATGCAACAGCTTTCCACGGTTCCGCCCCGACATAAGGTCAGTTCCTCCGCTCCAGTTCCCGCAGGTTTTCCATCTTCTTCGTCTCCAGAAATTCATAAATACCACAAAGATGCTCGCGCACCCGCCCTTGTCCGAACTCATATACTTTGGAGACAAGACCGTCCAGGAAATCGCGGTCATGACTCACTACAATCAATGTTCCGTCAAACGCCAGCAACGCCTGCTTCAATATGTCTTTCGTTTTCAAGTCGAGATGATTGGTCGGCTCGTCCAGAATCAGCAGATTCACCGGATTCAACAGCAATTTCAGCAGAGCCAGCCGGGTACGCTCTCCACCCGACAGCACTTTCACTTTCTTCGTGCTCTCTTCTCCGCCAAACATAAAGGCTCCGAGCAAATCCCGTATCTTGGTCCGGATATCTCCCTGCGCCACATCGTCAATGGTCTGAAACACCGTCAGGTTTTCATCCAACAGGCTTGCCTGGCTCTGTGCAAAATACCCTATCTGCACATTATGCCCCAATGTCAGCGTCCCGTCGTGAGGTATTTCGTTCATGATACACTTGACCAGGGTGGACTTTCCTTCGCCATTCCGTCCCACAAAGGCTATCTTGTCGCCACGCTCCACCGTAAGGTTCACTCCGCTAAACACTCGGTGTTCCCCATAGGATTTTCCCACACCGTCCGTCACAACCGGATAACTTCCGCTACGAGGAGAAGGGGGAAACTTCAGCCGCAAGGCCGAGGTATCCTCCTCGTCCACTTCTATAATCTGCAATTTCTCCAGCATCTTCACACGGCTCTGTACCTGCAATGTCTTGCTGTATGTCCCCTTGAAACGTTCGATATAATCTTTCGTTTCCTGAATCATCTTTTGCTGCTCCTCATACTGCTTCATCTGCTGCTCACGCCGTTCTTTTCTGAGCTCCAGATATTTGCTGTAGTTCACTTTATAGTCATAAATACGTCCCATCGTCACCTCTATCGTACGCGTAGTTATGCTATCCACGAACTTCCGGTCGTGACTGATTACAACCACGGCCTTCCCGCTCTCCATCAGGAATGTTTCCAGCCACTGGATACTTTCTATATCTAAATGGTTCGTCGGTTCGTCCAGCAACAGCACATCCGGATTTTGCAACAGCAACTTGGCCAACTCTATACGCATCCGCCATCCCCCGCTGAAATCACTCGTGGGCTTATTGAAATCAGTCCGCTCGAATCCCAATCCCAACAGGGCTTTCTCCACATCTTCCTCAAAATGGGTCAGATCAATCGCATAAAACTTCTCGCTCAGCGCCGATACCTTTTCTATCAGAGCCATATACGAGTCCGATTCATAATCTGTCCGTACCTCCAGCTCTTTGTTTAACGCGTCTATCTCCGTCTCCATCTCTTTCAAGTGGGAAAAAGCCAGTGCTGCCTCCTCAAAAACAGTGCGCCCGTCTTCCGTCATCAGATGCTGGGGCAAATAAGCCACCACACAGTCCTTCGGTGCCGTCACTTTACCACGAGTGGGCTGACGGACACCAGCCAATATCTTGAGCAAAGTACTTTTTCCCGCCCCGTTTTTTCCCATCAATGCAATACGGTCCTTTTCATTTATTTGAAAAGAAACATCACTGAACAAGGTTGTTCCTCCAAATTCTACCGCCAGACTCTCTACTGAAACCATCGCAACTATAATCTCTTTATTCGTTAAACGGTACAAAAGTAGTCAAAATGATGACCATATAAAAGCAAATATCCATAAATCAATCATCCCGACAAGCGGCAAACAAAACTTTTTTAGTTCCACTTGCAAAAAAAGATGGAATTTCCTTTGCTCATTTAAATAAAAACTGTACCTTTGCACTCGCTTTCGGGAACAAAGCGATGTTCACTACCGAAAACGGGCGTTTAGCTCAGCTGGTTCAGAGCATCTGCCTTACAAGCAGAGGGTCGGCGGTTCGAATCCGTCAACGCCCACTTCTCATTTTGGCTCCTTAGCTCAACTGAATAGAGCATTTGACTACGGATCAAAAGGTTACAGGTTTGAATCCTGTAGGAGTCACAAGAGAGGGTAGATACCAGAGTGGCCAAATGGGGCAGACTGTAAATCTGCTGGCTTACGCCTTCGGTGGTTCGAATCCATCTCTACCCACTCTCAAAGAATGAGATATAAGGTGCGTTAGTTCAGTTGGTTAGAATACATGCCTGTCACGCATGGGGTCACGGGTTCGAGTCCCGTACGCACCGCAAAAGAGGATGCTTTGGCATCCTCTTTTTGTTTTCATTAGAGAACAATGAATATTCGGCCTAATAGGGAATCTGCAGATATTTCCGGTTGATAAACGTGCTAGACTAACTATAAAGAGAGTTAAGCCTGAAAAGAAAGAATGGGTCAGTAGATTTTTTCAATCACTGTTTTTGCACGGTTTTCTTTGTTGTTTTGCCTTTTTATGCTTTTTTCTGCGCTAAAACATATTAATTTAGGGCTCAGTCGAAAATTAGTGTGGACAAAGATTTTTCATAATCGGAAGTTATTGC
>CAMWUI010000059.1 GCA_947177395.1 uncultured Paraprevotella sp.
TCAGCGATGGTTCATACCTGCTGGAAATCAGCGGACAATGGTTCAGGAATTACCGGTTTCGGCGCGCCGCGATGGCCGGACACTGAATCGCAGGACGGAAAAACTGAAGGATGGATGAAGGAAAAGTGAAGGATAAATGAACCATTTGTCACTGGCAATCAAACAGTTTGAATCATTGAAGCCATTTCCCGCAAACATGTGTGTAAGGAGGAGGACGGCGACGGCCGAAGGAGGCTTCCTTCCCGCAGGCGGTTCCCGTGCCGAGCCGTGTGCTGTTCACTTGTCGAGTGGAGTGCTGTTCACTTGTCAAGCCGTGTGCTGTCCATTTGTCGAGTGGAATGCTGTTCACTATAGGTACTGGAGTGCTGTCCACTCGGTGAATGAAATACTATCGTTAGGTGCTTACAATAGTATTCCTTGTCTCCTTATAATCGTATTCCTTAGCACCTTACGATAGTATTCACTAGACCCTTAGGATAGTATTCCTAAGGATGGTATTTCAGTTTGAATGACAAACTTACGACAACTATAATGAATGTTCATTCATTAACGGATTGCATAGAATCCCTGTTGACTTTCTACCGAGCCCTTATTATATTCAGAACATCTTACGCACCCGATCGATGCCGGCCACCAGGACGTCAACCTCTTCCCGCGTGTTATACAATCCGAAGGAGGCGCGCACCGTTCCTTCCACGCCCATGCGGCGCATCAGAGGCTCGGCACAGTGGTGCCCCGTGCGCACGGCGATGCCCAGACGGTCGAGCAACGTACCCATGTCAAGAGGATGGATGTCGCCCACGAGGAACGAGATGACGGCGTCCTTGCAGGGCGCCTCACCAATGAGGCGCATGCCGGGGATAGAACGCAGACGCTCGGTGGCATAGCGCGTCAGTTCTTGCTCGTGGGCGCGGATGGCATCCATGCCGAGGGCGGTCACGTAGTCGAGCGCGCGTGCCAATCCGGTGGAGGCCACGTAGTCGGGCGTGCCGGCTTCGAACTTGAAGGGCAGGTCGTTGAAAGTGGTCTTCTCGAAACTCACACTGCGTATCATCTCACCGCCGCCCATGTAGGGGGGCAAGCGGTCGAGCCATTCCTCACGGCCGTAAAGGACACCGATACCCGTGGGACCGTACACCTTGTGGCCGCTGAAGGCGAAAAAGTCACAACCGATGTCTTGCACATCGACGGCAAGGTGGGGGGCGCTCTGCGCACCGTCAATCAGCACGGGCACACCGTGGGCGTGGGCCATGGCCGTAATCTCGCGGACGGGATTGACGGTGCCGAGCACGTTGCTCACATGCGTTACGCTCACCAGCCGCGTGCGGTCGGTGAAAAGGCGCGCGTACTCGTCGAGCCGCAGTTCGCCTGCGTCGGTAATGGGAATAACGCGCAGACGGATGCCGCGGCGCTGCTCCAGCAGTTGCCAGGGGACGATGTTGGAGTGGTGCTCCATCTCACTGACAATCACTTCGTCACCAAGCTTCAAGACGGCCTCGCCAAAACAGGAGGCAACGAGGTTGATGCTCTCCGTCGTGCCGCGCGTGAAGACAATCTCCGCGGTGCTGCGGGCGTTGAGGAAGCGGCGCACGGTCTCGCGCGAGGCTTCGTGCAACTGCGTGGCCTGCTGCGAGAGGAAGTGCACGCCGCGGTGGACGTTGGCGTTGACGGAGTAGTATTCGTTTACTAAAGCATCCACCACCTGGCGGGGCTTCTGTGTCGTGGCTCCGTTGTCGAGGTAGACCAGCGGCCGGCCGTAGACTTCGCGCCCGAGAATGGGGAAGTCCGCCCGTATTTTCTCTATGTCGTACATGGTCGTGTGTTACTTACGGAATTTACAACCTTCGCACTTCCCCAGTTCGCCGCGGAAGCGCTTTTCCACCAGATAGTGCAGACGGTCGCGCAGGGCATCGAGCTTCAGCACGTCGAGCACTTGGGCGACGAAAGCGAACTTGAGCAATGTGCGGGCCTCCTCGGGAGCGATGCCGCGCTGGCGCATGTAGAAGAGCGCCTGCTCGTCAAGCTGTCCCACGGTGGATCCGTGGCTGCACTTCACGTCGTCGGCATATATCTCCAGCATCGGCTGGGTATACATGCGGGCTTCCTTCGTAGCGCACAGGTTGGCGTTCGACTCCTGCGACGTGACGCCCTGCGCCCCGGCACGCACGAGCACACGGCCGGCAAAGGCGCCCGTGGCACGGTCGTCGAGGACGTATTTATACAACTCGGTGCTGTGACTGTCGGGTGCCTGATGGTCTATCAAGGTGTTGTTGTCCACGTGCTGTTCTTGGTCGGCAATGACGCAGCCGTAGAGACTGGTCTCGGCTCCGCGCCCCGCAAGCACGATGTCCGTGCGGTTGCGGGTAAAGCCGTTATGGAGGGTAAAACCTGCAAAAACGGTCGTACTATAGGCCGCCTGACGGGCATAGAGGTTGCTGAAACGGTGGTTCTTCACGTGCGTCTCCTCCAGTTCGTAAAGCTCCAGCCGAGCATTTTCACCGACGAAAGCCTCCACCACCTGCGTGGCCAGAAAGGCACGGTCGTCCGCCGCATGGTCACAGAAGAGGATGCGGGCCTGCGCCCCTTCTTCTACGACGACAAGCACCCGGCGGTTGACCATCAGATCGACGTCGGAGCGCAGTATGTTGACCACCTGGACGGCACGTTCGAGCACCGTGTTTTTGGGCACGTAGATGAACAGACCGTCCTGCACGAGCATCGTGTTCAGGGCTGTCAGCGCATCCTCGCCCGTCGGGGCAAGGCGACCGTAGTGAGCCTGCAGCAGGTCGGGGCACTTCTCCGCGGCCTCGCGCAGAGAGCATACCATCACGCCCTGCGGCAGGGGGGCCGCCGGACGAGCCTTGTCATAGAAGGCGTCGTTGACGACGAAATAAAGGGAGGTGCTGAGGTTGGGCACGTCGCAGGTGAACACGTCGTAAGGATTCACGGGGATATCCAGCCGTTTCAAGTTCAGTCCGTAGTCCGGCGCGAAAGCCGCCGGCACATCGGAATACCTGTAACGCTCCGACTTCCGGGTCGGGAACTTCAGCCGGCGGAAATCTTCGTACGCCTGCCGGCGCAGTCCGTTCAGCAGAGCCGGACTGTGGGAGGCTATCACCTCGCCGTACCGGTCGTACAAGTCTATATATTGCTGTTCGCTGTTCATGGCAATCCGTAGTTTTATTCCTCCGGAATCCCGGCCTTAATCCAGTCAAATCCCCGGTTCTCTATTTCCGTAGCCAGCTCCGGACCTCCGGACCTGACGATGCGGCCGCCGATGAGGACGTGGACGAAGTCCGGCCGCAGATAGTCCAGCAGACGCTGGTAGTGGGTTATCACAAGGGCGCTGGTCTCAGGTGTGCGCAGCTTGTTGAAACCCTCGGCCACGATGCGCAAGGCATCCACATCGAGGCCGGAATCGGTCTCGTCGAGGATGCTGAACAACGGTTCGAGCACAGCCATTTGGAATATCTCGTTGCGCTTCTTCTCCCCGCCGCTGAACCCCTCGTTCACCGAACGGTTGGCCAGCTTGCTGTCCAATTCCACAATCCGGCGCTTCTCGCGCATCAGTTTGAGGAAATCGCCGGCACTCATCGGCTCCAGCCCCTGATACTTGCGCTTGGCATTGAGAGCCGCACGCATGAAGTTTACCATCGAGACGCCGGGTATCTCCACCGGCTGCTGGAACGAGAGGAAAAGTCCCTCGTGCGAACGCTCCTCGGGCGAGAGGGCCAGCAGGTCCTTCCCGTTGAATGTGACGCTTCCGCGCGTCACCTCGTAGGCGGGATGGCCCACGAGAACGTTGCTCAGCGTACTCTTTCCGGCACCGTTCAACCCCATCAGGGCGTGTATCTCACCCGGCCGGACCGTCAGGTCGATACCTTTCAATATCTCTTTGCCGTTGATAGCGGCATGCAAATCCTTTATTTCTAACATAATTCCTTGTATATCTTATCCTACCGTCCCTTCCAAAGACACGCTCAGGAGTTTCTGCGCCTCGACGGCAAATTCCATGGGTAACTTATTGATGACTTCCTTGGCATAACCGTTGACGATGAGACCGACCGCCTCTTCCGTGGGTATGCCGCGCTGGTTGCAGTAGAAAAGCTGGTCCTCGGATATCTTGGAGGTCGTGGCCTCGTGCTCCACGACAGCCGTATCGTTCTGCACATCCATATAAGGAAACGTGTGGGCTCCGCACTCGCTGCCCAGCAGCAGGGAATCGCAGGAACTGTAGTTGCGGGCACCGTCGGCGCCAGGCGCCACACGCACCAGTCCCCGGTAGGAGTTCTGGCTCCTGCCGGCGGAGATTCCCTTGCTGATGATAGTGCTCCGCGTGTTCCGCCCCAGATGAATCATCTTGGTGCCGGTATCGGCCTGCTGATAATTGTTCGTGACGGCAACGCTATAGAATTCGGCCTGGGAGTTGTCGCCGCTCAGCACGCAGCTGGGGTATTTCCACGTGATGGCCGAACCGGTCTCCACCTGCGTCCAGGAGAGTTTGCTGTTCGCCCCCCGCAGATGCCCGCGCTTCGTCACCAGATTGAGTACGCCACCCCGCCCCTCGGCATCACCGGGATACCAGTTTTGCACCGTGCTGTACTTTACCTCCGCGTTGTCGTTCACCACAATCTCCACGATAGCCGCGTGCAACTGGTTCTCATCCCGCATCGGAGCCGTACATCCCTCAAGATAAGAGACGTAACCACCATCGTCGCACACGATGAGCGTGCGTTCGAACTGTCCTGTGTTGCGGGCGTTGATGCGGAAATAAGTGGAAAGTTCCATCGGACAACGGACTCCCTTGGGTATATACACGAAAGACCCGTCACTGAATACAGCCGAGTTGAGAGCCGCGAAATAGTTGTCCCGGTAAGGCACGACCGTGCCTAAGTAGCGACGCACGAGGTCGGGATATTCGCGGACGGCCTCGCTGATGGAACAAAATATGATGCCTTTTTCAGAGAGTTTTTCCTTGAAGGTGGTCTTCACCGACACAGAGTCCATGACGGCATCCACCGCCGTACCGCTCAGCGCCAGGCGCTCCTCGAGCGGTATGCCCAGTTTGTCGAACGTCTTCATCAGTTCGGGATCCACTTCGTCCAGTGTCTTCGGACCGTCCTTCTTCCTGCCCTGTGTCGGGTCGGCATAATAGGAAATGGCCTGATAGTCTATCTCAGGCAGTGTCAGGTGCGCCCAGTCGGGCTGCCTCTGTGCGAGCCAATAGCGATAGGCTTTGAGCCGGAAATCGAGCAACCATTCCGGTTCCCCTTTTTTCGCGGAAATGATGCGTACGACTTCCTCACTGAGCCCTTTATCTATGATTTCAGTTTGAACGTCGGTGGTGAAGCCATATTCATATTTCTTCTCGGCTACCTCCCGGACAAACTTGTTTTTCTCTTCCATTTATCTGTTGTTACTCCTAATATTCATAAGCCAAAGAGAGGAATGCACCGCCGTAGATCCGACCTGGCATTCCTGCTCTTCCTGTTTGTTTTCTGAAAAAGAGAGCGTCTTACGGTTTTTCTTCCGATGCAGCCTGCACCTCCAGGGTATGTCCGATATCCTTCATACCATCCCGGACTGCCTGCCGTATCATCTCCTCGCATCCGCTATAGGTATAGACGGCCAGACTTCGCAGCGGCACATACAGCACGGAACGTTCACAGAACGTCCGGCGTTTGAGTCCGCCCCATTCGGCCGCATGTATCAGACAACTCACTCCCATGGCATATACCAGCAACCCGCAAAGAGCACCTGTGAAGCGGTTGAAACCATTCACCCCCACACATTCGGCCAGCCACGTCAGCAACTTCCCCAGCAGGCGGACCGCAACCGCAACCGCCAGCCATATCAGCAGAAAAGCAACCAACCGACCGACACCTCCGGGCCATCCCGTCCTGCAGACAAGAAAGTCACCCCCTTGCCGACAATACATGCAGGCCGCCCAAAGCCCCAGACAGACGCCGGCCCAGACAGCCAGACGGCAAAAAAATCCTTTGCTCCATCCTTGCCAGAGCCCATAGGCCAGCACAATGGCAAAAGCAATGTCAACCGCAGCCATCCGTCTCTCTCTCTTACAACTTGGCCTTGACTTCTACTTCCTGATAGGTTTCAATGATATCGCCCTCGCGGATATCGTTGTAATTCACAAGACTGATACCGCACTCGAAGTTCAGGCCAACTTCCTTCACATCGTCCTTGAAACGCTTCAATGCATTGATCTGGCCGGTATGAACCACGATACCGTCGCGAATCAGACGCGCCTTGTCCGAACGGTGTACCTTACCGTCCGATACAAATGCACCTGCCACAGTTCCCACCTTACTGATATGGTATACCTGGCGCACATCCAGCTGTGCCGTAACCTCTTCTTTCAGTTCCGGAGCCAACATGCCTTCCATGGCCGACTTCACCTCCTCGATGGCGTCGTAAATGATGGAGTACAGACGGATGTCCACACCCTGCGCCTCGGCAGCCTTGCGCGCTGTTGCCGACGGCCGCACCTGGAAACCGATGATGATGGCTTCCGAAGCCGCAGCCAAAGCCACGTCGCTTTCCGAAATCTGACCGACAGCCTTGTGAATGACGTTGACTGCAATCTTTTCTGTAGAAAGTTTTATCAAAGAGTCGCTCAAGGCCTCGATAGATCCGTCCACGTCTCCCTTGACGATGACGTTCAGTTCCTGGAAACCGCCCAGCGCTATGCGGCGGCCCACTTCGTCCAGCGTAAGCATCTTCTGCGTACGCAGACCCTGTTCGCGCTGCAACTGTTCACGCTTGCCTGCGATCTCGCGGGCCTCTTGCTCCGTCTCCATCACATGGAACGTGTCGCCGGCCGTCGGCGCGCCGTTCAGACCCAGGATAGTGGCGGCCTGTGCCGGGCCGATTTCCTTCACACGCTGATTGCGCTCGTTAAACATAGCCTTGACACGTCCGTAGTTCGTTCCGGCCAGCACGATGTCACCGATACGCAATGTTCCATTGGACACCAGCACTGTGGCCACATAGCCACGTCCCTTATCCAGAGATGATTCGATCACGGAACCCGTCGCCTTCCGGTTCGGGTTTGCCTTCAAATCCAGCATCTCGGCCTCCAGCAACACCTTCTCCATCAGTTCTTCCACACCATCACCTTTCTTGGCCGAAATATCCTGGCTCTGATACTTACCGCCCCAGTCTTCGACCAGGAAGTTCATAGCCGCCAGTCCCTCCTTTATCTTGTCGGGATTGGCCGCCGGCTTGTCCACCTTGTTTATGGCGAATACGATAGGTACATTGGCGGCCACGGCATGATTGATGGCCTCCTTGGTCTGAGGCATTATATCGTCGTCGGCCGCGATGATGATAATCGCGATATCCGTCACTTGGGCACCGCGGGCACGCATTGCCGTAAAGGCCTCGTGTCCGGGCGTATCGAGGAACGTGATGTGACGGCCGTCCTCCAGACGCACGTTGTAGGCGCCGATATGCTGGGTGATACCACCGGCCTCACCGGCAATCACGTTCGTCTTGCGTATATAGTCGAGCAACGAAGTCTTACCATGGTCGACATGTCCCATCACCGTCACGATAGGCGCACGTGGTACCAGATCTTCGACATCATCCTCTTCTTCCGTTACGGCTTCCGAAACTTCAGCACTCACATATTCCGTCTTGAATCCGAATTCCTCCGCCACAATGTTTATGGTCTCGGCATCCAGACGTTGGTTGATGGATACCATGATGCCGATGCTCATGCACGTGCCTATAACCTGCGTCACCGGTACATCCATCATCGAAGCAAGCTCATTGGCCGTCACGAACTCAGTCAGTTTCAACACCTTGCTCTCCGCAGCCCGTTCTTCGAGCTGTTCCTCCATGTTGGCGCGGGCGTTGTCGCGCTTCTCCTTGCGGTACTTAGCTCCCTTGCCGGCCTTGCTCTTGTTGGTCAGACGGGCCAGCGTCTCTCTCACCTGTTTTGCTACGTCCTCTTCCGTAACCTCCGCTTTCGGAGCCTGCTGTACCTTCTTCTTGTTGTTATGCTTGGCGTTTCCGTTCGGAGCGTGGTTGCCGGCATTGTTGTTATTATTCTTCTTGCCGGACGGCATCCCGCCGTTCTGTCCCTGTGAACCGACAGAAGCGACATCGACCCGTTCTTTTCCGATACGGACGCGCTTCTTTCTCTCACCATTGCCAGCCACTGTTTTGTTCGCATCTCCCTGGCGGCGCGGTTCCTGCTGGTTACGTTTGTCCTCGCGCTCTTTCCGGCGCTCCTCCTTGCTCTTCTTCTTCGGACGGGTGGACTGGTTCAGACTATCCAAATCAATGCGCCCTTTGACAACCAACTGCGGACCAGTCTGACCGGTCTTGTTCAGACGGAACACGCCGTTTTCCTCCGTTCCGATGGTATTCGTCTCCGCCGTCTGCGGCTTCACCGTCTCTTCCACCACCGTTTTCACTTCCGGTTCGGCAGCCACAGGTTCCGCAACGGGAACCGGTTTCTGAGGAGCGACCTGCGGCTCGGAAGCCTCCACCTGAGGCACTTCCTTCACCGGTTTCGTCTCCGGCTTTTCGCCATTCAGATGGTTTAGGTCAATGTGCCCCACTACCTTGGGACGACGTTCGATGGTGGCTTTCGTCGTGAAATCCACCGTCTGAGGTTCCCGAAGAGTAATCGTTTCTTTCTTCTCTTTATTTTGCCGCTGCTTGCTCAGGATGGTAGCATCCTTGCGCAATCCCTTATCGGTCTTAAACTCGGCAACCAACAAAGCGTATTGTTCGTCGGTAATCTTTGTAGCAGGATTTGCCTCCACATCGCTGAATCCTTTCTTCTGCAGAAACTCAACAGCGGTCTGAAGCCCCACATTACATTCCTTAATAACTTTGTTTAATCTGATACTCATACATTACTCCTCAAATTCTTCTCTTAATATTCTTAATACGTCGTCTACGGTCTCTTCTTCCAGATCGGCACGGGAAATCAACATTTCGCGGGGAGCCTTCAGAACATCCTTGGCCGTAACCATACCTATCTTCTTCAGTTCCTCGATGACCCAAGGCTCAATGGCATTGGCAAACTCGTCCAGATAAACATCGTCGTCTTCTTCCTCATTGTTTTCCACTTCACGGAACACATCGATGGTATATTCCGTCAGCATACTGGCCAATTTGATGTTCAATCCGTTCTTACCGATGGCCAGCGACACCTGGTCCGGATCCAGATACACCTCTGCCTTGCGTTCCTCTTCATTTAGATGAATACTGTTCACACGGGCCGGACTCAACGCACGGGTAATGAACAGCGAAGTATTGGAGGTATACGGTATCACGTCTATATTCTCGTTGCGCAACTCCCGGACAATGCCATGCACACGGCTTCCTTTCACTCCGACACAGGCTCCTACCGGATCGATACGGTCGTCATAGCTCTCAACCGCCACCTTGGCACGTTCGCCCGGAATACGGGCAATCTTCTTGATCGTGATCAGTCCGTCGTTGATTTCAGGAACTTCCGCCTCCAGCAAACGCTGCAGGAAGACCGGAGATGTACGGCTGAGAATAATCTTCGGATTGTTGTTCGTATTGTCCACGCGCAACACTACCGCACGGGCCGCCTCTCCCTTGCGATAGAAGTCGCCCTGAATCTGTTCCGACTTGGGCAACAAAAGTTCATTTCCCTCGTCATCCACCAGCAACATTTCCTTCTTCCACATCTGGTATACCTCGGCGCTGACCACCATACCCACTCTGTCCTTATACTTATTGTACAGACTGTCGTGTTCCAGCTCCAGTATCTTGCTTGCCAGCGTCTGACGCAACGTAAGGATGGCACGGCGGCCGAAATCCTCGAAGTTCACGCTTTCGCTCACTTCCTCGCCCACTTCGTAATCTTCGTCTATCTTGCATGCTTCCGACAAAGGTATCTGGATGTTGGGATTCGTCACTTCGGCATCCTCCACTACCGTACGGTTGCGATATATCTCGAAGTCTCCCTTATCCGGATTGACAATCACATCGTAGTTCTCGTCACTCCCGAACATTTTAGCGATCACACTGCGAAAACTCTCTTCCAGCACACTCACTAGTGTGGCGCGGTCTATATTCTTTGTTTCCTTAAATTCTGCAAATGTGTCAATCAGATTGACCGATGCGTCTTTCTTTGCCATAATTCTTTATTTAAAGCTAATTAAGTATTTTGTATATTTGACTTCCTTAAATGAGAAACGATGCTCTTCGTCCACCCATTTGGGACGTTTGGCACCCTCCTCTTTCACCTTGACACGGACCGATACGACAAAATCATCCTCGCCCACTTCTTTCAGCACGCCTTTCACCTTTTTGCCGTCGGCGGTCAATACTTCCACTTCCTTGCCGACATGGTTCACATACTGGCGGTGGACCTTGAAAGGTTGCCCGATGCCGGCACTGCCCACTTCCAGTTCGTAATCTTCCTCGTCACGGCTCAGCCGGTTCTCGATAAACCGGCTCAAATCCACGCAGTCCTCTATCCAGACTCCCTCGGCATGATCAATCTCCACGACGATACGGTCATCCGGCGTCACCACAATGTCTACAAGGAAATAGTCCTTTCCCTCCAGCCATTCTTCAACCAATTGCTTAACAATACTCTTTTCTATCATCAGGTTCGTATTAAATGCAAAGTGAGGGACCGTCCAGCCCCTCACTTCATCTTACAAGTGCAAATATACAGGTTTTTCGGGATTTAGGAACAACATTTCATTGTTTTTTTTCATCCGAAGCGCCTTTTTTCGCTTCTCCCTGCCGCATTTTCACCTCATTCCCTTCTCTTGCCAGACAGACTTGCGGTTTCCCGGGCTCCAAAGGAAACGTATACAGGACATCCGAAACCGCATCGGCCACCATCAGCACATCGCTTTCCCCGTTTCCGGTGGACAACGGCAGGGAGAAACCGGAGGGACGGCCTTCGAACACCAGGCTGTCGTTTAGATAGACCTGTATACTGTCCGTCCCGAAACCTTCCGAGAATGCCACCGTGTAGCGGGCGGCGACCGGCGGAGGAACCGCGGTCCCATTCGGGAAACACCAGACCCAGAAAGCAACTACGACGACAAACACCGCCACAGCCAGCGCCATGACACCCACCATAACCTGACGGTTGTAATTCAGTTTCTTATTCCGCATTTCCTCTATTTCCGTTTACCCAATATCCGGGCATACGTTTCCGGATCGGACAATATCTTCAGGGCCTCCTGCAAATCCACGTCGCCGCTCAGCTGCTGCACGACAGCCCCTTTCTGATAATAATAACGGGGGATTATCTCATCCACCAGCAACTTCTTGATGTCTTTCTTGTTTTTCCGCAAGTCTTCTTCCAAATCCGGCGTAAACAAGGCTTTCAACTCGTCTATCTTCTCTTTCGCTCTGTCATAGCATCCATCCCTGCGTGCCGTCTTTTCCAGTATTTCCAGCACGCTGCCACTCCGGTACTTATGGGGGAAATTACCGGCGACCATCTCTTTCACGAACATGTCGTACTCTTCATCCGAAATACCGAATTCGCCGGCCGGTGCGATTTCCTTGTGGGCAACCGTATAGCGGGTCGCAAAATCAAACAGTTCGTCACTGGCAGCCACCTCATACACAATGTCGGCCAGACTGTCCGGCTTCATCACCACATCCGGCTTGATACCTCCGCCATCGCGCACCTCTCTTCCGGCCGCCGTATGGAACACTTTCGTCAGACTGTCCGGCACCGTACCGACCGAACCGTCCGCTTTCAGATGGCGGTAATCATAAGCCTGTATGCAACGTCCGCTGGGAATATAATAGCGGCTTGTCGTCACTTTCAGATTTCCGTGGTAAGGGGTCTCCCGGAGCGTCTGAACCAGCCCCTTCCCGTAAGTGCGCATACCGACGACCACCGCGCGGTCCAGGTCCTGCAAGGCTCCGCTCACGATTTCCGCGGCTGAGGCCGTCCCCCCGTCTACGAGCACCACCACCGGCATGTCCACATCCAACGGAGGTTTCTGCGTAAAGTACTCCATGTTGGAAGAGGCCAGTTTGCCTCTTGTATAAACGACCTTCTGCCCTTTAGGAACAAACAGGTTCACCACCTCCACAGCCTCGCTGAGCGAGCCACCGGGATTTCCCCGCAGGTCGAGGACCAGCGACCGGGCACCCTGCTCCTTCAACGACACAATGGCCCGACGCACCTCTCTCGAACAATCTTCCGTAAAACTGTTCAGCAACAGATAGCCTACACCGTCCGCCACCATCCCGTAATAAGGTACAGCAGGCAACTGGATGTTCTCGCGCGTAATCTTAAAAGAAAGTTCCTTCTCCTGCCCTGGGCGGCGCACAGTCAGTACGAAACGGGTACCCGCGTCACCCCTCAGCAACTTGGTAACTTCTTCCACAGGCATTCCCTTGACGTCCGTCCCGTCTACAGAAAGAATCACATCACCGGCTTTCACACCGGCCTTGTCCGAAGGACTCCCCTCATACGGCTCCCCGATGACGACACGATCTTCGGACTTCTTGTAGCGGATAATAGAACCTATGCCGGCATACTTTCCAGTAGTCATTGTCCGCAAGTCATCCATATTTGTTTCCGAAAAATGGATCGTAAAAGGATCCACCTTATTCAACATCGCGTCAATCGCCCATCCGATAACCGTATCCGCATTCAGCGTATCCACATAGAAGCGGTCCAACTGCTTGTAGATATCATTAAAGACCTCCAGATTCTTGGAAATTTCAAAGTTATGGTTATTCCCTTTCTGGGCGACAGCCTGCCCGACACACGTCCATGCCGCCGCAAACACCAATAACAATTTCTTCATACTGCAAAAATAAACAATTACGCGGTTAGTCACCTACGATACGACCCAAATTTAACCTTATTTCATCCCAATCTGCCGGAGTCAGCGACGTCCCCAGGACGCATACGGCACGACTACCCATCAGATTGCCCGCCCGGACACAGCATTCCAACGGATACCCCTGCATCTTGCCATACAGAAAACCTCCCGCAAAGAAATCACCGGCAGCCGTTGTGTCCACCACCTGCGCTACCTTCTCCGCCCGAGCCGTCACACAACAGCCACCGCAGCAGGCCATGGCTCCTCGGGCTCCCAGCTTCACAACAGCCGTATCGCAAATCTCCGCCAGCTCTTTCAACGCCTCTTCGGGAGATTTCCCCGTGAAGGCACGCGCCTCCTCTTCATTAGCCAGCACGATATCCACATAACGCGCCAGCAGATAGGCAAAGAAATCACGGTCGGCCTCCACTACATTATAGCTCGCCATGTCCAGCGCCACCTTCATACCGACCCTGCGGGCCATATCCATCACGCGTTCTATCAGTTCATGGTTCTGCACCAGATAACCTTCCACATACAGATAGTCGCACCCCTGCATGCAGGACGAGCGGACATCTGCGGCTTCCAGCGTAGCCGCCGCCCCCAGATACGTGGCAAATGTACGTTCCCCGTCGCCCGTGATGAACGTCGAGGCCACCCCCGTATGAAGTTCACACTCGGTCAGATGCAGGTCGACTCCCTGCCGTCTGAAAGTTTCGGCAAAAAAACGTCCGTATTCGTCCTTGCCTATCTTTCCGATAAACCCGGTGTCAGCCCCCAGGCCCGACAGGGCCAGGATGGTGTTCGCGGCAGATCCTCCTGTCGCACAACCCGCTTTTACCGTCTCCAGACAGCGGCTCAGTTCGTCATATTTTATCTTGTCTATCAGCTGCATGCTTCCGCGCTCCATGCCCAAGGCTTCCAGTTCGCTTTCCGTAACAGCCACCAAGACATCCACCAAAGCATTTCCTATGCCTATTATTTTCCCCATCTCTGCGTTTTTTTTGCAAAGATATTGCATATTTCAAAAAAAACTGCTACTTTTGCAACGCAATTCTGAAAAACAGCCTATAAAACTGCTTCAGTAGCTCAGTTGGTTAGAGCACCTGACTGTTAATCAGGGGGTCGT
>CAMWUI010000060.1 GCA_947177395.1 uncultured Paraprevotella sp.
CCCCCCCCCCCCCCCCCTTTTTTTTTCCACCCAGACGCCGGCATACGACATCCTGATATGTCTCGTGGGCGCGGAGATGTTTATAAGAGACTGTTGCAGGGCGGGGACGGGGCCGGACGGGGGGCGGGGGTCAGCGGTAGCGGTCCTCGTCCTTGTCGTCGAGCATGCCGAGGTAGGAGGCGTAGCGGCTCTGGCTGATGAGGTGCTGCTCGACGGCCTGGCGGACGGCGCAGGCGGGTTCGTGGGTATGGGTGCAGTCGCCGTAGCGGCACTGGGCGGACCAGTGGAAGATTTCGCGGAAGTAGTGGGCCACTTCGGAGCGCTCCATGTCGAACGTGCCGAAGCCCTTGATGCCGGGCGTGTCGATGATGTAGCCGTCGGGGCCGGAGGCCGAGGGGAGGGGGTACATCTCGCTGAACGTGGTGGTGTGCATGCCCATGTCGTGGGCCGACGAGAGGCTGGCCGTGCGCGCGCCGGCGCCGGGCAGGAGGGCGTTGAGCAGGGTGGACTTGCCCGTGCCGGAGTGGCCGGCGAAGAGGGTGGTGCGCCCCTCGAGGGCGTGGCGCAGGGGGGCGAGGCCTGTGCCGCGGAGGGCGGAGACGGTGAGGCAGGGGTAGCCGACGGTGGTGTAGAGGTTGGTGAGGCCGTCGAGGAGGCGCAGCTCGCCGGCGTCGTAGCTGTCCACTTTGTTGAAGACGAGGGTCACGGGCACGCGGTAGGCTTCGGCCGAGGCCAGGAAGCGGTCGACGAAGGTGGTCGACGTCTCGGGGTGGCTCACGGTGACGAGGAGGAAGGCCTGGTCGACGTTGGCCGCCAGGATGTGGCTCTGCTTCGAGAGGTTGGAGGCCTTGCGGATGACGTAGTTGCGGCGCTCCTCGATGCGGGTGATGAAGGCGGTGTCGCCGGCGCCGGGCTCTATGTGGACGAAGTCGCCCACGGCCACGGGGTTGGTGCTGCGTATGCCGCGCAGGCGGAAGTTGCCTTTCACCTTGCATTGGAAAAGCTGGCCGCCGTCCGTGCGGACGACGTACCAGCTTCCGGTGTTCCTGATGACGAGCCCTCTCATCGCGGCGCGCCTATACGGTCATGATTTCCTTTTCCTTGGCGGCGAGCAGCGTGTCGGCCTGGCGGATGAAGCGGTCGTGGGCTTTCTGCAGTTCGCCCTCGGCGTCCTTCTCCACGTCTTCGCTCAGCCCGTCCTTGAGTCCTTTTTTCAGGCGGTCGATGCCGTCGCGGCGCGCGTTGCGGATGCTCACTTTCGCCTGCTCGGCTTCCTTGCCGCACTGCTTGGCCAGCGAGCGGCGGCGCTCCTCGGTCAGGGGCGGGATGCCGAGGCGGATGATTTCGCCGTTGTTCTCCGGCATGATGCCCAGATCGGAGTCTATGATGGCTTTCTCGATGATGCGGAACATGGATTTGTCCCACGGCTTGATGGCGATGGTGCGGGCGTCGGGCGTGGTGAGGGCGGCCACGTTGTTGAGCGGCACCATCGAACCGTAGGAGTCGACGCGGATGGCGTCCAGTATGCGCACGCTGGCCTTACCGGCGCGTATGCGTGCCAGTGATTCCTCGAGGTACATCACGGCCTCTTCCATCTTCTCTTCCGCTTCGTTCAAGCATTGTTTTACGTCAGTCATACTCTGTTGCTAATTTGGTTAGACGAATGGTTCTTTTTTTCTTTCTTTAGCGCAAAAGTAGTTTTTTTTCCTCTTTTTTGCAAAAGAAGGCTCTTATTTAAGTTACTTTTTCTATATTTGCAGCGTTGTCGACCCTGCGCCCGCGTGCGGTGGCGGGGCGGCGCGCTAACCTTGAATGGATTTTTTGACCTTGGCTGATTCTGCTTTAATTGATACGGAGATACGCGAACTGCTGGGCCGGCTGGAGCCCATCACGCTGGAACAGATGTCGTCCATCCGCCTGATGAACCGCACGGACACGAAGTTCGTCACCAACCGGAGGACGCTCGTCGGGCTGTTGCGCCGGGCGCAGGGCAAGTATTACGCCCAGGAGATCGACGGGCGGCGGGTGGCCGACTACCGCACGATTTATTGGGACACGGAGGACCATTTCTTTTATATGGAGCATCATAACGGGCGCGCGCCGCGCCAGAAGGTGAGGGTGCGCACGTATATGGACTCGGACGAGACGTTCCTGGAAATCAAGACGAAGAACAATCATTCGCGTACGAAGAAGAAGCGTATCCCGGTGGCTGCGCCCGACCGCTTGGACGGCGCCGCCGACGATTTCGTGCGGGGGCTCGTGCGCCGCGGACTGGAGGAGCTGCACCCCGCGGTGCAGAACCGCTTCCAGCGCATCACGCTGGTGAATTACGCCCGGACGGAGCGCCTGACCATCGACTTCAACGTCCGCTTCCACAATCTTGAGACCGGCTGTGAGTCGGGCACCGGGGAGCTGGTCATCATCGAGCTCAAGCGCGACGGCAACTGCCCCTCGCCCGTGCTGGAAATCCTGCGCGAGCTGCGGGTGAAGCCCTCGGGTTTCAGCAAGTACTGCATCGGCTCGCTGCTCACCAACGCGGGCCTGAAGCGGAATATGTTCAAGGAAAAGCTGGTGAATATAAACCGATTAGTAAATAAAATCAATTAATAGAAAAACAACACACGTATGGACGCAATGAATGAAAGCGCACTCTCGGTAGTGACGTTTATGAACATGCCGCTGATAGATGTGCAGGGCATACTGGAACTCATCACGAGGTTCTTTATCAACATGGTGGTGATAGGTTCAATCGTGCGGTGCTTCTACTATCCGAAGAGCCGCCGCCGCGACTATCTTTTCGCCTTTATGCTCCTGTCGGTGAGCATCTTCCTGCTCATCTACCTCATGGAGGGCTCGAAGATGAAGATAGGCGCCGCCCTCGGGCTGTTCGCCATCTTCGGCATCATCCGCTACCGCACGGAGGCCATCCCCATCCGCGAGATGACGTACCTCTTCTACCTCGTCTCGCTGTCCGTCATCAACGGTATGGCCACGAAGCTGAGCCTCGCCGAACTGCTGTTGTCCAACGGCCTTTTCATCGCGGTGGCCTGGATGTTCGAGAGCAACCGCCTGGTACACCACGTGTGCAGTAAGTATATCCGTTACGACAACGTCAGTCTCATCCTGCCCGAGAAGCGCGCCGAGCTCATCGCCGACCTGGAGCGCCGCACGGGGCTGAAGATCATTCGGCTGGACGTGGGCTCGGTGGATTTCCTCAAGGACAGCGTCCTGATACGCATCTACTACGATGAGCCGGGCATCGCGGCCAACACGATGGAAGAGGTGACGAAACTGCCCAAGACGTATGAGTAGACCGAAATTCGCGCGGGCGCTGCTCGCCTTGCTGCTCGTCCTGCCGGCCGCCGTGCGTGCCGGAAGCGACGACTTCGGGGTGTGGACGGAGCTGGAGGCCGTGAAGATGCTGCCCTATGGACTGTCCGTGTCCGCCGAGGCCGAGTTCCGCACGATGAACCTCTCGCGCAACGTCGACCGTTGGAGCGGGGGGCTGGCTGTCGGATACAAGCCGCTCTCTTTCCTGAAGTTCGGTGCCGCCTATACCTATATATATGAGTTCAATCCCGGCAAGCGGAAGGAGCACTACAAGGGCGACTCGGGGCTGGAGAAGGACTGGAATGGCTACAACTGGACGGAGCACTATTGGACGCCCAAGCACCGCTTCGCGGCCGACATGACGCTGGGCACGAAGATTGACGGCGTGTTGAAGGTGTCGCTTCGCGAACGCTATCAGTACACCCACCGCGCTGCGCAGGAGGTGCCGCGCACGAAGTACCGCTTCAAGAAGGACAAGCAGACGCCCAAGGTGGGGTATCCCCGCTACGACATGAAGGAGCGCGCCGAGAAGCGCACGCAGTATCTGCGCTCCCGCGCGAAGTTGGAGCTGGCCCGGAAGAAATGGAAACTGACGCCCTATGTGGCCATGGAACTGTACAACGACCTGGAGGACGCGTGGAAGCTTTGCAAGACGAAGTTCGCTGCCGGCACTTCCTACAAGGTGACGCGGCGGCACGAGGTGTCGCTCGGCTACATCTTCAACAACGACATAGACGAAGACCCGTACGAGGGGGCGCATGTCCTGAGCGTCGGGTATTCATTCAAATTCTGATAAACAAAGAAAGGAGTAAAACAGCATGAAAGGGAGAAAAATGATGGCCACGGCTTTGATGCTTGCCCTCTCGGGCGCGGGTCACACGCTGATGGCGCAGCAGGGGCGCGACTATCTGACGTTCCAGACCGCACAGGCGGAGCGCAGCGTGGCACTGGCGCAGCTGAAGAAAATCACGTTTGGCGACGGACGGCTGACGGCCGTGACGACGACGGGCGACTTGTCGTTCGAACTGGCGGACATGAAGAAACTTTATTTCACGGACCTGCCCGCTGCCATCGGACGTACGGCGGCCGACGCTGACGCGCGCGTCATGTATGACCGCGATGCCGAGTGCGTGCGCGTCGAAGGCAACACCGCCGCCGTGCAGCTCACCGTCTACACCGTCGACGGCGTGCAGCGTGTCCGCACCGTGGTGCGGCCCGGAGGAGGCACCGTCGGCGTCGGCTCATGGGCCAAAGGCATCTATATAGTCAAAACGGATGGTCAAACCATTAAATTCAGCAAGCGATGAGAAAGATCTTTTTTACGCTGTGCCTGCTGGCGGCCTTCGGGTTGCAGTTGTCCGCGCAGCAGAATGTATATATCTGGCGGGGAGGCGACTTTGACAAGGTCGTTCTCGCGCCTACCGACGACATGCCGTTCACGAACGCCGGCAGCACCATCACCATCGGCGGCAAGGCATACGACGTGAACCGTATCGACAGTCTGACATTTGCCACGCCCGTGCTCGACAAATCGGGCAAGGTGGTCGTGCGCTACGAGGGTGCCAAGGCTACCGTCACGATACCCGACGAGGTGGAGGGCCTGATGGCCGAGGTGGATGGCGCACACGTCAAACTGATGTGTGTCAATGCAGTGGATGAGTTTGAATACGTGTTGGAGGGTGCATCTTCCGACGGTTCGCTCACCTACACGGGTTCCTATAAATGCAAGTTTTACCTCAACGGCCTGAATCTGGCTTCTGCCCGTGGCGCGGCCCTTGATATACAGTGCGGCAAGCGCATTGACCTGATTCTCTTCGAGGGAACGGATAACGTGTTGACCGACTGCGCCGGCGGCACCCAGAAGGCGGCCCTCTACTGCAAGGGACATATGGAGGTGAAGGGCGGCGGTACGCTGACCGTCACCGGACGGTCGAAGCACGGCATCGCTTCCAAGGAGTACTTCCTCGTGAAGAAATCCGTGGGCCGGATAACCGTGGCAGGCGCCGCGAGCGATGGCATCCACTGCGGCCAGTATTTTCAGATGAACGGCGGCGAGGTGGAAATCCGCAACGTCCTGGGCGACGGCATCCAGGCCGAGGAACTGCTAGACCCCACCAAGGAATTGGACGGCCAGATGATTATCCAGGGCGGTGTGCTCGCGATAGACGTGCCGGGCGACGACGTGAAGGGGCTGAAGTGCGACATGGACTTGACTATAACGGGCGGCAAGATTGATATCGACGTGACCGGTAACGGTTCGAAAGGAATCAGCACGAACGCCAGCATGACGGTGAGCGAAGAGTCTGAGCCTACCGATATCACGGTGTTGGCGCGGGGTACGTCCCTGCCCGATCCCGCCGGCGGTACGACGAAGTGCGTCGGCATCAAGGTGGACTACAACCTGACGGTTTCCGGTGGCCGCATCACCGTGAAGCCCACGGGCAAGGATGCCCGCGGTATCAAGGTAGACGGCACTTATTATTACCGTGGCGGAACAGTGACGCCAGAGCCGGACGCCGTGGCGAAAGGCTGACATGCGGGCGCCGTAAAGCGCGTGCGGAAAAGATACGGGAGCGGGGCAATCCGAAAGGATTGTCCCGCTCTTTCGTGTCGGGTGTACGTCTTCTTCTTTTTCCTGTGGCGTCGCTTCTTTCTTCCCTCTGCCTTCCCGTATTTTTGTCTGCTGCTGCGAGTTAACATAATTTAGCAATCGGGGGGGTGAAAACGGGATTTGTTTATATCTTTGCACAGAAGTTGGATAGTTTTAACAAAGCAACAGTTCCTTTTAAACGGGAATACTTGCCGGTCAAGATATAGGACTCTGCTTGATTGTGTAAAGATGTAAATGAAAAATAGGGTCGTATGTTTAAATTCTAATCAAAATGAAAAAAGTTGTAATGTTGGTAGCTGTTGCAGCTACGTTGTGTTCTGGCAATGCTATGGCGCAGAAAGTTAATCTTCCCGAAAAGGGTGATTTCAGTATGGAAGTCCAGTTCAAGCCGTTCAAGAGTGATGGCAACGCGTTCTCTATGGAAGGCCTGAAACTCCGTTACTTTATGTCTGGCAAGGATGCTTTGCGCCTGACGTTGGGTTTTGGTATGGATTCAGACAAGAGTAGTTCTGAAACGGGAGAAGGGGACTACAAACAGGAAAACGAAAGTACGAGGAAGACAGGTAACTTTAATATAGCTTTGGGTTACGAACGTCATTTCGTTACCAAAGGTCGTTTGGACTTCTATGGTGGTGCACAGATAGGCTTCTCTAAGGATTTCCGTTCTGAAGAGAAAATCACTTCTTTCGATAAGAAAAAGGAAACGGACACATGGACAAACATGACGAAGGACGGTGAAAGAGCGAAGTTCGGCGTAGACTTTAGTTTGTTCACTGGATTGGATTTCTATGTCTATAAAGGTTTGTTCTTAGGTACGGAACTGGGCTTGAATGTTTCCTCCAAGAAGACTTGTGAGGGTGAGGCAACCATTGGCGGTACGACGACGAAGTTCGAAGATGAAAGAACGCAGGTACATGCTGACATATCCGTTGTACCCGCTATCCGTTTGGGTTGGACATTTTAAATCGTGAGTGGATTATAATATGAACAAGCCGGTTTCGTCTTGTCTGCAGTCGGATGCGTGGCGCGGAACCGGTTTTTAATTCAAAAAATATATGATGAAATATATGAAAGCAGGCACTTCCTTCCTGATGCTTTTGCTGATGTCGGTCTGTCTGGGTACGCTGGTTTCCTGTGGTGAGGATGACAATGCGAACAATGCCGCTAACGGTGCAAGCGGAAGCACGTCGAAGCTGGTCGGTACATGGTATGGCTCTAACGGAATTTTTTATGTCTTTAAGGCTGACGGGACGGGATATTTTAAAGATGATGATCCGAGAGAAGACTTCGATTATATATATAATGAAAACAAGGCGGTACTGAAACTCTATTTCGATGGTGATACGAAACCGGAGGTTTATACCGTTATTTCCCTGACAGACTCCCGTTTGGTATGGGAAGATGAAAGCGGCGATGTGGAAACATTCACGAAAGGGAATGTACCCGCCGGAGGCGGTAGTGAAGATAAACCGAATAGCTCTGTCTCCAAATTGTTGGGGGTATGGGAATGCTTTGAAGAGGATGAAATCTTTCGGTATCAGTTTAATGCAGATGGTACGGGGGCAATGGAAGAACATACCTACATATACGGATTTACGTATGACTATGATGAACAAAAGAGTAGAATCTATATTTATTATGACGACGGAGACACTGATATACTGATTGTGGTGAGGTTGACCGACACTGTGCTTGTCCTTCGTGAAGGTGGCGAGTATATTACCACCTATACGAAGAAGAGTGGAAGTGTCAATCCAGCGCCAGAGGCTTTTTCTCTCATCGGGACATGGAAGTGGACTTATGATACGGGATATACGGTCATTACGTTCAAAGCGGACGGAACCGGAACTATACGTGACGTGGACTATAAAGAAGGTGCTGATACGGAATCTTTCACTTATATATATGATTCCCAAAGCGGTGTCATATACATGACGTTCGGGGATGAAACCGAGGTTTGTACTGTCGTTAAAGCAGAGTCAACCTCGACGAAATTGGTCATATATGACGGTGATGAGTACATGACTTTCGTAAAAACGAACTAATTTGCAATACTCTCCTTCGGGAGAGGACATCATAGTCTGCGAAAGCTTACTATTTTTCATTAACTTGACTTGGGCCTGCTTCTCCGTGACGGAGAGACAGGCCTTTTTGCAGGGTGAACAGTTGTGGAGATGTATCTTAGGGATATATTCGGCGACTATAAGGAGCGGAAAGCGGGGAAAATGTGGGGAATCTTGCATTTATTCCTTATCTTTGCGCCGGCGACCTTTATTATACCTTATTATATATATTACACGCGTATGAGAAACAGATGGATTGTATGGACGATGGTTGTGGCCGCGCTCTGGTTGGCGGCAGCGGTGAATGCACAGACTCTTTTTGAGAAAGGACGACTCTATATGATTGCCGCGCAGACGGGCAAGGGGAAAGTGTGGAACGGCGGGCAGCGGGGAACGGCCGTGACAATGGTCGGTTCCGTGGCCGGAAAGGCGGAGCAGCAGTGGACGGTGACGGAACTGTCCGGCAGCTACCGGCTGATAAATCCCTTTACGGATCTGGCGGCGCGCGCCACGGCCGACGGACGGGTGGAGATGACGGAGAACAACGGTTCCGACGAGTCGCAGCTCTGGCTGCTGGAACCGTTGGACGGCGCTTATCTTTTCGTTCCGGCCAACCGGCCTACGATGGCCGCCTGCAGCAGGGCGGACGGCAGGCTTGTGCTTGTGGACAGGGAGAAGGCACGCCGTGACAAGGCGGCGCGCTTCACCGTGGACAAGAGTCCCGTGGCCGGATTCGACCCGGAGGCCGCTTACCACATCGTGGCGTTGGGCGCCGACGGACGTGTGCTCGGCAACGGGGACAGCGGGGACAACAACGTGGCCATCCGTGCCGAGGTGCCTGATGCGGCCAACCGCGGGCAGTACTGGACCGTGAAGATGATAGACGCAGACCAGCGCGTGGTGGGCGGTGCCTTCTACGACCAGAATTTCGACGATGGGGGAGGCAATCCGGCGGTGGATTACTTGTTACAGTGGCCGGCGGCGGACGGAGTGTGGAACAATGCGCGCTTCCGTTTTCTGCCCGTGGACGGGCGGCCGGACACGTGGCAGATTGCTTCGGCGGCCAAGGCCGGTCGCGTTTATGCCGTGAAGGGTGATCGTCTGAAACCCGTTCCGGCGTCGGAGGCGGGAGAGGACACGTGGTTCACGTTCCGGCGGGTGGAGAAGCCCCGCTTCGAAACGCCCTATTGGGAGGACGAGACGCGCTTCGAGGAAAACAAGGAGCCGGGTCATGCCACATACATGCCGTATGCCGACGAGGCGTCCATGCAGGCCGATGCGGAGTATTACCGCACGCCGTGGGTGCCGACACGCAGCGACCGGGTGCAGAGTCTGAATGGGACGTGGCGTTTCCATTTCGTGCCGGAACCTTCCCGGCGTCCGGTGGATTTTTATAAGGACAGTTACGACACGTCGTCGTGGGACACCCTGCCTGTGCCTTCCAATTGGGAGATGTACGGCTACGACCGTCCCATCTATTGTAATGTGGAATATCCCCACGGCAACACGCCGCCTTACATCAAGGCCCGTCCCGGCTACAACGACGGCGGAAAGAATTATGGCATCAATCCCGTGGGATCGTATGTGCGCGAGTTTACCCTGCCCGCCGGGTGGGAGGAACGGCGCACGTTCATCCATTTCGGCGGTATCTACTCCGCCGCGCTCGTCTACCTGAACGGCCGGTATGTGGGCTATTCGCAAGGGGCCAACAATGTGGCGGAGTTCGACCTGACCGGTTATCTCCGTTCGGGCACGAACCGGCTGGCGGTGCAGGTGTTCCGCTGGAGCGACGGTTCCTATCTGGAGTGCCAGGACATGTTCCGTATGTCGGGCATCTTCCGTGACGTCTACCTATATAACGTGCCCCGGGTTTCCGTGCGCGATCATTATATCACCAGCACTCTGAGCGACGACTTGCGGACGGCGCGCCTGAATGTACGCCTGACGGTGGACAACCGCGACGGACTTACCGGCAGCCGGAACTACCGCGTGCGGCTCTACGACCCTGCGGGTCGCAAGGTGGGCGAATGCACGTTCGAGAAATACCGGTTCGACGCCTCGTCTGCGGGACGCCTGAACTATATCGGCGTGGTGATGGATGTGAAGGATGTGCGACTTTGGACGGCCGAGACACCAGAATTGTATACCGTGAGCATCGCGCAGCTTGACGAAGAAGGTCGGGAAGAGATGGCCTTCAGCACGAAGTATGGTTTCCGTACTATCGAGGTGCGCGGCTCGCTGGTCTATATCAACGGGAAGCGGGTCTTCTTCAAGGGCGTAAACCGGCACGACACCGACCCCTTGCACGGGCGTGCCGTGACCACGGGGTCCATGTTGCGCGACGTGACCCTGATGAAACAGAACAATGTGAACACCATACGTACGTCGCACTATCCCAACGCTGCCCGCATGTATGCCATGTTCGACCATTTCGGCCTGTATTGTATGGACGAGGCGGACCTGGAGGATCATGCCAACCAGACCATCAGCGACCGTCCGTCGTGGATTCCTGCTTTTGTGGACCGCATAGACCGCATGGTGCTGCGCGACCGTAACCATCCTTCCGTCATCTTCTGGAGTTTGGGCAACGAGGCCGGTGGCGGCGCTAACTTTCGCCATTGTTACGAGGCTGCCCGCAGGTTGGACACACGTCCCATACACTATGAAGGTACGCGCGACGGTAAACCGTACGGCGGCAACCGCTTCAGCGACCTTTACAGTAAGATGTATCCGGGCATGAACTGGATGAACCAGTATGCGGACTCCTTCGACAGGCCCATGTTCATCTGCGAATACGCCCACTCGATGGGCAATGCCCTCGGCAATTTGCCGGAATACTGGCAGAGCATGGAGCAGAGCACGTCTGTCATCGGGGGCGCTGTCTGGGACTGGGTGGATCAGTCCATCTATGAGCCGCGGGAGATAAGGGACGGCACCTGGCGCGGACGCATCCGTACCGGTTACGACTTCCCCGGCCCCCATCAGGGCAACTTCTGTTCCAACGGCATCCTGCCGTCATCCCGCAACGAGAGTCCGAAACTGAAGGAAGTGAAGGCAGCCCAGCAGTATGTGAAGATGGAGCTTGACACGGCCTCGGCTCTGCCTGCGGCTGTCGTGCGGCTGACGAATGCCTATGACTTCCTGTCGTTGGACGCGTTCAGTTTGCAGTGGCAGCTGGTGACGGACGGTCGTCCTGGTAAGCTGAAGACGATGAAACTTCCGGCCGTCCGCCCCGGTGTGACGGAAGCCCTGCGGCTCGCGTTCCCCCGTTCGGAGTGGAAGCGCGCGGTGAAAGGCGGCCGGGAAGTGATGCTCAATCTCTATGTGGTGCTGAACGAAGCTACTGCGTGGGCGGAGGCCGGCCATGTCGTGGCACAACGGCAGTTCGAGGTGCGGAAGCGTCCGGCACTGCCCGTTCTGTCGCCTGCCGGAGGAAATCCTCTGACAGTTACCCGTAGCGGGGACTGTGTGACGGTGGAGAACGACCGTCTGCGTGCTGCTTTCGACCCGTCGGTCGGTGTACTGTCGGCCTTGTCACTGGACGGGAAGGATATCCTGGCTCCCGGCGGAGGCTTTTCCTATACCAACCACCGCTGGATAGAGAACGACCGTTTCGGCAATACGTCCGACGGGCTGGAGCCGCAGGGGCGTTGCGATGTGACGGAAGAGCCGGACGGTAGCGTGCGTGTGGTGACTTCGCGTGGCGGTTCGCTCTGTTCTACGGACGTGACTTATAGGTTCATGCCGCAGGGTGTGGTAGATATGGATGTGACGTTCACGCCCCATACCTCCGGCCTGCGCCGTGCCGCCCTGACGGCGCGTATTGACTCCACGCTCAGCCGGGTGGACTACTATGCCTATGGCCCGTGGGAGAATCACGTGGACCGCAAGGCCGGTGTGACGGTAGGCCGCTACCGGACAACGGTGGCGGACATGGCCGAGGAGTATGTCAAGCCCCAGTCCATGGGCAATCGCGAGGGGCTTCGCTCCCTCTCGCTGACCGACGTGGAGGGGCGCGGCGTGCGCATCGATACGGAGGGAGACGTGTCTTTCTCCGTGCAACCCTATACGGATGCCGACCTGATGAATGCTTCCCATCTGTGGGAACTGTCTCCGCGTCCGTATCTGGTGCTCCATCTGAATGCCTGGTTGCGGGGCGTGGGCAACGCCAGTTGCGGGCATGACGTGGGCACGCTGCCCGAGTATTGTGTGCCCGATCGTCCTTTGCACTATAGGCTCCGCCTGTCTGCCGAGAAGGTACGATAATCATCGAATAATTTCCTCGAATCGGATAAAATAAGTATTTTTGCATCGTTCTTACGCCGAAGACGTTGCGGCGGTTCTCCCTCGGGAGAACCGCTTGCGCGTGGCGGAGGGTGGGGACTTACATATATATAAAAGGCGTTTACTTGACGCTTGTTCTTGACGTTCAAGAATCTCGCAAATTCAGACATAATCAAGAATAAGGCAATGGTGGATGCCGCGTGGGTATGTTTTATCTGCGCCTGACAGTAGTGTCGTGTGCCCGTTGTAGGGGTGCTGGCGTGGCTGCAAGGGTGCGTTATTCATATTCGGCGTGGGTTCTGCGTTGCTCATTCTATTATGTCGGGCATGCGAGAGCCTCTGAACGTGGGATGGGTAACGGGTACAGATTCCCACGTTTTTTGTATATATGGAGGAACTTCAAATCAAGATTATGAACGGCCGGTTTGGGGGAGTCGACAGGCAAAAAGCAAGAATAAACAATGAAAAAGTTCTTATTGAGTTTGTTGCCGTTCTTTATGGCGGCGGTGTGTGTATGTTTCCTCTCGGCTTGCAGCAGTGATGATGATGAAAAAAGCAAAGATGGAGACCTTATTGGATGGTGGGCGACAGAAGAATTCGATAGTGCTGATAAACAGTATAGGATATTCCAAAGTCTACATTTTGTAAACTCCAATACGGTAGTAGTTTATGATTGCTTGATTGACAAAGATAAACCTACGGACGATATGAAAAATCCAGTTCCGTTTCCCGGAAAATCAGGATGGTTTTATGAAAAAGGCGATGAGAAAACTTTTATTTATACGCGGTCTGATAGCCAGATTTTTATAAAGAAAGGTGATATCATATCAATATTAACGATAATGAATGGCGTGCTTGTCCGTGAAGGCTATTCGTTGGACAGCGAGTATAATTATCGTAAGATAAAATAATGGGGAAACGAAGCATCAGCGTTCGTCCGTAAACAGGATGCCGTTATGAACGGGTGTTCTGTTTACGGGCGCTTGGGATGGAGACTTTTTGCGGTTCTCGCATGTTTCTCTGTGTCTGCTTTTTTATGTGCGGGACGAAAAAAGTCAGGGAATGTTTGCAGGAATGGGAAAATACCCGTATCTTTGCAACGCTTTTGAAACGAAAGACCGGGCGTTTAGCTCAGCTGGTTCAGAGCATCTGCCTTACAAGCAGAGGGTCGGGGGTTCGAATCCCTCAACGCCCACCAAACCTGTTTCTTTCGTTCTTGAGCAATCGGGCGTTTAGCTCAGCTGGTTCAGAGCATCTGCCTTACAAGCAGAGGGTCGGCGG
>CAMWUI010000061.1 GCA_947177395.1 uncultured Paraprevotella sp.
GATCTACACGAACCGGGTAATTGGAACGAATATTGTTTTTTGAGGCTAACCGACCCGAACGCCCGAACCGCCATTGAATCTGTATTGAACCTTCAGTTGGAAAAAGGACACTTCCAGCTCGTGCCTTTATATACGCTGCACTACCACTCTGACCTACACTTAAACGATTCGTTCCGCCCAACTACCGAAACTGGCAAGACACGCATCTTACTGTTCATTTCCTTAGTGATTCTGCTCATAGCCGGCATCAACTTCACCAATCTGTATGCAGCACTTTGCCCGTTGCGCATCCGCAGCCTCAATACACAGAAGGTGCTGGGATCCACCCGACGCAAGCTTACCGCCAATTTGGTTGCGGAAAGTACGGCCGTATGCGCCGGAGCCTGGTTAGTGTCATTACCTCTGACCGGATTGGCCGACCGCCTCGGCATAGGCGAATTGCTACAGACCTCCATCCGGCTGAGCGGGTATCCCGGCCTGCTGCTCTTATCGCTACTCATGGCTCTGACCATCGGACTTCTCTCCGGACTCGGCCCGGCACTCTACGCTACGTCGTTCCAGCCGGCACTGGTGCTGAAAGGCAACTTCGGTCTGTCGCCTAAAGGCCGTAATCTGCGTAACCTACTCATTGGCATGCAGTTTACAGTAGTTTTCACCCTGTTTATCTACGTGCTCAACATCTACCAGCAACACCTCTACATGCGACACTCCGAATTGGGTTATCACAAAGAGCGTCTCATCAATATCACGATGGACAAACTGAACCGAGATGGCAACGGTACGGCCTATGCCGACGGACTAAAACAATTGGCCGCAGTGGAGGAAGTAGCGTTTTCTTACGACCGTCTGTCGAGTACCGAAAGCGGTCGGTCGCAATGGGGCCGTTCATTGGACAACGACGACCTCATTCTGTTTCACGTTATTCAGGTATCAGATAACTTCCTGCGCACAGCCGGTATCGCCGTCACCGAAGGAAACGACTTCACCCCCACCGACGCAGGTTCCTTCATCTTCAACGAAACGGCCCGCAGGAATTTTGGGAACCTACATCTCGGTGCCTTTATAAATGGAGACAGCCGAGTAGTTGGCTTCTGCACCGACTTTAAATTCGGCCACCTACACGGCGAAATAGAACCATTGGCGCTGGTATGCAACAGTCAGTGGCTCCCCTATTACCCCTATTATTTAGTGGTACGTATCCGCGAAGGCATACCGCCGGAAAAAGCTTTGCAGGACATCCGCACGTACACCCGAAACTTCGTGCAAAATCCGGACCTGGAACCGGAAATACTCACTCAACTGGATGTGATGGACATTACCTACGAAAAAGAAAACCGTTGGATGACCAGCATCGTTATCTTCTGTGCGCTGGCTATCTTCATCTGTCTGACAGGCGTGTTCGGCCTCACTGTGTTCGAGTGCGAATACCGCCGTAAGGAAATAGGAATCCGCAAAGTACTGGGCGCTGACACGGGTGATATCATCGCCATGCTATGCCGCCGCTACGTGTGGATGATGGCCGTCAGCTTCGCCATTGCGGCACCGGTGGCCTGGTATGCGTCCCACCAGTGGCTGCAGGAGTTTGCCTACCGCACCGAGATTCTGCCCCGGACATTCTTCATACCGCTGCTTGCCATTGCCGCCGTCACCCTGCTTACCGTTGTCCTGCAAAGCTACCGCACGGCGCACGCCAACCCCGCGGACAGTCTGCGCGCCGAATAGAAAACGAATATATAAATCCATTAATACACATCATTATGATTACAATCACAGATCTTAGTAAAACATTCTCTACCGAGGACGTTGAAACACTGGCACTCAATCACATCAGTCTACACATCGCCCCCAAGGAATTCGTGGCTGTCATGGGTCCCTCGGGCTGCGGCAAGTCTACCCTGCTCAACATACTGGGCTTGCTCGACACACCCACGTCGGGCTCGTACATGCTGGACGGCAAGGAAATGGCCAAACTGAGGGAGAAAGACCGCTCGTACATGCGCAAAGGACAGATAGGCTTCGTGTTCCAAAGCTTCAACCTGATAGACGAATTGACCGTAGCCGAGAACGTGGAACTACCGCTGAAATACCAGAACATGCCCGCCAAGGAGCGCAAGCAACGCGTGAAGGAGATACTGGAGCGCATGGCCATCAGCCACCGCCGCAACCACTATCCGCAACAGCTCTCCGGCGGTCAGCAACAACGTGTGGCCATAGCCCGCGCCGTCGTGAGCCGCCCCAAACTCATCTTAGCCGACGAACCTACGGGTAACCTCGACTCAAAAAACGGCAAGGAGGTGATGAACATGTTGCACGAACTGCACGCTCAGGGAACCACCATCGTCATGGTGACGCATAACGCCCACGATGCCTCATACGCACAACGCATCATCAACCTGTTCGACGGACAAATCGTTACCGAAGTAAAGGAATAAAACACCAAAGAGCTATTACCCATGAACATCCAGTTTAAAAATTTCAGTCATCTGCTGCGCCGTTATCCCCTGCCTATTCTGGGCAATGTGCTAGGGTTGGCCGTAGCGCTGACGGTGTTCCTCATCATCAGCATGGAAGTAACCTACAACAATGGTTACGACCGGCAGATAAAGGACGTAGACCGCCTGTATCTGCTTACCGTACGCCTGAACGACGAGTACGATACCCATTGCACACGTCCTTTATGCGAAAGCGTGACCTCTTACTCGCCCCATATCGAAACGGCTACGTTCCGCCAGTGGTACCAGACTGAAGCTATCAACGTGCAGTTGAACGACATGGACATGAAAATGTTTTTCATCGGAGTGGCGGACAATTACTTCGACACCTTCGGATTCGACTGGCTGGCATGCGACACCACCGCCCTGAACGACCCTTGGGCTCTATTCCTGTCCGAAAGCATGGCACTACGCGTGTACGGCACCACCGATTTGGTACGGAAGCCGGCCAACTTCAGCACGGAATCGGGATGGTACATCGGCGGCGTTTACCGCGACTCTCCCGAAAATTCATCGCTGATTAACGGCATATACCACAACCTGGGCGACGAGAACAAAGGCAATACACAGAATGGCAATTACCGCTGCTACTTAAAACTGACTGACCCGGAGCGCAGAGCCGATGTGGAAGAAGCTATCCGAAATGCGCAGGGAATATCCGACACGACAATCACGATAAACCTGATACCTTATGCCGATCTACACTTCCGCCCGGAGATACCTTCCGACAAAATTTCTGTCACGGTGAGCCCCGAGAGCCAATACCTGTTTCTGTTCATCTCGCTGGTCATCATCGTCATCGCCTGTATTAACTTTACCAACCTGTATGCCGCGCTGTGTCCCCTGCGCATCCGGAACATCAACACCCGCAAGGTGCTGGGCGCCACTCGCGGCGAACTGTTCCGCACACTGACTGCCGAAACCACGCTGGTAGGCCTCGGCGCCGGACTGCTGGCATTGTGCCTCACGGTGCTGGCTGAACGGGCCGGACTGGGCGAACTGCAGCATGCCGCCATCAGTCTCACCGCCCATCCCGCACTGACGGGCTTCTCCTTGGTACTGGCCTTGCTGATGGGCTTCGCATCGGGCATCTACCCGGCCCTCTACGCCACGTCGTTCCAGCCTGCACTGGTGCTCAAGGGCAACTTCGGCCTGTCGCCCCGCGGGCGCTCACTACGCAACATGCTCATCGGCGTGCAGTTCGTAACGGCTTTTGGCCTGCTCATCGGTGTGCTCAACGTATGGCAGCAGAACGACTATATGCGCCATTCTGAACTGGGCTACAACCAGAACCGGCTTATCAACATATCGACACAGGACATCAGGCAGACGGAAGGCGGCATAGGGGCTTTCATGGACGGACTGAAACAACTGGCCGTAGTGGAAGACGCGGCGCTGGCCGACGACCGCCTGTCGAGCGTGGAAACCGGCCAGATGAGTTGGGGTCGGAGGATTGACAACCTGCCGGATGACAATAACAGGATTTACTTCCATTGCCTGCCCGTATCGTACAACTTCCTGCGTACGGCCGGCATCACCGTTACCCAAGGGCGCGACTTCGCAGCCACCGACATGGGCAGTTACATATTCAACGAAGCGGCCATGCGCAAGTTCGAGAACCTCCGCCTGGGCACCACGCTGGGCGAAGAAGCGGTCGTGGGCGTATGTGCCGACTTCAAGTTCGGCGACATACACGACGAAGTGGAACCCATGGCATTCAAACTGATGAACACACCACCCTATCAGCATTGGGGCTGGCAAAACTACATCGTAGTACGCGTCCGAGAGGGTATTACACTGGACGAAGCCTTGGAGACCATACGTGACTATGCACGTCCCGTAGCACCCGACCGCGATATCGAGGTGCTGAGCCAATTCGACGTGATGGACATCACCTATGCCGAGGATGCCAAACAACTGAAAAGCCTGCTGCTCTTCTGTGCGCTGGCCGTCTTCATCTGCCTGACCAGTGTATTCGGCCTTGTGGTGTTCGAATGTGAATACCGCCGCAAAGAAATCGGTATCCGCAAAGTGTTGGGTGCCGTGACAGGCGGCATCATCGCCATGCTGTGCCGCAAATACTTCTGGATTCTGAGCATCAGCTTCGCCATTGCTGCACCGCTGGCCTTGTATACCGTAGACACGTGGCTGCAAAACTTTGCCTACCGCACCGAGATTCTGCCCTGGACGTTCCTCGTACCGCTGGCCGCCGTGGCCGTAGTGACATTCCTCACCGTAGCCATACAAAGCTATCGCACGGCCAACGCCAACCCAATGGACAGCCTGCGCACCGAATAATTTAATATTTTGCGTGAGTTCGATATAAGTTTATCGCATAATGCCTATATCGAACTCATGTAATCTTTTATCGACATGGGAATTTAAATCCTACCGGATATCTATCAGTTTGTGCGTCTGCAGACTGAGGCGCCACCGGGGATGGCTCAACACACAGGCTACCGTTTCCGCCGTATTGCTGCACGAACAGGGCTGAAGGAAGAAACGGGAGGCCGGAAGTTGCTCATAGGGAGCAATGTCCTGTCCCTCGTAGACCACCTTCACCTCGTCAATATGCTCCACCGCCAGCTGCGCCCCTTGCTTGGGAGAACAGGTCACCCAGTCCACCGCAACGGGCAGAGGACGTGTGCCGTTTGTCTCGACAGCCACATACTTGCCAGCCTCATGCAAGGCGTCTATTAGCAAACTGTCTATCCAGAGAGACGGCTCGCCTCCCGTCAGGACAACCATGCGGGCAGGATATTTCCTCACCTCGGCCAGAATCTCCGCATCGGTCATCATCGTTCCCTCCTCGTGCCGCGTATCGCAGAACGCGCATTTCAGATTGCATCCGGAAAAGCGGATAAAGACAGCAGGTGTCCCCGTGTGGTAGCCTTCGCCCTGCAGGCTATAGAATATTTCGTTAATCTTCCTCATAAACAGCCACGTTTCCTTCCGACTCCTGCACCTCCGCCTTATAGCATTGAGGGATTTGCCCGCACACCCAGCGTGCGATGTTCTCCGCCGTAGGATTGAACGGCAGCACCTCGTTCAGGTTCCGGTGGTCGAGCTGTTCCATGATAACTTCCTTGATACGGGTGAAATCCACCACCATCCCGTTCTCATCCAGCCGTTCCGAACGGCAGTACACCGTAATTATCCAGTTGTGACCGTGCAGACGGGTGCATTTGCTGTCATACGGGAGCACCAGCCTGTGTGCGGCCGATATCTCCATCCGTTTGATTACTGTAAACATATTGATACGCCTTTTTTAGTTTCCTGCATCTGATGTCACCTCAATGCGACGGCAAAGGTAACACAAAAAGCGGTTATACACACACATCCTGCACCAAATACAGCCCAAGAACTGCTTTTGCTATATCGACAATGCCATATTTGCGGCTATAGAGCGTACCATATCCTGCGGCACGCCACATTCAGCGGCGATGGCCGGCCAGCCCGATGATATTTCACAAATCTCATCTATAATCAGGGAGGCTTCCCTGATATTATTCCGGTTCGCGCATTCCAGCAAATCCTTGCGGGTGATATTGTCGAACTTGCCGTTAACCGACATCTGATGGGTCGCCGTCCAGCCGCCATCCGGGTTGTAAGCATAACCCATGTCGTATGCAGGCGACAATCTCCACACGCCGTCTTCCCCCATCAGGAACGAAATGTTTTTCGTATGATCGTCCTGATTCCGGACTACGACATTGAACACCATCCTCCGAAACATCTCTCTGGCCTGAGTGTACGGCAACCGGAGAGCCCGCATCACATCAAAGGCCTGTTCGTATGAATATGCCCGGTGCAGCCTGTAATCATAGTGCGCTATTCCGCACAGCGTCTGCATGTGCAGTTTCTTCCCGTCAACCCGGTCAAAACGTTTCGTCATGAAGTGCGCACGCCCGTTCTCCTCTTTCAATTCACAATCCATCATTTCAATTCCGCATTTCCTAACCAATTGAGAAAAAGAGTATTCGAGACGCCCGTAATTGTCCGTTTCACGGAATCCTGTCGTGGCGGACACGCCGTCCAGCTTGATGATATAATAGCCGAATCCTTCGGGCGCTTCCACTTGCCCCGAACGAACCTCTCCCGTCGCTTTGTTGTATGCGATAATTGCCTTGGCACGCTGTCCGCCGGCAGACGTGCCAAGCCGCACGATTTCCGCAATGGCCGCTTTCCTGTCATCATCTATGTTGACACCGAAACTTTCTTTCTCAGCCACAGCTTCCTTTGCCACGTCGACCAGCGTTTCAATCTCGACATGCAAACCGGAGTCATACGGGACTTCCATGGCCGGCTCGAATTCAAGGGCTCCCATACAGCGACTGCCGAGAAAACACAGTGTCTCTATCGGATTGCTGCTGGTCCGGCCTGTAAGCGAAAGCCACCGGATGAACAGGGCACGGCCATAGGTATCCGGAAGCGAATCCGCCAACATTCCGGGCAATCCCTTGAATGTATCACTGCCAATATTCCCGAAAGAATAGACACGCCCTCCCCGCACCGGCATCATCAGCGGAGCCGGCTCAATCCCCTTACCGATAAAATCGGGGGCATATTCAAACAGAGCCGCCTCGCGATTGCTGTCCCAACGGAATGTACCGACCGGCATCCCGAACATGTTGACTCTTGCAACATCTACCATTCCGATACCTCCTTCTCCCGGTTGCTTATACGGCCGGCAGCGCGTTTGCGCGTCTTCTTCTGCGCGGTATAAACCAAGTTGTAATATTCATTAGGACTCAACTGTTCTTCCTCGACCAGCGGCAGGAACACATCCAACCTGCCGAGTATCCGCAGGACGCGCAGCAACGAACCGAACGAACGGATGGTACCATTCTCCATCTTTTTAACCGTGGACAACGAAACATCTGCTGATTCGGCCAGACTCTGCTGGGTTATATTCTGTTTGAGACGGATTGACTTCAGTTTGTCGCCAATGCGCTGCTGAATCATTGTGTCCGCCAACATGTATATGTCGTTCATAAAAGCCGTAGATTAAACTATTACGGCGCAAATATAGCAATAATAGTTTAATCCACAACCTTTATAAATCTAAAAACACAACTATTACCGGCTGTGTACGGCACGAACGGGGAAACCGTAGGCACGGCTGGCAGTCCACCGGCCCGTATAACCGGTGAAGTTGAGATTGTGGGCGGCCGACCGGAGCGCGGCACTCTGCGTACCCGTCCAGTAATATCCCGCCTGACCGGCTCCGAGCTGTTCCGTTTCGCTGTAATATCCGGCGGCCGGCAGGAAAATGGAGGCACCGCTGGGCCCCGTCACCCGATAACCGTTCACGCCGTCCTGCGTTGTCCACGTCCAGCTGCACTGATTGCCCAGTTCCTCGGCCTCGGCGAGCGTAGGCATCCGCCAGCCCTCGCCCCACACCGCGCTCGCAGCATCGTACTTCGTGCCGCAGATGTCCGCACCGATGGACTGGTATTGTTCATATACATAATACAAGTAGCGGTCCTCGCTGTAATCGTCCTTCGGTTCCGTCTCGCCCCAGGCATAATAAGCGCCGCTCTCTCCGGGATGCCCGGCACCCACATTGCAGGCCGCCCACAGCACACTCAGCCCCAGATCCACATACTCGCGGCCTCCGTAAGGAGGTTCCTCTATACGGATGCTGTCTATCGTTGCGATGTCCATCGAAACACGGGTGCCATCCGTGCGATACACCACCATGTGACGTGTCTGCGCCGACAGGACGGCCGTGCAGCACACACACAGACAGGCAAGAATCAATCTGACTTGTTTCATCGTTTTCCCTTTTCTGATTTTATCAGTAAAAAGCCCGGCCACCTTGTCCTTTCACAAGAAGCCGGGCTCTTTTTATGCACACACCGTCCGCGTCAACGCAGCTCTATCGAATATACCTCCGAATCGTCCGCCATCTCACCTCCGTCGATGCCGGTTCCGGTGTTGTCCGGCATGTGAATACGGGAACGGTTGTTGTAGACGTACTTGTGGTTCTGTCCGATAATGGCCTTGTTGAGTTTATCACCGCCGTAGCTACCGTCACCACAGAAATCATAGAGCATAACGCCGATACGACCGGAATAACTGCCCAGCAGCGATTCCACATACGGATTCATCGTATTGGCATAAGCTGAAGGATTGCTTACTCCTGAAAATGCGACATTAAGGCAATTGTAATACCATCTGGTAGAGAGGTCAGCCACAGACTTATCCAGCGTTTCCTTGACAAGGCCCTTTTTGTTATCGCTTGGCTTTTCATTATAACTATCCTGGACATAAGTCGGTGCAATCACAGTATTCGGATAACCGTTGTAATAAAGATTCGGTTGAGAGATATTAGCATCCCCCCAGTCGCGAATCAGCGCACCGTATACAGGTGCAAAAGTTGAATTCGGTCCATAAGGAGTGCGAGACACAACCACCATCTTCCCCCGGCATTCGCTTATCGTCATCTCGGCCGTGACTTGCTGCAACACATACTCGGGTATACTTTCAAGATAGCCGCGAACGACATCACACCAACTCGCTGACTGATCAGTACCAGAACCGTTACTCTCTTTCAACAGAGAAATGAGAACGGTCTCCGTCGGATTCTTTATCAGGAAGTCCTTTACCGCATCCATCGCATCGACAAACTTCACATTGGTGTTCGTAGAGCCATGATAAATCAACAGAGTCTCACTTGTAAATTCTTTCGACCCTTTATAACCCGGACGTATATCCAGTGCTCTCACTCCAGCCTCCAGCAACTCCGCAATGGCCTTGGACTGCGTTTTGGAAGGCCCAGCCAGTAAACCCGTCACCGTGCTTGTCGCCGCATCATGCGCCCCCGGAATACTCAACAGGTTAAACTTCGTATTTCCCGGAATCGTCGCCATCCAGTTATTCACACGTGTAGCCTTGGAAGCCGCACCGAAATTAAACTTCTTGTAGTAAGGTTTGCACACCGTGGCACCGGCCAGTCCATCGATGGACGTAAGCCCCTCCGTGGCAGGATTGCCCACCGTGGCGGAAGCAGTCTTGGTATAGAAGTTACCGTTCGTGTCCTGCACGGTAATCGTCACCCCACCGTCCAGCTGCACCGGCAACACATAGAGACGAACCAGCGTGGCATCGGATGCGATGTCGCTCACCGTCACCACCTCACTCTGCGTGCTGACGGCATAGTCCGTCCTGTCGGCCGTACTCACCGACGCCGTTCCCGACGCACAGTTGTATGCCAGCAATCCGGCCAGACTCACACCGCTGTTGGCCCTGAGGGATACCGACTTCGGGGTAACCCCCAGTGCAGAGAGGTCCACATCTATCACACCGGCCACCAGATGGAACGTGAAGTCGGCATTCCCGTCCTTCAGTTCCGTGGCCTCACTGGCCATGTATGCCCCGAAAAGTCCGTCGTCCATATTCTCCGCATACTTCTGTTCCGCGAATATCATGGCCTTCACCTTCGAACCGTTCCAACCGCCACGGCCGGCGGCTCCCGTAATAGCCGCCTCCGGATAGAAGGCGTAGAATTTACGTCCGGAATCATCGGCGGTAAACTCATTGCTCCCCGGCTTTACCTCGAAAGAACAGAACGTGTCGGAAGTAGTTTCTTTCACCTGGTATGTGTAAGCCAGCGTTCCGTCGGACACGGAGATGGCATCCCCTTGCGTCCACCGGGCTATCTGTCCGTTCACAATGGCCGAACGGGTCTGTTCTTCTTCTCCGTCCAGCATATCCAGTCCGTCGGCAATCCGACTGGTAAACACGACACTCGTCTCTGCGGTTGCAGCCGCGCCAGTGCCCTGCATCCCCTGCTCCTCTGTGGCAAGGTCGTCGCTGCTGCATGCCGAGAGTCCCACTCCCAGCACGACAGCAAACAGATACATATATTTATTCTTTTTCATCGTGATTCAATTCTTGTTTATTAGTATTATCATTCACCTTCCCATATAGCCGGACTTTTCAGAAAATCCGATGCCGGATCCATATCGGTATCTCCCAAGTCATCCAGATTTCCTCCTATCTGTCCACTCACACAAAGCATCTTAACCACACAGACTTCCATAACCTCCATGTTGGGAGCTTCATATATTTTCTTATTCATAACCTATCTACATTTTTATTTGACTAATACTTTCCGCACGCTGCCGTCACTCATGCGTACGATGTTCATGCCCTTGCGCGGACTGTCTATCCGCACTCCCGTAGCGTCGTAACGGCTCACTTCGGTCACACCGTCCGCAACGCCGGCAGCACCGACTGCCGTGACATCATCAAAACCGAACACTACACTGAGCATGTCCAGACTTGCCGCCTCGGCCTGCGGACGGATGTAAGCGCGGAACGGATTCACCGTCGGCTGTACTTCACTGCCCACGAGATAGAAGGCCACCTTGTCATTGTGTTTCTGCAACACGAAACTGCCCACGGGAGCCGGAGTCGCCTTATAGACTCCCACCAGTTCGCCAGACTCATGTACGGCACCGGCTTTCGTAGCGGCCACAGTCACGTTCTGACCGGAATATGCACCCTTGGCTTTCACCAATACAGGCGTATGGGCGGGGATGGACGTAACCTTCGTCGCATAGAGTTCGCCGCCTATCGTAGCCCCCTGGTCCAAGTTGTAAGCCTCGCCGGCCAACGCCGTAGCCTCAAACGGCAGGCATAATGTACCGAAACCTTCGCCGCCCGCAGCCGTAGCCACAGCCGACATGTTGTAAGTTGCATTGGTAGCGGTGAAGCCCGTGGGTACAGCGAAGGAATACCCGTCTGCCAGCACCAGACTGGCGCACGTACCGCCGACAATGACATTCTGCGTGTTGGTCACTTGTCCCTCTTTGGCGTAAATCAGCAGGTTAGGATTGCTCTTGACATCTATTGCCATATTTGAAACCTCTGTTGCCTCAATAAGATTGATGGAACATACACCTTCCGCCACTTTTTCATTAACAACATCCGCCGGAACTTTTCCTACAAATACAACATTTGTCTCATCGCCGTCCACGGCATAGAGCAATTTCTCCAACCTCCAGTTGTCCACGGTGAAGCCGCCGCGAGTATTACCCGAAGTATTCCTACCCCATGATAAAACACCGATACGAACATCTGCCGCCTCCTTGAGAGTAAACAAAGTATATACGTTCTGAACGTCCCAATCGTGAGCAGGAGTGTAATAACCGTACCACACGTCACCGGCAAACAATGTACTTCCCCAATGATCTACGGCACCGGTCGTCGCATAAATGTAAGTACCGTCTTCCGTATAAGGATCGCCCGTCATGGTAGCCGACAAGCGATAAGTACCGGCCGGCAAGGATATGGTCTGGTAGCAAGTGGCATGGCGCATCTGTTGCGCTGCCGAATAATAATAAGCACCGTCTGCATTCACGCCATCGGAATAGCCTCCCGTGCTGTTTTGCGTACGTTCCCATCCATCGATACCATTGTCATAGTTGGGATTGGCAATCCAAGAGGTAGCATCATAACTATGCTCCGCATCCATGTTTTCCAGCGCATACGCATCAAAGGCTTTTCTCAAATCAGCAATGGCCTGCTCAATTGCCTTCACGTCCGTATAAGTCTTGTTTTCAAAAGCCGCCTTATACCCGGGGTACGTGACATCGGCATACTCGTTGCCCGTGTTCCACGGCTTACATTCTTCAAGAGCGGTTTCCAGCCTCATGTAATAAACACGTTCGAAAGTAGCCTTGTCCATCTTCAGCGTTATATCGGAGAAACTTCCCCAGGCCCAGCCGGATGTGGTGATAACGGCATTAAGATGCACTTCCTTCTCTTCCGTCAGGTTCAGGTGCACGAACTCCCATTCCCAGCCGCGGCCTTTCCCGTCGAAAGCATAAGCGCCGCTCTCCGAGAAGTTGGCCTGACCGCTGGTTTCGATACCATAACCGGTATCACCCTTGGCGGTGAACTTCACCGTCGTATCGTCTATCTTCAACTCCATCGTGGCAGCGGGATCCGAACGGCCGGCAGCCATCAGCACATATTCACCGACAGGCAGGGTTACCGCCGTGCTCAAGGAACGGGTTATATCAGTACCGTTCGTGTCATAATAAGAACGACCGTCGCCGCTCCAGTGTTGTCCGGATGCAGTACCGATCTCACCCTTCCAGTCGTCCACCGGACAGTCGTAGATATAATCTGCTTTCACCTTATTATATGTGGCGATGTTCAAGGCTTGTGCGGCAGACACGGCAGCCTCATCGTCATAAGTTCCGTTGGCAATGGCCGCTTCCTGCGCCGTAACATCTATCCCGAAACTCTTGGCCGTGGCCGTCTCGCGCTGCAGATAGGCGTAGTTGGCAACGCTGGTTGTCGCCGCCGGGATGGCTGTCTGCAAATCAATAATGGCCAGCAACAACTCTTCCCGCGACGCTTCAGAAGTCAATGTACCGCCAGCCGAAAGAGCCGTCCGGCACTCGGCAGACATCGCAGAAGCAAGAAGTTCATCCGCCTTTGCCCGCAGAGAAACATACACAGCATAAGGATCGGATATTCCGCTGTATGACAAATGGAAATCATCGGCACCGGCCCATTTACCGCTTCCGCATTCGGCATAGAAACCGATTTTGATACTGCCGGAAGATACGCTGATACCGTCGACAACCGTCCAGCCCCAGCCACGGCCTAACTCGTTACCGG
>CAMWUI010000062.1 GCA_947177395.1 uncultured Paraprevotella sp.
CCGGTAACGAGTTAGGCCGTGGCTGGGGCTGGACGGTTGTCGACGGTATCAGCGTGTCTTCCGGCAGTATCAAAATCGGTTTCTATGCCGAATGCGGAAGCAGTAAATGGGCTGGTGCCGACAACTTTATGCTGACTTTGGTTCGTGCTTTCACGGCAGAAGAAAAAGCTCAGGCTTACATCGATGCGTTGAACGCTACTATTACACAGGCAGAAGCTGTTAATACCACGGCAAATGTAGGTGAGGGGGTATTCCAGCATTCTCCCGCTGCTGTCGAGGCATTGCTGACTGCCATTGCTACGGCCAAAGAAGTATCTACTACTGACATCGAAACGCTGGTTGCCGCCAACGATGCACTGAAAGCCGCTATGGCTGCTTACGAGGCTGCCGGCCTGAATGAGCCGGCTGAAGGCCAGGTGTTCAACATCATCATCCGCACGAACGACGGTTACAAGTTCAAGGATATTCCTTGGGCATTCCGCGATAACGGTGTGGCTGGTATGTTCATCAATACTTCTTATGTCAACAAACCCCACTTGGCACAATACGTGACCTTTACGAAGGTGGACGGTACGGACAACTACATCCTCAGTACCCTCTTTGCCGACGGCGTGGAAAGATTCGTAAGTACGGGTGCGAAAATAGGTGGCGGTAATGACTGGCAGATCCGACTGACGGACGATAGCGAGAAAGCCTTGGTAGTGAAAGTGATTGCCACGGAGACGGAAGGCATCTACCATCTGCTGAACACGGCGCTCGATGTTACTCTCGGTTGTCAGGACGGTGACGACAAAGCCGAAGGCGGTGTTTATACGACCGGCAGCCACTCCGACTTGGCTTTGGTAGCCGTGGAGAAGCCCGCAGTGACGCTGAAAGTGACGGAAGCCGGTTTCGCAACCGTAATGTTGCCCTATGCCGTGAAGGAAATACCGGAAGGCATCAAGGTGTATGCGACAGACGCAGCCGAAGAGTCTGAGAAGACTCCCGGCAACAGAGTGCTCACGCTGACGGAAGCAACGGAAATCGCCGCCAACACTCCGTACATCGTGGAAGGCGAAGCTGGAGAATATACGTTCACGGGCGTGGGTGCCGCTTACAATGATGCCTATACGAAAGGTCTGCTCACCGGTACGTTCGTACAGACGACGGCATTGCCCGGTACGTATGTGCTGCAGTACAACGACGGCATTGCCGGATTCTATCGCGTGGCAGAAGGTGCAGAGCCCACAATAGGCGCCAACCGTGCTTATCTGACGGCTCCGGCGGATGCTTCGGCCGAAGTGACGGCTTTCGTATTCGAGGGTGTCCTGACCGGTATCCAGGGTGTGGATGCAGCAGACGCACAGGTGGATGTGTACACTATCGACGGCGTGAAAGTGCGCGAGGGTGTGAAGATGAGCGAAGCTTTGAACGGCTTGTCAAAGGGTATCTATGTAGTAAACGGTGCCAAGAAAGCTGTGAAGTGATTCGAGAATAGTTCTAATGCAAAAACAAAGAAACGATGAAAAAAGATTATATAGCCCCCGCCGTGGAGATTCACGACGTAGAATTGGAGAATATGATAGCCCTGTCCATGATAGGCGGCAGCGATGCTTCGCAGGAAGGCGAAGTGTTGAGCACCGATGGTGACAATTGGAATATCTGGGCTGAGTGATTCACATGTCCCGTCCTGCTCCTTTTCCGGAGCGGGACGGAATATCCATAAAAAGCATCATCCGCGCCGCGAGGACAGTTCCTCATGGCGCGGATGATGCTTTTTATGGGGGATTATTTTTCTTAAAGGGCGAGAGTTTAATCGTAATATCCTTCTTCTCGTAGCTCATGTCGAAAATCTTCCAGCGTTTTAAAATCCAAGTATCCTTCTTTGTGTAGTTTCAATTCCTTTAAGGCTTCCTTGAAGCCGTCAAGAATTTCCCTTTTTGCCAGATCCGTTTGGGTTATTTTGGCTTCCTTGCGGGCATCAAGCAGTATTTGGCCGGAATAGAATGAGAGCGCGTCTTCTTCGGCCTTGATGCGTTCGGGAGTTCCTTCTTTGCCAAACTCTTGGTCGAGTATAAGGTCGTAATCAACGATTTGATGATTGTTTGTCTGCATAATATGCCTCCTTTATCTTCATGTTGCAAAGATATTAAAGTTGTTTAATCATGCAACAGTCATTGAAAGTCCTGCTTATGAAACACGGTTTGTTTGCGGTATTCTCTTCCTTTGGGCACGGGCGGATACAAAAATGCGGTGCGGAGTGAAAAAAAGAGGCGTAAGTTTCGCTGTTTACAAAAAAAGCTCTATCTTTGCACTCGGTTTCCAAACCGCCGACATGGCTCAGTTGGTAGAGCATTTCATTCGTAATGAAAGGGTCCGGGGTTCGAGTCCCCGTGTCGGCTCTGCGGTAAGAGGGGAGTCCGGTTCAGATACAATATGTTTATTCTGGATCGGACTTTTTCTATTGTTCGTGCGGTTGGCAGCATCAAATGTTTCTGTTTGGCAAACATAAACGTTTAGAAACTTTTGTGTTTCAAAATTTATTGTTAGTTTTGCAGGCAGAAAGAGTTATGCGCATAATCTCACATAGAAAAATCAAAGAATTTTATGAATTACCCGGTAAGGAGAGTTCAAGAATTGCACTGGAACGGTGGTACGACATCGCCCAGCAGGCCGAATGGCATAATCTTTCGGACATACGCGGGGATTTCCCTGCGACAGACTATGTGGGGAATCAACGTTACGTTTTCAATATCAAAGGAAACAATTACCGTCTTGTTGTTGTTATTAAGTTCACAATAGGCCGGATATTCGTGCGTTTCATCGGGACCCACTGTGAATATGATAAAATAGATTGTTCGACTATCTAAAACAAACGATATGGAAATCTCTAAACAGCAATATGAATTTGCCCTTAACCGCATAGAGGAATTGTTGCCGCTTGTTACAGACGAGACGTCCGTAAACGATAAGAATGCGATAGAACTTGCCATTGTATCGGATGTGGTTGAAGCATACGAAAAGATATATTATCCGATTGCGAAGCCGACAATCGGAGAACTAATCAGTCTTTCGATTGAAGAGAAAGGAATGACACAAAAACAACTGGCACAGGAACTTGGAGTCAGTCCCTCCCGTGTGAGTGATTATATTGCTGGGCGATCGGAACCTACATTACGTATTGCCCGTGCGTTATGTTCCATACTGGGCATTGCTCCGGCCGCAATGCTCGGCATATAGGTTATATGTATGTCTCCAACGCGCTAACGGTCATAGTCAAAGCATTTATGATTGCGCATTTTCTCAGCCTGCTTTTTTATTAGTTCGGTTATGCCATTTTCAAGAGGGTACCAAGAGGATACATTTGCGTATGAGCGGTACGTCTCTAAAAATAAAGGGGAAAGATTGTTGTTTCTGAATAAATAATCTTATTTTTGTAAGATTATTGTTTGAAACAATATTAAATCAATCTTTTTATTAACCCTTTATCTCATTTTTATGCGAACAAAATTTCTACTCCTTTCGCTGTTCTGCTTCGGCATGGTAGCGACAGTAGGTGCGATGGTTCCGGCCGATGACAGTGATGTCACGGACGAGAGAATCGTCATCAACGTGGACAACGACCACGGTTCTTTTACCTCCGGAGTCGCGGTGTTTTCCAGACAATGGACGGCGACGGGTACACCGGCCCTTACGCTCAGTTGCCCGGCCAACAACATGAAACAGCATGACGGGGGAAGCAACCTTGAACTGTATACCGGAACTGCGAAGACGGCCACGTATACGCTGGCCGTCCCGGCGGGATATGTCATCGAAGGCTATTCCTTCAGGTTCACGGGCAGCGATGCTTCAGTGGCTTGTACCGTCACTCCGGACGGAGGTGCCGCCGTCGTCAGCACGGCATCTGCCGAACAGACGGTCAGCGTCACCGGACTGGCGGCTTCGAGTACGACCTTTGTCGTATCGGACAACGCCAACAAAGCCGCCGTCACGATCGACTTCACCGTCACTGTCGCGCGGTCGGAGGACGCCGGGGATAACCGTATATTCATACCCACGACCATTACGGAAGACGGACGCTTTGCGGACAAGACTGTGTGGTATACCATGCAGATAGGTGCTTCGCAGATGATAATCTCCGACAATGGGACAGCGAACAAGATTTCCCTCAACCGCATTGTCACCGATCTGGAAGCCGGCGACCTGTGGTGTTTTGTCGGAGACGAGGAAAACGGCTACCGTATTTATAACAAAGCCGTGGGAGCGGGCAAGGTGCTTGCCTCTTCGACCGTCATGGGCAGTATTGCCGGCGTGGGCGGTACGGGCGGTTCCACTTACCCGACGTTGCAGGCTGCGGATGCGTTGCCCCAAGGATATGTGGACCGCTGGGATTTCCGCACCTCCGACAAGGTAAACCTCGACGATGTAGAGGGGCAGTTCGTCATACTCCACGGTACGGATTATGCCTTGAATAACTTTGGCGGACGGGGCGATCTCGCTTTCTGGGCAGAAGGAAAGGATGCCGGTTCGACGGTGGCAATCCGTTTTGCCGAGACAACCATTCCCGTCGTGAAAAGTGAAGGAACGATGGAGCAGGGCGCCAACGCTTCGGCCAATTACTATGCCACATGGACTTATGGCGGCACGCCCGGATTTACCTTTACTTCCGGTTCGAACAACAACATGAAGAGAGCCGGTGACGAGTTCATGATCGCTCCGGGAGCCGGCGGATGCACCTACACGTTCACTACCTCCACGAAATATTCCATAGGAGGCTACGGTTTTGATTTCGCCTGTGCCGATGCTTCCGCCGTTGTCAACATCACACCGGCAGACGGAGAGACGGTGACGAGCACGAACTCCGAGAAGCAGAACATCCGTGTGGACGGACTGGTGGAGAACGTTGCGACGTTCCAGATGACGGGAGATAATAAGGACGTGGTGCTGAGTGATTTCTATGTGACTGTGCGCCGTGCACGCGAGGGGGTGGATACGGACAAGAAGATTCTTTTCGCCTACGGCAATGATGCGTCGCACAACATCGTCTACCGTATTCCGGCCATCGCGACGGTGGGTGCCACGGGGCGCCTCGTGGCCATTTGCGACTACCGCTATTGCGGCGCCGACATAGGCAACGGCCGTATAGACCTCCATATCTCGGTGTCGGACGACAACGGGGAAACCTGGACCGAACCGGACCTTTGCCGGGATGCCGCCGGCAAGCCTGTTACGCAGGGAACAGGCAAGGGAACGCTAGCTACTTCCAACGAGAACCGCGACTGCGGCTTCGGTGATGCAGCCATCGTGGGCGACCGCGAAAGCTCACGGATACTGATGATGAGCGTGTGCGGACGTACGCCTTTCTTCGCGGCCACCCGTGAAATCCCCAATGCCGTGGCGCGCTGGTACAGCGAGGACGGCGGCGATACATGGACTCCGTTTGAGGATATCACGGAACATATTTATACGCAGTTCGACGGTACGGTGCTTTATGGCTACATCGACTCCATGTTCTTCGGATCGGGCCGTATCATGCAGAGCTCGCGCGTGAAAGTGGGTGAATATTACCGCCTGTATGCCGTGCTGAGCGGACGTAATACCGCTGCGGGCAACGTGTCCAATTGGGTTATGTATTCCGATGATTTCGGACAGACCTGGGCCATTCTCGGCGATCCCATGACTCCGCCGTTGACAAGCGGTGCTGACGAGCCCAAGGCGGAAGAGCTGCCTGACGGCAGCGTAATCTGCAGCACGCGCGTGGGCGGCGGCCGCAGATACAATATTTTCAGCTATACCGATGTGGAAAAGGCCGAAGGATTCTGGGGCGACAACACCATGAGTACGCTCGTGAAGGCTTCTTCCAACGCCTGCAACGGTGAGATTATGATTCTGCCCGTGCAGGAGAATGCGACGGGAAAGAAGATGTACCTGGCGCTCCAGAGTGTTCCTTTCGGACCGGGCAACCGTTCTCACGTGGGTATCAATTACAAGAAACTGGAAGGTTACGAGGATTACGGTACGGTAGAGAACTTCGCATCCGGCTGGGACGGCGCTTACGAGGTGACGAAGCTGGGCTCCGCCTATTCGACCATGGCCTGGCAGCATGACGATAAACTGGCCTTCTTCTGGGAGGAAAGCACGTATGGGAAGGATTATTCCGGAGTGTTCAAGACTTTGAGCATCGAACAGATCACCGACAGTGCCTATTGCTATTGTCCCGATACGGACGGTGTCATCGCGGACTCTCTGACGCGTGTAGTGAACGCGGCCAAACTGGAGAGTTACAAGCAGGCCGGCAACGGTGCCTATGTGGGGCAGCTCACGGACGAGGGCATCGCTTCCATCGAGGCCGCCTACCGCAATTACGTGGAGAACTCTACCTTTGAAAACAATGTCGCCTTTAATGCCGCTGTGGCCGGGGCGGACAGAATTGAGATTGAAAACGGCCGTGTGTACCGCTTGCGCAATTACGGGCGTGCCGGCGATCTTTATCTCAAGGCTTTGTCGGACAATCTCACGGCGGCTTCTCTGGACGAGGCGGACGAAAGCCAGTTGTTCGCTTTCATCACGACGGAGGACGGCTACTGGAGAATCTTGAATGAGGCGCAGGGTGTTTACATCGGTGCCACGGGAGCGGTGGAAACGCGTGTTCCGGTGGTAACAGCTGCGACCGATGCGGCAGGCTATCGGGTGGAATCCACTACGGCCGGACTCAGTTCGCTGGTTTGTGTTGCGCCGGTCAATGCCGCTTATCCGGCCATTCATCTGGCCGGTGACAAGACGCGCCTTGTACCCTGGAAGGCTGGTTCTCCTTCGTCCAACGATGCTTCCTACTGGTATATCGAACCGACGGAACTGACGGCTACCGCTATTGAGGAAGTCGAGGCTGAAACGCCGGTACCGGCAGGGAAGATCGGGTATTACGATCTTGGCGGACGCCGTGTGACGAAGCCTGTCGCCGGCGGCGTTTACATCACGGACGACCGTCGCAAGGTGATTGTGCGGTAGACATCTGTTTAAGGAAGAAAATATTTATACAGTAGGGGAGGCTGCGACGTACGGAATAACGTCGCGGCTTCTTTTTTGCCGGAAGTTCGGCTGAAGTATACTGTATAGATAATTTTTTCAGGGAAAAACGGGCGTCCGGAATAATGCCTCAAAAAAGTCTCAAAAGGGAAAATCTATGTTTCCAACTGGAAAAATGAAATTACCCAGTTGGACTTTTCTATTTTTCCAGTTAGGTTTTTTTAGTCTGTTTTCTGAGTATATTTATCTACTCCTTCCTTTTTTATCTGAATCTGTTGAATTTTATATTTGCGGGTTGTAGACGGAAATAATTTTCAGAGGTATAAAGAAGAGTGTGCCGGACGCCTTGAAACGGTGGAAGAAAAATAAACACAATCTCTGCCGATCCGCAGTTTTCGGCTCGCTGATTGTCGACCGGATGCGGAAACAAAAGAAACACGGGATGGATGCCGGTTGAAACCGTTTGCATCCATCCCGTGTGATCAGGATTATCTTATCTTACAATGTGATTTTCCGGGTAATGACTTTCGAACCCATCTTCACTGTCACGAGGTATACTCCAGAGGACAGACCGACGGTACCGATGGTGGCCGAAGCTGTGCCCGGTGCGGACGTGCGGACGGTCATACCCGCCGTGTTGCGCAATACGATGCTGTCAATCGTGCTGTTGGCCGATACCGTGAGGCTGCCTTCGCCGGCGGAGAGCGTCAGACCGTTGTCTGTGTCGGCGGCCGCATCCGCGATACCTACACTTTGCAGTTTGTCGTATGAGAACTTAGGTGCGATGGCGAACGACAGGAACTCGTCCGTGTTCTTGTACCATTTCACTTCGCCCGTAGGCTGGTAGTTCTCGTCCTCTTCCTCCAGCAAGTGATATACTGTGGATTTCCCGCCTTCGGCGCGGCGCGGCGAGCAGTACATGGCGATGTCGTCCGATGTGTACGGAGATTCTTCCAGACTGTTGTTGGGGATACCGCTGACAGTGATGAAGAACGCTTCATCCACGCTGACCGGCGTGTCGAACAGGAATGTGGTCGGCAGATAGTTGCCCTCCTCGTATTTCAGGTCGCCGGCTTTCACGGTGGCCGAAGCCAGCACCGTGCCGGGCAGTCCGTCCTCGGAGCGTGTCACGGATACGGTGACGGGAGCGTCGGGAGTGACGGTTGTCGTTTTGGCAAAGTAGATGTCCACGGACGAGATCTTACCGGCAGTCATCGGTTTGTTGAACAATTCGGCAAAAGCCTGCATGCCCAGCCAGTTGGTGCCGCCGTAGTTACCGTACCATCCGATTTCAATGGGAGCCAGTGCCGTGTTCTCGCTGACCTCGATGTTCCAGATGTGCTGTTCGCCACCCACACAGATACCTTCGTAGTATGCCTTCGACGCTCCGGCGGCGTTGGACACCTCCAGGTCTACGCTGAACGTTCCTTCTTCCGGATAAGTCACAGTCACGGTCTCTTCGGCCGAGGAGGTGATGTCGGTACCGGTGAACGTCCATGTGCGTTCCGTCGGGTTTCCGACAGACAGGTCGGTGAAAGTCAGCGGCGTGTTGACGGGCACGAAGACTGCGGCGAACGGAGAGAGGTAGCCTCCTTCCGGCAGACCGATGACGGCCTGGGGAGCCTGCATCGTGACGGTCACGAAACCTTCGCGTGTCAGTGTCGACGTATGGCCTTCGGCGTCGGTGACGGTCAGGGTCACGTCATACGTACCGGCGGCAGGGTAGATTGCGGTCGGGTTCTGTTCCGTGGACGTTTCCGTCTCGGCACCGGGCAACGACCATTCCCACGATACGGGGTTTCCGGTCGAAAGGTCGGTCAGGTGGAGGCTGCCACCTTCGTTGATGGTAGCCTTGGCATCGGCGTCTGCGGAAAGGCTGTTTACGCGGAAGTCATCTATCAGGACATCTTCGCCGCCTTGTCCCTCGTAGTCGAATGTGAAGGTGACGGTCTGGCCTGCATACGGGGCGAGGTCGAACGTGAACTGCATCCAGCGTGCCTGTTCCAGAGCGTTCTCCTGTGCCCAGAGGAACGAATCGAAGAGTTTGTCGCTTGTGCCGTCTTCTTTATTCACATACAGTTTGTAGTTACCGTAGTACAGCCATATTCCGGCAAAGGCGGAATAGAACGAACATTGTGCGTTCTGCGGAATCGCGATGGCGGGCGAGGTGAGGCTTTCTTTTTGGCTACGGCCGTTCTGCATGATGGCAAGCGACGAACGGCTGTCGGCATCGATGGTGGAGAATTCCGGTACGCCCGAGATGGCGGTGCCGAGTGTCCATGTCGATGTTGCGCTGGTCGAAGCCAGGGTCCATGCGTTGAAATCCTCTTCGCTGTCGAATCCGTTATAGTATACCGTGGCGGCGCATTCCTGTGCCGTGAAGTCGGCCCGTACGCCCTCGCGGTTGTGGACGGTCAGCAGCATGGCGCTGGCAGGAGCCCCGTCGGCGGTAAATACGATTTCCGCTTCGTGAATGCCGATTTCGTCCGAGAGGAACGTAACGGTGAACTCACCGCCTTCGGCCGGCAGGGTAGAAGGAGTTACTGTGAACTTGCTGGCATTGGCACCGCCTGTCTTCAGGGAGATGGCACCGGTCAGGTTGCGTCCGCTGACGCTGTAAGTCTTCGTAAATTCGCTGCCTGCTACGGATACGAATTCATCCGTGAGTGTGGCAGGCTTGATGAACGGGATGTCCGTGCGGCCGTAAGTGACATCATCTATGTAATATACGGCGGAATTGTTGCGTCCGCGTGTGGATGTCAGGCGGAAACCGATGAAGAACGTATCGCTGAGATCGTTTCCTTCAAGATCCATCACGTAGTCGCGCCATTCTCCGTTGTAGTCGGCCGTGGCCGGTATGGACAGTCCGGAAATAGGCTCCACATACATTTCGCCGTCTGTCATGTCGATGTAGCATACCTCCAGGCGGTCGGTCATTCCCTCTTCCAGCATGTCGCCCATGATGCGGAATGTCAGCATCTTCGAGGCCGAGTTCTTGAAGTCGAGCGGCGGTGTGACAAGCATCATCTGGCAAGGTTCTCCTTCGTCGGTTCCCATTTTGCTGTCGTAGGCTGTGGCCTTGACTGCACTGTTGGGTTCCGGTTCATCCCAGTTGAAGCCCCACCAAGCCCGGGTCCCTTCCAGAGCCAGATTCTTCCAGCCTTCCAGAGATACCGGTTTGTTGCGCGTCACGGACGTGAATGTTTCGTCGAGCAGTGTGAGCGGATTGTCCGTCACGAGAGGCAGTTCGTCGCCCTGCTTTTCCTCCGGAGTCTCTCCGCCTGTAGTGGAACCGGTGACGGTGATGTATACAGGTTCGGCCATGACGCCTGTCATCAGGATGCGTTCGGTAAATGTGCCTTCCGTTTTGGGCTGGAACGTTACTTTCAGCGTCATGGGGCCGTATTTGCTCAGCAGGGTGCTGCTGATGATGAAGGCCCCCTGGCCTTCGCCCATGACTTTGATGTTTCCGTTGTCAGGGAAGTTGGAACCGGTGACGGTCAGTTCCTGTACCTGTGATTCGCCCACTTTGGCCGAGAAAGCCGGCAGTGTGGACGGTTCCACGCTGATGGACGGCATGTTTTCGGGGTCATAGGCCAGGTTGGTAAACTGGTAGCCGGTGGCCAGTTCCGTCGGTGTCGTATCAAAGTTGATACGTCCCGTGTGCTTGCCGATGGCCGTCGGATGGTAGGTGACGGTAACCACGGTTGTGCTCGTACCGGCCGGAATCTCTTCGGTGGAAAGTGTGTACAGCGCGCGGTTCGCACCTGTCAGATAGATGCTTACGGGATTGGGCAGATCGATTGCCTCCACGGTGTAGCGCATCAGTTCCGTATCGGTGTTGATAGGAGCGGCTTCTCCTGTGAATACCGTTTCCGGAGTGATGTTCAGTACGGGTTCCGCAACTGGCCGGATGATATCCTCGGCCGAGCGGGGAGAAACGGACACAATGGCCATCGAGCGAGAGATACCGATGACGGAAGCCGTTTCGGGCACGGGGGTGCCTGTGAGGCTCGTACCGCTGAACGGCAGTACGGTAATGTCGTTCTCACCGGCTTTCCCTTTGACGGCGGTCGTGCCGAACATCTGTCCTTCGGAGGGGGTGAACGTTACATCCTCGATTTTCACAAGGCGATGGATATAGCTCTCCGGCGAGGCGAGCAGTTCGCCTGCGGTGACGGTGAGCGGTTCCTTGGAGGCACCGGTGGAAGTCACGGTTACGGTGGGCATATAGGCCAGCAGGTAAGGCACGTTCTGTTCCTTGGTAAGTCCGCCCGCCACTTTGGTGATTACGTCACCCACACTGACGGGGATATTGCCGGCATAGCTGAAGTCGATACACAGTCCGCCCACCATGTCTTGAGCGTATACCCGGGATTTGCTTGCGTCGATATATGTGACGGTGGCTTTTCCCGTGTACAGATAGACCTCTTCGCCGTCGGCCTTCTGGTTGGCCAGTGCGGCGGAAGTGGGAATGCTGACGGTGGGATATGCCTGTCCGGCGAGTGATATTTCCTTGCTCGTCTCACCGCTGTTCAGGAGCAGGGTGGCTGAAGTGTTGCCACTTGCTGTCGGGGTGTAGTACACCGTCAGGTCTGCGCCGGAGGCGGACATGGCTGCATCTTTGGAAATCGTAGTCGCGTCGGTCGAGAACGGTGCGGCGAGTTCTCCCACGGTGATATCTTCCGTGAGTCCCGTGGCTTTCACGTTGAGAACGACGCTGGTGGACAGGCCCGCATACGTGACGAAATTCTGCGATGTCTTGTTGACGCTGATGGTGGCCTGCTGTACAGGAGGATTCACTTCTCCGCCTTCGTCGGTAAACAGTTCGCCCCAGGTATCAGCCACTCGGATGGCGTCTACGAGGACATTCGGCGCCTTGCGCATCGCACTACCGCCTTGGTAGAGGCTGAGGCCCGTGATACCCATCGCAGCAGATACATCGGTCTTGGCGGAAGTGGTCAGTACGGCGGCCGGTTCCTGTTCCGGTGCCGGGTTTACCCACAGGGTGACGATGTCGTTGCTTGTGCCTTCGACGAACTCATACTTCATGACAACCAAGTATGTTTCGCCTAAGTTGAGTTCTTCCGTGACGGCTTCGGCATAAGAGTTGGCCTTGCAGATGCCCAGTTTGAACTTTCCTTCCGTCTCGCTGCCGATGACGAACAGGCGGGAATAGAGTGAATAGCTCACTTGGTCCTTGTTACCGGACGTGCTTTCCGGAATGAAGCCGAGGATGTACATCTGTTCGCTGTTCTCGATGCCTCCGGCTTCTTTCACGTTGATGAGTGCGGACATGTAGAGTACGCCCTCTTTGATGCCGAACATTTTCGGTTCGCCTTCTTCGACGAAACGCTTCATCAGTCGTTCGTCCTGAGCTTCCTGTTCGCCGCCCAGCTCCACGGCATAGCCTGTGGCTGCCGTCTGATAGCCGGGGTATGTCAGCGGTTCGTTGATTACCTGAATCGGGCTTATTGCCTGTTTCCCGTTCCTGAGCCATCCGCCCTGGCCGTAAAGATTTCCCGTGGCGTACGGGAAATTTTCAGTCAGATAGCTTCTGGCGCCGGCTCCCAAAGGAACCAGCAACATGGCCAGCATGAAATACAATGCCGGCAGTCTGAGTGTTTTTAAAAATGCTTTTTGCATGTTGTTGATAATAAAAATGATTGTTGATAAATTCCTTAAACAAATTACTTAAATATGTTATGGGGTTGCAAATTTATACATTTTTATTAATAAATGATAGAATATCGGTTGTAATAATGGAATTCTGCTTTATATTTTAGGAGAAATCATGTCGTGCCGTACGCGCTTCCCTAAAGCAAGCGCCCCTCACTTGTTAATGTAAGTTCCCCGTATCCTCTTCTCCATATATATTATATAATCCCTCCGTGCGGCTTTCCTCC
>CAMWUI010000063.1 GCA_947177395.1 uncultured Paraprevotella sp.
GGCTCAGACCTGTGGATTATTTTTCCACAGACTCCTTGCTTTACGCAACCAATCGAGCATTGGCGGCTCTTGGATCTGAACTCAATATTAGTTTTGCCCATGCGGCTTAGTATAAATTAATTTTAAAGACTTACTTATACATATTATTATAATAAGGTAAACAATTTCTGTCGCGTTCTACGCCGGCAAAAATAGAGAAAAATCAGCTTCGACCCACTATTCCCATCGTATTTTTTCGCTCTTGCAAGCCTGCCCGGGGCACAGAAGAGGCTTCCGCCGTTTCCATATTTTACGTCCGCGCACGAAGAAAAGCCCTGCAAAAGAAAGAGCTTTCAGGAAAAAAAGCGTATTTTTGCACACAAATCCGTATAATGAGCCATTCCAAGCGCTTTCCCTTTTGGACTTTGCTTCTATTGGTGGCGGCATTGTGCCTGCCTGAAGGAAGCCGGGCCGGCACACCGGCCAGTGATTCCCGTGCCTTCACCTTAGTCATCGACGCCGGCCACGGCGGCAAGGACCCCGGCGCCATCGGCAAGATTTCCTGCGAAAAGAACATCAACTTGGCCATCGCCCTCGCTTTCGGCAAACTGGTCGAGCAGAACTGCGCGGATGTGAAGGTCATCTACACCCGAAAGACAGACGTGTTCGTCCCGCTGGACCGCCGGGCGGAAATAGCCAACAAGGCCAAAGCGGACCTTTTCATCTCAATACACACCAACGCGCTGGCCAGCAAGAAACTGGTGCGCGGCGCCGAAACCTACACGCTGGGTATGGCGCGCGCCGAGGCCAACCTGGACGTGGCCAAGCGCGAGAACGCCGTCATCCTGGTGGAAAACAACTACGAAGAACGATATCAGGGCTTCAACCCGCGCTCCTCGGAGAGTTATATCATGTTTGAATTCATGCAGGACAAATACATGGAGCGGAGCGTCAATCTGGCCACCCTGATTCAGAAAGAGTTCCGCACGACGGCCGGACGGCCGGACAAAGGCGTGCATCAGGCCGGTTTCCTGGTGTTGCGCGCCACTTCCATGCCCAGTGCCCTGATAGAAGTGGGCTACATCTCCACTCCGGACGAAGAGCGGTATCTCAACTCTGCGGAAGGTGTCAGCAAAATGGGACGAAGCATCTACAACGCTTTTACGAATTATAAGAAGAACCATCACGAACCGAAGTCAAAGTCCGCCCGGAAACCGGCCCAGCCCGAAAAGACCGGCGAAACGGCCGCCGAGACTCCGCCCCCTTCACCCGCTGCTTTGCCGGCAGCCGACAGTATGAAGGAGAAGAAGCAACCGGCCGCCGCACCGGAGAGCGACGATGCGCCCGGCCGTTCCGCCGTCACGGAAAGCGCAGCGGAAACAGAACCGGAGACGCCTGATGGAGACATTTTGTTCAAAGTCCAGTTCTACACATACCACCGCAGACTGGCTGAAGGGAGCAAACAGTTCAAGGGGTTGAAAAACGTGGAGTTCTATATAGAAAACGACACCTATAAATACACATACGGCTCGACGAAAAACTATCGGGAGATTCTGGCGGCCAAGAAGAAAGTCGCCGCCCTGTTCCCCGACGCATTCGTCATAGCCGTGCGCAACGGTGCGAAAATGAATATTTCCGAAGCCATCCGGCAAGCAAACAACAACAAATAACATACACAACTATGAAATTCTTAACCCGCGAAGTAAAAATAGGTATGGCAGGCATCGCCGCCCTTGCTCTGCTCTTCATCGGCATCAATTTCCTGAAAGGCATCAACCTGTTCAAGGCCAGCAACTACTATTACGTGGCATTCAAAAACGCCAAGGAACTGGCCCAGTCCAGTCCGGTTTATGCAGACGGTTATAACATAGGCATCGTACGCAATATCATCTACGACTACACCCAGCCAGGTAACGTGTTGGTGGAAATACAGGTGGACAACGACCTGCGCATCCCCAAAGGCAGTACGGCCGAACTGTCCGCACAGATGCTGGGAGGCTGCACGTTGAATCTATTGCTGGCCAACAATCCCCGCGAACGCTATGAACCGGGAGACACGATCCGGGGCAATGATTCAACAGGACTGATGGAAAAGGCCGGCGCCATGATCCCGCAAATAGAGGAAGTCATCGGCAAAGTAGACACACTGCTCACATCTCTCAACCGACTGGCGGCGGACCCCAATCTGCCTGTCATCCTGAATAACGCACAGCAAATTACAGAGAACTTGAACCGGACATCCGTACAGTTGGACCGACTGATGAACAAGGACGTACCCCAGATGACCGCCAAGTTCAACAAAATCGGCGATAACGTCATCCTGCTGACCGAGAACCTGAACAAACTGGATCTGGCCAACACCCTGAACAAAGTGGACCAAACGCTGAACGACGTAAAGAGAACAACTGCCAAACTGAACAGCAAGGACAACAGTCTGGGTCTATTGCTCAACGATGACGGCCTGTACACCAACCTGAATCTGACGTTAGGAAGCGCCAACAATCTGCTGGAGGATCTGAAAGAACACCCAAAACGCTACGTACACTTCTCTCTGTTCGGAAGGAAAGATAAATAAGGGACGAGACTTTAATCTATATTCATTCTAAATACCGGCAACCGTTTTTCCGCAAAACACCCTCTCAAGATAGCATTCTATAATAAAAGGGATTACAGAAACGGTTGCCGATATTCTTTCAGAGAAAAGAACTTGCCGCCTTTTATGGATAAACACGCCTCTAACAAGTAATTAGACTTTTGCAAGAGGTTTTAAAACAAATTCTTCTTTTCCATAAATACAGACTGTAAACAAGCTCATTAGAAGAAAATACCTCAAAACGGAGCCCCCAAGCAACTTGCTTTTCTCAAAGATTATTGCGACATTTGCATCGTAGAAGTTTAAAACACGTAGAATTTTAAAACCACAGAGTTTAATGGAGAGTTCACCCCAGTTGTTGTGGGAGCGTTGTCTGGGAATTATCCGCAACAACGTTACCGAGCAGCAATACAAGACTTGGTTTACGCCCATCCAATACGAGTCGTATACCGGCGGGACACTTATGGTAAAAGTGCCCAGTCTGTTTGTATACGAATATCTGGAGGAGCACTACGTGGGCCTTCTCCGCAAGGTATTATACAAAGTCTTTGGCGATGGCACCAAATTGCAATACAACGTGGTGGCCGACAAGACGAACAATGCTACGAACCGGAGGACACCATCCGGGGCAACGACTTGACGGGACTGATGGAGAAGGCCAGCGCCATGATTCCGCTGATAGAGGAAGTCATCGGCAAAGTAGACACACTGCTCACGGCCCTCAACCGGCTGACGGCGGCCCCCAACCTGCCCATCATCCTGAACAACGCACAGCAGATTACAAAGAACCTGAACCGGACGTCCGTGCAGTCTGGGTCTATTGCTCAACGACGACGGCCTGTACACCAACCTGAATCTGACGTTAGGAAGCGCCAACAATCTGCTGGAGGATCTGAAAGAACACCCAAAACGCTACGTACACTTCTCTCTGTTCGGAAGGAAAGATAAATAAGGGACGAGACTTTAATCTATATTCATTCTAAATACCGGCAACCGTTTTTCCGCAAAACACCCTCTCAAGATAGCATTCTATAATAAAAGGGATTACAGAAACGGTTGCCGATATTCTTTCAGAGAAAAGAACTTGCCGCCTTTTATGGATAAACACGCCTCTAACAAGTAATTAGACTTTTGCAAGAGGTTTTAAAACAAATTCTTCTTTTCCATAAATACAGACTGTAAACAAGCTCATTAGAAGAAAATACCTCAAAACGGAGCCCCCAAGCAACTTGCTTTTCTCAAAGATTATTGCGACATTTGCATCGTAGAAGTTTAAAACACGTAGAATTTTAAAACCACAGAGTTTAATGGAGAGTTCACCCCAGTTGTTGTGGGAGCGTTGTCTGGGAATTATCCGCAACAACGTTACCGAGCAGCAATACAAGACTTGGTTTACGCCCATCCAATACGAGTCGTATACCGGCGGGACACTTATGGTAAAAGTGCCCAGTCTGTTTGTATACGAATATCTGGAGGAGCACTACGTGGGTCTTCTTCGCAAGGTATTGTACAAAGTCTTTGGCGATGGCACCAAATTGAAATACAGCGTGGTGGCCGACAAGACGAACAATATCACCGTCGATCTGGAGGCGACGACAAGATCCGTGCATCTCACGCCGCCCCATCCGACCCCTCTGGCCAACAAAGCTCCGACTCCCCTGCAAGCTCCCCGCCCGCAGGATCTGGATTCTCAATTGAACCCGAACTACAATTTTGAGAATTTCATCGAAGGTATCAGCAACAAACTGCCCCGCTCTGTGGGACAGGCCATTGCCGAACATCCCAAACAGAGTACATTTAACCCCTTGTTCATTTATGGCGCGTCCGGTGTTGGAAAGACGCATCTGGTGAATGCCATCGGAGCCAAGATCAAAGAGCTTTACCCCAACAAGCGGGTACTATACGTATCCGCCCATCTGTTCAAGGTGCAGTACACCGATTCCGTACGCAAGAACACGACCAATGATTTCATTAATTTCTACCAGACAATCGATGTCCTTATCATCGATGACGTACAGGAATTCGCCAGTCTGACCCAGACACAAAATACATTCTTCCATATCTTCAACCACCTGCATCAGAACGGCAAACAGTTGATTCTGACATCAGACCGTCCTCCCGTGGCCCTGCAAGGAATGGAAGACCGCCTGCTGACCCGTTTCAAATGGGGCCTGCTGGCTGAGCTGGAAAAACCGAACGAAGAACTGCGGCGTGCCATTTTGAACAGCAAGATACACCACGACGGACTGAAAATCCCCAAGGAAGTTATCGACTACATTTCCGAAAACGTGAACGAAAGCGTGCGTGATCTGGAGGGTATCGTAAATTCCCTGATGGCTTATTCCGTAGTATACAACAGAGATGTGGATCTCTCTTTGGCCGAACAGATTGTGAAACGTGCGGTTCGTGTGGAGAACAAACCGATTACGGTGGATCTCATTCTGGAAAAGGCATGCGGATATTTCAACATCAAGCAGGAGGACATCTTCACAAGCAGCCGGAAACAGAACGTCGTACAAGTGAGACAGATTTCCATGTATCTGGCACAGAAGCACACCGACCTTTCTTCCGCCCGTATCGGCGCCTTGATCGGACAACGCAACCATGCCACGGTACTTTATGCCTGCAAAGTTGTGGAAGATGCCATCCATGTGGACAAAATATTCCGCAGCAAAGTGGAGGAAATCGAGGCACTGCTCAAAAAACGCTGATTCCCCCGCACCATCCCGAAGTTCCTGATGCCCCGTTCTTGCGAGGGAATCCCGAAAAATCACTCCAGGAAACCCTGTCGACGCAGAGCGGCCATAAATGTGGTGCTTAACGCCTCATTATCCTTACGGGTATAACGAATGTCCGCAAAAACCTGCGCCAGTGTCTCCTTGCCGTTAATCTCGACAAAATGCCTGTTTTCGGGCAGACTCTCCTTGTATATATAATAGGTATCTATATCCTCCGCCGTGTAGTCGCGATAACTTTCGTCATGAATATACGCCGCCAGAGGCAGACGGTCGCTCAAAGGAGGTTCCTCGGCCGGAAAACCTACGGTGAGCGTTGCTATCGGCATCACCAGACGAGGCAGTTTCAATACATCTATGATGGTCTCCGGCGAATACACAGTTGTACCCAGGTAACAAATGCCCAGCCCCGCCTCTTCGGCCAGGTTGCAAAAGGTCTGGGTGTACAGCAACGCATCCGACGCCGCATTCACGAAAGAAAGGAAATTGGCATAACCGGGCACAGTCTGCCTCTCCTCACACCAACGGGACGTACGGTTGAAATCCGCACACACGGTAAGTACAACCGGAGCCTGCGTCACCATCGGCTGATTGAAATGTGCCGGTGCCAACCGCTGCTTCACAGCCTCGTCACGCGTCACCACCACACTATACAACTGCAGATTTCCCATCGTCTGGGTGCGCCCTGCCTTTTCCAACAATGCATGCAGCAGACTGTCCGTCACCGGTTGTCCGGAATACTTGCGTATGGTCCTTCTGTTCTCTATTGTCTTCATATAGAAATCCATTTTATAGAAGCAAAGATACGCAAAACGTTGCATTTGTACAACCACAAAACAACTGAACCATAACAAGCAATCGCCCTTTTGGAAAACTTTTCCATGTGCACAAATTCACAATCCCATAATATTCAACGGCTTATTAATCAAAAGTGGAAAACTTTCGCTTTTATTGATTTTTTAATCTTGTTTTATTTTGTTTTATCAAGAAACATCCGTAGCTTTGCCGACGTTTTATAATTCTACTGCTTGAACTTCTACAAATCAGCCAAAAAGTATCATATTATAAAACAACAGACCTTATATACAACGATGAAGACGTACACTTACAACGAAGCCTTTGAAGCCTCTCTCAGATATTTCAATGGCGACGAACTGGCGGCCCGGGTATGGGTAAACAAGTATGCCATGAAAGATTCGTTCGGAAACATCTACGAACAATCACCCGCAGACATGCATTGGCGCATCGCCAATGAAATCAAACGTATCGAAGACAAATATGCCAACCCGCTGAAGGCAGAAGACATATTCGAACTTCTCGACAAGTTCCGCTACATCATTCCGGCCGGAAGCCCCATGACAGGCATCGGCAACGAATTTCAGGTAGCCTCTCTCTCCAACTGCTTCGTCATCGGCCTGGACGGAAACGCTGACTCCTACGGCGGCATCATCCGTATCGACGAGGAACAGGTGCAGCTGATGAAACGCCGCGGCGGCGTGGGACACGACCTTTCCCACATCCGCCCCAAGGGTTCGCCGGTCAAGAACTCGGCTTTGACATCCACCGGTCTGGTTCCGTTCATGGAACGTTACAGCAATTCCACACGCGAAGTGGCACAGGACGGCCGTCGCGGTGCCCTCATGCTGTCCGTCAGCATCAAGCATCCGGATGCGGAAGCTTTTATCGATGCCAAAATGACGGAAGGCAAAGTCACGGGAGCCAATGTTTCAGTCAAACTGGACGATGCATTCATGCAGGCTGCCATCGAAAACCGTCCATACACACAGCAATATCCGATCGACAGCACGAATCCCCTCACCAGCAAAGACATCAATGCCGGCGAGCTGTGGAGAAAGATCGTGCACAATGCCTGGAAATCAGCAGAACCGGGAGTTCTGTTCTGGGATACCATCCTCCGCGAATCCATACCCGATTGTTATGCCGACCTGGGCTTCCGTACTGTCAGCACGAACCCTTGCGGCGAGATACCTCTCTGCCCCTATGACAGTTGCCGGTTGCTGGCCATCAACCTCTATTCCTATGTAGTGAATCCGTTCACGCCACAAGCCTATTTCGATTTCGATTTATTCAAGAAGCATGTGCAACTGGCCCAACGGATGATGGACGATATCATAGACCTGGAACTGGAGAAAATCATCCAGATCATGAACAAAATCAGTTCAGACCCGGAAACATCCGAAGTGAAAGAGACAGAGAAACACCTTTGGGAAAAGATTTATAAAAAGAGCGGACAAGGACGGCGCACAGGTGTGGGCATCACGGCCGAAGGCGACATGCTGGCGGCCCTCGGCCTTCGCTACGGCACACAGGAAGCGACCGACTTCTCCGTCGAGGTGCACAAGACGGTAGCCATCGAAGCCTACCGTTCTTCCATCATCATGGCCAAAGAGCGCGGCGCGTTTGAAATCTATGACAGTGAGCGGGAAAAGAACAATCCGTTTGTCAACCGCATCAAGGAAGCCGCCCCGGAATTGTACGAAGAAATGAAACAATACGGCCGGCGCAACATCGCCTGCCTCACGATAGCCCCGACGGGCACCACCAGTCTGATGACCCAGACTACCTCAGGCATCGAACCGGTTTTCCTGCCCGTATACAAACGCCGCCGCAAGGTGAATCCCAACGACCCCGAAGCACACATCGACTTTACAGATGAAACAGGGGATGCCTTCGAGGAATACATTGTCTACCACCACAAGTTCCTCACATGGATGGAAGCGAACGGCTACGATACGGCTAAACGGTACACGCAGGAAGAAATAGACGAGTTGGTCGCCAAGTCTCCTTACTACAAGGCCACGGCCAACGATGTGGACTGGCTGATGAAGGTGAAAATGCAGGGTGCCATACAGAAATGGGTGGACCACAGCATAAGCGTTACCGTGAACCTGCCCAACAATGTAGATGAAGAACTCGTCAACCGTCTGTATGTGGAGGCATGGCGGTCCGGCTGCAAAGGTTGCACCATCTACCGCGACGGTTCACGCTCGGGAGTCATGATCTCCGTTAAAAAAGAAAAGAAACAGAATGACCAACTGCCCTGCAAACATCCGGAAGTGACGGAAACCCGCCCGCAATCGCTGGAATGCGATGTCGTACGGTTCCAGAACAACAAAGAGAAATGGGTCGCATTCGTCGGCTTACTGAACGGTCATCCCTATGAAATCTTCACCGGTCTGCAGGACGACGACGAAGGCATCGTTCTCCCCAAAAGCGTCACCAAAGGACGTATCATCAAGAACGTCAACGAAGACGGGACCAAACGCTACGACTTCCAGTTTGAGAACAAACGCGGCTACAAAACAACCGTGGAAGGACTTTCCGAAAAGTTCAACAAAGAATATTGGAACTATGCCAAACTGATATCAGGCGTACTGCGCTACCGCATGCCGCTGGAACATGTCATCCGTCTGGTCGGCTCCCTGCAACTGGAAAGCGAAAGTATCAATACCTGGAAAATCGGTGTGGAACGTGCCCTGAAGAAATATATCACGGACGGTACGGAAGCCAAAGGACAGAAGTGTCCCAACTGCGGCCACGAGACCTTGATTTATCAGGAAGGATGTCTGATTTGCAAGCACTGCGGTGCTTCAAGATGCGGATAACCGATGAAAATCACATCAAGCCGCATCCTTCTGGACAACGTGAAGATTCACGCACGTCACGGCGTGGATCCCCAGGAACAGTTGACGGGGTCGTACTTCTATGTCACGCTGGAGGCCGACACAAACTTCTGTTCAGCCATACGGAACGACCGACTCGCGGATACGGTCAGCTATGCCGATCTCTTCCGGTGCGTAAAAGAGGAAATGGAAATTCCCTCGCTGCTGCTGGAACATGTGGCCGGTCGAATCCTCGACCGCATCTTCCAGACCTTCCCGGACATAACCCGTCTGCACCTGCGTTTGACTAAGGAGAATCCGCCCATGGGAGCCGATTGTCATCAGGCCGGAATCGAAATAGAAGCAAAAAGGTAAGTACGTTTTCTCTGAAACCGCCTATCAGCCATGCTTTGCAGCCACTAATTGCAAGGCATGGCTTTTTTATACCAACATGAACGACTCGGAAGAAAATCTATGAAGATACACGCAAATATGGGGTCAGCAGATATGCCTGTCCCCTAATTCTGCACGACCAGATATCGGTTCCCCTCCGCCGTGTGCACCTTCTTCACGCCGGCCGCCACCAACGACCGGGACAGCGGCCGCATCTTCACCTCGCCGCCCGCACCCGGACAACGCCGGCGCATCACGGCGAGCAACTCCGGCAGCGAGCGCAACACGCCCTGCTCGCCCGGGCGGGGCGCACGGAAACAGTGGCGGAACACCTCCTCCACCGGGCTCACACGGTAATACGACAGGTTGCCGCGACGGATGCACTCTTCCTCCTCCTTGCTGAACCAATACCGCTCGCCCGCCTGCAACTCCGCCTTCAGCTGGGCGTACACCTGCGCGTGGTCGATGCCATCCACCCGTATGGGACGCTCCACCGACACGCAGATGAAGCGACGGCTGCCCGTGGGGTCGGTCAGCAGCTCGCGCGAGTTGGACGTGCCGATGAACGAGGCCACGCGGGGCAGGTGACCGGCATGGCGGCGGTAGGCGCGCCGCAGGTGGAGCGCGCTGAGCTGCATCACGTTCTTCAGCTGAGGCTGCCGCGAGGACGGGATGCGGTCGAACTCGTCGAGGTTGATGAGACCCATCTCCACCAGGTGGCGCTCCACCGTCCCGGGGCGCGAGAGGTCGACGCTGTCGGTGTAGTAGGCCGCCAGTTCGGGCGGCATCAGGGAGCGGCAGAACGTGGACTTGCCCATCCCCTGCTCGTCGCTCACCAGCAGCGGCGCCACGCTCTGGGCGTGCAGACCGTCGTTCACGCCGGACCACTGCGCCGCCACGCCCAGCATCCAGCGGTGGAAATGGCCGGCCCACTCTCCGTCGGAGGACACGCGCGCGGCCAGCTCGCGCAACCGGTCGCGACCGTCCCACGCGGGCAACGTGTCGAAGTAGCGGCGGAAGGGGTGGTAGTCCGCCACGCGGCCGGACTCGACGACGCGCGTCACGTCGCGGTCCCAGCATCCGATGCCGGCCGCGTGGGCGTGCAGGCAGATGCCGTTGCGGGCCCGGGCGTCCAGCGGGCGGAACTCCCCGCCGCCCTTGGGGCGGTACTCCGTCGTCTCGGTCAGCAGGTTGAAACGCAGGTCGTAATGCCGGTCGAGGAACGCCTGTATGTCCCCGTCCATCCGCGCCGCCTGTTGCGCTGCAGCGCGCTCTTTGTCTGTCGGTTGGGCAGCGGGAGTCTCTTCTGTCGGAACGGGAGTGTCCTCAGCAGGAGCGAGAGCCTGTTCCGCCTGAGCGGGAGTCTCTTCCGCACGAACGGCTTCTTCCGCCGGGGCGGTTACTGTCGTTGAAACGGCCGTGTTTTCCGCGGGAACGGTGGCTTCTTTCACGGGGATAATCCCTTCTGTCGGGGCGGCTTCTTTCACCGAAGCGGTAATCTCCGCCGGGGCGGAAGCCTCTGCGGTGGCAGCCACCAATTCCTCCGCCATTTCGGCCAGGAGGCCGGAGAGCAGGCCGAGCATGCGGGCGGCGTCGGCGAACAAGGCTGTTTCGGTGACGGCGGTCGGCGAGAGGGTTTTCTGTTTCTCCATCCAGTGCAGGAGGACGGAGCGGGCGATGTTTTTCAGTTCCATAGTCAAGGTGATTTAAGGGTTTCCGCCCGCAAAGATACAACATGAAAAAGCCCTTGTCAAGACCCCAGGCCCCGGCAGCCGCCTTCCTGAACCATTACCCGTTGAAGCACAACGCGTTCCGCACGTTGGTTGCCGGCGCAACCAAACGGGCGTCCCCTATACACAGATGTTGGCGGGAAATGGCTTCAATGGTTCAGACTCACTGGGAATCAA
>CAMWUI010000064.1 GCA_947177395.1 uncultured Paraprevotella sp.
ACCGCTTCCTTCATCTGATCATCAGACAAAACGGGAGTTAAAATGAAAACGGTTTCGTATTGATTCATAATACGTTAAATAAATAATTAATTAATATTTTGCGAAATGCGGTGCAAAGATAGTGTTTTTTATTTGAACAGCAAAGACTTTACACATCTTTTCTTCCGTCCGCACTGTCCCCTATACCGCCCGGTATCCCCTATCGCCCGTTTTTTCACCTTATTTATTTATAAATTAAAAGCTCCGCCGCACCATCTTCCGCAAAAATGTCTTATATTTGCACCATTGTTGAAACAACTATCTTATTTTGGAACAAATTAAGTTCGATATCAAACTGATATTCGCCATCCTCAACGGCAAGGTGTCGGCTGCCATCAACCGGAAACTTCACAGGAATTTTCGGCAGTACAACATGGACATAACTCCGGAACAGTGGACGGTGTTACTCTACTTGTGGGAGAAAGACGGGGTTACCCAGCAGGAACTCTGCAAGGCCACGTTCAAAGACAAGCCCAGCATGACACGCCTCATCGACAACATGGAGCGCCTGAACCTTGTGGTGAGAATATCCAGCAAGACGGACCGGCGCATCAATCTGATACACCTGACACGCGTCGGACGGGATCTGGAGGAAAAATCGAGATACGTAGCTACAAAAACCTTGAAAGAAGCCCTGCGCGGCCTGGACATCGAGGAGCTCCGAATTAGCCAGGAAGTCCTGCGCAAAGTATTTTCCAACACGAAAGACTGATTTTTACTCATCAAAAAGAACTTTTTCGAGGGTTTGCTTCGCTTTTCAAAGAATTATGCTTTAATTTGCGGACAGAAAGTAAAGAGACAATTATAAAAACACATAAAACCATGAACAATTTACTCAAAAATTTAGGCATCTTGCTGATTGTAATTGCAGCAGTGGGCATGATGGTGGCATACACCACGGGAGGTTCGGACAGTAACGGATTAATGGGAAGCCTCATGGCAATTATGGTCATAGGACTTGTTGCCCACATCGTTCTCAACAAGAAAATACAGGAATAAGACTTTCGCCACATCACAACAAAAAAAACAGATTCGCTTCGATGCATCACCTGTCATCGAAGCGAATCATGTTTTTATAGCCATACGACTATTTGCCCAATTTATCCAGAACCTTCCTCGGATTATTACAAAAAAGCATCTTAGGCCGTGAAAATTCTTTCTTTTGAAGAAAAAAGCGGCCTGCATCTGTCAGCCTCGAACAGAATGGAAACAAATACCACACATTATTAAGCCAAACCGTCGTTTTTACGCGATTTCTTCGTATCTTTGCGCTATTGAAAACGAAAGAATACGACGCAGAATGAAAGTTGCCATCGTAAAGTACAACGCCGGAAACATCCGGTCGGTCGTCAATGCGCTGAACCGACTGGGAGTCTGCCCGTCGGTAACAGACCGGCCGGAAGAACTTTTGTCGGCCGACAGAGTACTGTTTCCCGGACAAGGCGAAGCATTCACCACCATGCAATACCTGAAAGAGCATCGGCTGGACTCACTTATATGCAGCCTGAGACAACCGGTGCTGGGCATCTGCATCGGCCAGCAACTGATGTGCCGTCATTCGGAAGAAGGAGACACGGAATGCTTGGGTATCTTTGACACGGATGTCATACGCTTCCGCCCCACCCGACACGAAGAGAAGGTGCCGCACATGGGATGGAACAGATTGCGGAACATGGAAAACGATCTGTTCCACGGATGTGAGGAAGGAGTGTTCGCCTATTTCGTGCACAGCTATTATGTTCCTGTCAACCCCTGCACCGCCGCCGTCTGCGACTATATCGAACCGTTCAGCGCCGCCCTGCACAAAGACAACTTCTACGCCACACAGTTTCATCCGGAAAAGAGCGGTGACACGGGCGAACGTATCTTACAAAATTTCTTAGACCTGAAAGTATGATAGAACTGATTCCCGCCATAGACATCATCGACGGCCGGTGCGTACGCCTGACCAAAGGTGATTATGCAACAGAGAAGGTTTACAACGAGGACCCGGTGGCCGTGGCACGTGAATTCGAAGCTTTCGGTTTCAGACGTCTCCACATGGTAGACCTGGACGGGGCACGCTCGCGACACATCGTGAACCACCGGGTGCTGGAACGCATCGCCGCCGACACTTCACTCGTTATCGACTTCGGCGGAGGTATCAAGACGGAGGAAGACTGCCGCATAGCGTTCGACAGCGGTGCCTCCTTCATCACAGCCGGAAGCGTAGCCGTGACCGAACCGGAACTGTTTCTGTCCTGGCTACGGCTTTACGGGAACCGGCGCATTATCTTAGGCGCCGACGCAAAGGAGGGTTTCATCTCCATCAACGGCTGGAAAGAAGACAGCCGGGAGGAACTGCTTCCTTTCCTTGCATCTTATATAAATAAAGGTGTGACAAACGTTCTCTGCACAGAGATAAGCCGCGACGGGATGTTACAGGGACCGGCGACAGAGCTGTACAGCAACATCATGAAGGCACATCCGGACTGCCACCTGATAGCCAGCGGCGGGGTGAGTTGCCTGAAAGACATACAGACCCTTGACAAAGCCGGCATTCCGGCCGTGGTCTTCGGCAAAGCCATTTACGAAGGGCGCATATCCTTGAAAGAACTGGCCGAATGGGCCGAAAAGAACCGTTGACATGACATTAGCGAAACGCATCATACCGTGTCTGGACGTGAAAGACGGACAAACCGTCAAAGGAACCAACTTTGTCAACCTCCGGCAAGCGGGCGACCCTGTGGAGCTCGGCAAGGCCTACAGCCGGCAGGGAGCGGACGAGCTGATATATCTGGACATCACGGCCAGCCACGAAGGCAGAAAGACATTTACCCGGATGGTACAGCGCGTAGCCGCGGAAATCAACATACCTTTCACCGTAGGCGGCGGAGTCAATGAATTGGCCGATGTGGACCGTCTCCTGTCTGCCGGAGCAGACAAGGTAAGCATCAATTCCGCTGCCTTGCGAAATCCCGGACTAATCGACGAAATAGCCCGGCATTTCGGTTCGCAGGTATGCGTAGTGGCCATAGACGCACGGGAAACCGAACGGGGATGGCTGTGCTACCTGAACGGCGGACGGGTGGTGACAGACCGCAGCCTGTTCGACTGGGCACGGGAGGTGTCGGAACGGGGAGCCGGAGAAATCCTGTTCACCTCCATGAACCACGACGGAGTGAAAACCGGATATGCCAACGACGCGCTGCGACACCTGACGGACACGCTCACCATCCCCGTCATCGCTTCGGGAGGCGCGGGAAGCAAAGAACATTTCCGGGACACGTTCCTATATGGCAAGAGCGACGCCGCACTGGCAGCCAGCGTGTTCCACTTCGGGGAAATCAGCATTCCAGAACTAAAGAGTTACCTTCGGCAGGAAGGCATCAGAGTAAGAATCTAAAAAAGAGTCTGTATATTATGGAGATAAACTTTGAAAAAATGAACGGTCTGGTACCCGCCGTCATTCAGGACGCACAAACCCGCAACGTCCTCATGCTGGGATACATGAACCAAGAAGCATACGAAAAGACAACGTCCACGGGACTCGTCACATTCTACAGCCGCACCAGACAATGCCTGTGGACAAAAGGAGAAACAAGCGGGAACTACCTGAAGGTCATTTCCATAAAGAACGATTGCGACGGGGATACATTGCTTATCCGGGTACAGCCCACAGGACCGGTATGCCATACGGGAACAGACACTTGCTGGGGAGAACCGAACAAGGCCAACCCGCTCTTGTTTTTAAGCGAACTGCAAGACTTCATAGAAGAAAGGCACCGTGAAATGCCGGAAGGATCATACACGACCAGTCTCTTCAGAGACGGACTGAACCGCATGGCACAAAAGGTGGGGGAAGAAGCACTGGAGGCCGTCATCGAAGCAGTCAACGGAACCGACGAGCGCCTCATCTATGAGGGTTCGGACATGCTGTACCACCTCATCGTGCTGCTGACATCGAAAGGCATGCGCATCGAACAGATGGCCGAGGAACTGATGAAACGGCACAATCCTGGCTGGCACAAACATTGAGCATAAACAAACAGAAAAGAGTATGTTAGTCAATTACAAAGGCGTAAACATCTACCACGAGGAGGACCTCGTGTTACAGGATGTGACGTTTCAGGTCAACGAAGGTGAGTTTATCTACGTCATAGGTAAGGTCGGAAGCGGAAAAACATCTTTGCTGAAGACTCTGTACGGAGAACTGGAAGTGGAAGAAGGAACGGCGGAAGTTCTGGGCACTGACATGAGAAAAGTGAAACGGAGACAACTCCCTGCGTTGCGCCGTCAACTGGGCATTGTCTTTCAGGACTTCCAACTGTTGACAGACCGTACCGTGTACCGCAATCTGGACTTTGTCCTAAAATCCACCGGCTGGGACAAGAAAAAAGACAGGGATAAACGAATCGAAGAGGTGCTGGAAGCTGTAGGCCTGCAGAGCAAGGCCAACCAGATGCCTTATCAGTTGTCCGGAGGTGAACAGCAACGCATCTGTATCGCACGTGCCTTGCTCAACCATCCGAAACTCCTGCTGGCCGACGAAGCGACCGGCAATCTGGACAAAGAGACCGGACATAACGCCATTGCCCTGCTGCACAGCATCTGCAATCAGGGGACGGCGGTCATCATGACCACGCACAACGAAGAACTTATCCGGCAGTTCCCCGGCGTCGTATACCGGTGTAAGGACCACCGGCTCACAGAACATACCGACGAATATGTGCCTGAATCCGACAGGCCGTCGGCTGAACCGGCTCCTCACCCGGACGCTGAGGAAGAAGATAGTGAATACTCTGAAATATAAAAATAAAAAAGATACATGAAAATGAAAGTAATGAAGTTCGGCGGCACCTCCGTAGGCTCCGCCCAGAGGATGAAAGACGTTTCCCGATTGATCACACAGGACGGAGAGACCAAGATGATTGTCTTGTCCGCCATGTCGGGTACCACCAACTCGCTCGTGGAAATCTCCGACTACCTGTATAAGAAGAATCCGGAGGGAGCCAACAATATCCTGAACCGCCTGGAACAGACATACAGAAATCATATCGAGGAACTATATGCCACGGAGGAATACCGCGAGAAGACATTGGCTTTCCTCACGGAGGAGTTCAACTACCTGCGCAGTTTCACGAAAATATTGTTCACTTCGTTCGAAGAGAAAATCATTCTGGCACAGGGAGAAATCATCAGTACGAACATGGTGACCAACTATCTGCTGGAATGCGGCGTGAAAGCCATCCTCCTGCCGGCCCTCGACTTTATGCGCACGGACAAGAACGCAGAACCCGACATCAACTTCATAAAGGAACACCTGATAGAAATCATGGAGCAGAACCAGGGTTATGAAATCTATCTGACACAAGGATTCATCTGCCGCAACGCTTACGGCGAGGTGGACAATTTCCTGCGCGGCGGTTCCGACTACACGGCCTGCCTTATCGGAGCGGCTCTCCATTCCGGGGAAATACAGATATGGACGGATATCGACGGCATGCACAACAACGACCCACGCATTGTTGAACACACCTCTCCGGTACGCCAGCTTCATTTCGAGGAAGCGGCAGAACTGGCTTACTTCGGAGCCAAGATACTCCATCCCACCTGCATCCAGCCAGCCAAATTCGCAGGCGTCCCCGTGAGACTGCTCAACACGATGGACCCAACGGCTCCCGGCACCCTCATCAACAACCAAATGCAACACGGTACCATCAAGGCCGTGGCCGCCAAGGACAACATAGTGTCCATACAAATACAATCCAGCCGCATGCTGCTGGCTCACGGATTCCTGCGCAAGGTGTTTGAGATATTCGAGACTTACAAGACAAGCATCGACATGGTCTGCACGTCCGAAGTGGGCGTTTCGGTGACTATCGACAACACAAGCTATCTGAAAGACATCGTGGCCGACCTGATGAAATACGGCACGGTAAACGTGGATGAAAACATGTGTATCATCTGTGTCGTGGGAGACCTCGCCTGCGAAAACATCGGATTCGAAACACTGGCCACGGAAGCTATGAGAGAGATTCCCGTGCGTATGATTTCCTACGGCGGCAGCAACCACAACATCTCGTTCTTAGTGAAAGGGGAGGACAAGAAAAAAGCATTGCAGGCTTTGAGCGACACCTTGTTTAAAAACTGAAACCGTACAAATCCATGAAAGGTTTTCCCATAGAAAAAGCGACAAACCTGCGCACTCCGTTCTATTACTACGACACGGAACTGCTACGCCGAACCTTGCAGGCCATCCGGAAGGAGATGGAAACGCATCCCGACTACCGCCTCCACTATGCGGTCAAAGCAAATGCCAACCCGCGTATTCTGGAAATCATCAGAAAGGAAGGTTTTGGAGCAGATTGCGTCAGCGGCGGGGAGATAGAAGCCTGCATCCGGGCCGGATTCAGCGGTGACAGCATCGTATTTGCCGGTGTGGGCAAAAGCGACTGGGAAATAGAACTGGGGATAGAAAAGAATATAGCTTTCTTCAATGTCGAAAGCATCCCTGAACTGGAGGTCATAAACCAGTTGGCAGCCACCCGCCAGAAGAAAGCCCGCGTGGCGTTCCGCATCAATCCGAACGTGGGAGCGCACACCCATGCCAACATAACGACCGGACTGGCGGAAAACAAGTTCGGAATCGACATGGGAGACATGGAAAAGGTGATAGGCATCGCTGCCGGCATGGAGCATGTCGAACCGGTGGGCCTGCACTTTCACATCGGTTCGCAAATTCTTGAGATGGATGATTTCAAAGCGTTGTGTCTTCGCATAAACGAACTGCAGGACAGGCTGGAGAAGCAGGGTATCACCGTGAAGAATATCAACGTGGGCGGAGGACTGGGCATTGATTACAGTTGCCCGGACGAAGTTCCCGTACCTGACTTCAGTTCCTATTTCCGCACGTATGCCGAACATCTGCAACTGCGCCCCGGTCAACTGTTGCACTTCGAGCTGGGACGGGCCGTCGTGGGGCAATGCGGTAGCCTCATCACTAAGGTTCTCTATGTCAAACAGACAACCCACAAACAGTTCGCTATCGTAGATGCCGGTATGACGGACCTTATCCGTCCGGCTCTCTACGGAGCCTGCCACCGGATAGAGAATCTAAGCAACAAGGATGCGGAAGAGACGTACGATATAGTAGGTCCGATCTGTGAGTCGAGCGACGTCTTTGCCAAGGCATACCGGTTGCCACGATGCCGCCGGAACGATTTGCTGGCACTCCGCTCCGCCGGTGCCTACGGTGAAATCATGGCCATGCAGTACAACTGCCGGCCTCTGCCTCCCGCTTATTTCACGGAAGATTTCGCATGACACTGCCGGAGGGACAAACCGAATTGCTGATAACTGTCTGCACAGCCTTATGCCTTGTGTGGACAGCTATCCTTTATACCGCTTGTTCTTTCGGACGCGCTCTCCGCGCATCAGCCCGCCACAGGAAAAACGATACCTCCCTCCCGCCCTTGTCCGTCGTCATCACGGCCCACAACCAGGGAAAACAATTGAGTCGCAATCTGCCCATACTGTTGCAGCAGCATTATCCTGACTATGAGGTCATCGTCGTGAACGACCATTCAAACGACAATACGGAAGATGTTCTCAAACAACTGGAATTGCGCTATCCTCAGTTGCGGCATACATTTACCCCGTCTTCTACCCGCTATATAAGTCCCAAACGTCTGGCCCTGACCGTAGGCATCCGTTCTGCCATCCACGAATGGGTCGTTTTGACGGACGCCGACTGCCGACCGGCATCCCCTCATTGGCTCAGCCGACTGACTGAATCCATAATCGGCAGGACGGACATTGTCCTGGGATACGTAAACTACCGGATGCCTCCACACTATCCCAAAGGGAGAAGAATGATTATCTTCCGTCTCTACCACCAGCTGCTGAACCTCAACCGGGCCGTCCGCCACACCGTCTACAAGGCCGAAGCCGGTAACATCGCTTTCCGCAAAGCCTTGTTTATGGAAAACCGCGGGTTTGCCGACCACCAGCATCTGCTGGCCGGAGCCGAGGAATTGTTTGTCAACCATACCTCCGTTACAGGCAACACTGCCGTGGCATCGGCACCTGAAGCAGCCGTCATACAGGAATGGCCTACCGCCCCGCGCCTGTGGGAACAAGACAGGATGTATTATATGGAAACCCGCAAGCACCTCCGGCACAAACGCGCTTTCCGGTGGGCGTATGACTGCAAGTTGCTCGTCCCTTACATTGCCCTGGCTGCCGTCGGAGCGGGATGCCTAACGGACATGATACTGCCTTGGCCGGGCGGGAGCATTGCCTCTGTCCTCCTATACCTTATATATATGACGATACAGCATCACACCTTCCACCGTTCCGCCCGTCTTCTCGGAGAGACGCGTTCTTTCCACCTTCTTCTTCCATTCTTTCAGATCGCCCTTCCTTTCTGGCAAGCCGCCAGCCGGTTGCGCCATCTGCGCATGCCGCATAGCACATTCCTCAAAAAGAATCTATAGGCCGCACCATTTGTATCTCTTTCCTCCCCTCAGGGAGTGAATCGCATTCGTTACGACCTCACGATAGTATTCTGACTTTTTTCTTATCACATCGGTATATAAACCGAGATTTATATCTAAATTTGCACTGAAAAGACAAAACACTATCTATGTAATGGAATCAGTTGCTTTCATCCAATGGTGCCTGGCCAATCTCAACTACTGGACCATCACCTTATTAATGACTATCGAAAGTTCATTCATTCCCTTCCCGTCGGAAGTGGTGGTGCCGCCGGCCGCCTTCCATGCCGCCGCAACGGGTGATATGAATATTTTTCTGGTGGTTCTGTTCGCAACCATCGGTGCAAACCTCGGAGCTATCATCAATTATTTTCTGGCATACTATCTGGGACGCCCCATCGTGTACCGCTTTGCCAATAGTCGATTGGGGCACCTTTGCCTGATAGACGCGGCAAAAGTTGAACGGGCTGAAAAGTATTTTGACGAACACGGGGCCGTTTCCACCTTCGTGGGCCGTCTGGTTCCGGCCGTTCGCCAACTGATATCCATTCCGGCCGGACTGGCACGCATGAAACTGACTACCTTCCTGTTCTATACCACATTGGGAGCCGGCGTCTGGAACAGCCTGTTAGCCACGGCCGGCTGGTATCTGCAAAAGCATGTGTCGGAAGAGGAATTGATGGGCCATGTGATGCGCTACAGTACGGAACTGAAGTTTATCTTCATCGGCTTAGGGGTATGTATCGTAGCCTACCTCATATACAAAGGTACGCAAAAACCGGACGGCAACAGACTGGCAAAATAAACACCGGCGCAATATATTTCCCGTCCTTCACACCGCTATTCAGCCTTTCACTAAAAAAAAGAACAGAACAAACATTAAACGGCATAAGAAAAACAGAGGAAGATTTCACCGAAAACATCCAAAGAAGTACAGAAAAACGAATATACGCAAAAAGAGGCTGTCTAACAAGTTTAGGCTGCCTCTTTCTCTTTATGGTGCAGGCAAA
>CAMWUI010000065.1 GCA_947177395.1 uncultured Paraprevotella sp.
CACTACACCTTCCTCCGGATTTACGGTCGGAACGAAGTCATAAGCAACGGGAGTTGCATAAGGAGCAATAGTCACATCCTTGATGGCCAGCCAGTTGAAAGTAGCGTCCTGAACTTCGAAACCGAATTGTAGCACACCGTTTTCGTCAACTGTTCCCGTGATGGAATATACACCGTAGAAACCCTTGTCGCAAGCCTCTCCTTCGGTAATCTCGTTCTTTGTACCGTTGGCAAACATGCTCAGGCCAGTGGTTGCCGCTCCACCTTCGTTTAATACGCGCACCAAGGCTGTAACCGTGTAGATGCACCCCGGTTCCATCTTTTCGAGCGTATAGGCAATGGTTCCGTTGTTCAGCAGACTGCCACTGCCAACCCAGTTCTCAAGGAACGGGGTAATCATATTGGAACCGTCAGTTTCTCCCTCGTTGCTCCATGTGTTTATGTGGAATGTATTGCCTGTGGTGCAACTCCAGTTGTCGAGCGCGTCGGTAGCAATCGTGCCGTTGGAGAAAATCATATAGTTGGCGATACTCGTGTTGGCTGCATTAATGGCTTTCGACAATAGAAGGATAGCTTCATTCAAAGCTTCGACCTTTTCTTCCACGGATTCGGTGGCAGACAATGCCTCTTCCAATGCCGAACGACAGACTGAAGACATGGCATTTTCCGAATTCTTCAGGTTAGCTGCTGTTTCACGGAGTTGGGTTAACTGATCAATATAAAATGCGAGGCCTGCGCCTTTGTATGTCAGGATGGCGTTATCCACACCGGTCCAGTTGCAACCTCCGTCTACGGACTTCACACCGAAAGTCAGAGTACCGTCCGTAACCTTGGTCTCAACCTCATACCATGCGCCGTCCTCCGTAGTAATAAGGGTCATATCCTCGTTGGCGAATGCATAAGTGTTGCCGCTGCCTCCGACACGGAAAGCTGCAAGACGGAGCGTGTACACGCCAAGCGGAAGGTTGTTGACGGTCTGTTCTATGGTGCCGGAGTAGGCTTGTCCGTTCCAATTCTCATAAAAATAGCCGGTGATGGCACCGCCCTTGTTGGAAGCAATCGTGCGGTTCTGTGCTCCGGTGGTAGACGTCCAGCCGTTTGTGTTTTTAGAATCAAAGCACGGGTTCACGATACAGCCGGTCATGTCGACGGGAGTGTCGACAGTAGGCTCTTCGGCATCCAGCCTGTACAACTTGAAGTTGTCCACGGCAAAGATACGTTCTACGGCTGCATCAGAATTTGTGGCGGAAAAACCAACCTCAACATTGCCGGTCTCCTCTACATAGAAATCGCAGGAAACCGTATTCCAGTCGTCACCCTTTGATGTCGAGACGGAAGCGCGGCTCTGGGCGTACTGGCCTGCATAGAGCATTGTGGTTTGGTTGTAGTCTCCGCCATAGTTGAGCACATCTGCTGTCAGACGGTAAACGCCGGCCGGCAGGTTCTCGATGCTCTGTGAGAGTTTCAGGGTCTGTTTTGCTCCCCATCTGTAGCGGAACCAGTAAGTCTGTTCGCCGCGGGTTGCCTCGTCATTTACGGTAAAACCACCGAATGTGCCGGCTGCCAAGTCGGTCGTTTTCAGAATGGACATGTCATTCTCGTTGAGCGGGTCGAGGGTAACAGTCCAGCCCTCCGGTTCGTAAATGGCACGATCGTCTTTGGGATACGTTTGCACTTCGTACGCCCCTTCAAAATCCGGGTTCTGAAGATACTGTGCGGTCACATCCGTCTGTGCGGACATGTTCTGTGCGCCACTTATGACCAGAAGCACTGTCATGATACTGAGTAGTTTTTTCTTCATGTTCAGAGTTTTAAATTAATAATATTAGATTGATAGTCGTATTTTATCCGGGAAAAATCAGACTGGCATATTCTTCTTGCCTTATCCGGGAAAAGAAGATATAACAGCAACAGGCATGATTTTATGGTTGCAAAAATAGATAAAACCCATTGAGAAAGCAAAATAATCAGAAAGAAAATATTCCCGTCCGCCGGGATGTATCGGCATGGCCTTAATGTTTTTTAGCAATTCTTTTTCTTTCTTGTATCGGGAATTGTCTATTTTTGTTTCCAAACACGATAAAGCGGGCATGCCGGTTTGTGACGGCGTGTCCCGATAACAGAACTCTTAAATTACTGATATATGAAGAAATATTTTCTGTTGATGCTGGCGGTGTGCGGGATGCTGTCCGTCAGTGGTGTTTCTGCCAAAAGCCTTGTGCTGGCACTGGGTGACGGGACTCTGGTGTATTACCAGTTGGGCGGAAACGTTAATCCCATGATGAAGTTCGTGGATGGCCAGGTGACGGTAAATGCGGATGTATATGAGTTTTCCGGTATAAAGAATTTCTATATATCCGCGGAGAACGCGCCTACCGCCATCGGCGCCGTGTCGGATGATAGCGTCCGCCCGTCCTTTGACGGCAAGATCCTGAGCGTGAACCGGGCGGACGTGGAGATTGCCGTGTATACGACTGATGGAAAGAAAGTAGAGGCAACCGTGGGGCATGCCGGTGTTTATACGACAGTCGATATGTCAAGATTGAGGCGGGGCCTCTATGTGGTCCGGATCGGTAATACATCATTAAAACTGCTTAAGCGATAAGTGGAATAAAATAGAAAGCGTATGGCAGCTATGAATATAAAAATCGGACAGATGAAAAAGATAGGATTTGCATTACTGGCAATGTTTGCGGCAATGCCGCAGGCGGAAGCGCAGAATGATGCGCTGTGGTTCAGATTCGACGACCGTTCCAAAGAGAACGTCCGCATTGATTTGCAGGAATACGACTCGGTGGAGTTCCGGAAGAACTATATGTATATGTATAAAAAGGAGGGACTCACGCCTTACAGGAACTACAAGGCCTATGAGAGCGGCGGTGTCTACATGTTCGAGGATCCCGGGCGCATTATCTACAGATCCAGCTACTGGGGCGGCAATGACTATATGAAGGAAAGCAGTCGCTGGTGCTACCGGCGCAGTATGGAGTCGGAGCACTACATCGTATTCTGGGAGGCCGGATTCGGGGACGATCCGACCAAAGCGGCCAACGGATATGCATTCGATCCGCAGAAACTGCTCGACAACGGAGAGTGGTATTTCAGGGTATATGCCGATGAGCTTGGTTTCCTGAAACGGGGGGCATCCACGACGGACAAATACAAAATACAGATGTACGTCTATTACCAGACGGACTGGGTGGCCAACGGTTCCGGATATGACCATAAGACCGGAGCTTTCAACGTGAATCCCTGGGCTATCAGTTCACGGGACGGGCAGACGGTGGCGCATGAAATCGGGCATACGTTCCAGTATCTTGTGAAATGTGATCTGGGCGAGCCTCATGGATTTGACTATGGTTATGGAGAGAATGCCTCTGGTGGAAACGGCTGGTGGGAAGGATGTGCCAACTGGCAGGCTTACAAGGTATATCCTCATCTGCAGTTCGAACAGGACTTTTATGCTGCGTACAAAGGGCAATACCATTTGAATCTGATGCACGAGACCCTGCGCTATCAGAATATGTTCGTACAGGACTGGTGGTGCATGAAGCATGGCAGGGATTTTATCGGCCGGATGTGGCGCGAGGCCGTTCGTCCGGAGGATCCCGTGGAGGCGTATATGAGAATGACAGGCGTGGACGTGAAGACATTTGCAGATGAGATGTACGAGGGATGCGCACGAATGGCCACTTGGGATATAGATGGCATACGGGAGTATGGAAAAACCCATATCGGTGACTTCTCGGCCCATCTGCACGAGGTGGCCGGGACGGACGGCTGGTGGGAAGTGGATGCGGATTATTGTCCGGAAAACTACGGTTACAACGTAATACCGATGAAAGTGCCTGCTGCCGGAACATCGGTGAAAGCGACGTTTAAAGGGATAGCCGGAGCCGACGGTTACCGGAAAATAAAGACCGACAAGGCCGGATGGAGATACGGTTTCGTGGCATATACGTCGGACGGACAGCGTGTCTATGGGACCATGCAGAGCGAACGGGAAGGAGAGGCCGGAGTGGTGATACCGGAAAACTGTACCCACTTGTGTTTTGTCGTCATGGGAGCACCTACGGAGTATTGGCGTCATGCTTGGGATGACGACGTGAGCAACGACGAGCAGTGGCCTTATCAGGTGAGATTCGACAACTCCTCGCCGAAAGGTCTTTTCCGCACTTACGGAGAATATCCGGAGGATTATCAGCGCAAGGATACGCTGGTTGTGCTCCACGCCGATTTGAAATACAGTGCGAACAGCTATTCATCGGTGCGTGTGCAGTATGATATGGATGCGGTGAGCGAGGCGCTCGGACTGAGTACGGCGCAGATGACGGCGGTCAAGGTGGGTGTTTCCAATAAAGTCCGTTTCGTGGGAATGCATGCCAACGGGTCAATCATAAACAGCACGACCACCTCGACCAGTTCGTCCACCTGTTTCGGTCATTGGTTTACAGCGACAGGCAACGTGTGCGGATTTGACGGCAACGCCTGTGTCTTCTCCGAATTCTATCCGGACAAGTACGGCTCCTATGTGGGGCAATACCCCGGTCGTCTGTCTGTCGGCAAAGTGTATGTCATAAGGCAGGCCATTGTGTATAAGCATACGGACGGCAAGGAATACAAGGCCGTGATGGAAGTGCATTTGAATGTGACGAAGTGATTTTTCTTGATTCTTACCGGTTAAACCGATAATTTGTTGTAACTTTGCAACCCAAAATGGTTAATAAGGAATGAGACAGCTAAAGATTACCAAAAGCATCACAAACCGTGAAAGCGCGTCGCTGGACAAGTATTTGCAGGAAATCGGCCGTGAGGATCTGATTACTGTAGAGGAAGAGGTGGAATTGGCACAACGTATACGGAAGGGGGACAGAGTGGCTCTGGAAAAACTGACCCGTGCCAATTTGCGTTTTGTCGTGTCGGTTGCCAAACAATACCAAAATCAGGGACTCAGTTTGCCTGACCTGATAAACGAGGGAAATCTGGGACTGATAAAGGCGGCAGAGAAGTTTGATGAGACGAGAGGATTCAAATTCATCAGTTATGCCGTATGGTGGATCCGTCAGTCCATTCTGCAGGCATTGGCCGAGCAGAGCCGTATCGTCCGATTGCCGCTCAACCAGGTCGGTTCGCTGAATAAAATAAGCAAGGCCTTCAGTAAGTTTGAACAGGAAAATGAGCGTCGCCCCAGCCCGGAAGAATTGGCCGACGAACTGGAGATACCGGTAGATAAGATTTCGGATACGCTGAAGGTGAGCGGACGTCACATTTCCGTGGATGCTCCTTTTGTAGAAGGCGAGGACAACAGTCTGCTCGATGTTTTGGTGAACGATGATTCGCCTATGGCCGACCGTTCGCTGGTCAACGAATCCCTTTCGCGTGAGATAGACCGTGCGTTGTCTACGCTGAGTGAGCGTGAGAAGGAAATTATCCAGATGTTTTTCGGAATCAACCATCAGGAAATGACGTTGGAGGAAATCGGCGATAAATTCAACCTTACACGCGAGCGTGTCCGTCAAATTAAGGAAAAGGCTATCCGGCGTCTGCGTCAGAATACGAAAAGCAAGCTGTTGAAATCCTATTTGGGATAATCGGAGAGAAAGGCAGGGCTGTTTTGACGGACGCCCGGCGTTTTAAACATAAAGAGGGCCGCGGACTATATCCGGATGAAGATATATCCGCGGCCATCCTGTTTTTTTGTTAATATGTCTTCCGTGGTTTGTGTAATGTCATATATTTCCGTACTTTTGTAAATATAATAAGGAAAACTGATGAATAAAGTAAAGATTATCTCTTTGCTGGTCTTTATGACTTGCGCCTGGGTGGTTCGTGCGGAACAGAAACCTAAGAGCGATAGGGTTTATATGTTTGGTGTGTCGGCCTCATTTACCGATTCAGTGGTCTACATAACGGATTTACAAGTGGTGGACACGGCTTATTTTCTGCCTAAGAGCGGTTATTTGGCCGAACGTACGCTGTATAGCTCCCAGTTGCAGTTGTTCCTGGAGGAACAATGCGGCCAGACCAATCAGACCAGTGCGGTGTTCTATCACCGTAAGCGCAAGAAACTGGAACGGATATATCTGTCTGTAAAAAAGAAATATGCTAAGGACAAGGCCGTAGTGGTGCAGCCGTTGGGAACGGACCGGTTCCGGTTCCAGTCCGAGATGTACAATACCGGGCAGATGGTGAAAGAGTGATAAGACATGGAAATGAAAACCTATAAGGTCGGCGGTCACCTGTTTCAGGTGGTGTTTGTTGATGAGGGTGACGACGATCGTCTGATACCCTCTTGCGCTCCCTTCCAGACGGATGAGCAGGGGACTGTATTGTTCCGCCTTACCGTGGACCGGATGATGGAAGAGGGAAGCGGGGCGGAGGAAATCGGCCAGTTCGATTGCGGAGGATGCAACTACGGAGTTTATCGCTTTCCCGACGGAGGATATCGTTTTGAGATAAGCGACCTGCAAGGGGTGTTGTGTGCCGTACTTTGTACCTCTGTTGATTTTCTTGAGTGTAGGGTACGCCTGACACAGGACACTTGGAAGCAACGCAACTATGCTCTTAATAACAGTCTGATGATAGCGTACGCCTTTGCCTCTTCCAACCGGAATACCTTGTTGATGCACTCGTCTGTCATCCGGAATGACGGACAGGGGTATATGTTTCTGGGCAAGAGCGGTACCGGTAAGAGCACGCATACGCGGTTGTGGAGGGAACATATACCAGGCTCCGATCTTATGAATGACGATAATCCCGTGCTTCGTCTGACGGACGAAGGCCAGGTCGTGGTCTATGGTTCTCCGTGGAGCGGAAAGACTCCTTGCTACCGGGCGGTGGAAGCTCCCTGTGGCGGTATCGTCCTGTTGGAGCAGCGTCCGGAGAATACGATTGTCCGCAAACAGGGATTGCAGGCTTTCATCTCCCTGTTGCCTTCGGCTTCGACGATGAAATGGGACCGGCGGGTGTATAACGGAGTGTGCGACACCGTATCCGCCATTGTGGGGCGTGTTCCTTTCTATGTATTGGGCTGTCTGCCTGATGCAGATGCGGCCCGGTTGAGTTATCGGACATTGACACAGGAAAGATGAGCGGGCTGAAACAACCGTTCAAGGCGTTTCTGCATTGCCTTTTGAGTCCTGTCCGCTGGTGGATGCATCGGGGAAAAAAGACGGACCTGCGGGGGGCAAAGTGCGCGGTCAAGGAGATGCCGAATGATAAATTCCTCAGCGAAGTACGCCGCACGTTGCAAGAAGGGCATACGGCTACTATCGTGGTCAAGGGATACAGCATGCGTCCCTTTCTGGAACATTGTCGGGACAAGGTTGTGCTGAAGGCAGTGGAGGAGCCGGTGCCGGGAGATGCCGTGCTGGCGGAGATTGTTCCGGGCCGTTTTGTGCTCCACCGGGTTATTCGGCGCGAGGGGGACAGGCTGACTCTGATGGGTGACGGTAATCTGCGGGGAGTGGAACATTGTACGGTGGGCGATGTGGCCGGTAAAGTCATTATGTATCTTTATCCTTTCGGGCAGTTGCCTGCCGATGATGCCCGTCTGTGCCGCCGTATACGGATATGGAGGAAATGTCTCCCGATACGGCGGTATCTGTTGTTTGTGTACAGGATGTTGAATGAATAAATATAATCTTCATGAAGATAAAACAAGGATTTGAATTGCGCGACGTATGCGGTGAGCGGGTGATAATGGCTCATGGAAAAGAAAATATAGATTTCAGCAAAATCATCAGTCTGAACGAGACTGCCGCCTATTTATGGAATCAGGTTATAGGCCGGGAGTTTGACGAACAGACGATGGTGGACATGCTGACTGAAGCATACGAAGTAGAGTCTTCCGTGGCACATGCAGACGTGAAGAAACTGCTGGCTGACTGGCTGGAGAACGGTCTGTTGGAGCAGTAAACCGTTATGGACATAGAGTCGGTTAGGGCATATTGCTTGTCGAAACCGTTGGTGACGGAAGATTTCCCGTTTGACGAGACTACTTTGGTGTTTCGCCTGATGAACAAAATCTTTGCCTGTGTGGATTTGGAGTGTCCGGACAGGTTTACGTTGAAGTGCGATGCTGACTATGCCGTGGAGTTACGCGACCGCTATTCATGTATCGAGGGAGCCTGGCACTGGAACAAGAAGTACTGGAACCAGTTGCCCATGGATGGAAAACTGCCTGATACCTTGGTGCGCACGCTGATAGACCATGCCTACGACGAGATTGTGAAGAAACTTCCCCGCAAGCAGCGGGATATGCTGGCCGGGAGATAGTATATTTCATTATATACTCACTTTATTCCTCTCTTTTTTCACTACTTTCTATCTCTCCTTCCGGCTTTGAGGCTTCAAAGATCCTTTTTGTAGACAGTGGGGTTACTACTTTTCGACCTGTTTTCTGTTCCAATTGTTCTTTTGCTACACGCGCTACATCACCACCGTCAGCAGCACACTGCATATTCTCACCTAACGTCTGGGGATTCTTGGCTTTAGTTATACTTGTCGTGGAAAGTTCCGCCAACATAGTAAGAACAAGTTCCTCGTTGGTCATATTGTCGCGGAGGTTTTCTTTCTTCAGACCCTTAAAATTTTTATACTCCTTTGCTGACTTTCCTGCCCATTGCTGATAGATAATATCTGTAAGAGTGGCATACTGTATTCCTTCCTCTACATTATGCAGCTTCCATTGGTCGGTCAGGTCTTTGCGGATTTCTATGCTTTTCAATCGCTGGTTTATCCAATTATCGGAATAGCCGAGGCGTTTGTAATCCATCATCGCCTGCTCTATACCTAACTCAGGGTCTTGCATCTGGTCGAGGCGTTCGGATGCCACACGTGCCATCCATTGCTTGAAAGGCTCCGCCTTGGGAGACGGTATGGATTGGATGATGCGGAAAATACCTTCGGCTGTTGCAGTCATCTCTTTATGCTTTTTGCCGTCTTCGCTGACTAAAGGAACCAGGGTACAAATTGTACCCCAGTTGGATTTCAGCCCCTCATCCCGACTTTTCATTTTCTTAATATACTGTTTGGGGTCTGTACTGTCAGTTAGCACAAACACCACATCGACTATTGAGAAATACCATTTCTCTTCCTTGTCATCCCACACAGTGCGAACTTTACGGTCTTCAAACAATTTCAGCGTTTCCTTCTTTGTCATATTGTGTTTCTTCCTGTTGGTATTAATTGGATTTTTGGGTTATCTTCACAAATGTAGGAAATAATTCAACGGCTTCCAAAATCAGTTAGGGCTAAAAATGCTTAACTGAGATGACATCCTTACGATAGTATTCCTTAGGGTCTAACGAATACTATCGTAAGGTGCTAAGGAATACGTTTTTAAGGGTGTAAGGGATACTATCCTAAGGAGGTGAGGAATGCATTCGTAAGGAGACAAGGACAGCACTTCACTATACCTAATG
>CAMWUI010000066.1 GCA_947177395.1 uncultured Paraprevotella sp.
GTCCCGGTCGTTGGTGGCGGCCGGCGTGAAGAAGGTGCACACGGCGGAGGGGAACAGGTATCTGGTGGTGCAGAATTAAGATTGTTGTGTTAACATAATTTTAAGATTCGGGGAGGGGAAAACGGGTAAGTGTTCTTATATTTGCAGTGTATTGTAAATATAACATTAGAAACGATTTACTATGAGAAAAATTTATCTATGTGCGACCCTGCTTCTATCCTTTGGGTTGTGTGGTTTGTCACTGACATCCTGCGGGGGGAATAATAAAGAAAAGTCATCTACCGATTTGAATGGTCATGATGCCGTTGACCTCGGCCTGAGTGTGAAATGGGCTACCTGTAACGTAGGTGCAAGTTCTCCCGAGGAATACGGCGGCTACTACGCTTGGGGCGAGACGGAGGAGAAAAGCTATTATGATTGGAGCACTTACAAATACTGTAAGAGATCAGATTCAGATTACTCTATGACCAAATATTGCACGAAGAGTTATTCTGGTACAGTCGACAACAAGACCGTGTTGGAACCCGAAGACGATGTGGCTCACGTGAAATGGGGCGGTAGCTGGCGCATGCCGACAAAGTCAGAATTTGATGAACTTATAAACAACTGCTTTTGGAGATGGACTACCCAAAACGGCGTGGAGGGTTATGTAGTTACTTCTAAATCCAACGGTAACAGTATCTTCTTGCCCGCGGCTGGCAGCCGTTGGGGCGAGACTGTCAGCGGCAGTGGATCGTACGGTTACTATTGGTCGGCGTCGTTGAGCGAGGACGGCGGCAGTAGCGCTTACGGTCTCTACTTCGACAGCGACGGCAGGTACTTGTACTGCTACGATCGCTACGGCGGGTTCTCCGTTCGGCCTGTCACAGAATAAAGCGCAGCGCATCCGATTGATTTGATTATTTAGTGCGTCCCTCTCGGGGGTGCATTTCTAATCTCCGCCTTTTTCCGCTTGATGCAGAACAAATTCCGCCGATAAGAATGTGTTTTCAGAAATAACCGTTATCTTTGTCGTGTAAGGAATAAAAACGCGGAAACATGGCACTATTGAATCTCCCCATCGGCATACAGAACTTCGAGAAAATCCGCAAGGACGGTTATCTTTACGTGGACAAGACCGCCCTTGTGTATAAGCTCGCCACAACGGGCAGTTATTACTTCCTGTCCCGCCCTCGCCGTTTCGGTAAGAGCCTGCTGCTCTCCACGCTGCATGCCTACTTCGAGGGCAAGCGCGAATTGTTCGAAGGACTTGCCATCTCCGCACTGGAACAGAAATGGGAGACGTATCCCATCCTTCACTTGGACCTGAACACGCAGAAGTACGAATCTCCCGAGGCCCTCGAAAACATTCTCGACAATGCGATAACCCAATGGGAAGAGCTTTACGGCGCGAAGGAGTCCGAGCGTTCCCTGTCCCTCCGTTTCCTTGGAGTCATCCGGCGCGCCAGCGAGAAGACGGGGCGGCGTGTGGTCATCCTGATAGACGAATACGACAAACCGATGCTTCAGGCCATCGGCAACGAGCCGTTGCAGGAGGCTTACCGCAACACGTTGAAAGCGTTCTACGGTGCGTTGAAATCCGGCGACCAGTATATCAGGTTCGCAATGCTTACGGGCGTGACGAAGTTCGGCAAGGTGAGCGTGTTCAGCGACCTGAACAACCTGAAGGACATTTCCATGCGCAAGGATTATCACGAGATATGCGGCATCACGGAGCATGAACTTTTGGAAAACTTCCAGCCGTATGTCTTCCGTATGGCGGACGAGCTGGACATGTCGGCGGAAGAAGTGCTGCAGAAACTGGCACGTCTCTATGACGGTTATCATTTTGTGCCGGACAGCCCCGGGCTCTACAACCCTTTCAGCGTATTGAACGCCTTCGACGCCAATGCCTTCGGCAGCTATTGGTTCGCGACGGGCACCCCCACTTACCTCGTGAAGCTGTTGCAGTTGCACAACTACAGCCTGGAACGAATGTCCAACGAATATGCCACGGAAGACATCCTCAACAGTGTGGACGTGGCTTCCACGAACCCCATCCCCGTCATCTATCAAAGCGGCTACCTGACCATCAAGGGATATGAACCGGAGTTCCGCACTTATCGGTTGGGCTTCCCGAACGAAGAAGTGGAGGACGGTTTCTTCCGTTTCCTGTTGCCTTTCTATGCTTCAGTGGACAAGGTGGAAGCCCCTTTCCACATCCAGAAGTTCGTGGAGGAGATACGTGCCGGCCAACCTGAATCTTTCCTCACCCGCCTGAAATGTTTCTTTGCCGACACACCCTATGAGTTGGTTCGTGAGCGTGAGAACCATTATCAGAACGTGCTGTTCATCCTCTGCAAGCTGCTCGGCGTGTACGTACGTGCGGAATACCGTACCAGCCAGGGGCGCATCGACATGGTGTTGCAGACGAAGGAGTATACCTATATTATTGAGTGCAAGCTGGACGGTACGGCGGAGCAGGCCTTGCAGCAGATTTCGGACAAGTCTTACGCCCTTCCTTTCGGGACGGGGAATACGAAAGTGTTCCGCATCGGCCTGAACTTCTCTTCCGAGACGCGGAACATCGAGAGATGGATCATAGAATAATCTGTGTTGTAAATTATAATATTTAAAACAATTTGTAATGAGAAGGATTTATCTATGCGCGACCCGGTTTTTGTCTTTGGGATATACAGCTTGTCACAGACGTTTTGCGGTGGCGATGACGAAAATACTCCGAATACGGGGAGGGACCGTTGTAAACGGACATAAGGCCGTCGACCTCGGCTTGAGTGTGAAATGGGCGACCTGCAATGTGGGTGCAAGTTCTCCTGAGGAATATGGCGGCTATTACGCTTGGGGCGAGACGGAGGAGAAAAACAATTACGATTGGAGTACTTACAAATACTGTAATGGCTCATACGACACCCAGATCAAATATTGCACGAAGAGTTCTAAGGGTACTGTTGACAACAAGACCGTGTTGGAGCCCGAAGACGATGTGGCTCACGTGAAATGGGGCGGCAGCTGGCGCATGCCGACGGCGTCAGAAATTAGCGAACTTATAAACAACTGCTCTTGGAGATGGATTGTCCAAAACGGAGTGAATGGTTGTGTAGTCACTTCAAAATCCAACGGTAACAGTATCTTCTTGCCCGCGGCTGGCGGCCGTTGGTTCGAGGTTGTCATCAGCAGTGGTTCGGACGGTGGCTACTGGTCGGCATCGTTGGATGAGTACGGCAGTTACGACGCTTTCTACCTCTTCTTCGGCAGCGACTACAGGGACTTGGACTACAACGTTCGCAGCGGCGGTTTCTCCGTTCGGCCTGTCACAGAATAAAGCGCAGCGCATCCGATTGATTTGATTATTTAGTGCGTCCCTCTCGGGGGTGCATTTCTAATCTCCGCCTTTTTCCGCTTGATGCAGAACAAATTCCGCCGATAAGAATGTGTTTTCAGAAATAACCGTTATCTTTGTCGTGTAAGGAATAAAAACGCGGAAACATGGCACTATTGAATCTCCCCATCGGCATACAGAACTTCGAGAGTCTTCGCAAAGACGGTTATTTGTATGTGGACAAAACGGCTCAGGTCTACAAGTTGGCCACGACTGGACGCTATTACTTCCTGTCCCGCCCTCGCCGCTTCGGCAAGAGCCTGTTGCTTTCCACGCTGCATGCCTACTTCGAGGGTAAGCGCGAACTGTTCGAGGGGCTTGCTATCTCCGCACTGGAACAGAAATGGGAGACGTATCCCATCCTGCATTTGGACCTGAACACCCGCAATTATAAGGATGCGGACGCGCTGCCTGGCATCCTGAACGAATATTTGGAAAAATGGGAGGCGGTTTACGGCGATGAGAAGAAAGACCGCGTGTTGGAGGAGCGATTCACATACGTGATAGAACAGGCTTTCGTCCGGACAGGCCGGCGTGTGGTCATCCTGATAGACGAATACGACAAACCGATGCTTCAGGCCATCGGCAACGAGCCGTTGCAGGAGGCTTACCGCAACACGTTGAAAGCGTTCTACGGTGCGTTGAAATCCGGCGACCAGTATATCAGGTTCGCAATGCTTACGGGCGTGACGAAGTTCGGCAAGGTGAGCGTGTTCAGCGACCTGAACAACCTGAAGGACATTTCCATGCGCAAGGATTATCACGAGATATGCGGCATCACGGAGCATGAACTTTTGGAAAACTTCCAGCCGTATGTCTTCCGTATGGCGGACGAGCTGGACATGTCGGCGGAAGAAGTGCTGCAGAAACTGGCACGTCTCTATGACGGTTATCATTTTGTGCCGGACAGCCCCGGGCTCTACAACCCTTTCAGCGTATTGAACGCCTTCGACGCCAATGCCTTCGGCAGCTATTGGTTCGCGACGGGCACCCCCACTTACCTCGTGAAGCTGTTGCAGTTGCACAACTACAGCCTGGAACGAATGTCCAACGAATATGCCACGGAAGACATCCTCAACAGTGTGGACGTGGCTTCCACGAACCCCATCCCCGTCATCTATCAAAGCGGCTACCTGACCATCAAGGGATATGAACCGGAGTTCCGCACTTATCGGTTGGGCTTCCCGAACGAAGAAGTGGAGGACGGTTTCTTCCGTTTCCTGTTGCCTTTCTATGCTTCAGTGGACAAGGTGGAAGCCCCTTTCCACATCCAGAAGTTCGTGGAGGAGATACGTGCCGGCCAACCTGAATCTTTCCTCACCCGCCTGAAATGTTTCTTTGCCGACACACCCTATGAGTTGGTTCGTGAGCGTGAGAACCATTATCAGAACGTGCTGTTCATCCTCTGCAAGCTGCTCGGCGTGTACGTGCGTGCTGAATACCGCACCAGCCAGGGCCGCATCGACATGGTGTTGCAGACGAAGGAGTATACCTATATAATAGAGTGCAAGCTGGACGGCACGGCGGAGCAGGCCTTGCAGCAGATTTCGGACAAGTCTTATGCCCTTCCTTTCGGGGCGGGGGATACGAAAGTGTTCCGCATCGGCTTGAACTTCTCTTCCGAGACGCGGAACATTGAGAGATGGATCATAGAATAACAGAAGAGCCTCCCATGATATAAACAAGGCCGCTCGATTGGGCGGCCTTGTTTAAAATCAATCCTTGTGACTCCTACAGGATTCAAACCTGTAACCTTTTGATCCGTAGTCAAATGCTCTATTCAGTTGAGCTAAGGAGCCTCACGGTTTTGTTTTACGCTGCAAAATTACGGAGTTTTTGGGAAACTGGCAAGAAAAAGCATGTTTTTTATTCGTAAGATACGGACTTATGTGTCGTTTTTCTGCCCTTACGCCCGGTTATTCCTCCGGAGTCGATTTGGCACGTACCTGAAAAGTAACATTGCCGGCGCATGTCCCGTATAATGCCCCAGAGTTCTTGACCGTGATAGTTCCCGTCTTTGTAGATGAACTCTCACTGTAATTGTTTCCGGATATCGTTGTGCCGCCGGTTGCCGAATATTGGTATTCCCCACTAAAACTTACGATGTAAGTCCCGACAGGATCGTTGTCAGTGATGTCATACGTGAAAAACGGATTGGCCGGTTCTTTGTCATAAACCACTCGTTTGGTTACTTCCTTTACCGTTCCGTCGCTCTTGGTCAGCGTCCATTTGTAATCCGCCCGATACAGCAATTTGCCGATCTGACTTTGTATAGCCTCGATTCGCACGGTCTGTCCCTTCTCCGGTGCAGACGGTGTTATCTGGAAGCCGCTGAATGTCGGTAGTACGGATACGGTTTCCTCTTCTTCGCATCCGATGCATGCGATACACGCAAGGATGGTCAGGAAACCAGATACTGCATATTTTCTTATTCTGTCCATAATGAAAAAGTTTAGTAAACAAAGATAGTAAAAAGTTGTCGGTTGCCGATACTGTATGTGCTTGTTTTTATGGAGGTCATGGCCGGATTACCATTTTTTTAGTTCGCAATACAGTCTTTGCACCGGCAGTCCCATGATATTGAAGTAACTGCCTTTGATGGATTTCACACCGATATATCCTATCCATTCCTGGACACCATAAGAACCGGCCTTGTCTAAGGGGTGGAACCGGCGGACATAAAAGTCGATTTCCTCGTCAGACAAGGTGTCGAACTGCACCTCGCTGGTGCAGGCAAAGCAGTGTTGGCGCCCCGGTGTCGTTATAGAGACTCCGGTCATCACGTAGTGTGTGCGGCCGGACAGTGTCCGCAGCATCTCCCTGGCTTCCTCCTCGTTTTCGGGTTTGCCTAATACTTTATTGTCCAGCCATACTATTGTGTCGGCGGTTATAAGCAGTTCGTCCTCTTGCAGAGAGGCCAAGTAGGCCGCGGCCTTTGTCCGGGCTATATGCAAAGGGATGTCTTCCCCTGTTAAAGATGCAGGATAACTTTCGTCAATGTCCTGCAGGAGTCTTATTTCAAAATCGATGCCCAGACCGGACAGCAGTTCCCGGCGACGGGGAGACTGGCTTGCCAGTATCACGTGGTATTTTTTCAAGTTTTCCAGCATATCCGTATTACTTTATTATATTACCATCCGAATGCCTGTTTGTCGTCCATCCACTTCCCTTGGACGCGAAGCACCTGTTCTATCACGTCACGTCCGCATCCGTAACCGCCGTTTACATGAGAAATATAGACCGATAGTTGTTTGATTTCCGGTGCGGCGTCGGCCGGACAGCAGGGGCACCCGCAGCGCTGCATGATTTCGTAATCAGGAATGTCGTCGCCCATATAAAGAACTTCTTCGTCTTTCAGTCCGTACTTGTTCAGCAGGTCTTCATACGTTTTGATTTTCACGGCACATGCCATGTGCACCTCTTTGACGCCCAGTCCTTCGTAGCGCTTACGCACGGCTTCCGTCTTTCCGCCGGTAATCACCGTTACGAGGAGTCCTTTCTTGACTGCCAGCTGAATGGCATATCCGTCTTTGATGTTCACGGTTCTCATGGGTTCGCCCTCAGGGTGCAGACCGATGGTTTCTGCACTCAGCACTCCGTCCACGTCGAACATAACAGCCCGTATCTTTTGCAGGTCATATGGAATCATAATGGTTTCATTTTATAAATAGAGATACAAAAATAGGGAAATAAGGCTAAATACACAAAAAAATCACAAATCGAGGAGAAGAGGGAAGAGGCGAACTGCATTTGGTTCGGGAATCATTTGGTATATTCGGGTAAATGGTGTATCTTTGCACCGATTTTAAAAATCATATTAGAATAATTCGGGGTGTAGCGCAGTCCGGTTAGCGCACCTGCTTTGGGAGCAGGGGGTCGTGGGTTCGAATCCCGCTACCCCGACAAAAACAAAAGGCACTGTAATTCAATTAAATAGAGTTGGATTCAGTGCTTTTTTATTTGCAAAAACTCGTTAATTTAGGCCTAAATTAGGCTCAGTCGAAAATTAGTGGGGATAAGCGAATAAGTTTGCGAGGCGGAACAGGAAGAATCTTTTGTCGGCAACCCCTCGCAGATTGGCCCGGAAGAGTTTGATCTTTGCATTGAAAGACTCGGCCATGGCGTTTGATGAGCGGTTG
>CAMWUI010000067.1 GCA_947177395.1 uncultured Paraprevotella sp.
CTGCCGCAGACCATAGGACTCGCCCCTTTGAACCAATAAAAAAACTTAAATAAACACCTTGATTTTGACTTAATTTAACAAAAGCCACCCTTGAGCGGACTTCCGTTGACCAACACGGCAAAATTGGACGCTTACATACCGGTTGCGGTGACCGGATTATTTCAGTTGGAATGAACGGTTCATTTCAGTTTGAAAGGACATGTCATTTCAGTTGCTGTAGTTCCTCAGGGTTTGCCGAGATAATGCACGAGGATGACCACCTGGCGCGGCGTGAACACTTTGTCACGAGGACGGTAAAGCGCCTCGTCCAGTTCGGCCAGCAGGCGCGGATTGCGCAGCATCAGGTTGCGCAAGTTGGCCACGGCGGATTCGTCGCAGACCGTATCAGGGAAATACATCCGCGCCAGTTCACGCTTTGTGTAGGGGCGGATTTTAAAGTCTGATTCATTCATGGATGAGTGTGGGGATATGTGTTGATTTTCAAGTTTGAAAGACTATAAAAATGGAAGTCCGGGAACCGCCATGTGAAAGATGTGAAGGATGTTTGCACAACATTTCTGAAATAAATAATTAATTATGCCGCCTTTAAGGTGGCGCATTTAATTTCACTCGCGTGAAAGTTCTATAAACATCCTTCACATCTTTCACAACCACCGTTCAGAAAGGCAGAGCCGATTCGTTTTCATCATGGTTATCACATTCGCCTTCAATATTTTGCGGAAGCACGTAGGCAATTTCTTCGGCCGTGCGCTCCGTGACCGCCCAAAAGTTTCCGTCGCGCGTGTGCACCTGCCTGAACCCGAGTTCCTTCAGCGCACGCCCCACCTGCACGGCACCCAGGCGTATCTGCCCGCCGAAGCGAGCCACGACCTGGCTGGCCGTGATGTAGTGGGCGCGCTCCAGATCCGTGGGGCGGCGGTAGTAGGCCATCACCATCTCGCGGGCGGGATTGGGAGCCTCGAACGAACGGTTGCGCGCGTTCAGAGCTTCGATCTCACGCTCCTGGAACCAATAGCGGAAGCCGCCGCGGAGCAGGGCGTAGGCCTGTGCGTAGATACCCTCGTACGGGAGGTCGGACGTCCACGGGTTGTCGATGCGCTCCACCTCGAAAGGAAGCCAGCGGCGGTTGCCCGTGTCGTCGGTGAGGAACTGCAGGTTGTTGCCCGTGGCGCAGAACGAGGCCACATGCGGGCGGCGCACCTTGTTGCGCCCGTAGGCCGGACGCTCGTTGACGAAGAGCGTGGTGGTCATGGCCTTAAGCTGGTTCAGCTCGCTGCGCTGCATCGAGTCGATCTCCTCGAAGTTCACCAGCAGGTTCTCCGTCATCGTGAAAAGGTCGTCCTTCGAAAGGCGCTGCGAGTTGGTCTTCGACGTGTAGTAACGGCGCAACGCGGGAGGCAGCAGGTTCTCCATGAACGAACTCTTGAACGAGCCCTGCGGGCCGAGCAGCACCAGGATAACATGGTTCACCACACGCTCGCTGAGGGCCGCGGCCAGCATGCCCACGAACCAGCGGCGGGCGTGGAAGTCGAACTCCGCAGGCGTGGCATGGCGGCAGTGCACCATGGCGAAGAGGCGCCCCAGATGGTCCGTCACGCCGTCCCAAGGGGCGAGGCCGTCGAGATACTCGCGCAGGGGATGGTATTCGTGCACGAAATCGCTCAGGATGAGCGTGCGCATGGACGTGAGGTCGGTGTTCAGCCCCTCGCGCTGCATGGCACACCAGAGGGAGTTCTCCAGCGTGTCGTCCAGCGGCTGCCAGCCCTGTGCGGCAGGATGCCCGCCGTCCACACCGGCGTTTCCGCCGCTGTCCGGCACAGGCCGGAGTCTCACCTCGGTCAGGTGGGTGAACACGTTACGGCGCAACTCGCCCCACGAGGCGATGAAGCGCTCCATCTCCTCCACGGTGGCCCTTGCCGGACGTGCGGACGCGTCCTGGCCGCGGCGCGCATACCGACCCAGGCGGCAGGTGGCATGTTCGCCCGTCAGCGCGTAACAACTCCGGGCCGTGGCCTCCACGCTATGCTCGGCCGCATCATAGTCGGCAAACTCGCGGAGCGCCCAGGACGTCGCATCGGCCTGCGCCACACCAAAGCGGTTCATCCAGTAGAGGCAGCGGCTCACATAGGCATTGTGGCTGCCGGGAGCATAGCGTGTGCCCTCCCCTTCCACGAGGCGGCGCACCACGGGAGCAGCGTTGCGGGCCAGCACCGGGCGGCCGAGGCGCTTCCCCCTGTCCGCATGGGATTCCCGGCCAAAGGGCAACGGTTCGGCCTCGGGACGGTAGAGCACATCAGGGTCATGGCAGATGACGGACATGCGCGTGGCGTTCTTGCACTGGCGGTCGATCTCCACGCCCGTAAGCCGGGCATAGTAGTCGTTCACTGCCTGCCAGGCTGCCCCGAAGGTGCGGTGATCCACCTCCCCTTCCACCCGTGCCACGATGCGGATACCGCATCCCGAGAGCGTAGTGTGCGCCAGCATCGTATGCGGGTCCTGCCTTACGAGGGCGAGCGCACTGTCGAAGACCTCTGCCGGCACCCCGTCGATGTCCACCATGACACAACCCGTATATCCGCGCACCTGAGCAGCGGTGCGTCCTCCCTCGAGGACAACGGCGCAGACGAATGCCGGTTGCGCGGTTTTAGCGGCGCGCAGGCGTCGTTTCAGTTCGTCCAGTTCTTTCGTGGCGGCTCCGCTGTCTTCCGCTTTCCTGCACTGGGCATAGATATCCCGGTAGAGCTTTGTGGCCTGAGCATGGTCCCTACCCCGTATCTCGCGGACAATATCCTCCCATCCGGTGGTCTGCGGCAAGGTGTCGCGCAGGGAAGTGAAGCGTGCCACTTGATTAGAAAAATCCTTCATGTTGCGTGTGTATATTTGTAAAGTTTATAAAGTTTGATTACACCTATAAAAATACAAAAAACATCCGTTATTCTAAAATGGGTTACAGGCGGTTGTACACGCACCATAGAGCGTATACATTATTAAATAAATTAATTATATTTTACACTAATTATGACAGTCTATCACGAATTGCTTTCGGCAGCCGTCTCCAGCGCTTTGCGCGAGGCGTTGCGCCGTAACGCCGGCCTGAGTGTCGGCGCAGTGGTTTCCTCCGGCCTGCTGGGGAGCCGTTCCAACTTTTACAAAGTGAAAAGGTGTGTGTGAAATCGCTCCGTCCCTACCTCCGGTTGCTTGACGCCTGTTTGCGCCGCCTGCCCGCCGAGCGCAGGGCTTATCATCTGGCGGCTTTCACCCGCGCGCTGATGGAGGAGGAGAATATCACATGACAGTCTGTTTTTCTATAAAAAATGATGTCACACATTTTAATGTTATAAAAAAGTCAATAAGGCCATGTCTGCTGCTTATAATTGATTGACTCTTTGTATTTTTGAATCAAATATATTCTGAAATCAACAATGCAAGATATAAAGCTGATCATAAATGAATACGGACCGTTAAGGAATACGGAACTGAGTTTCGCACTTATGATGGTCTTTACAAGAGACTCCAATCTGGGCAAAAGCTATGTGAATTATCTCTGGTATTATTTTATGGCATCTTTTACTCCGCTGGTTTTATCCGAATTTATTTCGTCCAAGTTCGTATTTACAGAAAAAACAGAGGATATATGTTCCAGATAACGACGCACAGCGATTATATGATGCAAAGGATAAACCAGTTGATTAAACTGGGGGCTCTAAAAAGGGACAATAAGGATGTTTTTGAAGAATATACCCAAAGCAAGGGATTGAACAAAGACACTTATCTCGACAAAGAGATGATAAAGGGATATTATTTTAGTCGCGGATCCGAACAAGATTCTCAGCAGGCTTTGATGGTGTATGAAAAAGAATCTTTTATAGGGAAGGATTCGTTTTCTTGAGTAATTTTCGTATCTTCGCGACATAACCGGACAAATGACACGCATGGAACAGGAACGGACCCTGAAAAGATGCCCCATCGGCATACAGACTTTCTCCAAAATCATCGAGGGGAATTACCTGTATATAGACAAGACCGAATATGTATACCGCCTTGCCAATGCGGACGCGACATATTTTTTCCTGAGCCGACCGCGGCGGTTCGGCAAGTCGTTGCTGACATCCACCCTGCGTAGCTACTTCGAGGGAAGGCGGGAACTGTTCAAGGGGCTTGCCATCGAACGAATCGAAACGGAATGGACGGAGTATCCGGTGCTGCATTTCGACATGAGTCTCGGCAAGCATCTCGGGAAAGAGGAACTGGAAAGATATATAGGAAACAGGTTGGCTCCTTATGAAGAATTATACGGAATAACACCGGCGATAGATATTAATGACCGCCTGACAAACCTCATCATACGGGCATACGAACAGACCGGACAGAAGGTGGTGGTGCTGATTGACGAATACGACGCCCCGCTGCTCGACGTGGCGCACGAAGAAGAGGAACTTCCCGCCCTCCGCAACGTGATGCGCAACTTCTATTCCCCGTTGAAGGGATGCGACCCCTACCTGCGTTTCGTGTTCCTCACCGGCATAACGAAATTCTCGCAGCTGAGCATCTTCAGCGAACTGAACAACATCAGTAATATCAGCATGATGAAACCGTATGCGGCTATCTGCGGCATCACGGAGGAAGAAATGCTGACGCAAATGGACGAGCATATCGGCCGTTTCGCCGACACTCTCGGCCTAACCGACAAGGAAATGTTACAACGGCTTAAGGAGAAATACGATGGCTACCATTTCACCTGGCCGTCCCCCGACATCTATAACCCATTCAGCCTGATGAACGCCTTGGCCTATAGCGAGCTTGACAACTACTGGTTCGGCAGCGGCACGCCCACTTATCTCATAGAGATGCTGCGCAAGTTTCAGGTGCCACCTTCACAGATAGGCGGCAAGGAAGCCAAATCCACCGCATTCGATGCCCCCACGGAGTGTCTGACAAGCATCACGCCCCTACTCTATCAAAGCGGATACCTGACCATCAAGGATTACAACAGGTACTCCGAATTGTATACGCTTGACATCCCGAACATAGAAATCCGTGTCGGACTGATGGAAAGTCTTCTGCCCAATTATTTGCAACAATACAAGGATGAAGGCATGACAACCATCGGACGCATGTACGATGCCATCCGACAGGACAAAATGGAAGAGGCCCTCCGTCTTTTGCAGACGTTCCTGCTGACCGTTCCTGCCTGTGACAATACCCATTACGAGGGGCATTACCAGCAGATGTTTTACGTCATCTTCTCCCTTTTCGGGCAATATGTCGACGTCGAAGTACGCACGGCTACAGGCCGTGTAGACATGGTGATGCGTACGGCCACAAAGCTGTATTTGATGGAACTAAAGGTCGATCGATCAGCAGCCGCAGCTATGGAGCAAATCCAACTGAAAGACTACCCCTCGCGCTTCGCCCTTTGCGGGCTGCCGGTCGTGAAGGTGGGAATCAGTTTCGACACGGAAAAGAGAACCATCGGGGAATGGGTGATTGAGTGACCTTTTTTCGTATCTTCGCAACGGAACAAGACAAATGACACGCATGGAACAGGAACGGACGCTGAAAAGATGCCCCATCGGCATACAGACTTTCTCCAAAATCATCGAGGGGAATTACCTGTATATAGACAAGACCGAATATGTATACCGCCTTGCCAATGCGGACGCGACATATTTTTTCCTGAGCCGACCGCGGCGGTTCGGCAAGTCGTTGCTGACATCCACCCTGCGTAGCTACTTCGAGGGAAGGCGGGAACTGTTCAAGGGGCTTGCCATCGAACGAATCGAAACGGAATGGACGGAGTATCCGGTGCTGCATTTCGACATGAGCGGTGCCAAGCATGTGGAGAAGGAAGCACTGGAGAACTATATAGGGTACCAATTGGAGCAATGGGAAAAACAATATGGAATTGACAACCCTGCCATAGGCAACAACAACCGTCTGAAGCAATTAATCATACGGGCATACGAACAGACCGGGCAGAAGGTGGTGGTGCTGATTGACGAATACGACGCCCCGTTGCTCGACGTAGTGCACGAAGAAAAGGAACTTCCCGCCCTCCGCAACGTGATGCGCAATTTCTATTCCCCGTTGAAGGGATGCGACCCCTACCTGCGTTTCGTGTTCCTCACCGGCATAACGAAATTCTCGCAGCTGAGCATCTTCAGCGAGCTGAACAATATCAAAAACATCAGCATGGATACACCGTATGCCACCATCTGCGGTATCACGGAGGAAGAGATGCTGACGCAGATGACCGGATACATAGACCGAATGGCAAAGACTCTGGGAATCGGCCATGAAGACACTGTCAGAAAACTGAAAATGAAATATGACGGTTATCATTTCACTTGGCCGTCACCGGATATCTATAACCCGTACAGTCTCCTGAATGCGGTTCATGACAATAAAACCAATAATTACTGGTTCGGCAGCGGCACACCTACTTATCTCATAGAGATGCTGCGCAAGTATGAGGTCGTCCCCCAAGCCATCGGGCAACGGGAAGCGCTTGCCTCTGCCTTCGACGCCCCGACCGAACGCCTGACGGACATCACGCCGTTGCTTTACCAAAGCGGTTATATCACAATAAAGGACTGCGACGAGGAAACCGGATTGTATACGCTGGACATTCCCAACGGGGAGATAAGGGTCGGTCTGATGGAAAGTCTTCTGCCTAATTATGTGGCATCACGTACGGACCAGGGGATGACCACGGTAGCGAAAATGTACCGCGCCTTACTGAAGGATGACATGGACGGGGCATTGCATCTGTTGCAAGACTTCCTGCTCACGGTTCCCTATTGCGACAACACCGGTTATGAGGGGCACTACCAACAGTTGTTTTACGTGATATTCTCCCTCTTCGGCATGTACGTCGATGTGGAGGTGCGCACACCGGTAGGACGTATCGACATGGTGATGCGAACCCAGACAAAAGTCTATATCATCGAGCTGAAAATAGACGGATCGGCCGAGGCCGCAATGAAGCAGATTGACATCAAGGATTATCCCTCGCGTTTTGCCCTTTGCGAACTGCCGGTCGTTAAAGTGGGCATCAACTTCGACTCGGAGAAGAAAACCATCGGAGAGTGGGTGACGGAACCCGGCTCGTAATCCAGCACGCAAGCCCCCGAAAAAATCCCCGGAGGCCTTCCCTTTCATAAAACGATAACTATATCACTTATTTCATATCTGCCCTTGGCAGTCTGGTAAGCGTCCAAAAATGACGTCTTGCCTCAAACCCTCATACGACATAGCTTTGC
>CAMWUI010000068.1 GCA_947177395.1 uncultured Paraprevotella sp.
CGGTGGAGGAGGTGTTCCGCCACTGTTTCCGTGCGCCCCGTCCGGGCGAACAGGGCGTGTTGCGCTCGCTGCCGGAGTTGCTCGCCGTGATGCGTCGGCGTTGTCCGGGCGCGGGCGGCGAGGTGAAGATGCGGCCGCTGTCCCGGTCGTTGGTGGCGGCCGGCGTGAAGAAGGTGCACACGGCGGAGGGGAACAGGTATTTGGTCGTGCAGAATTAGGGGAGCGGCCGGCGGGCAGATACCTTGCTCCCGGCTCTGTCCCTTTCGGTTTCGTCCGGCGGACAAATACGTGTATCCCATAGGTTTTCTCCTGAACCGTGGTCAATCCATCACTAGTTGTTCTTTTCGACGAATTTCTGGAAAAACATAAACTCTTGGAGGTTCGCAAAAAGAATTGGTAAATTTATTGTCGTAAATATTTTGAATACAAAATTGAGAGATTTCTTTATCAAATAAGCTTCAGTAAGACATAGTATTATATTGCATATATACACTATGATTCAATATCACCTTCAAGAAGGCGAAATATTGTATAAAATTCGCTTTTCCAAAAGTGTTTTATTATATTTGCAACGAAATATGTAAATTACACCGTTATGGATTACGCAGATATTCAACCGTTGGTAAATACTTTTCATCGCAAACTCGCCGCAACCGATTTGCGGTTCAAGCGTTATTTGTACAACCGCATAAACTGGGGTGTAAGGTTAATAGGCATCAAAGGCGCACGCGGTGTCGGCAAGACAACACTGTTGCTGCAACATATCAAAGAGACTTTCGCCAATCTTGACGAGGTGCTGTATGTGTCGTTGGACAACATGTGGTTCAACAATCACAGTTTGGATGAGCTGGTGGAGTTCCTCTATACGCATGGCGTTGTAAATATCTATTTCGACGAGGTACACAAGCATAAGAACTGGACGCAGCTGCTTAAAAACTTCTACGACAGCTATCCCGATTTGAATATCGTGTACACCGGGTCGGCAATGCTGGCTATCGACAACTCCAAGACCGATTTGTCGCGCCGGCAGTCGCTCTATACGCTCAACGGATTGTCATTCAGGGAATATCTCGAATACGAGGGCGTTGCTGTCATACCTGCGATAACTTTGGAAGAGCTGCTTGACAACCATATCGGGTATGCAATAGATGTTGCGTCGAAGATAAAGGTGCTTAAATGCTTCGATGACTATCTGAGCAAAGGCTACTATCCCTATTACAAAGAGTCGGGCGAGGATTATCTGATGCGTGTGGCCGAAGTTGCCCGGCTTGTTATCGACAGCGATATCCCCGCGGTGGAGGATATTACCTATACGACCGTACAGAAGATAAAGAAACTGCTGATGGTTATTGCCGAGAATGTACCCCTCGAACCGAATATCAACAAACTCTCGGCGGAACTTGAATCGACACGCGATCAGACGCTGAAAATGCTGTATCTGCTCGACCGTGCCGCACTGCTCTGTCTGCTGACGTACAAGGTCAAGGATTACAAGCATCTGACCGGTCCGAAGAAGGTATATCTGAATAATGCCAATCTGATGCACGCTTTGTCGGGCAAAACGGCGAAAGGTACGCTGCGCGAAACATTCTTTGCCAATCAGGTGGGGGCAGTTTCCGCTCTGACAATGCCCAAGCAGGGCGATTTTATGGCAGACGGGAAATATCTGTTCGAGGTTGGCGGCAGCCGCAAGACCTTTGATCAGATAGCAGACCTTCCGAACAGTTACCTCGCATTGGACGATATCGAGACCGGAAGCGGTAACAGGATTCCGCTCTGGATGTTCGGCTGTTTGTATTGATACTAAGAAGTATGGCACGCGAGGAGTTCGAGCGGTTCAGGCCGGAGATACGGTCGTGGATGGACAACCATCCCGACGAGTACGATGCTTTCGTGGAGGAGATGAACGGCAAATCCTTCACGGGGATTCAGCGTGTCTATATGCTGGCTATGCGTCTGGCTCCGCAGCTTATGGCAAAGGCGAGGCAGGAACTTCACGGCGACCTGACTCGCGAAGAGACGGATTTCACCGCCGTTCTTGCCGATGATACGCTTGCTTCGCAGTTGGTTTTGGAATTCCGCAACACGGACAAATCCTCCATCGTGCCGGCAGTGCTGGCGTGGCCTCGTTCATCGGCACGTCCAACTCGCGCGAGCTGCTGACCGACCCCACGGGCAGCCGTCGCTTCATCTGTGTGTCGGTGGAGCGTCCCATACGGGTGGATGGCATCGATCACGCGCAGGTGTACGCCCAGCTGAAGGCGGAGTTGCTTGCCGTGATGCGCCGGCGTTGTCCGGGTGTGGGCGGTGAGGTGAAGATGCGGCCGCTGTCCCGGTCGTTGGTGGCGGCCGGCGTGAAGAAGGTGCACACGGCGGAGGGGAATCGATATCTGGTCGTGCAGAATTAGGGGACGCGGCCGGCGGGCAGATACCTTGCTCCCGGCTCCGTCCCTTTCGGTTTCGTCCGGCAGTCAAATGCGTGTATCCCATAGGTTTTCTCCTGAACCATAATAAGGTATAACGGACATGGCAAGTACTGGGCGATGCACTTGGCCTTGTGCCTTTTTATGGTCTGTCTTGCTTGTTTTTTATTAGTGCGGCGAATTTCTTTGTCATTAATGATTATTCTCTTATCTTTGTGATGTTCTCACGCCGATGGCCTCATCCGATGAGGCTTTAGGGTGGGAATCATATATATGAGAAGGCGTTACTTGACGCTTTGTTCTTGGCATTCTGAAACCTGAGAAATTTCAAATTCTGTCGAAGAGCATAGCAACGGTAGGCGCCCTGTGGGTATGTCTTATGCATCCTCTTGCCTGATTCGTCTCCCGGGTCGGGGAGTGAGGGTATATATACATATCGGCGTGGGCTTCTGCGTTGCTCGTTCAGACAGAATTGGGCAATCTCAGGGCCTCAGAATGCGGGACGAGTAACAGGTACAGACACCCGCGCTTTTTTTGTGTATGCCGCCGATGTATTTTATTAACCGCCCCACAGGGCACATTATTAATTTATAAAAACAATAGAGATGAAAACTTTTCTTTTCTTTGCGGTAGCGGCCGTCGGTCTGTCGCTGGGCAATCAGTCTGTACAGGCACGTTCTTGGAGAATACATTCCAATGCAAATGTGAAACCAGACTTTACGAGTATCAAGGCGGCGATGAGTAGCAACGACGTGATGCCCGGGGATACGCTGTATCTGGAGCCGGGATGTGTCCTTAGCGGACAGTCGATCAGCAAGAAAGTCACGGTGATAGGACCGGGCTACGACTTTTCTGGAGCAGGTTCTTTGACGGCTGTGTTGTACGGGGATACGGGTTTGAATGTCGACGGCATTAAAATAGAAGGATGTTCCATGGACCGGGTTTATATCAATAAGGCTAACTGCACGGTTGAGCGTTGTAAGGTAACAGAGGTGCGACATAATAGCTCCGGAACTTCTATGGCTTCAATTTTGTCTTGTTACATTACGAAATGTATCAATATATATCAAAGTAGTAAAAATTGTACAATAAGCAATTGTATCATTCTCGGCTATATTGACGGTTTAAGCACTTCGACGATTTCGAATAATGTCTTTGTTGGAGAGAATACGAGTGAACTGTTGCGGGCAGTGACGTATTCCGTCATTACGAACAATGTCATCCTCAATACCAAGTCGGGCTACGTGTTGGACGCGAGCCAGGAACCGCAGTTCTATAAGAATTATACTATAAAGAACAACACGCTGGGCAGCGGCAATACCATCACCAACAATATACTGAGCACGGATGCTGAGCATGCCTTCAACGATTATCCCAACAACAAGTTCATCGGTGCGACTCCTGAGGACATCTTCGTTATGGAGGGTATTGGCGAGGAGGTATACCGCCTGAAGGAAGGCAGTCCTGTCATCGGATATGGAACGGGCGGTTATGACTGCGGCGTGTTCAGCGGTTCTTTCCCCTATGTGCTTTCCGGCCGTCCGCGCTACATTCCTTATATCTATGATGCCATCATCCCCAACCAGCCCACAGACGGCAAACTGAATGTCACACTCAAAATCAAGAGCCAGCATGAATAACCGCAGACAAACATCGGCAGGAGTGTTCCGGAAGTGGATGCTATGCGGTGTGGCATGCCTGCTGACCGTCGTACTACCGGCACAGAACCGGATAGAATACTTCTGGAACACAGACCCGGGCATAGGCCGCGCCACTAAGGTAGGGGGCGGAAACGGCGAGGTTAGTTTCCAACTGTCCACCGATCAGTTGCCCTATGGGGCTAACCTCTTGGGCATACGTGCCCTGAGCGGTCAATATGCCTCGTACACTATTACCAAAATCATTTACAAGTCGCCGATGGCGCATAACACCGGGCATGTGGAATATTTCTGGGATGAAGACCCTGGTGTGGGGCGCGCCACTGTTTGCCCCGCCGCATTCACAGACGGCGACGCCATGTTCACTCTCGACTTGCCCACTACTGGACTGAGCGGGGGCATGCATCTGTTGGGACTTCGTGCCTATAACGGCAGCGGCTGGACATCAACTTATACACACATGGTGGCCGTTGTTCCGGACGGCGGACGGATAGACCGTGTGGAATACTTTTGGGATAAAGACCCCGGTTACGGACTGGCCACTCCGTTGTCTTTTACAGGCGAGACGATAGCCATGGTTAATGAAGACATTCCCGTCCCACAGGAGTTCGGCACACACGTACTGGTTGTTCGGGCACAAGCCGGAGGGCACTGGGGCAATTCGCTGGTGCAGACCGTATGCGTAAATGCCACTCCCGACTTCTCGTTGTCATCCGACACAGTTTGCGTCGGTGTTCCTGTAACAGTAGCTAACCGTACCACGGGAGCCACGGAGCAGACAGTTTATGCCTGGGACATGAATGGCGATGGAAAGCCGGAGGTTACGGGAGCGGAGGACTTCACTTATACGTATGAAAAGGCGGGTGAATATGTAGTGACTTTGGCCGTGAAAACGGTGGGTGACTGCGAGACTACCTGCACCAGGGTTGTCACGGTGCTCGATGTTACAACGCCGGCTGTGACGTTGACGGCCTCTGCTACAGAGATTATTGCCGGTGGGCGCGTACGTTTCGAAGCGACGGCGCAGAATGCCGGGGAGCATCCGGCTTATGAATGGACGGTGAACGGAGAGACCGTGACGGAAGCAACGAGTCAGGTCTGGGAGACGGAGTCATTGAAGGATGGCGACCGTGTGGCCGTGAAGGTATTCTCTTCCAATCCTTGTAGTTTGGTGGATATGGTGGAGTCCGAACCGGTTACGATTACTGTACATCCGGTCGTTTATCTGATTACCGTTACGGCCGGTGAGGGTGGTCGTGTGACGGGTGGCGGCAGCTATGAAGAAGGCGCAACCGTAACGCTGACGGCTCAACCGGACGAAGGGTATGCGTTCTTCCGTTGGTCAGACGGCATGACGGACAATCCGTATGTGTTCACGGCCACGACGGACGTGGCACTGGGAGCTGAGTTTGTCCTTCAGACGGGGCTGGCGGAAGTAGTCACGACGGATGTGGTCGACGTGTATTCTGTGACGGGTATCCGCATAAAGAATCGTGTACCGGCGGCGGAGTGGCGCAGAGGTCTGCTTCCCGGCGTTTATATCGTGGATGGAACGAAGCGGGTGGTAAGGTGATCTTATTATATAATACAGACATTAACTAAGATGAAGGAAGCGTCTAATAAGTTCTAATTTGAACGGAGATGTTAATTCCTCTGTTCATCTCAGAATGAGAGGCTGTCTAACAATCAAAGTTAGGCAGTCTTCTTTTTTTTGTAAAATTCGTAAAATCAGGCCACCTTTGTTCCATACAAGCATTCCG
>CAMWUI010000069.1 GCA_947177395.1 uncultured Paraprevotella sp.
ACGCGCCTCGGTGTCCACGCCCACGATTTTGGGAATTATCTCGCCGCCCTTCTCCACGTAGACGTAATCGCCCTCGTGCAGGTCGAGCTGCTCCATGACGTCGGCGTTGTGGAGCGAGGCGCGCCGCACCACGGTACCGGCCAGCAACACGGGCTCCATGTTGGCCACGGGCGTGACGGCTCCCGTACGGCCCACCTGGAAGGTCACCTCGCGCAGGAGCGTCCGCGCCCGCTCGGCCTGAAACTTGTAGGCGATGGCCCAGCGGGGGCACTTGGCCGTATAGCCGAGGGCGCGCTGCTGGCGCAGGCTGTCCACCTTGAGGACGATGCCGTCGGTGGCCACGGGCAGGCGGCGGCGCTCGCCGTCCCAGTAGTCGATGTACTCATAGACTTCCTCGAGCGTGCGCACGCGGCGCACGGTGTCGGGCACCTTGAAGCCCCAGCTGCGGGCGGCGGCCAGATTGTCGTAGTGGCTCTCCGCCGGCAGGGTGTCGCCCAGCAGGTAGTAGAGGCAGGCGTCGAGCCGGCGCTGCGCCACGACGGCGGAGTTCTTGCTCTTGAGCGTGCCTGAGGCGGCGTTGCGCGGGTTGGCGAAGAGGGGCTCCTCGCGTGCCTCGCGCTCGCGGTTGAGCGCCTCGAAACTGTCCCAGGGCATGAGCACCTCGCCGCGTATCTCGAACGTCTCGGGCCATCCTCCGCCCGCCAGCTGCAGGGGGATGCTGCGTATGGTGCGCACGTTTTCCGTCACGTCGTCGCCCTGCACGCCGTCGCCGCGCGTGACGGCGCGCACGAGGCGACCGTGCTCGTAGGTGAGCGAGATGGAGAGCCCGTCGTATTTCATCTCGCAGCAGATGTCGAACTCCTCGCCTTCCAGTCCGGTGCGGACACGCTCGTAGAAGTCGGCCACCTCGCCGCGGTTGTACGTGTTGGCGAGCGAGAGCATGGGATACCTATGGGCCACCTGGACGAACTCGTTGTTCAGGTCGCTGCCCACGCGGCAGGTGGGCGAGTTCGGGTCGGCCCATTCGGGATGCTCCTCCTCGAGGCGCTGCAGTTCGTGCATGAGCTCGTCGAATTCCCGGTCGGAGATTTCGGGGGCGTTCAATACGTAGTAATTATGATTGTGGCGGTGCAACTCGGTCCGCAGTTGCCCGATACGTTCCTTTATGTCCATGGCTGTCTCTGTTTTTCGCGGGAGCAAAGATAGAAAATATCCCCGGAATAATCCGCCCGCCGCAAGGGAGGAGGCAGGAATTTCTTAACTTTTTTCAGAAAACGCCGCGGAGATTGATTTAAAATAAGTACCTTTGGACATAGCCGCAGGACACGCGGCAAAGAATACGGAGTACAAAGATGAAAAGAAAAACCATTTGCCTGCTGGCAGGACTGGCACTGAGCGCTTCCCTCGCGGCACAGAGGAGAGGAAACGCCGCCGACAATACGGCCACCGCAGAACAATACATCGCACAATACCGCTTCGACGAGGCGGAAGAACTGCTGGACAAACAGATTACCGCACTCAGGAAGAAGCGGCAGCCCACGGCCCGCGAGGAACAGTTGCTGGCCGTGGCCCGGAAGGGAGCGCACATGATGAACGCCACGGAAAAAGTGATGTTCATAGACAGCGTCATCACGGACAAAAGCGCGTTCCTCGATGCCCTGCGCATCAGCCCGGAGAGCGGTCAACTGTTCGCCTACGGCGCGTTCTTCAACCGGGAAGACAAGGCGGGATGCACCGTCTACCGCTCCGAACTGGGCAACAAGATATATTTCTCGCAGCCCGGCCACGACGGCAAGACGCTCCGCCTCTACACCAGCGACCTGATAGACAAGGACTGGACCACTCCGCAGCCGCTGGAGGGACTGGACGACGGGGACGACGCGCAGAACTATCCGTTCATGCTCTCGGACGGCGTCACGCTCTACTACGCCGCCCGCGGGGAGGAAAGTTTCGGAGGATACGACATCTTCGTGAGCCGCTACGACACGGACGGAAAAACGTTCCTGCGGCCGGAAAACATCGGCATGCCGTTCAATTCCGCGGCCAACGACTACATGTATGCCATCGACGAGGTGAACAACCTGGGCTGGTTCGTCTCCGACAGATTCCAGCCGGAGGGCAAGGTCTGCATCTATGTGTTCGTCCCCAACGAAGTGCGCGAGGTGTACGACCCGGACGATACGGACGAGGCGAAGTTGCGGCGCCTGGCGCTCGTGACCAGCATCGCGGAGACATGGACCGACACCGACGCACAGACGGCGGCCCGGACACGCCTGGACGAAGCGCGCAGCGAGCGGCAGGCATCCACCGCCCGGCGGAAGGACTTCGAATTCGTCATCAACGACCGCTTAACGTACACCCTGACGGAGGATTTCAAAGCGCCCGCCGCACGCAAACTCATCGGGACATGGAAAGCAAAGGAGGAGGAACGGCAACGGGGTCACGAGCAGTTGCAGGCCCTCAGGGACATCTACGCGGTAGCCGACAAGAAGCGCAAGGCGCAACTGGCAGCGCAGATCAAAACGATGGAGGCCTCGCAGGAAAAACTGGACACCGAACTGAAACAGATGGAAAAGAATATCAGAAACGAAGAAAACGCGTTTCTCAGCAAACCGAATCGATAACACCTGAAAAAACGAATGCTCATGAAAAAGTATTTTGCAGAGTCTGAACTCATCATAAACCCGGACGGGAGCGTATTCCACCTGCACGTCAGACCGGAACAGGTGGCCGACAAAGTAATTCTCGTGGGCGACCCGGGACGCGTCCCCACCGTCGCCGCACACTTTGACACGCAGGAATGCGACATCGAAAGCCGGGAATTCCGCACCATCACCGGGACGTACAAGGGAAAACGCATCACGGTGGTGTCCACCGGCATCGGATGTGACAACATCGACATCGTGATGAACGAACTGGACGCGCTGGTGAACATAGATTTCCGCACTCGCGAGGAGAACGAACGGTTGCGCTCGCTTGAGATTGTCCGCATCGGTACCTGCGGAGGCCTGCAACCCAACACTCCGGTGGGCACGTTCATCTGTTCCGTGAAGTCCGTAGGCTTCGACGGACTGCTAAACTTCTACGAGGGCCGCAACGCGGTGTGCGACCTGCCGATGGAGCGTGCACTGCTCAACCACCTGGGTTGGAGCGGCAACATGTGCGCCCCGGCTCCCTACGTAATTGATGCCGACGCGGAACTTGTGGAGCGCATGGCCGACACGGACATGGTACGCGGCGTGACCATCGCCTGTGGCGGCTTTTTCGGCCCGCAGGGGCGCCAATTGCGTGTCCCTCTCGCCGATCCGCATCAGAACGAGAAGGTGGAGACGTTTGAATACAACGGGCTAAGGATAACCAATTTCGAGATGGAAAGTTCCGCGCTGGCCGGACTGGCGCGACTGATGGGCCACAAGGCGACAACCTGTTGCATGGTCATAGCCAACCGCGTGGCCAAGCAGGCCAACACGGGATACAAAAACCAGATTGACGACCTGATACACCTGGTGTTGGAAAGAATATGATTCCGGATTTGCCACACGCACTCTCCATACTATAATAAGTACGCGCGCATGCGCGCGTACTTATTACATAAACTTCCTCCGACATGGACTTCAGAAAAAAACTCGACAGACGACTGACTCCCGAAAACATCCACGAACTAACTTTCCTGACGCAGGGAAAGCAAAACGACCGCCGGAAAGAACAACTTTATACGCTCATCACAGACCCGGACAACCGGATTGCATACAACGCGCTGTGGGTGTTCACCCATTTCGATCTGGCGGACAACGAATGGCTGTATGCCCAAAGGGACAATCTGACGGATATCCTGCTGAAAGAGACACATACGGGCAAGAAACGGTTATTGCTAACGTTACTGGAAAGACAGCCCGTCGCCAAGGAAAGCGTACGTACGGACTATCTCGACTTCTGCCTTTCTAAGATTCTCGGCACTGAGCCTTACGGAATCCGGGCCTTGTGCATGAAACAGGCTTTCGCCCAGTGTCGCCATTTTCCAGAACTGCTCGATGAACTGATTTCCATCATGGATATGCTCGACGGTTGCGAGCTGTCTCCCGGACTTCGAACAGCGAGGAAAAATATACTGAAACAGCTCCGACAGGGAGAAAAAGCGGCAAGATGACTCTCGCCCGCCATAGCATTTCCATTAAAAGTCGTAACTTTGCAGACACATCCAAATACTGCTACACAGACGTATGAATACCCAAGATACTATTTGTGCCATCGGCACCGCCCAAGGAGGCGCCATCGGCATTGTCAGGGTCTCTGGCCCGGAAGCCGTCACCATCACGGACAGCATATTCTCCGCAACCTCCCACGTTCCCCTCTCACAACGGCAACCGCACACTTTGGCTTTCGGACAAATTAGAAACGACACGGGAGAAATTATTGATGAGGTACTTATCAGTCTGTTCCGCGCTCCACATTCTTACACCGGCGAAGATAGCACGGAAATCTCATGCCACGGTTCATCCTATATATTGCAACAAGTGATGCAACTGCTCATCCGGAAAGGCTGTCGTGCGGCCGGCCCCGGCGAATTCACGCAACGCGCTTTCCTGAACGGCAAAATGGATCTGAGTCAGGCCGAAGCCGTGGCAGACCTGATTAGTTCCTCCAACGCAGCCTCTCACCGCATGGCAATGAACCAGATGCGAGGCGGATTCAGTAAAGAACTGTCGGTATTGCGCGACCGCCTGCTCCACCTCACCTCCCTACTGGAACTGGAACTGGACTTCAGCGACCATGAAGAACTGGAATTTGCCGACCGCAACGAACTAAGTCATACCGCCGAACAAATAGAACAGATTATCTGCCAGTTGACAGAATCTTTCAGCATAGGTAATGCTATCAAAAACGGCATCCCCGTGGCCATCATCGGAGAAACGAATGCCGGTAAATCCTCCTTACTGAACACGTTGCTCCATGAAGAAAAAGCCATCGTAAGCGACATTCACGGTACGACACGCGACATCATAGAAGACACGGTGAATATGCAAGGAGTAACTTTTCGATTCATAGATACGGCGGGAATCCGTGAAACAGAAGACACCATCGAACACATCGGCATAGAGCGTACATTCCGAAAACTGGAACAGGCAAGCATTGTATTATGGATGCTGGACATAACCACGGCTCCTGCCAAATGGACAGAGATGGCGAACGATATTCTCCCTCGCTGTACTGACAAACAGTTAATCATAGTCCTAAACAAAGCAGACTTATTACCCTCCAATCAGCAAGAACAATTAAAGACTTTTTTCTCTCGCTTTCCCTACCCTCATATCCTTATTTCGGCAAAGAATCAAGAAAATATCACAAAGTTGCAGTCCTTACTACTGCACTCATCCCCTCTTCCTGATATCTCACAAGAAAACATCATCGTTACGAACGTACGTCATTATGAGGCCCTCACTCACGCCCACACTGCCATCCACAATGTCCTCCGAAATTTACAGGCCAACCTATCCGGCGACCTAATCAGTGAAGATCTTCGCCAATGCCTCTTCCACATATCCGACATCATAGGAGAAGTCACCTCCGACGAAATCTTAGGAAATATATTCAGGAAATTCTGCATCGGCAAGTAATTGGTTGATTATCAATGATTTATATTGATAGTAATTGACTGTTACTGAGCGATAAAACTTAATACATTCAAGAACGCCTAATGCTGATAACTGTCAGTGTTAGGCGTTTTTATGCACTATTTTGTA
>CAMWUI010000070.1 GCA_947177395.1 uncultured Paraprevotella sp.
TTTTGCCTGCACCATAAAGAGAAAAAGGCCGCCTAAACTTGTTAGACAGCCTCTTGTTTCTTTTATGTTTCCCTTTTTGTTTTTTTATTGTATCTTTGTCCATAAACAATAGGCATTGACATGCAAGACACATCTTATTCCGCCCGTCCGGAACGCTACCGCAACGGTATGGCATACAAACGCTGCGGACATAGCGGCGTGCTCCTGCCACGCCTGGCCTTGGGACTATGGCACAACTTCGGAGCAGACCGCGAAGAATGTACGTGCCGGGACATCGCACACTATGCTTTCGACCACGGCATCACTCATTTCGACTTGGCCAACAACTACGGGCCGCCTCCCGGCAGCGCGGAGGAGACATTCGGGCGGTTGCTGAACCGCAGTTTCGCCCCTTATCGCGACGAACTGTTCATCGCCACCAAGGCCGGCTACGACATGTGGGACGGACCTTACGGAAGCTGGAACAGCCGCAAACACATCATGGCCAGCCTCGACCAAAGCCTCAAACGGCTGCATACGGACTACGTGGACCTCTTTTACAGCCACCGGTATGACCCGGAAACCCCACTGGACGAAACCCTGCAAGCGCTGACGGACATCGTCCGCCAGGGCAAGGCCCTGTATGTGGGATTGTCACGCTGGCCCCGGCAAGCCGCCGAATACGCATTCCGTTTCTTGCACGACAACCACACCCCCTGCCTCATCTATCAGGGACGATTGAACATGTTCGACCGGGCGCCCCTGCAAGAGGGCATCCTGGACAGCGTACGGAACCGGTGCGGGTTCATATCATTCTCTCCGCTGGCGCAGGGACTGCTCACCGACCGTTATTTAAACGGCATCCCGACAGGTTCGCGCATGACGCAGGAACGTTTCCTGAAGAGCGACATTCTGACCCCGCAGACCCTGCGGCGCATCCGAGCCCTGAACGAACTGGCCGGGGAAAGAGGAGAGACACTGGCAAGCATGGCGCTCGCATGGATTCTGCACCATCCGGAAGTGACAAGCGTACTGGTCGGTGCCAGTTCTACGGCCCAACTGGCCAACAACCTGTCCTGCCTGCAGTCAGCCCCTTTCAGTGAAGAGGAACTGGCACGCATTGAAAAGATACTTACCGACTAATCACCAAACTATATGAATATGAAAACAAGAACATGTTATCTGTCCTTATTGCTACTGGCATCCGGCCCTCTCTGCGCCCAGAAGGCCCTGACGCCGGAGGTTCTGAAAACCCTGTCCTCTTCTTATGAAGGCACGGCGTGCGACAAGGCTTTGCGCAACGCCATCAGCGCCAACTCACTGAAGACACTGGCTTTGAATCAGGAAAACACAGCCACGCCGGACACGTGGTTCAGCACGTCGGTCAACAGTTCCGGCATCACGAACCAGCTGAGCAGCGGCCGGTGCTGGCTCTTCACCGGAACGAACGTCATCCGCGCCCGGGTAGGAGCCCAACTGGGCATGCCCAACTTCCACTTCTCGCACGTCTACCTGTTCTTCTACGACCAACTGGAAAAAAGCAACCTGTTCCTGCAGGGCATCATCGACACACGCAAACAACCGCTGGACGACAAAACCGTGGAATGGCTGTTCCACAATCCTCTGAGCGACGGCGGACAATACACCGGCATTTCCGATCTGGTCATGAAATACGGACTTGTGCCGCGCGAGGCTATGGCGGAGACCCACAACAGCAACAACACAAGCGAATTCGACGCACTGCTGAAACGTAAACTGCGCGAATTCGGCATCACCTTGCGCGAAGAAAGCGAAAAAGGCGCAACGGAACGCGCCCTGGAACAGCGAAAAGTGGAAATGATGAAGACCGTCTACCGCATGCTGGTGCTGGCTTATGGCGAACCGCCCGCCTCATTCACCTGGGCTCCCACCAAGAACGGGAAAGCCCTGTCGGAAGCGAAGACCTACACCCCGCTGAGTTTCTACAAAGAGGTGTGCGGAGGCGAAGACTTATACGCCAACTACGTCATGCTGATGAACGACCCCTCGCGCCCTTATAACAAAGTATACGAGATAGACTATGACCGCCACACCTATGACGGACACAACTGGCTCTACCTGAACCTGCCTATAGAGGATATCAAACAGGCCGCCATCGCCAGCCTCAAAGACAGCACGATGATGTATTTCAGTTGCGACGTGGGCAAGGAACTAAACAGCAAGAACGGTATGCTCGACCTGAACAACTACGATTACGGCAGCCTGTTCGGCACCACTTTCGGTATGAACAAGAAGCAGCGTATCCAGACATTCGACAGCGGAAGCTCGCACGCCATGACTCTCATGGCTGTAGATCTGGACGCAGAAGGGCGGCCCAAGAAATGGAAAGTAGAAAACAGCTGGGGCCCCAGTTACGGCCACAATGGTTTCCTTATCATGACGGACGAATGGTTCGACGAGTACATGTTCCGTCTGGTGGTCAACAGGAAGTATTGTACACCGGAAATGCTGAAACTGCTGAAAGAGAAACCGGTTCGTCTGCCCGCATGGGACCCCATGTTCAGCAACGAACTGTAAGAGTATAAAAAGACAAGCAACAGGCAGGAGATGGACACCGCTCACAGGTGTTTATCTCCTGCTTTCGTGTTTACAGGCCTGTTCCTATGTTATTTGAACAATATTTATTAAGTTATGACGCCATCTCACGTATTTTTTATATTTTTGCATTGCTGATTGGAGACTCCATAGCAAAATGGAGAGTAGCCATGAGGCCAAAGAAGGTATATTGACAACTCGTCTAAGCTGAAGCCTGGAAACTACAGCATATAAGGACAATGTGTGAAATCAATATGCCCGTCTAGTGTATATTATGTCTTGATACAGTAACAATTGTATCTATTCATACCGTACACGGATGGGGCTGATTTTGTTCATCTGTTCTTACGGTTTTTCCAGGCACCGGGCTTAGGGGTGGACATAAATAATATAGCTCCATCCTTTTTTGTATCTATATAGTTTAACGCCGTAAGTTGTGGAGTGTTTCGGCATATTTTTAGCTTATGACTAAAATATTTGAAACATGTCCATTCCGTGACAGTGTACTGATGAATGGAGGAAGATTATTTAGGATCTGTTCAACAGCAAACAAGGGTTCAACACTTTCATCGTTGGTTCTGCCACTAACTATCATGAATGACTTAAACAATAGATAACAATATGCCTATTTGGAGAATAACCGTCACTGTAACACGATGCTCAAAAGGACAGAGGATAGACAAAGGACTATCCGTTGATATTCAAACCTTTTCTCATGCCAACCCGATATATAATGCTGCCGATGCTGTAGCAAACGCATTTCTTGCCAAAGGTGTAGATATCAAGAGAATGAATGCGTTGAATAGTTCCTGTCTTAAGGCTGTAAAAATAGGATAAACAATGAAAGTAGAAGAAATTATTCATCCCGGAGACATAAAAGCGTTAAATACGCTGAAAAGTATTCCCGGATTACCACTTTTGATGGAAAAAGTATTTCAGTATGGATATGACGAAATATCGTGGAGTGAAAACATAACAACCAATCTGAGACTGTCGGAAACCCAGATGCCGGAGATTTACAACCGTCTGCCACCAATATGTGAACGATTTGGCATTCCGATACCGGAACTATATTTGCAGATGAGTCCGATTGCAAATGCGTGGACTTCTGGACATAGCAAACCATACATCGTTGTGACCCTTGGCCTGATAAAACGCATAAAAGGCGAGGAGCTGGATGCTGTTCTGGCGCATGAATGCGGACATATAGTGTGTGAGCATGTCCTATATCAGACATTGGCAAATGCTATTTTCTCCGTCGGCGCATCTTTTACGGATTCTATTGTCGGCATACTTGGAAACGTAACCATAAAACCTCTCAAACAAGCTTTGATAGCTTGGAGCCGAGCTTCAGAATTGTCGGCAGACCGCATTGCCTGCCTGATAACCCCGGCTGCAACACTTGCAAAAGCACTGGCCAGAATAAGCATGATTCCAAGATATATCGTCGACGGAATGGACATTGATACTTGGGCACAGCAAGGCAAGGACTTCGAAGCCCTTAAAGATGGTTCTGCATGGAATAAAGTTGTCAGATGGATTTCCAATGCGGATGTTGATCATCCGTTTATGCCTGTTCGAGCCTACGAAGCTCTTCAATGGGAAAGTTCCGAGACATACCAAATGATAAAACAGAATCCATCGTGTCTGAATCTGGGCATGAATAAAACACCACAAGTAAAAGAGACTATTAACCCCAACAGAACATTTTTATCTATTGATGCTCCATTGGGCAATGTGTTGTCAAAATTAGGTATTCATAAATAATAATAATAACAATAATAATTCATCAATTATGTTTGAAGGTTACATTGCTGGCAAATTTGCCAATAAGATGTTTGAGAAAGAAGTTTTTAAAATTGTAAAAAGACATGCCTGTTGGGGAGCCCTTATTATGGCTCTTCCTAGTTTTGGTTTGGGTATATTCATTTATATATACGTCAGTTCGGGATAAGAAAAGTCTCATAAAAGTAGGTAATCTCGCAAAT
>CAMWUI010000071.1 GCA_947177395.1 uncultured Paraprevotella sp.
TTTTTGCCTGCACCATAAAGAGAAAGAGGCAGCCTAAACTTGTTAGACAGCCTCATATTCGTATGAAAACCGCAAATATGTATAAAGAACGATTTTTTTCCCGCTCTTTTCCCGCCATTATCAAAAAAAAGCCTTACCTTTGCCATAGTGAACTCTATTATTTAACTTAACATTTAAAACCTATGAAGAAACTTCGTCGCTTATTGGCCGGTGTCTTATGCTTTGCATTGGCGGGAGCTCCCGTACTGACAACGGCGGCAGCAGACAAAGGGGGCAAAGAAACCCTCAACCCGCAATTCACAACAAAATGGAAAAAAGGAAAAGACGGCGTCATCCGCACAATCGTGCCTAAACGTCCGTCCGACCAGCAGCATGCCTTGCAAATGACCTCTCCGGCTCTGCCCGTCGTACGCGTCGGCTTCGTCGGACTGGGTATGCGCGGCCCCGGAGCCGTGGAACGCTTCACCCACATGAAAGACGTAGGGTTGAACGTCAAGATCGTAGCATTGTGCGACTATGTGCCGGCACGCGCCGCAAAGGCCAACCAGACACTGGAAAAAGCCGGTCTCCCCAAAGCAGCCGAATATAGCGGTGAAGACGGTTACAAGGCATTGTGCGAACGCGAGGACATCGACCTCGTATATATCGCCACCGACTGGAACCACCATGTACCCGTTGCCCTCTATGCAATGGAACACGGCAAACACGCCGCCATCGAAGTTCCCTCGGCCATGAGCCTACAGGACTGCTGGAACCTCATCAACACATCCGAGCGCACGCGCAAACACTGCATCCAGTTGGAAAACTGCTGCTACGACTTCTTCGAGATGAACACACTGAACATGGCGCAGAAAGGCATCTTCGGTGAAGTGCTCCGCGTAGAAGGCGCCTACATCCACAACCTGGACGACTTCTGGGGATATTACTGGAAGGAAGACGGCGACAAGTTGGGCTGGCGCATGAAATACAACCGTCTCCACAAGGGCGACGTATACGCCACTCACGGTCTCGGCCCCTGCTGCCAGTTGCTTGACATCCACCGCGGCGACCGCCTGAAGACATTGGTTGCCATGGATACGAAAGCCGTACACGGTCCCGAATACATCAAAAAGGTGACGGGCGAAGAGGTGACGGACTTCCAGAACGGCGACCACACGACCACCCTCATCCGCACGGAAAACGGTAAGGTCATCGAAATCCAGCACGACGTAATGAACCCGCAGCCCTACAGCCGCAAGTATCAGTTGACCGGTACGACAGGCTTCGCCAACAAATATCCGGTCGAAGGATATGCCATCGAAGGCAAAACTGCACAGATCGAAGGCGTGCCCAACCACGAGAACCTGAACGCCCACGGTTTCCTTTCCGCTGATGCGCACAAGGCTTTGGTGGCACAATACATCCACCCGCTGATCAAAGAGATGGGCGAGAAAGCCAAATCCGTAGGAGGACACGGCGGTATGGACTTCATCATGGACTACCGTATGGTATACTGCCTGCAGAACGGCCTGCCGCTCGACATCGACGTATACGACTTGGCCGAATGGTGTTGCGTGGCCGAACTGGGCTACTTGTCTATGATAAATAACAACGCTCCCGTGGAAGTGCCCGATTTCACACGCGGCCACTGGAACGACATAAAGGGATTCAAGATGCACGGAGTGAAATAACCGATCCGTTCATTCTCCTGACCGTAATTGAAAAAGAGTGCCCGCCGAGGCACTCTTTTTTCGTATTCCGTACCGGAAATTCCACAAAATCACTATCTTTGTATAAGATAAGCTACATCTCGGCATAACATTCAAGTAAACTTGATGATTCTGCGCTCGATTTGTATTATCTTTGCATAAGACAAACTGCATGATCCTTGCAACATGAAGGAAACCGGAACCATCCTATTGGCAGACAGCGGCTCGACCAAGACATCCTGGCGCGCATGGCAGGGAGAGGAAATTCCTCTCTGCATAGAGACGGCCGGCATCAATCCCGTCCTGATGGATACGGAAACGATTGTCGGACTGCTGAACGGACAGTTGCTTTCACCGTCCGGCGCGACAGACGGTGACCGGTCCGCCCTGACCGACGTCAGGGAAATACATTTCTACGGAGCCGGATGCCTGCCCTCCACGATTCCGACCGTGGAGAAAGCCTTGGCGCAGACATTTCCCGCGGCCGTCATCCATGTCAGTTCCGACCTGCTGGGTGCCGCACGCGCCCTGTGCGGACACTCCGAAGGCATAGCCTGCATCCTCGGCACAGGCTCCAACTCCTGCCTGTACGACGGCCGACAGATTTGCGCCCACACCCCGCCGCTGGGCTACATCCTCGGGGACGAAGGCAGCGGAGCCGTATTGGGCAGACGTCTGCTGGGCGACCTGCTGAAAGGCCTGCTACCGGAAGCCGTGAGCAATGCTTTCGCCGACCGCTACCACCTCACCGCCGGACAAATCATCGAACAGGTGTACCGCCGGCCGTTGCCCAACCGCTATCTCGCGGGATTCACCTATTTCATGGCCGAGCACCGCCGGGAAGCGGCAATACACCGTCTGCTGACAGAAAGTTTCGAAGCCTTCTTCCGCCGCAATCTCATCGCCTATGCCCGTCCCGACCTGCCCGTACACATGACGGGGAGTATCGCGCACGTATTCGCCGACGAGATAAGGGAAGCGGCCTGTGCCACGGGATTCACCACGGGGCGCATCCTCCCCTCCCCCGTCGAAAGCATGGTTGCCTATCACAAGGGCCTCTCCGGGCACAAAAACATTTATTAAGTGCAATTGTAAGGCACAAATTACAAAACATGCTATTAAGCATATAAAATTATTTGTTTTGTATAAAAAAAGCCTTTACCTTTGCATCGTTATCCTGAAAACAATCTTTTTACCTTAAACAAAACTAATACCTAAAAAACTAGAAACAAAGGTCGCTGTGAAGCGGCCTTTGTTTATTTACGGCCGGCACAAGCCCGCACTGCCTCCTCTTTATGCCCGCGAACATGCCACGTTCGACATGCCGCACACCGCCGGCGATGGCCGCGGAACTCACAAACTCACTCACTCACAAAGCCCCCTTAAATACACACGCGCGCACGCGTATAATATAGTAAAGGACAACGAAGCCCCCAACGGGAGAAACGCCCCCGAAGCGGCGAACGACTTCGCAGACGACACCTTCCGCTTCCGACTCCCCGACGGATACCGCTGGCCGAGGTTCATGCAGCAGATGGTGGACTGCGGCGAGAACGGGGCGCAACGCGACGTGCTCACGCTGGCCGTCGTCGTCGTGACGGGATACCTGCTGGCACGCGGACGGCTGCTCTGCACGCGCTACAGCCGCCGCCTGTGGTACCCCGTCATACAGATGTTCGTCGTGGCGCCGCCCGCTTCGGGAAAGAGCGTCATCACCTGGACCCGGTGACTGGCCGACACGCTCCACCTGCGACTGGCCGCCGACTACCGCGCGCAGCACAAGCGGTACGAGCGCGACAAGGCTATCTACGACGGCGCGGGGAAGCAGCGCGTACGGATGGAGCGACCCGAGGAACCGCGCATGAGGTTCGCCGTCCTGCCGGGAAACATTACCGCGCCGGGGCTCATCGAACTGCTCGACACGAACGACGGAGCGGGGCTCATCTGCGAGGCAGAGGCCGACACGCTCAGCGCCATGCTCAACAGCGACTACGGCTGGAGCGACATCC
>CAMWUI010000072.1 GCA_947177395.1 uncultured Paraprevotella sp.
AATATTTGCGAGATTACCTACTTTTATGAGACTTTTCTTATCCCGAACTGACGTAGATAATGCAAATTAAGGGCAAAACCATCAGGCTTGCTTGAATGTTTTGCCGAAATGTAGTTTATCTTATCCAAAGATAGCTCTTTTTTTCTATCTTTGTCCACCGTTATCTGTGAAAAGAATGGAACAGTATCCCCTTTATCTTGATTTAGGAACCTACTTCCGCCGGCTTTTCCCCTATAAAGTGCAGAAGATTTCGCTCAATGCCGGTTTCACCTGTCCCAACCGTGACGGTACGAAGGGGTGGGGCGGATGCACCTATTGCAACAACCAGACGTTCAACCCCGATTACTGCCGCACGGAGAAGAGCGTGACGCAACAGTTGGAGGAGGGAAAGGCATTTTTCTCGCGCAAATATCCGGATATGAAATATCTTGCCTATTTCCAAGCCTATACGAATACATATGGCGAGACGGAGGCACTGATTCGCAAGTATGAGGAGGCGCTGGCCGTGCCGGATGTCGTGGGACTGGTCATCGGTACGCGTCCCGACTGCATGCCCGACAGCCTGCTGGATTGTCTGGAGGAACTGAACCGCAGGACGTTCCTGATGGTGGAATACGGCATTGAGAGTGCCAATGACGAAACGTTGAGGCGTATCAACCGCGGACATTCCTTTTCCGTGACGGTGGAGGCCGTGGAACGTACGGCAGGGCGGGGCATCCGCACGGGAGGGCATGTGATACTCGGGCTGCCGGGTGAAGGGCGGGACGAACTTATCCGGCAGGCTTGTCTTTTATCCCGTTTGCCGCTGACTACGCTGAAACTCCACCAGCTCCAACTGATCCGCGGAACGCGCATGGCCCATGAATACGAATCGGAGCCTGCGTCGTTTCGCCTTTACACGGCGGACGAATATATCGACCTTGTGATAGATTACGTCGAGCGTTTGCGCCCCGATTTAGTGTTGGAACGTTTTGTGTCTCAATCGCCCAAAGAACTCCTCATCGCTCCTGACTGGGGCCTGAAAAACTATGAATTCACCGAACGGGTGAAACGCCGTATGGCCGAACGGGGAGCCTGGCAGGGACGGTTGGCGGAATTGTAGAGGACATGTGGCCCAATATAGGAAAAAAACACTATCTTTGCCCTATAATCTTTTTGTGAAAGAATAATCTTAAAAATAAACACGATGAAAAAACAAAGAACAAATGTATTATGGATGTTTGCCGTGCTTTTATGTGCGGGTTTGTTCCGGCCGTCGGTGCTTGTGGCACAGAACACTTCATCCGATGTGCTGAAACTCATTGAGAAGGTAAACGACACGTACCAGGCGAACCATTCCCCCAAGGTGTGGGCTTTCTGGGACCATGCGGCCTATTATACCGGCAACATGGAAGTTTATAAGCTGACGGGAAAAGCGGCTTATTATGAATACAGCAACCGCTGGTGCGAGCACAACCGCTGGCGGGGAGCCAACAGCGACGACAAGCGGAACTGGCGGTGGAAGACATACGGCGAGGGACAGGATTTCGTGTTGTTCGGCGACTGGCAGATTTGTTTCCAGACCTACATCGATATGTATCAGTTGAACCCCGCCGACTATAAGGTGGCGCGGGCCAAGGAGGTGATGAGCTACGAATGCCACATGAACGAGAACAAGTTCTGGTGGTGGAGCGATGCCTTGTACATGGTGATGCCGGTCATGACGAAGATGTACCGTCTCACGGGTGACAGGATGTATCTCGACCGCCTGTATGAGAATTTCCTGTGGAGCGACAGCCTGATGTTCGATCACGAGGCACAACTCTATTACCGCGATGCCAAGTATATCTATCCGAAAGTGAAGACGACCGACGGAGGCAAGAGTTTTTGGGCGCGCGGCGATGGTTGGGTGCTGGCCGGACTGGCCAAGGTGTTGGCCGATATGCCGGGGGATTATGAACATCGTGACTTCTTCGTGCAGCGCTTCCGCCAGTTGGCCGAGGGAGTGGCGCGTTGTCAGCAGGAAGGCGGCTACTGGAGCCGGAGCATGCTGTGTGAGGCCGATGCGCCGGGACCGGAGACCAGCGGTACGGGATTCTTTACATACGGTCTGATGTGGGGCGTGAACCACGGTCTGCTCGACAAGGCCCAATACGCTCCGGTGATAGAGAAAGCATGGAATTATCTGGTGAATACGGCCTTGCAGTCTGACGGCACCATCGGTTTCGTTCAACCCATCGGCGAGAAGCCCGACCCTACGCGGAAGGTAGATGCCAAATCGCAAGCTCCGTTCGGTACGGGAGCTTGGTTGCTGGCAGCCTGCGAACGTGTGCGTTATCTGGACGGTACGACCGGACGCGGTACACAGACCGTTAAGGTGGATATAGCGAATACGGCCAAGGATATGGTAGCTCAGGTTGTGGAACTGGATGCGGCGTCTGTCTGCGGAAAACTGGGTGTGTGCGGTGGCCGCCAGCTGGTCGTGCTCGATGCTGACGGCAACGAACAGCCTTACCAGCTCACGTATGACGGCAAACTTCTGGTCCAGGCTTTTGTACGTCCCCATACGACGGTAAGCCTGAGCATTTGCAAAGGAACTCCCTCCGTGTTCAAGTTCGGTGCATTCGGCCGTCTGTGGCCCAATCGCGAGGACGACCTGGCATGGGAGAACGACCGTAATGGTTGGCGTGCCTACGGTCCGGCCATCCAGAAAAGCGGGCAGCATATCTATGGTTTCGATGTTTTCAACAAGAACCGTCCGGAACCCGTATTGGAGACGCTCTACAACAGTGAACTGACGTCGTACGGTCTGCAGGACCGGCTGCGTAAGGCCGGACGGAGCGGCGAGTGTGATGCCCTGCACCGCACACTCACCTATCACCGCGACCACGGCATGGGCATGGATGCCTATACGGTGGGAGCCACGTTGGGCGCCGGTGTGCCGACTCTGATGGAAGGCGACGAGTTTGTCTATCCCCGTTGCTATGAGAAGGCGGAGATTTTGGACAACGGTCCGTTGCGTTTCACCGTCCGTCTGACTTTCGCTCCCGTGAAGGTCGGTGCGGATGAGAAAGTTACGGAGGTGCGTATCATCACGCTTGACCGCGGCACCCATCTCAACCGCTGTGCCGTCACGTACGACGGATTGTCTGTATCCCGTAAGGTAGCTGCCGGTGTCGTGGTGCACAAAAGTTCTCCCGACACGTATGTGATGGATAAGAAAGCGGGTTATGTGGCCTATGCCGATGCGATGGACCATCCCGAGGTGATGAACGGTCAGCTCTATGCCGGTTGTTTGTTCCCGTACGGTTTGAAAGCCGTGAAATACATACCTCTGAAAGAAGAGAAAGCCGGCGGTATAGCCCATGTGGTCGGCATTTGTGACTACAAGCCGGGCGACACGTTCACCTATTATTTCGGTTCGGCCTGGAGTAAATACGATGTTCCCACGATGGCTGATTGGCAGGGCGCCCTGAAGCGTTATGCTGCCGGTTTGAAACAACCGTTGCAGGTGACGGTGCGGTAACCGTCAGTTGATGATATTATCCATCAGGCCGCGACTGTCCGGAAAGTCGCGGCCTGATGCGTATGTGGGTTGTTCGGTAAGCACCTAGTGAAAACTTTCTAATACGATTGCTATATATTGAAAAAATTAAAAGAGGCTGTCTAACAAGTTTAGGCGGCCTTTTTCTCTTTATGGTGCAGGCAAAA